>CACLZS010000005.1 GCA_902611465.1 uncultured Pelagibacteraceae bacterium | reverse complement strand
ATTTTAAAGTATACTTTTTTGATCCTATAATAAATATTGTTTTCATAAATTTTAAGTTAATATATTACAAAGTATCAATTGATCCAATAATATTTAAATTCTTATCGGTTATTACTATTTCTCCTGAAGAGGTCCCTATATTTAGCATTGAAGATATAACAACAAAATGAGTAACAAAAATTATATTTTCTTTACCATTCCATTGATTGACGAATTCTTTTAGTTGAGTTATTTGCCTCTCTTCATTTGCTTCAAATCTAATATCATAAAAAGAATTTAGTGCGCTAAATATTTGATAATTTTTAAAAGCAAATTTAGCTGTATCTATACATCTGCACCATTCACTTGAATAGACATTTTCAATTTTAATCTGGTTTTTATTAAATATACTTCCAATAAATTTTGACTGTTCAATTCCTCTTTGATTTAAATTTCTTTGGGTAGAACAATCATTTAAATCAAAATTTTCTGGATCTCCATTCCCTGGTGCAAGCGCATGTCTAATAAAAATTATTTTTCCTCCCTCTTTTAAAGAAGTAAGGACTTCTTCTGCAGAATAAGCGGAATTAACTGCAAAAATATTAATAAAAAATATTATTAGTAGTTTTTTCATTTACACAGATTGATTTTTAATTAACTCTTTAATCTGTGGTATCATTATTTGTGGTGACCTCATGGACGGATAAATCTCTTTCACTTTTTCATAACTCTTTAAAGCCTTTTCGTAATTTTTTAACTTAATTTGAACGAGACCCTGTCCTGATAATGCTCCAAAATGTCTTTTCTCTAGTTTTAATACCTTGTCTATATCATTTTGAGAATCTTGATATTTGCCCATTAAATAAAAGACAGTTGCTCTTTTATTCCAAGCTTCTGCCCAAGCAGGATCTTTTTTAATTACTGTTGTGAATATATCTACAGCAACTAAATATTGCTCTTGATTCATAAATTTTGTTCCTCTTGATAGCAAAGAAGTTAAATTTTGATTAGTGGGATGTTTTGTCCAAATATCCCAAATTTTCATCTCTGTATCAATTGCAATTGAGTGGTTTTGAATTTTTAATTTTTCAAATAAGTTATTTAATCTTATTTCGTATTCATTAGAGTTTGATGAGTTGGTAATAAAAAAAATTGCAAAAAAAATGGTTATTATTTTTTTCATTTAGAAATTATTTTCCACCTACAACCATACCTTCAACCATCATTGTCGGTGAATTCGTTGCATAATTAAATTCTAGATCATCAGCTAACGTTATATTTTTAAAAATATTATTTAAGTTTCCAGCAATTGTAATTTCACTTACTGGATATGAAAACTCTCCATTCTCAATCATCATGCCAGATGCTCCTACAGAATAATCACCGTTAATAATATTTGTACCATGTCCAATAGTTTCTTTAATATACAAGATTTTATTTTCTGATTTTACTAGATCTTCAAATGTTTTTGATCCATTTTGAAAATATAAATTTGTTGTTCCACTTGCCCTACCATTAGATTTTCTATTTATTTTTTTGCCATTGTAAGTATCAATTAAATAGTCTTGGAGAATACCGTTCTTTATCAAATCAAGGTTAACTACAGCTATACCTTCGCTATCAAAGTAACGAGATCCATTGGCTTTTCTTATATTACCGTGATCTAATATATTTATTTCAGAGTTAAAAACTTGTTGATTTAATTTATCTTTTAAAAATGTTGTTCCTTTTGCTATTGCACTTGATGATATTGCACTTGCAAAAATAGATAGAAAGTTTTTTGATATTCTTTTATCAAATATTAGACTAATTTTTTCACTTTTTATTTTTTTTGGATTTAATTTCTTTACTGCATGTTCCGCTGCAATAGATCCTAGTTGTTTAGGTTTCAAAATATCACTATAAAACCTTTTACTTGTATATTCATAATCTCTTTCCATGCTTCCATTGCTTTTTGAAACAACTTCACAGTATGCAGTAAATTGTGAAGTTTTATATCCATCAGCGAATCCATTTGAATTGGCTAATAAAAAATTTGATTTGTTCTCACCAAATCCAGATCCATTAGTATTTATTATTTTATCATTTGAAAAAGCTTCCTCTTCTGCCTCTTTTATATAATTAATCTTGTCTTCATTGCTTAAATGAGTTTCATCATACAAGTCTAAGTCTTTTAATCCTTTAAAATGGAGGTCTTTATCTGGTAATGAATTATATTCATCCTCAGGTGTAATCTTCATTGTTTCAATGCATCTATTTACAAGCTCATCTAAATTTTTTTCTTTAAGATTTGATGAGGCTATTGAGGACTTTTTTTTACCTAAATAAGTTGTAAGGACTACTCCAAGATTTTCAGACCTTTCAGATCCATCAAGTTTTTTATTCCTTACATTTACATTTTCAGAAACAGAACTTTGCACTAATATATTTGCATCAGATGAACCTAATTTTTTTGACTTACTAAGGCATATATCTGCAATTTTTTTTAGATACTCTTGATCTTTAATCATTTTATTATAGTTGAGTTCCACCAACAGTCATATTATTGATAAGTAGAGATGGTTGTCCAACACCCACTGGTACACCCTGTCCAGCTTTACCGCATGTTCCAATGCCAGGATCTAACATCATATCATTTCCAACCATTAAAATTTCTTTTAAAGAAGATGGTCCATCACCAATTAAAGTAGCTCCTTTAATTGGAGATCCAATTTTTCCATTTATAATCTCATAAGCTTCTGTACAGTTAAAAACGAATTTTCCAGAGGTAATGTCAACTTGACCACCACCAAAACTTACAGCAAAAATACCTTTATCTACTGACTTAATCATTTCTTCTTGGGTGTTTGATCCACCTAACATTATCGTATTTCTCATTCTAGGCATCACGACATGTTTATAGCTCTCTCTTCTTCCATTTCCTGTTGATTTTGTATTCATAAGTCTTGCATTTAGTCTATCTTGCATGAAATTTTTTAAGATACCATTTTCAATTAAAACTGTTCTTTCTGTTGGCGTTCCTTCATCATCAATATTTAAACTACCTCTTCTATTATCTAATGTTCCGTCGTCGATTATTGTAACTCCATCGCTCGCAACTTTTTTACCAACTAAATCATGAAAAGCTGAAGTTTTTTTTCTATTAAAATCTCCTTCTAGTCCATGACCTACAGCTTCATGAATTAAAATTGCAGGCCAACCAGGTCCTAGAACAACTTTCATTTCTCCTGCAAGAGAAGGTTTGCTCTCTATATTTGTACTTGCAATTCTAAAAGCTTCATCGCAAACTTTTTTCCAATTATCATTTTTAAGATATTCATCATAATCTTGTCTTCCACCAATACCAAAAACACCAGTTTCTTTTCTGCCATTCTTTTCAACCATTACTGACATATTTATTCTAACTAATGGTCTGTTATCTGATAATAATTCTCCTCCAGATCTAAAGATCTCTATGTTTTTCTTTTCTGCCAGAAGACTGGCTGTTACTTGTTTAACTGAACTATCTTTTGATCTGGCATATTCATTCATATTATTAAGTAATTCTATTTTTGATTTCATTGACTTGCTCTCAATTGGATCAACATCTTTATAAAGCTTCTGATTAGTTTTTTTAATTTCTGAATTATATGTTCCGCTATTATTTTTTAAAGTTGACTTAAGATTTTCGCTAGAATTTTTTAATGATTTTTCAGAAATTTCGTTTGAATGAGAATAAGCAACTGTATCACCTGTTACAGCTCTAAAACCATAACCTAAGTCAGATGTATAATTTGAACTTTTAATCTTGTTATCATCTAATACAATTGTCTCAGATTTTGTATCCTCTATATAAAGCTCACCATCATCACAATTATTTAGAGTTTCAGAAACAATGCTATCTGCTTTTTCTGAAATTAATTCTGAATTTTTAAGTAAAGAAGACATTAGCTATATTTAAAGGTGAATTTAATATTATCAAGAATGATATGCGCGATTATTGATCACATCAAGTAAGGCTAATTACTTAATTTTCTTAAAAAAAAATTAGTTAAATGTTTAATAGTTGCCTTTGGGTTTTGCTCTGGAATGAAGTGACCTGAGTTTATAGGATAACCTATAACTTTTTTTTCAGTATATCTTTGCCAAATTTTTAATGGTTTGAACTGCTTTCCAATTACTCCCTTGCTTCCCCATAACACTTGGACTGGAATCTTTAGTTTTTTCTTTCTATCTTGTTTGTCATGATCCAAATCAATAGTCGCAGACGCCCTATAATCTTCACAAGATCCATGAATTCTTTTTGGTTGCTTGAAACATTTTAAATAATTTTCTTCAACTTTTCCAAATTTGTGATTACCTGACCATTTATCTAAACAACTTTTCATCCATTTACGTGGATCGCTCATTATCATTTTCTCAGGTAACCATTTTGGTTGTATTAAAAAAAACCAATGAAAGTAAGCTTTTGCGAAATCTTTCGTCGTTAGTTCGTACATATCTAATGTTGGACAAATATCTAAAACACTAAGAGCTATTATATTTTTTCTATGGTCTCTTGCTAACCTGTGAGCAACTCTTCCACCTCTATCATGTCCTGCAACAAAAAATTTGTTAAACCCTAATTTTATCATCATCTGTTTCATGTCACTTGCCATTTCTCTTTTTGAGTAGTTGTAATGTTTGCTATCTGATGCTGGAGCAAGACTATTTCCATATCCTCTTAAATCTGCAGCAACCACTGTAAATCTTTTAGATAACTCAGGGGCTGTTTTGTGCCACATTAAATGTGTTTGTGGATATCCGTGTAGTAAAAGTAATGGTGGACCTTCACCACCAACTCTACAAAAAACCTTGCCCTTTTTTACCTTTACGTACTTTGTCTTAAAACCATTAAACATGCCTAATAATATGTATTTTTTAAATTAAAGCCAATGAAAACGCTTCATCAATATTAATAATTAATTTGAATTTGCTTTGAGCCCCTGTATAAATTCGGACTCGTGAGAATTGAAGAAGAACTAAAATTAGACTACTCAGATGTACTTTTTAGACCTAAGAGAAGTACTCTTCAAAGTCGTAAAGATGTAAATCTAAAAAGAACTTATAGATTTAAGTATAGTAATAATGAATGGTCTGGAATTCCTATCATGGCCTCAAATATGGATGGTGTTGGTGAACTTGGTGTAGCTGAAAAGCTTTCTGAATACGGAATGATCACTTGTTTAACTAAACAGCATAACATTCAAAAAATTAAAAAATTCAAAAAAATAAAATCTATTCATCCAAATATTGCTTTAAGTATAGGAATAAAAAAAGAAGATTTTGAAAATTTAGATAAAATTTTAAAAGAATATAGTTTCATAAAATTTATCTGCATTGATGTTGCTAATGGTTATTCTGAACACTTTAGTAAATTTTTAAAATCTGTAAGAGATAAATATCCTACTAAAACTATTATTGCTGGTAACGTGGTAACAGCTGATATGGCGCAAGAATTAGTATTATCAGGAGCAGATATTGTAAAAGTTGGAATTGGACCAGGTAGTGTTTGTACTACAAGAATTCAAACAGGTGTTGGTTACCCTCAGTTAAGTGCTGTCATTGAATGTGCTGATGCTGCCCATGGTTTAGGGGCACATATAATTGCTGATGGAGGTTGTACTTGTCCGGGCGATGTCGCAAAAGCTTTCGGTGGAGGTGCAGATTTTGTGATGCTTGGGGGAATGTTTGCTGGTCACGATGAAGGTGAAGGTAAGCTAATAAAATCAAATGGTCATAAATTTATAGAATTTTACGGATCAAGTTCTGACATAGCAAATAAGAAACATTACGGGGGTTTGTCTGACTATAGAAGTAGTGAGGGTAGAACAGTGAGAATTAAATATCGAGGAAAAATTAAAGATACGATAAATAATATTCTTGGTGGTGTCAGAAGTAGCTGTACTTATGTGGGAGCCCCTTCTCTTAAACAACTTAGTAAATGTACTACTTTTGTAAGAGTAGCTAAACAATTTAACGATACCTTTACTAAGTAAGGATGAAAGAATACAAAATCGCCTCAATTGCTGGAGATGGTATTGGAAAAGAGGTTGTTCCAGAAGCTTTAAAAATACTTAAAGAAGTAGCAAATCAACATCAATTTAAATTAAAGATAGATGAATTTGATTTTTCATCATGTGATTATTATGAAAAGCATGGAAAAATGCTACCTGATGATTGGAAACAACAAATTGGTAATCATGATGCAATATTTTTTGGTGCAGTAGGTATGCCAGATAAATACCCAGATCATATTACTTTATGGGGTTCCCTACTACAGTTTAGAAGAGAATTTGATCAATTTATCAATTTAAGGCCAGTAAAATTATTTGAAGGAGTAAATGCACCCTTAGCAAATAAAAAACCTGGTGACATAGATATGATGATAGTGCGTGAAAACACTGAGGGCGAATATTCTTCGGTAGGTGGAAAAATGTATCAAAATACTGAAAGAGAAATTGTTATACAAGAAACTATAATGTCAAAACATGGAATAGATAGAGTTCAAAAATTTGCATTTGAATTAGCAAAAACAAGAGATAGAAAAAAATTAACTAATGCCACAAAATCAAATGGTATTTCTATAACAATGCCATACTGGGACCAAAGATTTTATGAAAATAAAAAAGATTTTCCTGAGATTAAAACAGATCAATTTCATATCGATATTTTAGCTGCAAGATTTGTTTTAACACCAGAGTGGTTTGATGTTGTTGTAGCATCAAATTTATTTGGAGATATTTTATCCGATTTGGGTCCAGCATGTACGGGAACAATTGGTATAGCTCCATCAGGAAATATTAACCCAACAAATAAACATCCTTCTTTATTCGAGCCTGTTCATGGATCAGCACCTGATATTGCTGGAAAAGGTATTGCAAATCCAATAGGTCAAATTTGGTCTGGCGCTATGATGTTAGATTATTTAGGTGAAAAAGAAGCTGCCACACGAATAGTAAGTTCAATCGAAAAAACTTTGCTAAAAAAACAAAATAGAACTAAAGATCTAGATGGTGATAGCAATACAAAAGAATGTGCTAATAAAATCTTAGATAATATTAATTAACTTAAGTTGTTAAATATTGAATAGCAAAAAATATGGTGGCAAATGATGCAAAAGTTGAGATAAATAAAGCTTTTATTATATTTTCAGGACTTACATTATAGGCAGAACATAATACGACAGCTGTATGACCACATGGTGCAACACTAACAAAAAAAGCACCAGGAATTTTTTCAGGTTGTCCAGCATCAAATATGATAAATCCGATTATCAAGAGGATGATTGGGGAAACTACTAATTTCAATATAGATACAGAAGCAGTTAGTTTATTAATAACTTTATGTGTGTAAAAAGATAATGTGATACCAATTGCAAAAAGTCCTATAGGAGAAACACAAGCTGCCAAAACAGAAAGAACGTAGTCTATTGGCGTATCATCGATATTTATCTCAAACACAAATAGTAAAAGACCAATTAAGATTGAAAATATCATTGGATTAAGAACTATGTTCTTTATAAATACAGCTAATCGAATATTTTTTTTAGTTGTAAGTTCTAAAAAAAAAGCAATTACAGATAATAAAATAACCCCATCCATTAATATTATACTTGTTACTTGAGTAATTACTTCAGTTCCAAAATAGATTTTTGTAATAGGTAATAATAATGTTACATGATTAGATAGTGCTACCATCAATGCCCATATAATAGATTCTGGAATAGGTCTTTTAAAAAACTTTGATGTTAATAAAAATGTTAAAAACCCAAGACTTCCCTGCATTAAAAAATATGAAACTATCTGTTTTATATCGACTTGACCGATTTCACTTTGAGCAACAAATTTAATTATTAAGGCAGGGACCGCTACATAGAATAAAAACAAATTTAAAACTTTTGCATGACCTAAATCAAAAATTTTAAGTTTTCCAAAAACAAAACCAAATAGTGTGATAAAAATAAAAGGTGTTAACCCAAGAAATATTGAATACATTTTATTAAAGTATTGTTATTCTATGAAGTATTCTATTACCTTTAAACGGGGTAGCCTGATGGAGCATGGCTCTATTATCCCAAATAGCAAGCTGATCTTTTTCCCATTCTAATGAATATTGAAAGGTTTTTTTTGTCTGATGATTGAATAAGAATTTCTTTAGTTCTTTTTTTTGTTTAGTCATATGTGTATTAAATTTTAAAAAGTGTCCTGGGCTACAGTATATAGTTTTTTTATTTTTAATAGTTCTTATTATTTTATGTCTGGAAATCAGTTCTTTAGATATTTTTCCTTTTTCTTTTTCTCTCTCAACTGTTGTAATTGATATTGGTCCATGTGAAGAATAGATGCCTTTTAATTTTTTAAGCTTATTTTTGTAATTTTTTGATAATTTTTCATAAGCTAAGTACTGCGAAGAAAAGTCAGTATTAGCAACACCTTTTTTAGGTACTAGTTTTGAAAGTAACATCGTGTATCTAGGAGGTTTTTTTGTATAAGAGGAGTCTGTGTGAAATTGTTCACCAAAGCTAGGCCCTTTGTCAGTAGATTTACGTTGTACAACAGTTATTTGAGGATATTTTTTATTCAAACCTTTCAATCTTGGATAATTAGCTGGTTTACCAAATTTTTTTGCAAAATTAAGATAATTCTTGGAACTAAGTTTTTGTTTTGGAAAATAAATCATTCCATACTTATCAAGTGTTGATTTAATTTGTTTTAATTGCTTATTGTCAATTTTGTTAAGATTACAAATAATTTCTGCAGCCCTATTTTTTTTTGAAATTATTTTAAACATTAAATATCTTTTATATTTTTTTGATTTAAGGGTTTTTTGATTATTGTTACAGGGTATTTTTTCTTTTCAACTTCAATAGATAAATTTTTATTAATCAAGTCTTCAATAGAATTTCCAGAGTTGACATAACCAAATGAGATATTTTTTTTAAAATTAAATGAATAGTTTCCTGATGTTGTTCTGCCAATTATTTTATCATCTAAGTAAATTGGCTCTTCATGAAGTAACAAAGGTTCTCCAGGTCTGTTATCTTTCAACACCATCATAGCTAATGACTTTGTGGGGTTTTGATCTTTAATTTTTAATAATGCTTCTTTTCCAACAAAATTTATATTTTTTTTATAACTGATTGCAAATTTAAGTCCTGCTTGATATTGATTTTCTTCAGGGGATATATCATGTCCCCAATGTAAGAAACCACTTTCCATTCTCATAATGTCCATAGCATGCGCACCACAAAGTGATAAGCTATGATTTTTACCCTCTTTAATAATGGCTAAAAATAATTTTTTGCTTTCATCTATGTTTGTATATAATTCGAATCCTATTTCACCTACATAAGATAATCTTTGAGCCCAGACTTTAACTCCGTCAATAGTAACGAATTTTCCATGACTAAACTTTATACCTTCATTTGTAAAATCGTCATTACTGATATTAGATAGTAATTTTCTTGTGTTGGGTCCGTATAATCCTAGGCATGTTAAATCTTCTGTTACATCTTTAAAATTGACCTCTTCTGAAATATGTTTTTTTATATGAAATTTATCATGTTCTCTTGTTGCTGCTAGACCGATCACTCTAAATTGGTTTTTTTCAAGACATGTAACAGTAACATCAGTCTCTATTCCTCCATCTTCATTTAACATCTGGGTATAAGTTGCCCTACCCTCAACATCTTTTATGTTTGCGGTACAAATTTTTTGCAATTCTTCGTGAACATTTTTCCCTTCAAGGTCAAATTTTGAAAAAGGAGACAACTCAAATAATCCAACGTTTTCTCTGGTATTTTTAGTTTCAAATTCTGCTGATGGATACCAATTTTGATAACCAAAACTATAATTGTATTCAGCCTTTTCACCTTTTAACGCATACCACATAGGTCTTTCAAAACCTCCCGAGGTACCAAAACAAGCTCCTAATTTTTTTAGCTCCTCTTGGTAGGGTAATACAATTTGGTTTCTTGATGTTTTATGTTGTTTAAATGGCCAATGCATTCCATATAAATCACCAAGTGTTTCAGTCACTCTTTCCATTATAAATTTTTTTGATGAATGAAATTTTTGAAATCTTTTAATATCTAATGAAAATAAATCTTCATTAATGTGTCCATTAATCATCCATTCTGCAATAACTCGTCCAGCACCTCCTGAACTTGCAATTCCAATACTATTAAAACCACAACATGTAAAAAGTTTTTTAATCTCAGGAGTTTCACCTAAAAGATATTGAGTATCAGGAGTAAATGATTCAGGGCCAGAGAAAAATTTTCTAATTCCCGCATTTTCCAACATAGGCAACCTGTGAAATGATTTTTGTAAATAAGGTTCGAAATGATCAAAATCATCTGGTAATTCACCAAAAGAAAAATCATCTGGCACAACACCAATATTTTTAAAGGCTGGTTTTGCATTTGGTTCAAAAATTCCAACTAACATTTTTCCTGCGTCTTCTTTAAGATAGAGACAATTATTATAATCTCTTAAAACTGGTAAGTTTTTTGGTAGATCTTTCATAGGTTCCGTGATCACATAAAAATGTTCATTGGGATACAATGGAATACTAACATTCATTTTTTCACCTATTTGTCTAGACCACATACCTGTTGCTAAAACTACATACTCACAATCAATTTTTCCTTTATCGGTCTCAACTCCAACTATAGAATTATTTTTAACCAGAATTTTTGTTACAGGAGTTTTTTCAAAAATTTGTGCTCCTTCCATTCTAGCAGCTTTTGCTAAAACATTAGTTACACCTACTGGGTCAGCTTGACCATCTTTTGGCATGTAAACACTTCCAATAATGTCATCATTATTTACAACAGGATATAAATCTTTTGTTTCTTTTTTATCTAAAACATGTACTTCAACATCCGATAGTTGGGCGGTAGTTGCTTGTCTCAACAACTCTTGCATTCTCTCTTTTGTGGTAGCTACTGTAATTGCTCCATTCTGTTTTAATCCTATTGATAATTCAGTTTTCTTTTCTAATTCTTGATAAAGATCCAAAGTATATTTTCTTAACTTTGTAATAGTAGATGAAGCCCCTAATTGACCCATTAAACCAGCTGCATGCCATGTAGTTCCAGATGTTAATTGGTCTCTCTCTAATAGAACTACATCTTTCCAGCCAAATTTAGCTAGATGATATGCACACGATGTTCCAGCTACGCCGCCTCCAATAACTACAACTTTAGTGCTTCTTGGTAAATCTTTATCCATGAATATATTTTTAAAGTATAATAATACTTAAAAACAAACAATGTGGTCAATGTGAATTGGTCGTTTAATACCAAATTTTTCGTCTATTTCATGCTGGTGAATATGGTGTGAATGAACAAATACAGGAATTTGTAACTCACTTGGTGTTTTTAAAGTATAAATAAAATTTGTTCCTCTAAATTTACGATCAACGACTTCTAATTTTAAATTACTTTTATCATCATGTTCTAAATCTTCTGGTTGTAGTAAAAGTTTTACCTCTGAACCATTTGGATAATGTTTAACAAAATTACCTTTAATTGTTCCAAGATCTTTATTTTCTAAACTATTTTCGCTTGTAACTTTTGCAGGAATTAAAATTCCTCTATTTAAAAAATTTACAACTTCTACTGAATTAGGAAAATGATAAACATTATAGGGATCATCAAATTGTTTAAGTTGTTTATTTAATATTATTCCGCATTTACTTCCTAAGTAAAACGCTTCGTAAGAGTCGTGTGTCACAATTATAGTTGTTATTTTAGATTTACTTAATAATTGTTTTAATTCGACTTGAATTTCTTCTTTAAAGCTTTGGTCAACATTGGACAATGGCTCGTCCAATAATAATAAGTCAGGGTTTGAAACTAAAGCTCTTGCTAGTGATGATCTTTGCGCTTCGCCAGCACTTATCTCATGTGGATATTTATTTAATATTTTTTTTAGATTTAAAAATTCTACTATTTCTTTTACATTTACTTTAGTTTTTTTTTTATTTTTTTTTTCTGTTCCAATTAAAATATTTTTTTCGACATTGTAATGTGGAAATAAACTATTGTCTTGAAAGGCAAGTGAAATATTTCGATCCTCTGGCTCAATATGAATTTTTTTTGAAGATATAGTTTTATTATTGATAATTATAGAACCATTGTTAATTTTTTCTAATCCAGCGATTGTTCTCAAAATCGTAGTTTTTCCTATTCCTGAAGGTCCTAGAAGACAAATAATGTCACCTTCGTTTTGTACAGAAAAAGACACATTTTTAACTTTTGTTTTTCCACCAGCTTTGAAATCAACGTTATTTATTTCTAAAAAGTTATTAGCCATTATTCTCTTTTAAAATATAATTTGAAGTTATTGTAATAAAAAAGGCAGCAATTAAAATTAAAAATAATGATGGTACCGCTGCTGCTTCAAGCATATCCTCTGATGCTGAGATATAAGCAGTAGTTGCAAATGTTTCGAAGTTAAACGGGCGTAGAACCAGGGTAATTGGCAATTCTCTTATTATTTCAAGAGATATTAAAATAATCACAAATAACAATGAATTTCTTAAATATGGTACATGAATATTCAAAAACGTTTTTCTTTTAGAATAACCAAGAAGATATGCACTCTCATCAACAGAAATATTTATTTTTTCGTATCCTGATTTTATTCCATTAAAAGCAAGTGAATAAAAACGAACAAAATAAACAATAACTAAACCTAAAATAGATCCAATAAATAATTTTTTAATTGATAAAAAACCTAATGATTTAATTATATTTTCATCAAACCAGGCAATAAAAGTTATAAAAGCAACGGCTAAAATAACACCTGGTATAGCATAACCTGAAATCGACAATGTGGATAAAAAATTTAATGTTTTATTTCTCGAAACTCGATTTCCATAATTAGAAATTAAAGCAAATATTATTAGAGTTAAGCTTGATAATCCTACTAAATAAAGTGTATTTAATAAAAGATTTATTACATTTATGTCAAAGAAATTTTCTGGAAATTTTATTGTCCAATAAAGCATTTGCCCTAATGGAAATAGAAAACTTAGAAAGAACAATAAAAAACAAAACAAAAATGCAAAAAAAGAATTTGTTCCAGAAAGTTTTATTTTTTCTTTTTGTTTAAAACCACCTTTTGTATCCAAGTGATATCTTGCTTTTTTTCTAGATAAATTTTCAGTCAGAAAAAGAATAAATATAAATAACAAGAGAAAAAATGATATACGATTAGCAAAAGCTAAATCATCAAAAGTTATCCAAGCATTATATATGCCAGTTGTTAACGTATTAACTGAAAAAAAATCTACCGCCCCAAACTCTGCTAGTGTTTCCATTGCAACTAAAGAGAGACCAGCAACTATTGCAGGTCTAGCGGCTGGTAATATTATTGAATAAAAAGATTTAAATTTTGAAAAACCTAAATTTCTTCCAAGGTCTATTAAATTTTGTGATTGATATAAAAAAGAAGATCTAGCAAGAATATAAACATAGGCATAAAGAGAAAATGAAATAGATAATATTAAACCGAACATTCCATCAAACTTTGGTATACTTTTATTGTATTCCCCTTCGCCAAATAAACTCTTTAATATTGTAAATGCAGTTCCATAATTGTCAAAAAATGCAAATAAAGAATAAGCATAAATATAGGGGGGTATAGCAAAAGATAAAATTAATGCCCATTTAAAGAAGTTAACTCCTGGAAATGTGTAAAAAGAGACTACGTAAGCAGATCCAACCCCTAGAAAAAAAGTTACTATTAAGACACCAACTAAAAGTGACAAAGAATTAAAAATATATTCAAACAAAAAAGTTTTTTTAAGTATGTCAAAATATCTAGAAGTATCTTCAAAAAAACTAAAAGAGACTGTCAAAATAGGAATTATAACAAGCAATGAAATAAGCAGTGAGCTTAAAAACCAGATATTAAATTTGTTTGTAAACATAGAGATATATGTAGTTTAAATGACCTATATAGTCTTTTTTAATATTTTTACACTCCTCAGCACATGGTACGCATGCATTGGCTGATTTATTTAAATTAACATCAGACATAAATTTTTTTTTTGCTTTCAATGTTACTTCCAACCAGCAGCCGTCATTACCTCTAAGGCGTCAGCTTGCTTTGCTCCATAACTAGCAACACTTGTTGTTAGATCTTGTTTAAAATCTAAACCTAAGTTGTTTACAACTAATGGACTTGGTGAAACTCCAGCTATCATTGGAAACTCAAATGTATTATTTATAAAGTGTTCTTGAGCTTCTGGTGATAATAAGAAATCAACAAGTGCAATTGCATTAGCTTTATTAGGCGCTCGTTTAACTAAAGCAGCACAACTAATATTCATATGTGTCCCTCTATCATTTTGATTAGGGAAAAATGCTTTAACTTTTTTTGCAGCTTCCTGTTGTTCTGGACCTTTATTACCTGATAACATCAAAGCTAAGTAATAAGTATTTGCAACAGCAATATCAGCTTCTCCTGCTGCTACAGCCATAATTTGTGCTCTATCATTTCCTTTTGGATCTCTTGCCATGTTTGCAACAACTCCTTTAGCCCACTCACCTGCAGCTTTTTTTCCATTATTTTTGACTAATGAAGCTACAAGAGATTTGTTATAAATGTTGCTAGAAGCTCTAATTGCAATTCTGCCTTTCCATTTTGGATCAGCTAAACTTTCATAAGTTAACCCTGATAACTCAGCACCACTTACTCTTTCTGGTGAGTAGTAAATAATTCTTGCTCTTTTTGCTACTCCAACCCAGTGTGTAGTTCTAAAACTTTTTGGTACAGATGATTTAATTGTAGATGAAACTAATCCTGATTGAGTCATTCCTTTTGCCTTAAAAGCACCACATCTTCCAGCGTCAGCTGTTATGTAAAGATCGGCAGCTGAGTCTGCCCCTTCTTCGATCATTCTTTTTTCTAAAGCACCAGCTTTACCATTGATTAAGTTGACTTTAATTCCTGTTGCGTCTGTAAATTTACTATAAAGTTCTGCATCAGCTTTATAATGTCTTGCATTAAAGATGTTCACCTCATTCGCCAGCGAAAATGTCGATACAAAAAGGCTTATGATTAATGCCGTATTTACTATTTTTTTCATTATTCTCTTTATATTTAGTTAATTATATTTATTTATAATGGTTCTGAGAATTATTCGCAATGATAATGATTATCAATATCAATAAGGCCGCACCTCTGCCTAATTACCTAGCTTTTATAAAAAAATTAAGACTTAAACTCTGAGATTTTACTATAAAGAAAATTCCTAAAGATGGTTACTCTAGCAACATTTTTAAGAGACTCTGGAAAAACAAAGTGAGCCTCGGTAATTGGTCCCTCAACCTTTGGTAGAACTTTTATTACATTGTTTGATAAAGATACAATATAATCTGGAAGGGCCGCAAGACCTACCCCACTTTCAACAGCTAAAAGTAAACCCATTACACTATTCACTCTCATTACAGTTTTTCTTTTCTTGTTATCTTTCATGCCCAGTTTTAATGCCCAATCAGGATTAAATACTGGAGATGGAGCTCCTCTACCAAATGAAATAAACTTATGTTTGTTCAAATCACTAAGGGTTTTTGGCATCCCATATTTTTCAAAATATTTAGTAGATCCATAAATATGATAATTAATATCCATCAATTTTCTTTGGATATAATTAAGCTGTTTTGGCCTTCTCATAAATATTCCAATATCAGCTTGTCTTGTACTTAAATCTAACTCTTTATCATCAAAAATTAATTCTACCTCGATTTCTGGATTTAACTCCATAAATTCTTGGATTCTTGGTGTTAACCAATGAGTTCCAAAACTTCTAACCGTTGTAATAGTTAATTTTCCAGTCGGTTTATGTTTTTGATCTCCTAAAGTTGTTTCAACCTCTTTAAGTTTACTGATAACTTCATGTGCAGTTTTATAAACATATTCACCATTTTCCGTAAGTGTTAACCCTCTTGCATGTCTTTCGAAAAGCTTTACTTTTAAATCTTCTTCTAAAGATTGAATTTGTCTACTTATTGCAGATTGGCTTAGATTAAGAATTACAGTCGCACTTGTGAAACTACCGGCTTCAGCAACTGCGTGAAAAATTTTTAATTTATCCCAATCCATTATTTGTTTACATCCACTAGAATTTTATTTTTTAATTTTCCTTCAAGCATTTCCGGAAATACATTCAAAAGTTCCTCAAGCCCAACTGTTTTAATTGATTTTTCTATAATACTAAAGTTTACTAAACTTGGTACTTCACCCCATACAAATTCTTTTCTTTTGTTGCTGACATTAACTGAATCTACACCCCATAGTTTTATAGCTCTGATATAAAAAGGAACTACAGAAGTATTTAATTTGTTAGTTCCACTCGCATTACCACAGACAGCTACAATTCCTTTTAATCTTGTTTGAGATATTGCATTTGCTAAAATATTTCCACCGACAGTGTCAACAACACCATCCCAAGTACCTTTACCAATTAATCTTGGTTCACCTTCAAATTCTTTACGATCTAAAACAGTTTTTGCTCCTAATTCTTTTAAATAATCAGCTTTTTCAGGTTTACCGGTGATTGCGGTTACATTGCATCCCATTTTAGATAAAATATTTACAGCAACCATCCCTACTCCACCTGTTGAACCTGTTACAAGAACATCGTTAACTTTGCTTTGAAGTAATAATTCTTCTTTTGCTTTTACAGCAAATGCGCACAACATTGCTGTAAAGCCTGCAGTACCCATCATCATTGCTTGTTTTAAATCAATACCTGAAGGTTTCTTTATAAGAAATTCTTTTTTGACTCTTGCATATTGAGAGAATCCTCCGTGAAATAATTCTCCAACTCTGCAACCAGTAAGTATTACCTCATCACCTTCTTTGAATTCATCTGACTTACTTTCTGCTACTGTACCTGAGAAATCAATTCCAGGAATCCTTGGAAACTCTTTTACTAATTTTGCACCATCTTTTAAAATCAAAGCATCTTTATAATTTAAATCAGAGTATTGTATTTTTACTAAAACCTCACCCTCGTTTAAAAAATCAAAATTTAATTCTTTAACTTCTTGAGAAAAATTTTCACCATTCTGGTTTACGACCAGAGCTTTGAAAGTTTCAGGCATGTATAATTAAACTCTATTTTGCAATAAATCGCAAATATCTATTCTGATAACTAAGATCGTCTTTAAATTGACCTAAATAAAAATTAGTAACAGTTGTAGCTTGTTCCTTTTTAATACCTCGCATAGTCATACACTGGTGAGTTGAATCAATTGTTACCGCAACGCCCTTTGCATCTAGTGACTCCATTAATGTATTTGCGATTTGAACTGTTAATCTTTCCTGTGTTTGTAGTCTTTTTGAAAAAACTTCCACAACTCTTGCAATTTTACTTAGTCCAACAACTCTCTCATTTGGAATATAAGCAACATGTGCGATACCAATAATAGGTGCCATATGATGTTCGCAGTGACTTTGCACAGAAATATTTTTTTGAACTACCATATCGCTGTAGCCTTCAACATCCCCAAAAGTTTTGCTTAAAATTTCTTTAGGATCCTCTTTGTAACCTTTAAAGTACTCTTTGAATGCTTTCGTAACTCTTTTTGGAGTTTCTAATAAACCTTCTCTAGATGGATCTTCACCTAGCCATTTTAAGATTTTAACAAACGCTTCACGTGCCTCTTCATCTGTTACAACTTCAGTATTTTTGTTATTTTCGTTTTTTACTAATTTCATGATGGGTTTTTATATATATAAATCCTTAATTTTAAAATATTTAATATATTCAGTAATATGTTAGATATTGCGACTTATATATGTTTAAAAAAAGAGAAAATGTCGCTGATATAGAGGAAGGTAACCTATTATCTCCAAAATTCGATAATGATGGTTTAATCCCTGTAATTACAACTTGTGCAGAAACCAAAGAGATTCTAATGCACGGTTATATGAATGTTGAAGCTTTAAAATTAACAATAGAAACAAAAGAAGCTCACTACTGGAGCAGGTCTAGAAAAGAGATTTGGCATAAAGGAAAAACTAGTGGCTTCACACAAAAAGTAAAAGAAATAAGAATTGACGATGATCAAGATGCAGTTTGGATAACTGTAGATATTGGTGATGGTGCAAGTTGCCATGTTGGTTACAGATCATGTTTTTATCGATCAGTGCCTACAGGTAAAATTGAAAATGGACGTAAAGTAGAAATGAAATTTGAAGAAGAAAAGAAAAAATTTGACCCAGAAATTGTATATAAAGGTCAACCTAATCCAACCAAGATATAAACTTTAATGAAATTTTTAAGTCCGTTTGGACCAAGAATTGCTATTTTAAAGATTCCATCAAATCTTTTAGAAAAATTAAATCATGAAGTAGAAAGTATAATAAAAAATAAAAAAAGATCTAAATCAAACGATTATTCTAAAAAGCTAGTTGGCCAGGTTCAACAAGAATTAGAATTAAAAAATAAATTTATAAAAAAGCATTTAAAAAATTTTGTTTCAAAATCTGTTAATCAATACTTGAAAAAAAATCTTAATAAAAAATCAAAAAATATTAAAATTAAAAATTTATGGGTTGTTAGACAATTTAAGAATGAATACAACCCTTTACATTTTCATGACGGAAATGTGTCTGGCGTAGGTTATCTTAAAATTCCAAGTAACTTGACCAAAAGTAATAAAAAAATTAAAACTAATGGTACTATTGATTTTGTCTATGGTTCAAAATCATTTCTTAATAATAGTATTTTCAACCACAAGCCAAAAGTTGGAGATCTTATACTATTTCCAAATTATTTAATGCATACCGCTTACCCATTTAAGTCAAGTGGAGAAAGAAGATCGTTTTCTTTCAATATTGAAATTGATAAAAAATTGACAGGATTATTACATGTCAAATAGTCAAAAAAATGTTCTAGGTGAAGATTTAGAAGAATGTTCTAAAAATCCATTAACTGGCTGGTTCAGAGATGGTTGTTGTAACACAGATGAAAACGATCGAGGTTTACACACAGTTTGTGTAAAAGTTAATGATGAATTTTTAGAATGGTGCAAAGAGGCTGGTAACGACTTAATAACACCTCACCCTGAATTTGGTTTTCCTGGATTGGTAGATGGAGATAACTGGTGCGTATGTGCTAGTTGGGTTGCAAGAGCTTTAGAAGCAGGAATTGGATGTTCTATATATTTAAAAAAAACTCACGTTAACACATTAAAGTTGGTACCAATTGAAACTTTAAAAAAATTTGCAATAGATCTTTCTTAACTACATATTTCCGTACTTAGGCCCACCCCCACCTTCTGGCGTGACCCAGGTAATATTTTGTGATGGCTCTTTTATATCGCAAGTTTTACAATGAATGCAATTTTGAGAATTGATCACAAATTTCTCAACATCATTTTCTTTTTGAATTTCATAAACTCCAACTGGACAGTATCTTTGCGCAGGCTCATCGTATTTACCTAAAGTATATTTTATTGGTAAATCTTTGTCTTTAAGTTGAAGATGTACTGGTTGATTTTCAGCATGATTAGTTCCCGTTAGATAAACTGAACTAGTTTTATCAAATGTAATAACATTATCTGGTTTTGGATAATCTATTTTTGGCATTTCACTTGCTGGTTTTAAAGTTTCGTGATCTGCATGTTTATGTTTAAGTGTAAATGGCAATCTTCCTTTAAATAAAATTTGATCAATCCCAGTAAATATTATTCCAAGAATTAAACCCCAACTAAAGCTAGGTTTAACATTTCTAGCTTCATATAATTCTTTATAAACCCAACTTTTTTTAAATTTTTCCTCGTAATTAGATAATTCTTTGCTTGATTTTATGTGATCAATAATAGTTTCTGCTGCAATCATTCCACTTTTCATTGCAGTATGTGATCCTTTAATTTTCGGCATATTTAATGTACCAGCATCACAACCAACTAATAATGCACCTGGCATAAACATCCTAGGTAGACTTTGAAAACCTCCCTCTATAAGTGCTCTTGCTCCATATGATATTCTTTTACCACCTTCTAATATTGATTTAATTGCAGGATGAGTTTTAAATTTTTGAAATTCATCAAACGGTGAAAGATGAGGATTTTTATAATCAAGACCAATGACATATCCTAAAAATATCTGTTTATTTTCAGCATGATAAACAAAGCTCCCCCCATAGGTATTATTATCTAGTGGCCAGCCTGCTGTATGCATCACTAGACCTTCGTCGTGATTTTCTTCTTTTAATTCCCATATTTCTTTAAATCCTATTCCATACTGTTGTGGATCTTTTCCTTTATCTAAATTAAATTTTTGGATTAATTCTTTTCCTAAATGTCCTCTACACCCTTCTGCAAAAACTGTAACTTTTGCGTGAAGCTCCATTCCTGGTTCATAACCATCTTTTTTATTGCCCTCTTTATCTAAACCCATATCTTGAGTTGCTACACCCTTAACGGAGCCATCGTCTTTATATAAAACTTCACTTGCAGGAAAACCTGGAAATATTTCAACTCCAAGACTTTCAGCTTGTTCTGCTAACCATCTACATAGATTAGCTAGACTGATAATATAATTATTATGGTTTTGTTGTACTTTAGGTAATAACCAAGTTGGCCAACTAATTTTTTTTGTCTTACCTAAAAATAGAAACTTTTCTTTATTAACTTTTGTTTTAATTGGTGGATTAAGATCTTTCCAATTTGGCAATAGTTCGTCTAAGGCTCGCGTTTCAAACACGTTCCCGGATAAAATATGTGCACCTATTTCAGATGCTTTTTCTAACAGGCAGACATTAATATCTGGATTTAACTGCTTTAATTTAATTGCAGTTGAAAGTCCCGATGGCCCGCCACCTACGATTACAACATCGTATTCCATCACTTCTCTGGACATACTAATTTTTTACAGTATTTGTTATTTTTGTATAGTGTTTAATTTGTTCAGTTCCTCTAAGAATTGAGGAAGTGCTTCGAATAAATCAGCTTCCAAGCCGTAATCTGCGACACTAAAAATAGGTGCTTCACCATCTTTATTTATAGCAACAATAACTTTACTTTCTTTCATTCCTGCTAAATGTTGAATGGCTCCAGAAATTCCAACTGCTATATATAAATCAGGAACAACAACTTTTCCTGTTTGTCCCACTTGATGCTCGTTTGTAATATATCCTGCATCGACCGCAGCTCTTGAAGCTCCTATTGCAGCGTTTAATTTGTCCGCTACATCGGTTATCAGTTTGAAGTTTTCTCCGCTTTGTAAGCCTCTACCACCTGAAATTACTATTCTGGCAGTGCCTAATTCAGGTCTATCTGATTTAATTTCTTCTCTATTAATAAATTTCGTATTTTCACTTTGATCTGCTGCATCGATTTTTTCTATTTCTGCAGATCCACCAGTTGTTTCAGCTGCTTCAAATGATGTTGGTCTAATAGTAACACATTTTTTTTCATCATTACTTTTAACAGTAGCAAATGCATTTCCAGCATAAATTGGTCTTAAAAAAGTATCAGGAGAAATTACTTTTATAATATCGCTCACTTGTGAAATATCTAACAATGCTGCAACTCGTGGCATAAGGTTTTTTCCAAATGTATTTGCTGAGCAAATAATATGTGAATATTTATCAGCGTGTTTTAAAATTGCCGCAGTATAATTCTCAGCAATATAATTTTCATAAATTTCATGATCTATATGCAGAACTTTTTTTACTAAAGGAACTTCAGATAATGATTTTGCAACATCATCTGCCTTACTTCCAATTAACAATACATGAAGATCTTTATCTATTTGTGATGCAGCTGTAATTGCATTTAAAGTAAATGGTTTTACTTCTTTGTTGTTATGCTCTGCTATTAATAAAACTGACATTAAATTACCTTTGCCTCATTTTTTAATTTTTGTACTAATTCTTCAACACTAGCAACCTTTATACCTGCTTTTCTTTTCGGTGGTTCTTCAATCTTAATATGTTCTATTCTAGGTTTTGTATCAACTCCTAGATCTGACGCATTAATCTGTTCAATAGGTTTTTTTTTAGCTTTCATTATATTTGGCAGTGACGCATATCTTGGCTCATTTAATCTTAAATCACACGTAACAATAGCTGGTGTATTAACTTCTATAGTTTCCAGACCTTCATCTACCTCTCTAGTAACTTGTAATGATTTATCGCTTACCTCAATTTTTGAAGCAAAAGTTGCTTGTGGCCAATTTAAATGTGCCGCTAACATTTGACCTGTTTGATTGCAGTCATCATCAATTGCTTGTTTACCCATAAATACTAAATCTGGATTTTCTTTTTCAACAATTTTTTTTAATATTTTAGATACAGCAAGAGGTTCAATGATACCATCAACCTTTACATGAATTCCTCTATCTGCTCCTACTGCTAAAGCTTTTCTAACTGTCTCTTGAGCTTTCTCTTCACCAACAGTAACTGCTATTATTTCTGTTGCTTTACCTGACTCTTTTATTTTTACAGCTTCCTCAATAGCATTGTCATCTGGTGGGTTAGTTGACATTTTAACGTTATCAGTAACTACACCACTACCGTCCTCTTTAACTCTAATTTGAACGTTATAATCAATAACTCTTTTTACAGCGACTAAAATTTTCATTAAGCTCTCAATAATTTATTTTCTGCATCGTAAGGACTTTCTTCTAAAATTGTTGCCTCATGCATTTTACCAAGTATATCAATCCTTAGTTTTTGTCCAACATTTGCTAACTCAGGTTTAACCATTCCTAGTGCGATAGATTTTCCTAGTCTAAATCCAAAGTCACCACCAGTTGCACGTCCTACAACACTACCATTTTCATAAATTGGGTTGTTTCCTAGCACATCCGCATCACTAGTTTCGTGAACCTCTAGAGTAACAAGCTTATTATCAAAGCCTTTTTCTCTCCATTTATTTAAAGCATCAAGTCCAATAAAACTCCCTTTATTTGGATGAATAAATCTATCTAAACCACTTTCGTAAGGTGAATACTCAATTGATAATTCAGTTCCAACTAGTTTGTAGGATTTTTCAACTCTTAAACTGTTCATTGCTCTAATACCATAAGGTTTTAAACCTAAGTCTTGACCTGCATCCATAAGTTTATCGAAAATATGATTTTGATATTCAATAGGATGGTGGAGTTCCCATCCTAGCTCTCCAACAAAATTTACTCTCATAGCATTAACGGGTGCAAAGCCAACATCAACTTGTTTTGCACTTAACCATTTAAAATTTTCATTTGAAAAATCATCATTTGATACCCTTTGCATTAATTCTCTTGCTTTCGGTCCCGATACCACAAGAACACCTTTGCTATTTGTTAAGTTCTCAAATTGAACTGATCCATCTTTTGGCATCCAGCCAAAGATCCAATCGTGATCCAATCTTTGATAGGCTCCAGCAGAAACAAGATAAAAGCTATTTTCAGACTCTCTCATTATTGTAAATTCTGAATGAACACCACCTTTTGTATTCAATGCGTGACACAAATTAATTCTACCAACTTTTTTTGGTAGTTTATTAGCCACCAACTTATCTAAAAATTCCTCTGCTCCAGGTCCTTTAATTCTGCACTTAGCAAATGCAGTCATATCTAGTAGTCCAACATTTTCTTTTACATTTTTGCACTCTTTTTCTACTGCCTTAAACCAATTAGATCTTCTGAACGACCAATCATCCTTTTGTTCCATGCCATCAGTTGCAAAAAAGTTTGGTCTTTCCCATCCAAATTTTTGACCAAAAACTGCACCAAGATTTTTCATTCTGTCATAACACGGGGCTGTTCTTAAAGGTCTAGCAGCTGGTCTTTCTTCATCTGGAAAGTGAGTTATAAATACATGACTATAAGCTTCTTCATTCTTCTCTTTAAGATATGATTTTGAGCAATAATCTCCATATCTTCTTGGTTCTACTCCAAGCATATCAATTGTAGGTTCACCATCAACAATCCACTCTGCTAATTGCCATCCGGCTCCACCGGCTGCTGTAATTCCAAAACTATGACCTTCATTAATCCAAAAGTTCTTTAATCCCCATGCCGGACCAACTATCGGATTTCCATCTGGAGTATAGCAAATAGCACCGTTGTAAACTTTTTTAACACCTACCTCTCCAAATGCTGGAACTCTATGAATAGCTCCTTCAATATGAGGAGCAAGTCTATCTAGATCTTCTTGGAAAAGTTCATACTCAGATTCCTTTGAAGGACCATCTACATAACAGGCAGGAGCACCATCTTCATATGGTCCTAAAATTAAACCACCCGCTTCCTCTCTCATGTACCATCTGCTATCGCTATCTCTTAAAACTCCCATTTCTGGAAGACCTTCTTTTTTTCTTTTTTGAATTTCTGGATGTGGTTCTGTTACAATGTATTGATGTTCAACTGGTATTACTGGAATATCTAAACCAACCATCTTACCAGTTTGTCTAGCAAAATTTCCTGAACATGAAATTACGTGTTCACATTCTATAGATCCTTTATCTGTTTCAACAACCCATCCATCTTTATTTTGTTTCATTGCCAGAACTGTTGTATTTCTGTAAATCTCAGCACCTCTATTTCTTGCGCCCGTAGCTAATGCTTGCGTTAAATCAGCTGGTTGAATGTATCCATCTTCGGGATGTTGAATTGCTCCAATTAAATCCTTTGTATTACACAAAGGCCAAATTTCTTTTACTTGATCTGGTGTTAGAAATTTTACATCTACTCCGATAGTTTTTGCAACTCCAGCGTATTGATGATACTCATCCATTCTATCTTTGTTGTCTGCTAATCTAATATTTGAAACAACACTGAAACCGACGTTTTTGCCTGTTTCTTCTTCTAAGCTTTTATAAAGGTTGACAGCATATTTATGTAATTGGCCAACTGAGTAGCTCATATTAAATAATGGAAGTAATCCGGCTGCGTGCCATGTTGAACCTGAGGTTAATTCTTTTCTTTCAATCAAAACAACATCTGACCAACCTTTTTTAGCTAAATGATACAGAGCACTAACACCAACAACTCCACCACCTACTACTACAACTTTTGCTTTTGTTTTCATCATGCGATTTTTACTAAATTTTTCTTATAAACTAAACATAATTCTAATAGGGATAATCATCATCATCGTCATCTCTCCAACCCATTTGGTACATTAAATATGCGGCAGTTATTACACTCACCACTCCTGCAGCCATACCAAAATTTACTCCCATAGTTTGTCCAAAATAATACCAACCTATCTGGGTGGCACCAATCGGTGGGATACAAAGAATTGCCATAAGTATTGCAATTCGTACTGGAAAACTTGGTTTTTTCATTAAATAGAAGAGCCCATTGGCATTGGTTGAGATACTGCAGTAGTGAGCCAACAATTTTTTAAAAATCCATCAACTTCGTATTTTTCAACTTGCCATTTAAATTTGTAATATTTTTTATCCTTGTCCATAATGGTTACTTCAAATGTCGATACACCTTTTGATTTATAAACTTCTACAATTTCATAATTTTCGTGGTTTAAAAGCATTGAATAAGAATCGGTCTTTATCATGTTTTTAAATCTCTCAATAGGTCCTGTAACTCTTTGATTGTTTGGGTGAGCAAAAAACCAGGTTTGAATGATACCGCTGTCTTTTTCGGGACTATCGTTCCTCATTAAAGCATTCAGTTGTATCTCAATAACTTCTTTTGGTTTTATCTCTGGGTTTGGTTTTCTTATCTCGGCAGATAATTCATTTAAAGAAAAAATTAATAGAAATAAGATGCTATAGATTGCTGGCTGTATTTTTAACATCTTCCAAAAATTCAATTCTTTTTTCATTTGAGACAAATGGTACAGCAAAATATCGTTTATAGGCAATGTCATAAATACCACACTTATTAAAAATACCTTTTTTAATTCTTCTGAGGGGTAAATTTAAAAAAAAATCTGTAATTGAAAATCTTGGAGAGCCATATGTGCAGAAAATTATAGCTTTTTTACTTTTTAGTTTTCCTACAGCATATCCATGGTTACCGATAAGTTTCTTAAAAGAAAAAGCCCAAGGTGGTGCTAATACTTTATCTATCCAACCCTCTAATATTGCTGGCATTCTATAGTTCCAAATAGGTGCTACAAGGACAATTAAATCAGATTCATCTATTTTTTTTCTGTGATCTAGAACTACTTCGTCAGCTTTTTCACCAGCATATACTGGATTAAACTTTACTTTATATAAATCTATACATTCTACTGAATGACCTTTTTCTTCTGCTGATTTTATAAACGCATCTTTGATTGCTGAATTGAAAGATTTTTCATTATAATGACCATAAACCAAAAATACTTTTTTCATTAATCTTTTAGAACTGGAAAAACTGGATTAGATTTTTGAAAAAGTTTTTGATATTCCTGCTTTATGCATCTGTTAGAAATAAATTCAATATTTTCTTTGTTAGCAATCACTTGAGCCTCATCGCTATGAATCCCATACTGTAACCATAATACTTTAGTTCCTTTTTGAATTGCTTCTTTTGCAATGCCCTCTGCTTCGCTTGAAGGTCTAAAAACATCAACTATATCGATCTCTTCTTTAACATTATTCAAGCTTTCAACCATTGGTTCACCATTTACAATTTCACCTACTGCAAAAGGGTTGATAGGTATCACTTTATAACCAAAGTTTTGCATATACTTCATGACTACGTTTGCAGGTTTTCTTTTAAGATTTTTTTTATCTTCCCCTTTTTTCTCAGAACTTACGCCAATCATTGCAATGACTTTTGATTTTCTTAAAATGGATTTAATTTGATCGTCGTTCATAATTTAAATTTAAAATAATTATTATTTATTTTTCCAGTTAGGTTTTCTTTTTTGTAAAAAAGCTGATATTCCCTCTTTTGCATCTTGTGAAGCCATATTTAAAGTCATCATTTTACTCGTAAATTTGTATGCATCTCCTAATGGCATTTCTAATTGTTTGTAGAAAGCTTGTTTACCAATTTTAATTGTTAAATTTGATTTTGAAGAAATGGTTTTTGCAATTTTTAAAACTTCTGAATTAAGTTTTTTACTTGAAAAACAATCATTAATTAAACCAATATCTTTTGCATATTTAGCATTTATTGGCTCTCCAGTTAAAAGCATCTTCATCATAATTTTTCTAGTCACCTTTCTACTAACAGCAACCATTGGCGTGCTACAAAACAATCCAATATTTACTCCAGGTGTTGCAAATGTAGCTGTTGTTGTGCTGTATGCAAGGTCACAACTTGCAGCTAACTGACATCCGGCCGCGTAAGCTGCACCATGCACTTTTGCAATAACTGGTTTCTTTCCTTCAACAATTTTCATCATTAATTTTGAACAAAGATTAAATAATTTAAGGTGATTTGACCGATTTTTTATTCCACCTACTTCTTTAAGATTATGACCAGCGCTAAAACCTTTACCGGAACCTTCTAATATTATTACCCTAGTATCATTATCTTTATCTAACCGAATAAATGTATTTAAAAGATCTCTTAAAGTTTTAAATGACAGAGAATTGTAGGTTTTAGGATCATTAATTACCACATTTGTAATTCCCTTACCTAATTTTCTTGTTTTTACATTCATATTGAAGTTTATAATTATTTTAATTCTCCATCTTCACGCATTTTAGCTCTAATTTTTGTGGCTGAAATTTTCTGTATTTCTTCAGATAATACGATCTCCTCAATTTTATAGCCCACTCCTCTTCCGTAACAAATATTTGTAATGTTTGGGACCATCATTATTTTGAATCTTCCTTCAAACTCTGGATTTAATTTATCTTCAATATTTTTTTTTACAGTTTCAAAGTCGAATGGATTATCATCAACTCCTTGTACATCTCTTATTTGAATACACACTTGACCAGTTTTTTTTATGATCTCTCTAAATAATGTATAGTGACCCTCATGAAAAGGTTGCCATCTTCCAAGCATTTGTGCTGTTGGTTTTTTATTATCCCATTCATAACTCATTATGATATCTCCTTAATTATTTTATCAGTCCAAACCTTAGCATTTTGAGTAGTTACATGAAAATCAAATTTTTCAGGTTTGACAAACATTTGATTAGTATCTTCAAACCTTCCTTCATTGATCGTATCTACCCAAATCACAAAATCTGCTGGAAATAATTTTCTTGCCTCAGGTGTTGGGCAAATAAAATCTGCTACAACATAATTTCCCTGTTTTTTTAATTCCAAAGCAAAGTCAGCCATTCTTTTTGCCTGTCTTTTTCTACCTTCTTCTGAAAAATCCCAATCATTTGCTGCTTTTCTAACCTCGTCAGCATTTAATCTTTTTGCATTGAGTTTAGGGGCTAGTTCGTCTGCCAATGTTGTTTTGCCAGCCCCAGGCAAACCCATAATTAAAATTATTTTCATTAAATTTTTTCTAATGGATGATGAGACATTAACTCTAATCCATTCTCACCAACTAAATATTGCTGTTCTAATTTCACTCCTTCATTCCCTCCGACTTCTCCAATATAACTTTCTAAAGTAATTGTCATATTTTTCTGAAATGTACCACTTCTTTCTCCTCCATCAGTTGGATATCTAATTGCAGGCCATTCGTCACATAAGCCTATGCCATGAAGCATAACAGAGTATCTATTTCCATAATATTTACTAGGAAGTATCCATGCTTTTTCTGTAAACTCTTTAAACGTTACCCCAGCTTTAATCAATCTTGAATTATAATCTATTTGCTCAACAGCTGTTTGATATAATTTCTTTTGATTTTCGTTGAATTTATTTCCACAAACAAATGCTCTTGAAATATCAGCACAATATCCATACGGGCCAACCATGTCTGTATCAAAAGACACTATTTCACCATCTTGTATAATTTTATTACTACTTTCTTGCATCCAAGGATTAGTTCTAGAGCCCGAAGATAAAATTCTACATTCTATCCATTCTCCACCATTTTCAATGTTTGTTTTATGTAAAATAGACCATAGCTCATCCTCTGTAATTCCTGATTTCAAGTAATCTCTCATTTTAATTATTCCAACATCAGCAACATCTAAAGCTGCACGCATACATTTAATTTCTTCAGAGGATTTAATTACCCTAGCTTGCTCAAGAATTTTTTTTGCCTCTAAAACTTTAATACCTTTTTTATTCAGTTCATTTACAGCTGGACCATTGATAACATCAATTGCAATTTTTTTACTTTTAAAATATGTATTAGATAAATCATCAACTTCATTAACCCATTTTTTTAGTTGTAATTCTGATTGGTCTCCATTACTAAAATAATCCCAAGTAATTGCTGGTCTTATTTCATCTATTAAATCAAGACCTTTAGATAATATTTCACAATTAAAATATTCATACAATATTGTAGGACCATCAACAGGGATAAAACAATACCTTGTAAGATTATGCATATTATAAACACTCATATTTACGGTGTCTAATGCATACCTTACATTTACTGGATCAAATAAAATACATGCTTCAATATTATTTTTCTTTAATTCATTTCTTACTCTGTCAAGTCTATAAGATCTAAGTTTATCGAAATCTATTTCATCTTCTCTAAATCTTTTTTTTGATATATATTTCTTAGTAGGTTGGGTTTCTAAAAGAATTTTTCTATTAAACTTCATTCCTATAACATCTGTACACCTACTCCTGTCTTTGGATAGGTGTATAAATTATAATTTGCACAAAGCTCATCTCCGGGCTTCAAATCTTTAATTGAAACCATAAAAAAATATTTTGCGTCTGGTTTCTCTCTTAAATTATAATACATGTTTTCTAGGTTATCATCGTTCTCATTAAACTTCTTTGCTTTTGCAGTAGGATCAATTGGATCACCAAATTTTAATGTAGGTAAAATATTAGATACCATTCTTTGAACTGTGGGACTATCAGAATGATTATAAAAACCACCTAATGGAGTTCTTATATATTTATTTTCAAACTGCTCATCTCTTATGTGAGTTATACCAATAAAAGTGTTAGCTTTAATTTCTTTAGTTGCGAATAATCCTAAACCTTCAATTGGAGAACTCTTTATTGTTAATTCGTCTGGCAAAGGTCTATACATATTAATCTCTCTTTCTACATAAGGTTAGATGCAACCCATTTATGAAATTGGTGCGTTGGATTATCCATATCAGGAGAAAAATTTCCACCATTATATGCATGGGAGTTGCGGCCTAATTGCATTCTTTGAATTATATCTACGTCTTCTTTTTGAATACTTTCCCACAATTTAAGATTTTGTTTTCTTAGTGGTTTAAATTCTTGAGCTTTTGAGGCTTTTTCACCTACATAATATATTTCCATATGTTCTAAAGTTTTTTTATGATTAATAGGTTCTAACCAATACGCGTAGAAATGGTCTTTATGTATACCTAGCATAACATTAGGAAATAAAGCTACATATTCTGCGATATTTTCTTTATCTTTTGGCCAGTTCGGAAAACAGGGAAATTTTTCCTTTCCTTTAAATTTTGGATTATAAACAACAGTGCCCTGGCCTGCAAAACGGTTTGGCAATCCTTGAATATGATAATGATCTTCTAATTTTGAATAAGTATTTAGACCTGGGTGAACCCACGGCAAATGATAACTTTCACAGTAATTTTCAATCGCAAATTTCCAATTACATTTTGCATTCAATTTAAAATAACCAAAATCACTTGCATGATTAATTAATTTTCTATCTTTTATTTTCCAAAATTTTGACCATCTATCACTCAATGGTTTAATATATTTTTCAAATGGAATTTCATTATTTCTAATATTAATAAAAATTAAATCTAACCAAACATATGATCTTATTTCTTTTAGATTGTTCTTATTTTTTTTAAATTTTGCACTACTATGTTTGTTCATCCCACCTATGTGAGGTGTTGCAATTAGCTTTCCATCTGATGTGTATGACCATGAATGATAAGGACATCTAATAACGTTTCTAATATTACCTTTTTTGTTTACTAACTTTACTCCTCTATGACTACAGACGTTGTGAAAAACTTTTATTTGATTTTTTTTATTTCTGATTAAAAATAATGGAAGTCCTAACAAATTAAATGGTTTTACATCACCGATATTTGGCAAAGAACTTGCTACTCCTATTACTGTCCATTTATTTTCAAATATTTTTTCTCTTTCTATTAAAGTATAATCTTTTCTTGTATAACATTCATTGGGAAGTCCATGTGCTTTAGAAATTGGTCTCTTAACTATATCTAATTTTTTTTTATCTATTATTTTATAAATTGCTGACATTTTATTTTGTCAACTCATATAGGCCAAGCCATGCATTTACATCTTTACTGGCAATATAATCAGATTTAAAAAACTCTATTTCTTTCCATTTATTTTCATTTTTTAATTGTTTAATTTTTTTATCAAATCCATATTCCTCATATATTCCTTCATTTATAGTGAAACAAATTAAACCTTTATTTTTAGTAATTCTAATAAACTCGTCTAATGCAGGTGGTTTTACATGTCCAAAAGTAAATGTGCCCACACACATTAAAGCATCATATTGATCATTTTTTTCATTGATTGGTTTATTTAAATCAACTTTATCTAATTTTTTATAAAGATTTTTTGGAACCAAATCTAAAAGTTTTTGGGATAGATCGGCACCAAAAAAATTAGCAAAACCATACTTTTTTAATTCAACACCAACCAATCCGGTTCCACATCCGGCATCATAAATATCGATATCTTTTTCTTTTTGATGTTTATTAAAAACTTCCGCTGTTTCTTTTGGACCAGTATAATTCCAATCAACCATGTCTTGATCATATTTATTATTCTGACCCCATTCGTCATAAAAATCCATTACCTCTTTTGTTTCTTTTAGTTTGTAAATTGGAACTTTATTTCCTACATCTTTTTGAGCCATTAACCTCTCATTTTTTCTCCACTTGGATCATAAAGTGGTTCTTTGATGATTGAGCAATTGAATAAATCTCCGTTAATTTCAACTTGTATTCCATCTTCGGATGACAAATGTTTTTGATCTATATATGAAAAAGCAACACTTTTATTTACAAAATGAGCAAATCCACCTGAGGTTATATATCCAATGCTATTATCGCCTTTCATCACAGCTTCATTGTTTGTGACATCAATATCGTTTGTTTGAATAATTAAAGGAACCAATCTATTTGAACTGTTATCAAGTTTAGCTTTTTCTTTGCCTATAAATTCTTTATTCCAATTAATAAAATTATCTAATCCAGCCTCTTTGGCAGTAAAATCAGGTCGATAATCTAAAGTCCATGCACCCCAGTTTTTCTCTAATCTCATAGACATTAAAGCTCTTCCACCAAAAGGTTTAATATCAAATTCTTTTCCAGCCTCTATTAACTCTTCATAAAGTTTGATTTGGAAATGCGGTGCAACATATATTTCATAACCAAGTTCACCAGTGAAGGAAATACGGTTTATAATTGCTGGAACACCACCAACAAACATTCTTCTTGAATCTCTAAATTTAAATTTTTCATTAGATACATCATCTCTAACTATTTTTTCTAAAACTTTTCTTGAATTAGGTCCTGCTATAGATATCCCGTGAAATTCATCTGATCTATTTTTATATTCAACATTAAATTTATCTAAATGACTTTCAAACCAACGTCTGTGCATTTCTTGAGCTGCACCCGAACCAAAAACCATAAATTCATTTTCATCAAGGCATGAAACTGTAAGATCGCCACATAATTTTCCTCTATAGGATAACATTGGAGATAAAGATATTCTTCCAGGATTAGGGAGCTTACCTGCCATAATTTGATCTAAAAACTTTCTTGCATCTTTTCCTTTAAATTGATGTTTTGAAAAATTGGCAACTTCAATTAAACCAACATTTTCTCTCACATTAATAACTTCTTTTGAGACATAATTATGTGATCTAGATCTTTTTATGGTTGGCTCTTCGTATGCATCTTTTTTATCATTTGCAAACCACAAAACATTTTCTAAACCAAAGCTGTCTCCCATAACTGCACCTTGATCTACAAACCGGTCATAAAGTGCTGTTGTTTTTTGTTTTCTTCCTTTTGGTAAAGTTTCATTTGGAAATGTCATAATAAATCTTCGTTCATAATTTTCAGAAGATTTAACTGTTCCGTATTGAGGTGATGCATAATCTCCAAATCTTGCAACATCCATTGCCCAAACATCTATCGATGGTTCTCCATCAATTATCCATTCAGCAATACATTTTCCAACTCCTCCTCCTTGGCAGAAGCCAGCCATTACACCAACTGCTACCCAATAATTTTTCATTCCTGGAACTGGACCTATTAATGGTGATCCATCAGGTCCGAAAGTAAAAGGTCCATTTACAATATTTTTAATTCCTGCTTTTTCTAATGCTGGCATTCTTTCAAAACCTATTGCTAATCTATCTTGGATATTATCCAATTTTGGTTCTAATAATTCATGACCAAAATTCATCGGCGTTCCTTCAACCTTCCAGGGTGTTGATTTTGGTTCATAAGTTCCAAGAAGCATTCCTTTTCCTTCTTGTCTAAAATAAATATTACCCTCAAAATCTGTTCCAATAGGAATTCTTTGATCGCCCATAGCCTCTATTTCGGGAATTGCTTCGGTGATTAAGTAGTGATGCTCCATTGGTTGAACTGGTAGATTAATTCCTGCAAGCTGGCCAACTTCTCTTGCCCATAAACCTCCAGCATTGATTACTATTTCAGCATTAATATTACCCTTGTCAGTTATCACATCCCAATTTCCATCCTCTTTTTGTTTTGTCTCTTTTACAACTGTATGTGTGTAATATTTTCCACCATGAACTTTTGCTGCTTTAGCAAAAGCATAAGTCACACCTGATGGATCTACTTCCCCATCAATAGGATCCCATAATGCGAGAAGGTATCTTGATGGATCAATTAAAGGATTTTTCTTTTTTACTTCTTCTAAAGAAACAAACTCTTGATCTAGACCCATATATCTAGCTTTAGACCTCTCCCTTTTTAAATAATCCGCCCAAACTTCATTTGAAGCTAAATAAAATCCTCCGCTTGGCTTGAAGCCAACGGAATGGCCAGACTCTTTTTCAATTTCTTTATATAATCCGATAGTATAAGCCATCATTCTAGAAATATTCGGATCAGATGAAATCACATGTACATTTCCAGCTGCATGCCAAGAAGATCCAGATGTAAGTTCGTTTCTTTCAAGAAGAATACAATCTTTTAAACCAAACTTTGATAAATGATAAAGAATAGAACAGCCTACTACGCCACCTCCTATGATGACTACTTTTGCATGATTTTGCATGTTAATATTTTATTTCTTTATTGACGTCTTTCAATGTCTTGTCTGTCCCATGGTGAAAATGTTTAGTCATATCTGGCATGTACTTCATGGCAATTGGTTTTTTACCAATTGCAACAGCCATTTCTCTAACATGGTGAGCCTCAGCGCCACAACAAATACCGATTAAGTTAATTTTTTCTTTAAGACATTCTTTTGCAAATTCAGCCATTTCAAATCTATTACAATACAAATTATCTAGAGCAACAGGGAATGCATTTCCTCCTGGAATGCAATCACAACCATGGTCAGTCTGATTTAAAAATCCTGGTTCTTCCTCTGTAGTTCTATATGGAACTGGAAGACCTGCAACATGACAGGAAACTTTTTTTCTTATTTTTTTTAAAAGTTTCATGGTCATTTCTGGACCTCTGTAACAATTCAAACCAACAACATCTGCACCAAGATCTTCTATTATTTTACATGCATCTTCGGCTGTATGACCGTCTCTAGTTAAATCTCCACGAGGTATAGCGTAATTTGCAACTGCAATTAATCCTTCGTCTTTAATAGCTTTTAAAGCTATTTTCATTTCATCTACCCAATTAATTGTTTCTGCAACTATGAAATCAACTCCAGCCTCTTTTGCCCAAAGAACTTGCTCCTCGTACATCTTTTGACATTCATTGAATGAGTTTTTATCATTTGGATCAAAAATGTTTGTGTTAGCTACATCTCCACAAACCATTAAATCCAAATCTTTAAATTCATTAGCCGCATCCTTTGCAATTTTAAGTGCATTTTTTTGCATTGGTTCAAGCAAATGTTCTTTTCCAATAATTCTTAATTTCTCTCTGTGTCCATAATAGGTGAATGCTTGAACAACATCAGAACCAGCTCTAATAAATTCTCTATGTAATTGAGTAACAACATCAGGATGTTCTAGAACTACTTCTGGGACAAATGGACCTGCAGAAAGATATCCTCTTCTTTCCATTGCAAACAAATATCCTTCAGCAAATATAACTGGACCAGTGTCTAATCTTGATATCAAATTTCTTTTCATATTTTTTTAATAATTTATTTCCAAATAAACTTAGGATAAAGACAATTTTCACACAACTCTAAGTTGAAACTTGTTTGCAATTTATCTCTCTATATGTTCAGATGAATTATAATTAATTAATTAGGAGATAATAATGAAATTAAAAAGAATCTTACTTTCTGCATTATTTGTTTTAGGCGTTACATCTTACGGTAATGTTGCTAATGCAAAATGTGGAGACATTAGTATTGCTAATATGAACTGGGCTTCTGCAAATTTAATGGCTGAAGTTGACAAAATCATATTAGAAGAAGGTTATGGATGTAATGTGGAATTGGTGCCAGGTGCAACTCAGCCAACTTTTGCATCTATGCAAGAAAAAGGTGAACCAGATATAGCCCCAGAATTTTGGGCAAATGCTGCAAAAGTTGAATTAGAAGCTGCTGTAGCTGAAGGAAGACTTCACTCAATTAATAAAGCACCAATCACAGGTTTAGGTGAAGGTTGGTGGGTATTGCCAGCAACTTTAGAGAAGCATCCAGAGCTTACAACTGCCGATGCAATTTTAGAAAGACCTGATTTATTCCCACATCCGGAAGATCCATCAAAAGGTGGGTTTCATATTTGTCCTCCAGGATGGAACTGTGAATTAAGTAACAGAAACCATTTTAGAGCATGGGGAATGGAAGAAAAAGGTTGGGCTATAGTAGAAACAGGATCAGCAGCAGGTCTTGATGGTTCAATTGCAAAAGCTGCAGAAAGAGGTGAAAATTGGTTTGGTTACTACTGGTCACCAACTGCTATAATTGGAAAATACGGAATGATAGCTGTGGATATGGGTGAGTATGCTGGTAAAGATAACTGGGATAACTGTTTATCTAAACCAGAACAAGAGTGTGCTAATCCTTTAAAATCTTCATGGGTTAAATCTGAAGTTTATAGTGTTGCAACTGATAATTACAAAAAAACTGCTGGAAAAGAAGGTATGGATTATCTTAAGAAAAGAACTTACCCTGGCCCAGTTATGAATGGAATGTTAGTTTGGATGGGTGAAAACCAAGCTGAAGGTGCAGATGCAGCTATTGAATTCTTAAAAACACAAGAAGACGTTTGGACTAAGTGGGTAACAAGTTCAGCTGCTGCAAAAATCAAAAAAGCACTATAATTAGTGTAAATATTACTGAACCCGTTTATAACGGGTTCAGTTAAAAAAATGGATTTCTTAAATTCGATACCTGTAATGGATAGAACAGCTCTTAGGGAGCTGAAAAAGGGTATTGATTTAAGTTTTAAAGAGTTTTCAAGAGCTTATGGAGATGGAATAGAAAGTTTTTTTGATCCACTACTATATTTTTTAATTTGGTTAGAAAAGTTATTAGTAAATAGTCCTTGGCCTTTAGTCATAGGAGCGTTTGCTCTGTTGGCTTGGATTGGTTCAAGAAGTATTAAACTGGTTATAGGAACTGTAATTTGTTTTCTAATTATAGGTTATTTTGGGATGTGGAAAAATTGTATGGCAACTGTTGCTATAATTTCTGTTTCTACACTTGTCTGTATTGTTGTTGGAATACCTATTGGAGTATTAATGTCAAAATCAAGTAGAGCAGAAAAAACTATTCTACCCGTATTGGACATGATGCAAACGATTCCGAGTTTTGTGTATCTAATTCCAATAATTATGCTTTTGGGTATCGGAAAAGTCCCTGGTCTTCTAGCAGTATGCATATATGCTTTACCTCCAGTAGTCAGGCTAACAAATCTTGGGATTAGAGAAGTAGATAAAGAAACACTTGAGGCAAGTGAAGCATTTGGCGCAACACCTATGCAGAAGTTAAAATCAGTTCAAATACCTCTTTCTCTACCAACTATTTTTGCAGGTATTAACCAAACTATAATGATGGCTTTAGCTATGGTAGTTATTGCATCTATGATTGGGGTAAAAGGTCTTGGAGTACCTATTTTACAAGCAATTTCAAATCAGTATTTAGCACTTGGAATGATGAATGGGCTAGCCATAGTTGCTTTAGCAATTATCTTTGATAGGGTAACTCAGAAATATGGTGAGAGAATTCAAAAGCACAGAGGCCAGAAAAAATAGCTCTGACATTTTAGCTTACGATTTTTCTAGACAGACATTTTAAAATAAATAATTATTCAAAAATGAATTTTTCATTAGAAATTGGACCTCACACAGATCTTGATACTTTACCTGAAGTTAAAGATGTTTATGTGACTATGCTACCTGGAGGAGATTATAAAGAAACTGCGGATAAATCTGGTGACTTGGTTAAGAAAGGATTTAATCCAGTACCCCACTTCCCAGCTAGATCAATAAATAATGAAGAAGAACTTAAAGACTACATTTCGAGATGTAAAGATTTAGGTGTGAGACAAATATTGGCTATAGGTGGAAGTAGAGACCCAGTTGGAAAATTTGACAGCTCATATCAAATATTAGAGACAGGATTATTTGAAGGAATTAAGATTGGAATTGCTGGACATCCAGAGGGTAGTCCTGATATATCCGATTCAGAATTAGAAAAAGCAATGATAGATAAAAAGCCTTATGCTGATTATATAGTTACTCAATGGTTGCTAGATTCTCAACCAATTGTTGACTTTATTTCTAAACAAACGATACCAGTTCATGTTGGAATAACTGGGCCCATGAAAATTTCAAGCTTAATTAAGTTTGCAAATATTGTTGGTGCAAAAAATTCCATTAATTTTCTTAAATCTAATTTTAGTAAGGCATTAGATTTATTGAAACCTAAAGACCCTAATGATCTAATTGGGAAAGTTAAATCGCATACTGATTATTTTCACATTTATACATTCGGCGGCTTGAAGGAAACAAACAAGTGGTTGAAGGAGAATAACTATGTCTAATGAATTTGACTATAGTAAGTTAAGACACGTAACATCAGTAGATCAATCTGATAGAAAAGTGCCTTATAATTTAAGACAAAGCGGACCAACAAAAGTTGAAATGTTAATTTCAACTCGTGTAAGAAAATCACCCTACTGGCATTTATCAATGAAAGCAGGTTGTTGGAGAGCAACTGTATATAATCGTATTTACCATCCAAGAGGCTATGTAAAACCTGAAGATGGTGGTGCAATGGTAGAGTATGATGCAATAGTAAATCACGTAACAATGTGGAACGTTGCTGTAGAAAGACAAATTAGAGTAAAAGGTCCAGACGCTGAAAAATTTGTAGATTATGTAATCACAAGAGATGCTACAAAAATCTCGCCAATGAGAGCAAGATATGTAATTCTTTGTAATGCATATGGCGGAGTATTAAATGATCCTATTCTTTTAAGAATATCAAAAGATGAATTTTGGTTTAGTTTATCTGATAGCGATATAGGTCTTTATTTACAAGGCGTAAACGCTGATGAAAGATACAACGTAGAAATTGATGAAATAGATGTAAGTCCTGTTCAAATACAAGGACCAAAATCTAAAGCATTAATGAAGGATTTATGTGGAGATCAAGTAGATTTTGACAATATGCCATTCTACGGTTTAGCAGAAGCTAAAATCGGTGGAAGAAGTTGTGTGATATCTCAATCAGGATTTTCAGGTGAAGCTGGTTATGAAATTTATTTAAGAGAATGTACTTTGTATGCTGAGGATATGTGGAATGCTGTTCTTGAAGCAGGAAAAAAACATAGCCTAATGGTTATTGCCCCTGCTCACCATAGAAGAATTCAAGCCGGAATTCTTTCTTGGGGTCAAGATATGGACAACCAACATAATCCTTTTCAATGTAATTTAGGTTATCAAGTATCATTATCTGGAAAAGGAGAATGGAACAAAAAAGCAGATTACGTAGGTAAGAAAGCTCTTGAAAAAATGAAAGCTGATTTAAAAGCAGGTCACAAACCGTACAAACTTCAATTAGTTGGTCTTGAATTAGGTGGAAAACCAATTGAGGAATACGCTCCAGACTTTTGGCTAATTTCAGATGAGGGTGGTGGAGAACCTATAGGTTTTGTTACTTCTCCTTGGTATCATCCTGAAAAAAAACAGAACATTGCTATGGGTTATGTTCCATTTGATGGAACATTGAACGCAAATGGATTTCCAAAAGGAAAAGTAGGATCTAAGTTCAAGGTACATTTGCCGGAGAAATATTCTGAAACTCCAGGCAAACCTGTTGATGCAGTAACAGTAGATATACCATTTAAAGAATCTTACAACGCAAATACAAGAGAAGTTGTAAAAGGTTAAATAACTTTAAGGGAGGAGTTTAGCTCCTCCCTAATTAAAATGTTCGCACAATTTTTAGAAATTTTTTTTAAATCTTTAAAATTAGATAAAAGCTTATACAGAGATAATAAATACTTTGGTGAGGCTGCAATCTATTTTGCTGGTCTTGTGATGATACTTGATGGTGTTGCGGGAGCAGTAGCGGCAAATTCAATTGTGAGAACATCAATTGGCATCTCAGGCTTGACAGCTCTTTTAACATGGTTTGTTTGGGCTATTTTTATTTTTGTAATTGGAGTAAAAATTTTTCCAGATAAAGGGAGTAAGGTTCCTTTTAAAAAGATTTTAATAGCTGTGGGTTATGCTCATGCGCCAGGTTTAATTAGGTTTTTTGCAGTAACACCTGACTTAGTTCTGCCAATTATTTTCCTTACTCAATTTTGGATATTTGTATCTCTAATAATATCAACCAAACAAATTTTGAATTTAAAATCTAACTTGAAATCATTTGGAATAGTATTTTTATCTTTTCTAATAATAGCTTTTCTATCTATAACATTCATAATTAATAGAATGAATTCAATTCCAATTAGTAATATTAGCTAAAAAGGAAAAACAGTTTTAGATGTTCTGCAAGATTTGCAAATTTTAAAACCAGTAAGAAATAAATTTTGAGTTACGCTTTCATCTTCTTTTTTACACTCTTCACAAATATCATTTAAATCTGCTTCTAAATTCTTATTTAATTCTGCATCATATTCTTTAGTCATTATCTGTTAATCCGGCTCCTGCTGTTCGTTCCCTCGATTTATCACTTTCATCGACGTAAGTTTTTAGCGATAAATTATAAATTTCAGACCATTCATCTTCATTAAAACTGTTCTTATTATCTAAAAATTTTAAGTTAATTTTGTCTGATTTTTCTAGTACATCACCTGTTAAATAGTTGGAGTAAATAGACTCGTTAAAATTAAATAAAAATTCTTTATCATCCATCTTTAAGAATATTCTCTTACCAATAATTTCTGAAGTTCTACTTACAAATGATAAAAATATAAGTGGAAAAGCAATCTTATTTATTTCAATTTCATTGAATTTAGATATTGCTGAAGATTGATCAAAAAAATTTAATCCAGATAATATAGGACAATAAAAGGTCTTTGGAGTATTTGAGGCTGATATTTCATCTATATTTTCAAAATTACTGATTTTATAAATCTTGTAGTATTGGTTTAAATTTTTAAGACCTGGTAGTCCAAACATTTCTAGTAATCGAATATTTTTTCCAACCTCCTCTGATATTCCCCAAGAAAAACCAATAGCTTTAGATGCTTTTTTTGTAGTTACTTCTATTTCACTAAAGCTTCTCATTTATTTATGATTTGTAAATCCATTTATCATCAAAATTTCCCAATTCTGAAGGCAAAGGTGCTCCTTGGAACATGCAAATTCGCAACCATTTATCTGACCTTGGATCAAATTTAATAGCCCCAAAAAATGATAATTTTAATCTTAACATATCAATTGGAACTAGTTTTGATCCAATTGTATTGTCTTGGATTTCTGAATAAGGAAACTTTTCAGCAATAAATGCTCTTCTAACAACGTGTCTTAAATGATTATTATCTTTTAGAAATTTTCCAATTTTAGAACTATTTTTTTTGGTAAATACAGCCTCGTAAAGTTTATTAATGTCTCTTGCTATTGCTAATGGCTGTTCCAAGTCAGATCCTTCATCAATATATCTATCCCCTATTCTAGGCTCTTCTTTATTTTTTGATATAAACCAAAAGTTTTGGTTATTTTCACCTTTTGAAAAATCAATTTTTAATATTTCTGAATATTTATTTTCTAATATGTTTCTTAAATCCTCTATGGTTCTATCAACAGGAATGTTAAAATATTCTTCTTCATCCGAGCTCATTTGTGAAATTAATGGATTAACTATGTCATCGTAGGGTTCCATCATCATTGACACGATATATTCTATACACTCATCATTTAGATTTTCCTCTGACCAGTTGTAAATTTGATTAAATTGATATGAATTTTGAAATTTAAAATCTTCTTTCATAAATTTTATAAACTTTTTTAAATCTTCAATTAAACCTTTGATTTTTTCTTTTTGAAATTCACTATCCGTGTGCCAACTGGTTATATTCTTTAAAGATTTAATTAGGCAATTATAAAAAATATCAATCTCATTTTTTGAAACTTGTTCTATTTCTCTTATTTGTTTCAAGGCAGTTTCTCTTGCATGTATCCAATTATTCAACAAAGTAGGATGATTAACAATAAAAGGAGCCATCCCAAGACCAGTGGAATTTCCTATTCCTAAGTTTCTGCTAATTGCAGGATCTAATTCTACTGCTAATTTTGGATTTTTATTTTTTGCAATATGATTAACCTGATCAAATGTAAATTGTCTAACGAGATAAACTAGCATCATTTCTAATCTAAAAGGTCCTCTGATCTCCTCCCTATTTTTAATTCTAAACCTGTCCGCTAAACCAAATTTTCCAGAGCCATAAACGGCCGTTGTTCTATATAAATAACCAACTTTAGATAAAATCTCTTTATTAGGTTGCTCTCCATTTGATAAACTGTCAACCACATGGTCAAAAACTCTTACTGACTTATTAGCTCTTGATAGTGTTAATTCCTTATACGAAAGTCTTCCCACCTCTTGTTTTGGAACATTATCGTTAAGTCTATCAATATCTTCTTTTGATGGAATTCCATCAAACAAAGTAAAAGCAGCATCCCACTTAGTGGCTATTACTCTATCTGATCTCTCGTCATCTTTGATTTCATTAGCAAAACAAATGAGAGAATATGTTCTTTTATCTTTTGTAAATGAATAAACTGCTCTCCCATGTCCTTTGTCATTTAGTTGAAATAAATCTCGGCTATATTTCCAATCTTTAAATTCAGATAAAAAAGATCTTAGAAATGATAATTTTGATTGATGAAAAGATCCCAATTTAGATAGTTTCATTAAAAATTTTGGATCTCTCAATCTTATTTCCATTAATTAATTCCTTTATAAAAATTAAACCAATTATTTCCTAAAATTCCTTTTACTTCTTGCTTATTAAAACCAACTTTTTTTAATCCACTTTCTAAATTATCAAACCCTCTAGCGTCCAAAAACCAGTCAGGTTGTTTTGGAAATCCAGGTTTTTTTTTACTTCCCTCTCCATAATTTGTACTTTTCGACCAAGTTCCATTTCTCATCCATTCAACAACGCTGTCAGGTTGGTTCAAACATAGATCTGATCCAATACCAATATTTTTTACTTCCATTATTTCTGCAGTTTTAGCAACCATTTCACAAAAGTTTTCTAATTTACAATTTGTTCCATCTTTTAAATGATGGGAATATAATGATAAACCTAAGATACCTCCACTTTCAGAAAGTTTCTTTAACAAGAAATCTGACTTGTTTCTTAAAGCCTCATGCCAAAATGAGGGATTTGCGTGTGTAATTGCAATTGGCTTTTCACTTATTTCAATTGCATCCAAAGTACTTTTCTCTGCTGAATGAGACATGTCTACAACTATTCCCACCCTATTCATCTCTTTAATTGCTTCTCTTCCAAAATTTGTGACACCAGAATCATTTTTTTCATAACATCCTGTAGCTAGAAGAGATTGATTGTTGTATGTAAGTTGCATAAATCTACACCCATGCTCATGAACTTTCTCTATTAAATTTATATCATCCTCGATTGGTGAACAATTTTGAAAACCAAAAAAAATTGCTGTTTTATTTTCTGATTGAGCTTTTGTAATATCTTCAAATGTTTTTCCTAAAAATATTAAGTCTGAATTTTCTTCAAAAAATCTATCCCACTCTTTTACTCTATGCAAAAATTCGTCATAATCTTCGTGATATACTAGAGTAACGTGTACTGCATTTAATCCGGCTTCCCTATTGATTAGAAAAATATCTCTAGACCAGTTACAATATTGAAGATTGTCAATTCGATAGTTCATATTTAAAGACCATATAAGTATAATATAATTTGTCGACTAGTTTAAATTTACAGAATATGATAATCTATATTAATTCAAATTCGTATCATGAAAAACAAAAAATATAGTCACAAAGTATCAATAGTTATGGGGAGTAATTCTGATTACTCAACAATGAAATTTTGTGAAAAAATTCTTAAATTGCTTAAAATTAATTATGAAACAAATATAGTTTCAGCTCATAGAACTCCAGAACGTATGTTTAAGTATGCAAAATCTGCTGAAAAAAATAATATTTCTGTGATAATTGCTGGAGCTGGAGGATCAGCCCATTTGCCAGGAATGATTGCTTCTCTAACAAGAATTCCAGTAATTGGAGTGCCAATAGAAAGTAAAAAGCTAAAAGGTCTAGATAGTTTATTATCCATTGCTCAAATGCCAAAAGGTATACCTGTTGGAACTGTAGCAATAGGTATAGATGGTGCAATAAATGCAGCATTATATGCTGCATCAATTATTTCTACTTTTGATGATACCGTTAAAAAAAACCTGAACAAGTGGCGATCTAAACAATCAAAATCTGTTAAAAAAAAACCAAAATAAATGAACCAGCCAGTTTTAGGAATAATTGGAGGCGGTCAACTAGGTAGTATGCTTTCTGAAGCTGCTAAAAAGATAGATATAAAAACTGTAGTGCTTAGTGATGATCCAGATGCGCCTGCTAAAAATTTTACAAATAAGTTCATATATGGAAACTATGGTGATTCTAAAATTATAACAGAATTTGTTGATAGCGTTGATTTAGTAACCTATGAATTTGAAAATATTCCCTTTGATATATTAAATGAAATAAATAAATCAAAGAGTATTTTACCAAAACCAGAAATAAATAGTTTAATACAAAATAGATTAACTGAAAAAGATTTTTTAAATAATAACAATATTAGAACAACCAACTATGCATTAATTAAAAATAAGGATGAAATAGAAAATAACGAAAACCTTTTACCTGGATTACTTAAAACAACTACTCTTGGATATGATGGCAAAGGTCAATATAAATTAAATAGTTTAAGTGACATAAATGAAAGCATTGATTTTACTAAAGAATATATTTTAGAAAAGTTCATTAATCTTAAAAAAGAAATTTCAATTGTCATATGTAGATTTGGTAATCAAAAATATGAAATATATGAACCAATTGAGAATGTTCATGAAGATCAAATTTTGAAACATTCAAAAATTCCTGCTGAAATTTCAGATACAATAAAAATGAAATCTAAAGAATGGGCAAAACAAATTGTTGAAGAACTAGATTATATTGGAACCTTATGCGTTGAGTTTTTTATTGATAAAAATGAAAACTTATATGTTAATGAAATTGCACCTAGAGTTCATAATTCTGGTCATCTAACAATAAACTCACACAATGTCAGTCAATTTGAAAATCATATAAGAGCTGTTTGCGGTTTAGAAAAAATTGAAACAAAAAAAATATATAATGCTCAAATGATTAATCTAATCGGTGATGACATAACAATTTATAGAAATAAAACTTTTAAGGAGAATGAGTTTTTTTATGACTATTTAAAAAAACAAATAAAAGCGAAAAGAAAAATGGGTCATCTAACAATAATTGAAATATAATTTTATATAGGTTGTATTAGAGAAATATTATTATTTGTTGGCTTATTCACATCTTTAGAAATTTCAAAAAATGAAAGTTTTGATTTTTGCGATTGTTTTAAATAATTTGACCCTGAAATTTCAATATTCAAATATTTATTAACATCGGCTTCATTTAAAATAACTGGCTGTCTGTGATGAATTTCTGTTACATTTGAACTTGCTTCCTCAGTAATCATGCAAAATTGATCTTCCTCATAAATACCTGCGATATAGATTAGCTTCTTGTCTTCTCTTAAAAAGTAATGAGGGATCTTCTCTTTTTCTATTCTCTTCCATTCGTAAAATCCATCAGCTACAACAACACATCTTTGAAGTTTTATTAATTTTTTAAATGAAACCTTCTCATCAATTGTCTCTAATCTTGCATTAATAAGTGGTTTAAAGTCTTTTTTTTTGGCCCAACTAGGTACAATTCCCCACTTTAAGTTTTCAAGAGTATTTCCATTATTATATTTCTTTATTACAGGAAGATTTTGATAAGGGTGTGCATTATAATTTTCTGAGTCTTCGACTTTGATTGCAGTTTTAACCATTTTGCTTGTTTTTGAAACTGCATTAGTAATGACATATCTTCCACACATATTTTTTCGTATTGGTTTAATTTTTTTTTAGATTATATGTTCATGCTAATGATTAAATCAATAGAAAATAACTTTGACCACCCGAAGGTAAATCATCTTTTAATAAAACACTTTATTGAATTAAGGTCTGTTTCTTCTAAAGGTAGTACTCATGTTTTAGATATTCCTGGACTTAAAGATTCAAGTATAAAATTTTGGAGTTTGTGGGATAATAATCATTTAATAGGTTGTGGGGCATTAAAATTAATTGGAGAAAATCATGGAGAGTTTAAATCAATAAGAGTATCTGATGATTTTAGAAACAAAGGTATTGGTAATAAAATAATCTCACATTTAATAATTCAGGCGAAAAAATTAGGTATTAAAAAGTTAAGTATTGAAACAGGATCTGGAAATTTTTTTCTACCTGCAAGAAAATTATTTGAACATTTTAAATTTACTAAATGCAAACCATTTGCTCACTACAAAGAGGATCCTAATTCTTGTTATTACACACTAGATTTATAATTTTATGGGAGAAGAAAATAAAAAACCCTTCATACTTTATGTTGCTGAGGCAATTTATTTAGAAATATTTCAAATTAAAAAACAGAATATTGATATATCCAATATAGATGCAATTGAAAGATTTATAGGTTCTAAATTGTATGAAAAAGTAAGTAGTGGTCAATTTCATGATGAGTGGTTTGAAAAACTAAAAGAAAACGATTTTGTTGATGAGACCTCAGGAGAAAAAATTTCTAAAGAGGTTTTAAGGCTTTTGAATTTACAAAAAGAAGCAATGATTAAACAATTGATTAAATTTCCTGATTTGTACTATGCAAAGAGTCATTTTCCCTTGGAAATATCTCAAAGAGCTACAAATCATCTTTGGAGAGTGTGCGAAAGTTATGAATTGTGGTGCAAAGAAACAAAAAATAATAGTCTAATTAAATTAAACCTATTAGATTAAGAGTTAATGAACAAAATAGTTCAATTTATAGATTCAACACTGTTTGATTTAGGAAGACAATTTAAATTGTCTTATTTGCCTCCCTTAATGATTTATGTTGCAGCAGGTATATCTGGCCTAACAGGTATAGTAGGTACTTTCTTTGTAAAAGACTATTTAAATTTATCTGCAGCATTTCTTGCAGGATTAGGTTTCTGGGCAGGAATACCTTGGGCTTTAAAAATGCCACTAGGGCATTTGGTAGATTTAATCTGGAATAAAAAGAATTACATGGTTTACGTTGGTGCCTCATTAATTGGTGTAAGTTTATTAATAATGTACGGGCTAATAATTCATACAGAGCAAATGTCATCTTATTTAAAAGTTGAAACTTGGTTTGTAATAAGTGTCCTTTTAGCTCCTATTGGATATGTGGTTCAAGATGTTGTTGCTGATGCAATGACAGTTGAAGCAGTACCTTTAATTAATGAAAATGGTGAAAAATTTACAACAGATCAAGTTAAGATTATGCATACAACTATGCAAACACTTGGAAGATTTGCAATTATAGGAGGAACAGTTTTGGTTGCCCTTGCCAACGTGATATTATTTAAAGGAGTAGACAATCTTGAACAGGCTGAAAAAATACAATTATACGGCTCGATATATCTTTATGCATTAATAATACCAATGGTTTCAATCTTGGGTGTTATTTTTGCAGTGTATTTAAAAAATAAAAAGAAAAACATTTTAATTAGACAAGGTTTGTCTGGCAAGGAAGACAATTTTAATCACGAAAAAACGAAAGTTAATTGGTGGATACTAAGTGGTAGTTTAATTTTTGTAATTTTTACATTGAGTGTTGGTTCGTTAGGATTGCCCTTTGCACAAGAAATTGTTTTCTTGGGTTCTATGTTAATAATTTTATTCCTTATGAATAAACTTATTAAAGAGTTACCTGAAAAGTTAAGGTTTACAATAGTTGGAACTGCTATAATTATTTTTATATTTAGAGCCATGCCTGGGCCTGGACCGGGCTTATCTTGGTTTGAAATTGACGAACTTCAATTTAATGAACAATTTTTTTCAATACTGTCTTTATTAGCCTCTATACTTACATTAGTTGGAATAATAATGCTTAGACCATTCATGGCAAAAAATTCTATTGCTAAAATAATTGTTATTTTATCAATTGCAGGGTCAATATTATTCTTACCAAGTGTGGGAATGTATTATGGATTTCATAACTGGACCTCCTCGTTAACAAACGGAATTGTTGATGCAAAATTTATAGCAATAATTAATACAGCTTTAGAATCTCCATTGGGTCAAATATCTATGATTCCACTTTTGGCTTGGATTGCTAAGAATGCACCCTCGCATTTAAAAGCAACTTTTTTTGCAGTTTTTGCCTCATTCACTAATTTAGCTTTGTCTGCAAGTGCTTTATTAACAAAATATCTCAATGAAATTTTTACAATTACAAGAGAAGTAAAAGATAAGGTTACAAACGCAATTTTAACAACAGCAGACTATTCTGAGCTAGGATTATTGTTAATAACAGTAACAATTATTACCTTAATTATACCAGTGCTATTTGTTTTATTTATTCAGAAATCTCGATTTAAAACAGAGGAATAATAACTAATTACACTTATAGCCAAATTCTAAAGAAGCATCGGTAATAGAATGGTATAGAGATTCCCCAAAACTTCTAAGAGAAAAAAGTCTTACTTTTTCTGGTTCATCTTCAATCATATCAACTATAAAAGAAATTCCATTATAAGCTGAGTTAATACTCATATTTTTTGTTAAAATATTAAAATTAAAAGGACATCCTTTTTTTAAAACTTCTTTTACGTAAGGTCCTTCTAATTCTATCGTTGCTTTAGAATGAGAAAGGTCTGTAACAGCAAAATCATTTTCATTAAAAGTGCTATAAATTTCTTTTAATAATTCTTTTTTATTTGAAACTAAAAGCCAATTATTTGGTGAATTCCACAGCACTCTTATATTTTCATTTGAAACGACTGTTTGTGACTGGTTTACAAATTTTAAATTGTTAAAATTTATATCATCAATTTTAATAGAAGAATTTTTATACTGAACAACTTGAACGATTAGTAAATTTTTTAATTCTTTAATTTTTAATAATTGATTTTCAGATTTATTTTCAAAGTTTCCAAATGATCCCTCGACATGAACATTTTGTAATGCGGAAATTACAGTCATGCCCTTACTCTCTTTCCTTCAGGATCAACATAATGAGATGAAACGATTTCCACAGGAATAGTTTTATTTTTTAAAGGTGACATAGCAAATAGCTTTTGTCCTATCATATTTTTACCATCTTTAATTATCGCAAGTGAAAATGGATTATCATACTCAACACTCCAACATGATGCTGAGACATGACCTAGTTTAGGATTTGGAAGTTTCGCTTTAGGGTCTTTAACAATATATGAACCTTCAGGAATACTTGTTGTTTTGTCTAATGGAACAACTCCTACTATTTTTTCTCTATCCGGTTTTGTGAAAGCTGATCTGCTTAAAGACCTTTTGCCAATAAAGTCTTTTTTCTTGCTTACTAAACCTTCAAGTGATGCATCATGAGGAATTGTTCTCCCATCAAGCTCAGAGCCAGCAACGTGGCCCATTTCTATCCTTAAAGTAGATAAGGCCTCAGTTCCATATGGCTGTATTTGAAATTCTTTACCAACTTCGATAATTTTTTCCCACATGAAATTACCAAAGTCTGACTCCACGTTAACTTCATAAGCAAGTTCTCCTGAAAATGAAATTCTATAAATTTTTGCAGGAATACCAAATAAATCAGCCTCTTTGTAACCCATAAATGGGAGACCTTCATTAGATACATCAGTATTTGGAAATAATTTCATTAATAATGCTCTTGAATTTGGGCCTGCTATTGCAGCACCAGCCCACTGCTCTGTTGTTGAAACCACATTAACATTTAATTCTGGCCAAACTAGTTGCAAATAATATTCTAAATGAGATAGGACATTGGCCGCCTGAGCTGTTGTAGTTGTCATGTGGTAATGATTTTCAGAAATTCTTGTTGTTGTTCCGTCATCCATTACAATTCCATCTTCTCTTAGCATTACTCCATATCTCGCTTTTCCCACTGGTAGCTTAAGCCATGCATTAGTATAAACTCTATTTAAAAATTCTGCAGCATCAGGACCTTTAACATCTATTTTTCCTAAAGTAGTTACATCACATACACCTACATTTTTTCTTACATTTTTTGCTTCTCTTTTTGAGGCTTCAAATAATGTTTCATTTCCTTGCTTGTAATATCTTGGTCTTAACCAAACTCCAGCATCAACAAATACTGCGTTATTTTTTTCATGCCATTCATGCATTGGCGATTTTCTTGTTGGCTTAGAATGTTTGCCAACTTCTCTTCCCACAATTGCTCCTATTGAAACAGGTGTATAAGGTGGCCTAAATGTTGTATGGCCAACTTGTGGTACAACTTTATTTTCAATGTCTGAAACTAATTGTAAACCATTAAGATTACTTGTCTTCCCTTGATCTGTTGCCATTCCAAGAGTAGTATATCTTTTTACATGTTCGATTGATCTAAAACCTTCTCTTAATGCCAACTCAATGTCTGTTACAGCCACATCGTTTTGAAAATCTAAAAATCTTTTATATGATTTACCTTTTGGTAATGGAACACACCAAAACTTGTCATGATCTGTAGATTTTTTTTCAACTACAGTTGGAATAGAAACTTTATTATTATTTTCTGTTATTTTGTTTGAAACTTCGTATCCTTTATCAAATGCTTCATTAATGGTTTCTTCTAAAGTAAATTTACCGTTTGCTGAACCAATAGTATTTTCTTTCTGTTTAGATTTTTTTGGAATGAATGCATCTATCTTTTCATTAAATTCAGATTTATTTCCAGATTGGGATGCTAAGTGAATTGATGGCGTCCAAAACCCTGAAACACAAATACAATCACATTCAATATTTTCTATATTTGATAAATCTTTTTTATTATCAGATATTTTTGCAATATCTGCTGATTTGACTTTTTTGTATCCCTTAGCAGCCACTACTACATAGGAAAACTTAATTTCAATTCCTAAGTTTTTTGCTTCATTAATAATGTCTGAAGATGGTTCTTTTCTAGTATCTAAAATTAATGGATTAACACCATTTTTTTTGAACTCTATAGCGGTTTCATATCCGCTGTCATTATTCGTAAATATCAATGGTTTTTTCCCAACTAAAACTCCATAGACCTTCATGTATTCTTTAGCTGCTGAAGATAACATTACGCCTGGGGTATCGTTGTTACCAAATACTAACGGCCTTTCGATGGAACCTGATGAAATCAAAACTTCTTTTGCTCTTATGTACCACAAACGTTGTTTTGGTAAATATTTTTGGGTTTTAGGTAGGTGGTCACCTATTCGTTCCGACATTACCAGCATGTTATGATCATAATAACCAAATACCTGTGATCTATTTTTTACAATTACATTAGACATTGACTTTAATTCTGTAATTATTTTCTCTGACCATTCAACACCAGTTTGGTTACCAATATTTACATCACTAGTTAATAGGCTTCCCCCGTATCTTGGTTTATCTTCAGCTAAAATTACGCGCGCACCATTTTTTGCTGCTGCGTATGCACTTGCTAAACCTGAGGGTCCTGATCCAGTAATCAATAAATCACAATATTCATATTTGTGTTCATATCTTTCTTTATCATGTTTGATTGATGCTTCTCCAAAACCTGCTGCCATTCTAATAAAAGGTTCATAAATTTTATACCAAAAGCTTGGTGGCCACATAAAAGTTTTATAATAAAACCCAGCTGGAAAAAACATTTTTAAGAAATTATTAATTGCTCCAATATCAAAGCTTACACTAGGCCAACAGTTTACACTTTTAACTTCTAGACCTTCAAAAATCTCCTGTTCAGTAGCTCTTATATTAGGGTCTCTTTCATTATTTCTTTCTAACTGTAAAATTGCATAAGGCTCATCAACACCAACTCCAAAAAAACCTCTTGGTCTATGATACTTAAAGCTTCTCCCAACAAGGTGCACTCCATTTGCTATTAGCGCAGAAGCAATAGTATCTCCTTCATAACCAAAATATTTTTTACCATTGAATGTAAAAGAAATTTTTTTATTTCTATTTACCATTCCAATGTTATCTAATCTAAAATCTTGGGACATTATTCAGTTAGCTCATCTGCTTTATAAGTTTTAAAAATTTCATGAGTTGATGTGTCTCTTTCAACTTTAATCCATTGTCTGCAGCCAGATATATGGTGCCATAACTCTAGATGTTTTCCTCTAGGACTTTTTCTTAAGTAAACGAAATTATCCCAATCTTGGTCGCTAATTTCCTTATTAAGCTCTGGTCGTTTTACTGTTGCATCTCCACCATAAGCAAACTCATTCTGTGATCTTGATCCACAATGTGGACAAAATATATAGAGCATTTAAGATATCCAAGTTTTGGTACCAAGACCTTTTTCATCAATTAAATCACCAGTATTAAATCTATTCAAACTGTAACCTGCATTTAATTCATGTACTCTGTCTTGTGCAATTGTGTGTGCAAAAGTCCACCCTGAAGCTGGAGTAGCCTTAAATCCACCATAACACCAGCCACAATTTAAGTATAAGCCATCAATATGTGTTTTATCAATAATTGGTGACCCGTCCATGGACATATCCATAATTCCACCCCAAGTTCTTAGCATTTTCAATTTGCTAAGAAATGGAAACATTGCAATACCTTCTGTTAAAACATGTTGGAGTGTTGGTAAATTTCCTCTTTGAGAGTAACTATTATATCCGTCCAAGTCTCCACCCATAACCATCTCTCCTTTATCTGATTGACTACAATAAAAGTGACCTGCACCAAATGTAACAACATGGTCAAGTAAAGGTTTAACGGGTTCTGACACACATGCTTGAAGGAGATGAGTTTCAATTGGTAATGTCATATTTAACATTTCTGCTAAAATATTTGTACTGCCTGCAACACATAAACCAACTTTTTTTGCTTTGATATCTCCTCTAGATGTTCTTACACCAACTATTTTTCCGTTAGTAACATCAAATCCTGTAACCTCACAATTTTGAATTATATCGACACCCATCGAGTCTGCTTGTCTTGCATATCCCCAGGCAACGGCATCATGTCTAGCAGTTCCAGCGCTTGGTTGCATCAAACCTCCAAAAATTGGAAATCGAACATTGTCTGAAAAATCTGCCATTGGAATTCTTTTTTGAACCTCTTCCCTATTTAATAAAACTGCGTCAATTCCATTTAGGCGCATTGAATTTCCTCTTCTAGAGTATGCATTCATTTGTGCATCTGAATGAGCAAGATTAATAATTCCTCTCGGTGAAAACATTACATTGTAATTTAAATCCTGGCTCATCTTTCTCCATAGATCCATGCCAAATTCACTAAACAAAGCATTGTCATCATGCATATAATTTGATCTTATTATTGTAGTGTTCCTTCCAACATTACCTCCGCCTATCCATCCTTTTTCAATGATAGCTACATTTGTAATATTGTGCTCTTTAGCTAAGTAATATGCAGTTGCTAAACCATGCCCCCCGCCACCTATGATGATAACATCATATTCCTTTTTAGGGGTTGGGTCTTTCCATGCTACTTCCCAATTTTGATGATCTGAGAATGCATTTTTAATAAGGCTAAAAACTGAGTATTTTTGCATTTTATAATTTTATCCAATTAAACTTAAATTTTTTCTTATTTTTTATATATATATTTTTTAGATGTTTAAAATCCAACCAAAAAAGTATAGACATTTTGCACATTAAACAATTATAAATTTTAAACTAAATGTCAAAATCAGATATTCAAATAGCTAGAGAAGCAAAAATGAAACCTATCCAAGAAATTTTGGATGGAGTGGGAGTGCCAGATGAAGCTGAGGCATATAGTCCAATAAGCAGATATATAGCTAAAATTAAGCTTGAATATTTAGAAAAATTTAAAGAAAAAAAAGATGGAAAATTAATATTAGTAACGGCTATTACTCCAACTCCTGCTGGAGAAGGAAAAACAACAACTTCTGTTGGATTGTCAGATGGTTTAAATAAAATAGGCAAGAAATCTATTGTTTGTTTAAGAGAACCAAGTCTAGGTCCTTCTTTTGGAATGAAAGGTGGAGCTGCTGGCGGTGGATATGCCCAAGTGGTTCCTATGGAACAAATAAATCTTCATTTTACTGGAGACTTTCATGCAATCACATCTGCTCACAATCTTTTATCTGCATTAATAGATAACCATATATATTGGGGAAATAAATTAAATATAGATGTCAGAAGAATAGTTTGGAAAAGAGTTCTCGACATGAATGATAGAGCTTTAAGATCTATAAATATTAATCTTGGTGGTGTCGCGAACGGATTTCCAAGAGAAGATGGTTTTGATATTACTGTTGCTTCAGAAATAATGGCAATCTTTTGTCTATCAAATGATTTACATGATCTTGAAAATAGAATTGGTAATATTACTGTTGCCTATACTAGAGATAAAAAACCGATATATGCAAAAGACTTAAATGCACATGGTCCAATGACTGTATTGTTAAAAGATGCTATCAGACCAAACGTAACACAAACTCTGGAAAATAATCCTGCAATAATTCATGGCGGACCATTTGCAAATATTGCTCATGGATGTAATTCTGTTTTAGCAACTAAGACAGCATTAAAACTCTCTGATTATGTAGTAACAGAAGCTGGTTTTGGTGCTGATCTAGGTGCAGAAAAATTCTTAGATATTAAATGCAGAAAATCAGGATTAAAACCAAGTTGTGTTGTCATAGTTGCAACTATAAGAGCTCTGAAGATGCATGGAGGAGTTAAAAAAGACGAATTAAAAAATGAAAACGTAGATGCAGTTAAAAAAGGATTAGTTAATCTAGAAAGACATATTGAAAATATACAAAAATTTGGATTACCAGTAACAGTAGCTATAAATCACTTTGTTTTAGATACTGATAAAGAAGTTGCTGAAGTTACTAATTTTTGTGAACAAAAAGGGGTTAAAGCCTCTATATCAAAGCATTGGGAAAAAGGTGGAGAAGGTGCAATTGATTTAGCAAATGATGTGGTTGAGTTATGTGAAAAAGATAGTGATTTTAAATTTTTATATGATGATAAAACATCATTATTTAAAAAAATAGAAACAATTGCTAAGGAACTTTATAGAGCAAGTGAAGTAGTTGCGGATACTAAAATAAGAGAACAATTAAAAGCTTTCGAAGAAAGAGGTTACCAATCATTACCAATTTGTATTGCAAAAACTCAATATAGTTTTTCTACTGACCCAAATCTAAAAGGAGCACCCTCAGGACATGTATTGCCAATAAGAGAGGTAAGACTATCTTCTGGAGCAGAATTTATCGTTGTTGTATGCGGAGCAATAATGACAATGCCAGGATTACCAAAAGTACCGGCGGCTGACTCAATTCGTATTAATGAAAAAGGTGAAACAGAGGGTTTATTTTAAGAGATAATTAAGCCAGTTTTCAAGTTCACGCATTCTAAGATCTTTATTTGTAATCTTATTTTCTTCAGCAATCATTCTTACATGATTATTTATCTCCTGCTCATCAACAAAAGCGTTGTTGTTTAAAAGACGTTCTTTTCTGAAATGTATAAGGCTTATCATTTTATCATAAGTAATTTCAGGATGATATTGAATACCCCATATATCACTTGCCTCAGTCTCAAAATTTACTCCCATAACTTTATTTATAGGATTTGAGGCTAGCAATTTTGAATTTTTTGGCAATGTTGCAACTTCATCAAAATTAAAAGCGGGTGTATTGAAAATTTTATTTTTATTTTTATATATTGGATGTTTTAATCCATCATTATTTATTTCAATATTAAGTGCAATACCTCTGTGAGATCCGTTTGTACATCTTTTTACTTGCCCTCCTGCAACAGTAACAGCAACCTGGAGTCCCCAGCAAATAGCTAATATTTTTTTAATTTTTTTTTGACACTCTCTCATAAATTCGATCTGTCTTCTTATTTCGATGGTATCATTATAAATATTTAGACTACTCCCACCCCATATTAATCCATCATATTTATTAAGATCTGTAACTTTTTCAGAAATATTTTTGTCAGATGAGGGATTTACAACATCTATTTCAATTTTATCAGTAAAATAGGCTATACTATCTTTAAGACTTTCTGTATGTGTTTTAATTCCACCATCAGTAAAACTCTGATTTTCCTCTCTTAAATTTCCCTCAACTATTAATATTTTTTTCATTAAAATAAATCTCCCGAAATACTATGCTCATACATAGCTTTCATATCATTTATAGTCAATTTTTTAGGATTAGATGATGTTGATGGATCATCAAGAGCCATCTTTGATAAATCATCTAAGTTCATTTTTTTAATTTCTATTACATCTGATAGTTTGTGTGGAATATTTAGTTCTTTTCTTAACTCTAGCACCCATTCAAGAAAAGCATCAAAACTTTTACTTAAGTTAAGGTAATCACAAATAGAAATAATTCTTTTCTCAATATTTTCTTTATTAAAAGTTAAAACATAAGGCATAAATATTGCATTAGACAATCCGTGATGAAGATTAAATTGAGCATTAAGTGGATGGCTAAGTGAATGAATAGCTCCTAACCCTTTTTGAAATGCTGTAGATCCCATACTTGCTGCGGCTAACAAATCTGATCTAGCATCTAGATCACTGCCATCTTTAACAGCTTTCAAAAGCGATTTTTTTATCAACCTCATTCCTTCAATCGCTATTCCATCAGCCATTGGATGAAAGCCTGGAGCACAAAATGCCTCTAAATTGTGCGCTAATGCATCCATTCCTGTCGCTCCTGTTAAACGGGGAGAAAGATCTTTAGTAAGAACTGGGTCTAATATGACAACAGATGGTAAAAATTTTGGGTGGAAAATAATTTTTTTTATTCCAGTTTTTGAATTAATTATTGCTGATGCTCTGCCAGTTTCTGAACCAGTTCCAGCAGTTGTTGGAATTGCAATTATTGAAGAGATATTTTTTTCATCTGCCCGTTTCCAATAATCGCCAATATCCTCAAAATCCCAAATAGGTCTAGATTGACCAGACATAAAAGCAATAGCTTTACCCACGTCTAATGCGCTTCCACCTCCAATAGCTATTACACTATCACAACTATTACTCTTGAATACTTCAACACCTTCATCGACATTCTCTCCTGTTGGGTTTCCAGAGAAGTTAGAAAAAATACATAATTTAAATTTCTTTTCTAAATCATTTACTAAATCTTTTATAAATTCTAAATTTATTAATTCTCTATCTGTTACTAGTAATGGTTTTAAAGTTTTAACTTCATCACAAGCCTTTTTTAGATCTTTAGCTCTATCTTTGCCTACCCAAACAGTTGTTGGATAATTCCAATTATAATTAGTCATTTTTATTTTCAAGTATTAAGTCTAAAAATAATGCAGCAGTCCAGGAAAAATTTGTTGCACCAAATCCTTTGCCAGTTTTGCAGCTAAAGTACTCATTAAAACCTTTTTGTTTTACTAAATTAATTGTTTTTCTTTTTATCTGTTTAGCAAGTTTAATATTCTTATTTTTTAATCCTTGATATATTATCCAATTACAATTAATCCATACTGGACCTCTCCAATATCTTTTCTCTTCAAACTTTTTGTGGTTTGATTGTACACTTGATAATAAATATTTTTCTTTATAGCTGTGTTGTTTTAAATTTTTAATAATTTTGTTATTAAATACTTTGTCTTTTAAATCTGCAAATAAAATAAAATAATGAGTAATTGATGGAATATTTTTTTTATTTTTTAAATCAATGTTGAAAAATACATTTTTTTTCTGATTATATAATTTTACAATTTTATTTTCAGATCTTGATACGTAAGATTCTAATTCAGTACTTTGCAAATTAAATGCATTTAATAATTTAAGAAGATCTTTATTAGCTCGTATAAATATAGAATTAAAACCAACATCTACAACATTGAATAACGATGCTTTATAAAGTTTTTTTGGATTATAATTATTTTTTCTCAAATGATTTTTAATAGTTACATACCTATCATAATCAATATCCAGTGGTCTATATTCAGGATTAACAACTTTGTTATCTCCTCTCTTATATTTTAAATTTTTTGGGACTTTAACTTTGCTCATAGGATCATCCCACAATGGTGAATTATCGTATCCACTTTCCCAAGGATGCAAAATAGAGACTAATCCTGAATTATTTGGATCTCTAAATTTAATAAACCATTTGTGATATTTTAATATTCCCTTAACTATTTTTTTAAATTCAGCTTTATCTTTATTATTAATTCTTTTTTTATCTAATATTCGTTTTAAGATTATTGCAAGAACTGGTGGTTGGGTAATACCAGAAGAATGTATTTTATTTCCACATGCCCAAACAGAATGGTTTGGGTAATAATTTGTATTTAAATCATGGAATAAAATATGAGGAATCATTCCATCTTTCCATTGACCTCTTATTAATGTCTTTATTTCATCTAGAGCATATTTGAATTTAAAATGTGAATATCCTAAGGCAATGAAGCCTGAGTCCCAATTCCATTGTGCTGGATACAATTTGTTATTGGTTGGTAATGTATATCCTTTTTTTTTATTGCCTAATAAAACTTTCTTAGCTAATTTGATAAAATCTTCCATTAACCCTTAACACTTCCTGCTGTAAGACCACTAACTAAATATTTTTCAAAGTATACAAAAATTAACAAAACGGGTATTGTCACAACCACTGATCCTGCCATTAGATATTGTCTTGGAGTTTCGGCATCACCACTAAGATATTGTATTGCTCTTGATAAGGTAAATGAGTTTGGATTATCTAAAAACATCAAAGAAAATAAAAACTCATTCCACGCAATCATAAAGACATATAAAGCAACTGATGAGATTGCAGGTATACTTAAAGGCAAAATTATTTTTATAATTATGCCAAACCAATTTAATTTATCCATGATTGCTGCTTCTTCTAGTTCTTTGGGAATACTTCTAAAGTAACCTTGTAACATATAAATTGCAACTGGCAAAGTAGTTGCTGTGTAAACAATTAATAAACCGCCTACTGAGTTCCTTAACCCTAGTTGACTAAAAACTGTATACAAAGGAATAACTAATACAATAGCAGGAAACATATAAATAATTAATATTGAAGTCGACAAAAAGTTTTTTCCAAAGAAATTTAATCTTGCAACAGCATAAGCAGCTGGGATTGCAAAAACCAAAGTAACTATCACTGTTCCTACCGAAACAATCGTACTTATAAGTATATATCTACCAAACTTATAAGTATCAAATATCACAAAGTATGACTTAAATAATTCCTTAAAGTCTTGGTTAAAATTAATACTAAAATCTAGAGGGTTAATTAGTAAAGCAGCTTGAGTTTTAAAACTTGTTATCAGCATCATATAAAATGGGAATAAAATGACAAATGAGAATAAAACAATTCCGAAGAGAGTTAAAAAATCA
>CACLZS010000004.1 GCA_902611465.1 uncultured Pelagibacteraceae bacterium | reverse complement strand
AATCGACTTAAGTTTCCTACCTTCACAAGTTTGCTTTTTCTTATTTTTGAATACTTCATTATTGTTCATATTTATATTTAAAAAAAAATCTTTAAAACAACCTATCAAAATATTTGAATTAACTTCCTGTGTTTTTGGATGAGTAATAGATTTTGTTGAAAAATTTGATAAATCATAATCTGTCTCAGAAAAATTTAAAGCAAATGAATTTTTTTTATTAATATTTGTTATACCTCCATCATAAAGTCTTAAAAAAAACTGACTATTTTTTTTTATAATCTTTCCTCTATCAGCAACAATTATCTTTGATTGATCGTCGTTAATTTTTTCATTGATATATATTTTATTAAGAACACCGTCATTTTTATATTCTTCAACAAAAATAGTAAGATTTTTAACTACATTTATGAATTTTTTTTCTGAAATTAATTTTGGTAAAAAATCTATATTTGAATCTTTTATATATTGTCTTGCTAAACTTTGAGATTTTGGAACAATAATTAAGTTTAGAAATAGTTGTAAAATTAAAAAGATTAATGATAATTTTAAAATAAAATTTATAAAATATATTTTTTTTATTCCATTATTCCAGAATACGATCAACTCATTTGAATTATCATATTTATTTATCACATAAAATATGGATATGAAAAATACAAAGATTATTGTTTTACTGAATATTTTTGGCAAATTTAATGTAACATAGTAAAAATATACTTTAAGGCTGTGACCATCGTCAGATACTAAATCTAAAAAGTTTACTGCTTGTATTATCCAAACAATAAAAGTAATGCTAAATGAGGCTATTAAAAAGAAATTTAGTATATCTAAAGAAAATTTACGAAATATTAATTTATTCATTGAAATTATTGTTTTAATAAATATACAACAATATCTAATAAAAATTTCAAAAAAAATGAAGCTAAATTTAAATTTTGTAAATAAAGTACCAAAAATCGCAAAAGATACTGAGATTATTCTACTGACCCAAAAAGTCATAAAAAGTAAAGAAATTAAACAATTATCAAAATCAGTATTTTCAAATAAACTTTTTTCAGAACAAAATTTTCTGGCAAAAGATTATAAAGATAAAAGTTATATATTTGTAAATTGCATTAAGTCAAAAATTTCACTAGATTTTGAAAAACTTGGTTCAAAATTATATGTTTTTTTAAAGGAAAATAAGAAAGAAAATTCTTTTATAAAAGCAGAAAATAATTCTTTTACTAATGTTCAATTAGAAAAGTTTCTTCATGGAGCAAAGCTTAAATCTTATAATTTTAATCTTTATAAAACTGACAAAAAAAAAAATGTTAATATTAATTTAAGTATTGTTGGCAGTAGTTTTAAACAGACAAATTTATTAAGAAATAAATTAAATGCACTTTTGGATGGAGTTTTTCTTACAAGAGATTTAGTTTCTGAACCTGGTAATATTCTACATCCAGATGAATACGCGAAAAGAATTATTAAACTGAGGAAGTTTGGACTAAAAGTTACAGTATATGATAAAAAAAGATTAAAAAAATTAGGTTTTAATGCACTACTTGGTGTTGGACAAGGTAGTATAAGAGGTTCTTATTTGGTGACAATAGAATGGAATGGAAATAAAAATAAAACAAAACCTTTAGCCTTCGTTGGGAAAGGTGTTTGTTTTGATACTGGAGGAATTTCACTTAAGCCTGCAAAATTTATGGAAGATATGACATATGACATGGCAGGCTCTGCAACCGTAGTTGGTCTTATGAAAACTCTTGCTTTAAGGAAATCTAAAATTAATGCAGTTGGAGTTGTAGGATTAGTTGAAAACATGCCTGGAGCAAATGCACAAAGACCTGGAGATATTGTAAAATCTTATAGTGGACAAACCATTGAAGTTTTAAATACTGATGCTGAGGGAAGACTAGTTTTAGCTGATGCACTTACTTATACTGAGGAGAAATTTAAACCAAGTTTAATTATTGACTTAGCTACATTAACTGGAGCAATAATTGTTGCACTCGGATCCGAATATGCTGGTTTATGGTCAAATAATAAAAAACTGTCAAAACAACTTTTTGATGCTGGAGAACAGGTAGAAGAAAAGGTATGGGAAATGCCTTTACACGAAAATTATAATAAATTAATGAATTCAAATAATGCTGATATGCAAAATATTAATTATGTTGGAGGAGCTGGGTCAACTACTGCGGCTCAATTTTTGCAAAGATTTATAATTAATAAAACACCGTGGGCACATTTAGATATTGCTGGAATGGCATTTTCTAAATATGCAGGAGCACTAAATTCTGGTGGTGCAACAGGATATGGTGTCAGATTATTAAATAAATTTATTGAGGAGAATTATGAGTAATATTGAACAGACATTATCTATAATTAAACCAGATGCTGTTGAAAGAAATTTGCAAGATCAGATTAAAAATGAATTTAAAAATAATGGATTTGAAATTTTAAAAGAAAAAAAAATTCATATTTCAAAAGATGAGGCTGAAAAGTTTTATAAAGTTCATGAGTCTAAACCATTTTATAGTGATTTATGTGCCTATTTATCCTCTGGACCTATCGTTGTCATGTGTATTCAAAAAGAAAATGCGGTTTCTGAAAATAGAAAATTGATGGGAGCAACTAATCCTAAAGATGCAGAAGAGGGAACACTTAGAAAAAAATATGGTATTTCAATTGACAAAAATTCTGTCCATGGATCAGATAGTGTTGAAAATGCCAAGATTGAGTTAGACTTTTTTTTTAAAGATTAGTCAAAAATTTATCAATAGCTTTTGGATAAATTTCATGTTCAATTTTGAGAACTTTTTTTTCCAAACTTTTCACAGTATCTGATTTTAGGATTTTTACTTTCTTTTGTAAAATAACTTTACCTGAATCTAATTTTTCTGTTACTTTATGAATCGATGCTCCTGCAAATTTATCTTTATTTTTAATTGCTCTTTTATGTGTATTCAATCCTTTATATTTAGGTAAAAGTGAAGGGTGAATATTTAATATTGGTTTAGAAAATTTTTTTATAAAATTACCTGACAATATTTTCATAAAACCAGCCAAACAAAGTAAATCAATATTATATTTTTCTAGTAATTTAAGTGAATAATTTTCAAAATTTGATTTATTCTTAAATTTTATACTATAAATATTTATTTTTGATTTAGACGCATATTTTAATCCTTTAGCATCTGGATTATTTGAAATAACTAATATAATTTTGATTAAAGAATTTTTTTTTTTTGAGTGTTTTATTAAAGATTTTAAATTACTACCTCTACCACTAATAAATACAGCTATCTTTATTTTACCAGGATATTTTTCCACTTAATTTAATTTTTTTTGAATTTTTAACAATCTTACCAATTACGTAGGGTTTAAAGTTTCTTCCAAAATATTTAAAAATTTTATTATAATTTTCAGGTTTTATCACTAAACAAAATCCTACACCACAATTAAAAGTTTTTAACATTTCTTTATCACCTATACCCATTTTATGTAGCCATTTAAAAATTTTTAACGTTTTAATGTTATTTAGGTTTATTTCTACACCTAGGTTTTTTGGAATTATTCTTTTAAGATTGTCTGCTAGTCCACCACCAGTTATATTTGCACACCCATTAATCAAATTTTTTTCATTTATTATTGATAATTCTTTAACATAAATTTTTGTTGGTCTAATTAATTCCTCTTTAAGGAATTTATTTGTTTTTAGATTAATTCTTTTTTTTTTAATAACATATCTTACTAATGAAAATCCATTTGAGTGTAGTCCATTTGATGGAACTGCTAAAATAAGGTCATTATTTTTAATTTTATTCTGGAGTAATTTTTTTTTTTCAACAAGGCCAACAGCAAAACCTGCAATATCAAATTTACCCTTTGAGTATGTCCCAGGCATTTCTGCAGTTTCACCACCAACTAATTTACAGTTGGCTATATTACATCCATTAATAATTCCTCTTACTAAATTTTTTAATTTACTTAAATTTATTTTACTCACGGATATATAGTCTAAGAATAAATATGGTTTAGCTCCTTGAACCAACAAATCATTTACACACATAGCCACAAGATCAATTCCAATCGTATCAAATTTATTTAAGTCATTTGCAATCTCAATTTTAGTGCCAACTCCATCAGTACTTGTAACAATGCGAGGTTCTTTATATTTTCTAGGAATTGTGGAGACAGCACCAAAACCACCTATATTCTTAAAATCACCACTTTTGCTTGATTTTCTAGTTAGTGAACTTATGAACTTAACAAAACTATCCGCTTTTGGAATATTAACTCCGCTCTTACTGTATGTTAATTTATTTGATGCCATATAACAAAGTTATGTTTTTATTTAAAAAAAAAATTCTTATTTGCTTATATATATTTTTTATATTTTTAACCTTCAATTTTACAGAGTTTTCCACAAACATTGCATACTCAAAAACTTTTGTTATTTCAAAAATAGAACTTGAGGAAGAATATAATCTTAATTTTAATAAGATAAAAGTTATTGATAGAGGCTTTAAAAAAGCATTTCAGAACCTCTCTCAAATGATACTAGAAGGAAAGTATCTAAACAAAATTACAGATACTTCAATAGACGATATTAAAAAATTAGTAGATAACTTTTCAATATTAGATGAAAAATTTGTAAACCAAAAATATAAAAATATTATGGAGGTTGAATTTAATAGAAAAAAATTGATTAAATTTTTTAATTCTAAAAATATAATTCTTTCTTTACCAAAAAAAATAGATGTTTTTTTTCTACCAATCTTAGTTGATTTAGAAAAAAGTAGTTTTAATTATTTGAATGATGACATTTTTGTAAAAAATTGGGAAAATATACAAGAAAATTATTTTCAAATTAATTATATTTTACCAAATGAAGATATGGAAGACTATTTAACAATAAAAAAAAATTTGAAAAATATAGAAAATTTTAATTTTGAAAAAATATTACAAAAATATAATTCCGAAAATTATATAATAATGATAGTTTTCAAAAGAAAAAATAATATAAAATTTTATTCTAAAATTAAATTTGATGATAAATTTTTAATATCAAATGAAAATTTTACAAATATAAATATTCTGGATCAGTCAAATTTAAATTCAATGATATTAAATATAAAAAATAAATATGAAGATAATTGGAAATCTATTAATAAAATGAATCCATCTTCGTCAGTACCAATTCGATTATCTGTAAATTCTTTTAATATAAAAAAATCCTTAAAACTTGAAAATACTTTGGCAAATTTGGATTTTGTCAATTATTACACTATTGAAAAATTTGATAATACCAAAACAATCTATAAAGTTTACTATAGTAGTAGTCCAAACAGATTTTTAAAAGATATTTCAAATTATGATATTATTGTTGATACCACTTCACCAAATTGGAAAGTAAAATGAGTGAATTAAACCAATTACTACTAGAGTTAGATTATAAAACCAATTTTAATGAACATGATTTTTATTTATCGAAAAGCAATTCTAATGCATTTAATTTTATTAATAGATGGCCAGACTGGGAAAAAAAAATATTAAATATTTCAGGTGAAAAATTCTCTGGCAAAAGCCATCTAGCAAATATCTTTAAGTTAAAATCAAAAGCTTTTTTAGTTAGAGGAAATGAGATTGATAATTCAATTTTTAAAAGTCTTAAATTATATGAAAGTATAATTATTGATGATTTTGAAGAGTGCAATGAAGAGGAAATACTTTATTCAATTTTTAATCTAATAGATCATGATAATAAATATTTACTGATAAATTCATTAAAACCAATTAACAAAATTAAATATAAATTACCTGATTTAGCATCAAGATCAAAAAATTGTCTTTACGCAGAAATTGAAAATCCAGATGATGAATTACTTTTTGCTATTATTTTAAAGAATTTTTCTGATCGTCAGATTAAAATCGAAAAAAAAATTATAAATTTCATAATTAGGAGGGTTGACAGATCTTATAGAAAAATTGACGAATTTATATATAAGATTGACGAGTTAAGTTTAAAAAAAAAAAAACCAATTAATTTAAAAACTATAAGAGAAATTTTGTAAATTGAATAAATATAGAACTCATAACTGTGGAGAGCTAACTAAATCTCATAAAGAAAAAAAAATTTCTTTATCCGGTTGGATTAACAAAAAAAGAGACCATGGAAACCTTTTATTTGTAGATTTAAGAGATAACTTTGGAATTACTCAATGCGTTATAGACAAAAGTAATGAAATTTTTAAGAAAATTGAAAAACTTTCTTTAGAAACTGTAATTAAAGTTACAGGGGTAGTAATTGAGAGATTAGATGAAACAATCAACAAAAATATTTCTACTGGAGAAATAGAAGTTAAGATTGATGAGATTGATATTTTAGGTGAAACAAAAGATCTGCCAATGCCAGTTTTTTCTGATCAAGAATATGCTGAAGAAATAAGACTTAAATATAGATTTCTAGATTTAAGAAGAAAAAAAATACATCAAAATATTATTTTAAGATCAAAAGTAATCTCTTTTATTAGAAATGAAATGCAAAAACTTGGTTTTTTAGAATTTCAAACCCCTATCTTAACTTCATCTAGTCCAGAAGGTGCAAGAGACTTTCTTGTGCCTAGTAGATTAAATCCTGGCAAATTTTATGCTTTACCACAAGCACCACAACAATTTAAGCAACTCATCATGGTATCTGGGTTTGATAAATATTTTCAAATAGCACCATGTTTTAGAGATGAGGACGCAAGAGCAGACAGAAGTCCTGGAGAATTTTATCAATTAGACGTCGAAATGTCATTCGTTGAACAAGAAGATGTTTTTAAAGTAATTGAAACTTTATTTTTAAAACTATTTAAATCTTTCAGTAATAAGAAAATCCTTCATGAAAAATTTCCTAGAATTACTTATGAAGATGCGATGCTTAAATATGGATCGGACAAACCTGATTTAAGAAATCCATTAGAAATTTCAGATTTAACAAACATTTTTGAGAGGAAGGATGTAAAATTTGAAATATTTAAGAAATTAGTGAAAAATGGCTCAATAGTTAGAGCAGTAGTCACCAAAAATACAAAAGATAAACCTAGAAGTTTCTTTGATGGAATTGATAAATGGGCTAAAGATCAAGGTTCTTCTGGTCTTGCATATTTTACCTTAGAAAAAGATGATAAAATAAATGCCAAAGGACCAATTGGAAAATTTTTTTCAGAAAAATCATTAGAAGAAATTATTAAACAAACAAAGGCAAATATTGGTGATACCATATTTCTTTCCTGCGGAAAAAAAAATGATGTAGAAAAAATACTAAGTGCTGCAAGAAATAAAATAGCAGATGATTTAGATTTAATTGATAATAAAACATTTTCATTTTGTTGGATTGTTGATTATCCAATGTATGAGATTGATGAAACAACAAAAAAAATCAAATTTAGTCATAATCCGTTTTCAATGCCACAAGGAGAACTAAATAAATTAGACCTTTTAAATCCTTTAAATATTAAAGCCTATCAATATGATATTGTTTGTAATGGTATTGAGCTATCATCAGGGGCTATAAGAAATCATATTCCTGAATTAATGTATAAATTATTTGAAATTGCTGGCTATTCAAAAAATGATGTAAATAAAAAATTTAGTGGAATGATAAATGCCTTGAGTTATGGAGCACCACCCCATGGAGGAATAGCTCCAGGAATTGATAGAATTGTTATGCTTTTGGCAAATGAAAAAAACATAAGAGAAGTTACTATGTTTCCAATGAACCAAAATGCACAAGATTTGATGATGAATGCACCATCTGAAGTTTCAGATGATCAACTAAAAGAGTTAAATTTAAATATTAAAAAGAAAAAATAATTATTTCTTTCCTTTAAGGTTAATTTTAAAAGCTGACAGATCTACTAATTTCTTTTTATAATTACTTCTTACAAATCCTTTGCTTGTGATATCTTTTACTAATTTCAAGAATTGAGTTTTATCTTCATTGTTTTCATCTGTGCTAGTTTCATCTAAAGTATCAGATCCTCCAATAGAAGGTGTATGAGCTAGATCTTCTCTATTTAGATATGATATTGCTAATTCTCTAAATATATAATCTAATATTGATGTAGCACTTAAAATTCTGTCATTTCCAAATACCTTTCCTGAGGGTTCAAATTTAGTATCTACAAAAGCATTAACAAATTCGTCTAAAGGAACTCCATACTGCAATCCAAGTGAAACAGCTATAGCAAAGTTATTCATTGTAGCTTTTACTAGCTCACCTTCTTTACTTGTATCAATAAATATTTCCCCTATTTTGCCGTCTTCGTACTCACCTGTATGCAGGTATACTTTATGATTACCAATCGACGCTTTTTGAATATAGCCTTTTCTTCTATCAGGCATACTAAATCTTTTACCATTATTATCTTTAATATTTTTAGTTAACATTTCTTGGTTAATTTTAAGACTGTTCTTTTGCTCAGGCTGAGAAAGCTCTTTTTTAACAACATTTATCTTGTTTTTTTCAATCTTTTCTAAATTTTTCGTTTTTCTATTATCTAGTTTTACGTCCAGTATCTCAAATTTACCGTCATCTCTTTTCTCTATATTTTGTATGTTTTTTTCGTCTATATCATCCAAGTAATGACATACTTTAAAGCTACAGGTGTAATATGTTTCTACTAAATATTTTGCCATTGAATTTCCTTATTTATTTATAAAATTGAATCTTAAGATATAATATATATAGAAATTTAAAATTTTAGTCTAATTTAATATTTACAATTTTAAATTGAAAAAAAATAAACTTTTATGTTGACAGTATTTAAACAAATTTTTACCTGGTGGAATCAACAGACGTTTGGAACAAGATTGCAAATATTTTTTTCAGGAAAACTAGTTGGTGAAGATAAAAATGGAAATAAATATTATGAAAGTAAATCAGGAAGAAGATGGGTAATTTATAATGGTGAGGTTGAAGCATCAAAAATACCCAATGAATGGTATTCATGGATGCATTACATGAATAATAAAATTGAAAATGATCATAATTTAAAAAAATATGATTGGCAGAAAGAACATTTACCTAACCAAACAGGATCAGAAAATTCTTATCACCCAAAAAAATATAATAATGCTTTTAAAAAAAAATACAAAAGTTGGAAGAGTTAAATTATTATTATTAACAGTTTTTAGCTTCTTTATAATAAATAATTTACTTGCTGAGTCTATTCCACAAAGTGAGACAACCGCAGAACTTAGTGTTCTTGATAAGGTAAGTTCAAAAAATACGAATATTAAGATACAAGTAGGTGAAGAACTTTCATTTCAAAATCTAAGTATAAAAGTGTTAAAATGTTATAATTCAGAATTTGATGATGACCCAGAAGTTACGGCTTTTATGCAAGTAAAAGATATTTCAATGAATAATAATGATAAAGTGTTTGTTTTTAATGATTGGACATTCGCATCAAGTCCATCAATTAGACCATTTGATCATCCAGTTTATGATGTTTGGTTAAAAAAATGTTATAGTTAGATAACTTTCTCTTTATCCAACCAGCTTACATTGAAGTCAGATGTTATAAATTTTTTGTTATTAAGCAATACTTTATGTAATTCTATCGTAGTTGTTATTCCATCTATCACAAACTCATCAAGAGACCTTAACATTCTTTGAATTGCTTCTTCTCTATTTCTTCCATGTGTAATTACTTTACAAACCATGCTGTCATAATAAGGGGTAATTTTATATCCTTGGTATATAGATCCATCAACTCTTGTTCTAAATCCAGATGGTTGATGGCACATACCTATCTTGCCTGGTGAGGGTTGAAAATTATTGCTTGGATCCTCTGCATTAATTCTGCATTCTATAGCATGGCCTCTAGGGTTTATGTCACTTTGTTTTAAAGCAGTATCTCCAGAGAAAGCTATCCAAATCTGCTCTTTTATTATATCAATTCCAGTAACCATTTCAGTTACTGGGTGTTCAACTTGCACCCTGGTATTCATTTCCAAAAAATAGAATTTCCCGTCCTCGTATATAAATTCAACTGTTCCAGCTCCTTCATATCCAATTTTGCTAACCATATTGACTGTCTTTTCAAATAGATCTTTTCTGACCACATCATCTAAAACTGGACTGGGAGTTTCTTCTATAAGTTTTTGATGTCTTCGCTGAACAGAACAATCTCTTTCATGCAAATGAACAGTTCTATTCTTACCTGATAAGACCTGTACTTCAATGTGTCTTGGATTTTGAAAAAATTTTTCAATGTAAACCTCATCGTTTCCAAAAAACTTTTTTGCCTCTTGTTTTGCAGTTAAAAAAAGATTTTCAAATTCTTCTAATTTATTTACAATTTTCATTCCTTTTCCACCGCCACCCCCAGATGCCTTAATTAGAATGGGAAAACCAACTTTCTCACATATTTTTTTTGCTTCATTAATATCTTTAATTCCACCATCAGACCCCTCTATAATTGGAAGTCCATATTCTTTAGCAACTTTTTTTGCTTCAATTTTGTCTCCCATCATTTTTATAAGACTAGAAGATGGGCCAATAAATTTTATATTATTTTCCTCTAACATTTTTGCAAACTCAAAATTTTCTGACAGAAAACCATATCCAGGGTGAACAGCTTCAGCACCTGTCAGTTCGATGGCTGACATTATCGCAGGAATGTTTAAATAACTAAACGTTGGTTGGTGTGGTCCAACGCAAATACTTTCATCAGCTAATCTTACATGCATGCTTTCTCTATCGACATCTGAATGGATAGCTACTGTTGATATACCCCATTCTTTGCAAGCTCGAATTATACGTACCGCTATTTCACCTCTATTAGCTATAAGTATTTTCTTAAACATTAATTTATTTTAAGATTGCAATAGTCTGGCCAAACTCAACAGGCTGACCATCATCAACACAGACTTCCACTACAACCCCATCTTTTGGGCTTGGAATATGATTCATAGTTTTCATCGCCTCGACTATCATGACTGTATCACCTTTTTTAATTTTTTGATTAATATCAATAAATTTTTTGCCTCCTGGTTCTGGAGCAAGATACGCAGTACCAATTATAGGGGATGTTATTTTTTTAGAATTATCAATTTTAACATCCTCTGTAATCGAACTAATTTTGTTTTTAGGTTCTGGGGTTTCAATATTTTTCAAATATTTGGATTTTGAAACTTTTACTTTAAGATCTTTTTCCGTGTATTCTATTTCTGTTAGATTAAATTCCTCCAAATAATCGTTAAGCTCTTTAATAATATTTTTGTTAATTTTCATTTTTTATTATTTCATGCATAGAGTTTATGGCTAAAATATAGCCATTTATTCCTAGTCCACAAATTATACCTGTTACAACTGCACTAATCAGGGATTTATGCCTAAAGTCCTCTCTTTTATAAATATTTGATATGTGAAGTTCTATTATAGGTTTTTTAAAAATACTCAAAGCATCTCTAATAGCAACAGATGTATGACTATATCCAGCAGCATTAATTATGATGCCATCATATATTTTACGAGCATCTTGAATAATATTTACAATATCTCCCTCAATATTTGATTGTTTTATTTCAATTTCGATATTTAAATCTTTTGCTCTATTTAGACAAATTTCTTCAAGATGTTTGTAGTCTTTGCTACCATATTGAGTTTGTTCTCTTTCACCTAATAGATTAAGATTAGGCCCATTAATTATTATTAATTTACTCATTAGAAGATTTATATTATATGAACAAAAAAAATAAAATAAAAATAGTTGTCAATGGCAAGCTTTTGACCGTAAATGTAAAATTTTCTATAAAAAATCTTATTGAGAAGTTAAAAACCCCAATTAATAAAGTTGCAATAGAATTAAATGAAAAAATTGTTGATAAAAAAAAATTAAGTCAAATTTATTTAAAGAATAAAGATAGAATAGAAATTGTACATTTTATAGGTGGTGGTTAATGAAATCAGATATTTTAAAAATTGCAGATAAGAAATTTAAGTCTAGACTTATAGTAGGAACTGGGAAATATAGAACTTTGAAAGAGTGTGCAAAAGCAATAAAAATTTCTGGTGCAGATATTGTTACAGTAGCCGTAAGAAGAGTTAATATTTCTGATAAAACTAAACCTTTATTAATGGATTACATCAATCCGAAAAAAATTACTTATTTGCCAAATACTGCTGGTTGTTTTAATTCAAAAGAGGCTTTAAGAACATTAAGACTTGCAAGAGAAATTGGTGGATGGAAACTTGTTAAATTGGAGGTTCTTGGAGATAAAAAAAACTTATTTCCTGAAATGATTGAAACTTTAAAGTCAACTGAAATTCTGACAAAAGAAGGTTTTAAAGTTATGGTATATTGTAACGATGATCCTTTAATGTGTAAAAGATTAGAAAATTCTGGAGCGTCAGCAATTATGCCTCTTGCAGCTCCAATTGGTTCTGGACTAGGTATCCAAAATAAAACAAATATTAAGATATTGAGACAACAAACTAAGGTTCCCCTCATAATTGATGCTGGAATAGGTCAAGCTTCTGATGCTGTAGAGGCAATGGAAATGGGATGTGACGCAGTTTTGATAAATACAGCTATAGCTAAAGCTAAGAATCCATATCAAATGGCGGAGTCAATGAAATATGCTGTTATATCAGGAAGAAAATCTTATCTTTCTGGAAGAATAAAACCAAATCTGAAAGGTTCACCTTCTACAACTAAAAAAGGACTAATTTAGTTTTTTTTCTTGAAGTTTTGTTTTTTTTTAAATTTTTTTTTTTTAAATTTTATATTTTTTTTAGTCTCTTTTAGATTATGTTCTTTTTTATCCTCAACAATTTTATGCAAACTCTCTATTTTTTGAATTGTTTCTAATATTTTGCCTGATTTAGATTTAAACTCCATGCTATATTCCTGTAAACTTAAATTTTGATCAATATTTAGATTAATTTTAATCTTATTTTTTTTTTTAAAATAATTTAGGTCCTCACTAAAATTATTTTCAATATAATTAAAAATTTTTTCATTAATTTTTACCTGTATGACTTTAGCAGTGTTTTCTAGTGTTTTAATTTCAATTAATTTGATCACTTTTAAAGCTTGTGTCTCATTTGTTAATTTTATTGACCATTTAACATTACTTTCTCTAAGTCGTTGTCTTGACATTTCAAGAAGTCCAAAATTACTTATCCTTCCTATTTGAATCCTTGCTCTATCATTTCTACATCTCTCTTTTAATCTTCTTTCAACTTGCTTACGATTGGCGAAACTAAGCATATCTATAAAGTCAATAATAATTAAACCTGACAAATCTCTTATCTTAATCTGCCTTGCTATTTCTTCAGCAGCTTCAAGATTCGTGTCTAAAGCAGTGCTTTCAACATTTTTTTGCTTAATAGATTTACCTGAATTTATATCAATAGAAACTAAAGCCTCAGTAGGATTAATTACTAAGTAGCCACCAGAATTAAGTTTTACTTCTGTCTTAAAAATTTCAAATAGTTTTCTCTCAATATTTTCTTTAAAGAAAAGAGGAAGTTTTTCTCTAAATTTTTTAACTTTTTTTAATTGCTTTGGCATCATAAGCTTCATATAACTTTTTGTTTTCTGATATCCCTCATTTCCTTCGACAATTATGCTTTGTGTTTCATCATCATACATGTCCCTTATGCTTCTTTTTATTATATCACTTTCTTGATGAATTAAAGATGGTGCAATTGAATTTAATGCATTATCTTTAATAGAATTCCAAATTAATATTAAATTATTAAGGTCACCTTCGATTTCATTTTTTGTTTTATTGGATCCGGCTGTTCTAACTATAATTCCCATTTCTTTCGGAATTTCGATTTCATTTAAAATCTTTCGAATTTTTTTTCTATCCCCAGGGTTAAATATTTTTCTCGAAATTCCGCCACCTTTTGCAGTATTTGGCATTAAAACAATATATTTACCCGCTATACTTATAAATGTACTAAGCGCTGCTCCTTTAAATCCTCTTTCATCTTTTAAAACTTGCACTAATATTACTTGATTTGGTTTTATTACTTCTTGAATTTTGTATCTTTTAGATGGAAATTTTTTTTCGTTAATTTTATCCTTATTTAAGTCCTCTAATTTCTCAACTGGATCATTAATTTTTATTTCTTCATTACCTTCTAAAATTTGGTTTTCTGTGTTTTCACTTTCCTTAGAAAGTTCTTCTCTTACTTTTTCTTCCTCTTGTTTTATTTTTTCTAAATCGCTATGAGGTAACTGATAGTAATCAGATTGAATATCGTTAAATGATAGAAACCCATGTCTGTCTCTACCAAAATCAACAAATGCTGCTTGAAGTGATGGCTCTATTCTGCTGACTTTTCCTAAATAAATATTATTTTTTATTAATGTGTTATTTACACTTTCATATTCGTAATCTTCAATATGATCATCTTTTTTAAGAACAACTCTAGTTTCATTTGGATGCGATGCATCGATATATAAATTTTTTGACATAAATTTTGATTATTTTTCATTAGTTTTATTTTTAAATTCGGTGCCTTATCTTTAACAAATTCGATCAATAATTTAAACTAAAATGAGCAAATTGTTTAAAAAATTTATATTAACATTTATAATAATTTCATTTTTGGTGTTTACAGCCATCTTCTTTATTCTGTGGAATTATTCAAATAAGTTGCCAGATTATAAGTTTTTAAAAAATTATAAACCGCCAGTATCAAGCAAAGTATATTCTGGAAATGGTGTATTGATTAGTGATTTTTCAACTGAAAAAAGAATTTTTATTCCTTTCAACGCAATTCCCAAAAAAATAATCTATTCTTTTTTATCCTCAGAAGACAAAAATTTTTTTAAACACCCAGGAGTTGATGCAAAAGGTGTTTTAAGGGCTGTGAAAAATAATATTTTTAATTTAATTAAATCAAATAGACTCGAGGGAGCATCCACAATTACACAACAAGTTGCTAAAAACTTTCTTTTATCTAACGAAGTAAGCTTGGATAGAAAAATAAAAGAAGCTATTTTAGCATTTAGAATTGAGAGAGCTTTATCGAAAGAGAGAATATTAGAACTTTACTTAAATCAAATTTACTTAGGTGAAGGATCTTATGGTATAGCATCTGCAAGTCTAAGATATTTTAACAAACCAATTGGCGAGTTAAATTATGCAGAGTCAGCTTTGTTGGCTGCATTACCTAAGGCCCCAAGTAAATATAATCCTTATAAAAATAAAGAATTGGCAACCTATAGAAGAAATTTAGTATTAAAAAATATTTACGAGAATAATTATATTTCTAAAGATAAATATAAAGAATTTATAAATTCAGAAATTATTCTAAAAAAAAGAAAAAGGATTTTTCTTGAAGATACGAGGTACTTTGTAGAAGAGATAAGAAAAAAAATAATAAGAGACTATGGATATGATAAAGTCCATAAACAAGGTTTTAATATAAAAACTCCAATTAATTTAGAAATTCAAAATTTGGCTGCAGTTTCTTTGAGAAAAGGGTTATTAGAATATGATAAGAGAAAAGGATGGCGAGGTCCTTTAGAAAACCGTAAATATAAAGATTGGTATAAAAATTTAGATAAATATCAACTAGAAAGAACTTTAGGTTGGAAAATAGCTATTGTTAAAAGAATAGATAAATTTGAGACTGTAATTGAAACATCAGACAAAGAAATAGGCACTATAAGCTATGAAGATATTAATTGGACAAGAAAAAATTTTAGTGAAATATTTAAAATAAATGACTTAATTTATGTAAAAAAAATTTCTGATGGAATATTCAGTTTAAGACAATTGCCAAATGTTAATGGAGGGATAGTTGTTATGGATCCATATAGTGGAAGAGTTTTAGCAATGACAGGTGGTTTTAGTTTTAAAAGAAGTGAATTTAATAGAGTTACTCAAGCCAAGAGGCAGCCTGGATCTGCTTTCAAGCCATTTATATATGCTCTTGCTTTAGAAAATAACTACACTCCATCTTCATTAATTCTTGATGCGCCAATTGTTCTAGATCAAGGTGAAGATCTTAAAATGTGGAAACCTGAAAATTATGGAAAAAAGTTTTACGGTCTTTCCACATTAAGAACTGGCGTTGAGAAGTCTAGAAATCTAATGACTGTTAGAATTTCACAGAGTTTAGGAATAGACAAAATTATCAATTTTTCAAAAAAACTTAATATTTATGATAATCCTGATGAATTATTGTCAGTTTCACTAGGATCAGCGGAGACAACATTATTGAATATTACTAGTGCTTATTGTTCATTTGTAAATGGTGGTAAATTAGTTGCACCAATAATAATTGATAGAATTCAAGATAGTGAAGGAATTACAATATCTAAAAATGAAAAAAGGTTTTGTGAAAATTGTGATAAAATATCTTTTAACGGTAATAATGTTCCCACTATAAAAAGTAATTATAAACAAATTTTCTCTCCACAAACTGCATATCAAATGACATCTATATTAGAAGGTGTAATTCAAAGAGGTACTGGAAAACGTTTAAAAGATTTGAATTTGCAACTAGCAGGTAAAACTGGTACGACAAATAATAATACTGATACGTGGTTTATTGGTTTTACATCAAATTTAGTTGTTGGAGTATATGTGGGATATGATAGTCCTAAAAAATTAGGAAAATATGAAACAGGGTCTAAAACTGCTCTGCCAATTTTTAAAGATTTTATAACAAAAGCAGTCAATAAATATGAAGCCAGACCTTTTAAAATTGCAAAAGGAATTAAAATGATGGTCATAGATGCGGAGACAGGAAAAAAAGCAGATTTTGGTTCAAAACAGACAATTATTGAGTCTTACAAAAAAGAAAAAATTGAAAATCAAATATATAGTAGTAATGATAATTATAAATTAAACAAATATAAAAAAAATATTTTAAAATTTTATTAATGGAACAAGAAATAGAAAAATTTAAGTCTGAGGTAATTAAAATAAATCATAGAATTAAGGAGTTTCTTTGAAACACAAGATATTCTTTTAAAAAGAAATAAACTTAACATCCTTATAGAAGACCCAAAATTCTGGGATGATAGAAAAAAAGCTGAAAAAATATTAAAAGAAAAAAAAGGATATGACGATCTATTAGGCTCTCATAAACAATCAGAAAGAGAGATTGATGAGTTATATGATATTTTTAAGCTTGCAAGCGAGGAAAATGACAAACCATTAATTCTAGAAACTTTAAATAAATTTTTAAATTTAAAAAAAGATTTAAAAAAATTAGAGATCAAATGTTTTCTTTCAAATGAAAATGATACTTTAGATAGTTATTTAGAATTTCATGCAGGTGCAGGAGGTACTGAGAGTCAAGATTGGGCTCAAATGTTGAGAAGAATGTATATGAAGTGGGCATCTGATCGAGGATATAATGTTGAATTGATTAGTGAGCATAGAGGTGATGAGGCAGGCATAAAGTCTTCAGTTATTAAAATTTCTGGAGAATATATTTATGGTTTTTTAAAATCAGAGTCTGGAATACACCGTTTGGTAAGAATCTCCCCATTTGACTCAGGTGCAAGAAGACATACTAGCTTTGCGAGCGTTTGGGTTTACCCAGTTATAAGTGAGAATATAGATATTGAGGTATTAGACAAAGACTTAAGAATTGATACTTACAGATCAAGTGGAGCAGGTGGACAACACGTTAATACAACTGATAGTGCAGTAAGAATTACTCATATTCCAAGTAAAATTGTTGTCCAATGTCAAAACGAAAGATCACAACATAAAAATAAAGAAACTTGCATGAACATGCTAAAAGCAAGACTTTATGAAAACGAAATACAAAAGAGAAAAAAAGAGAGTGATAATATTGAAAGCTCAAAATCAGAAATTGGTTGGGGACATCAAATAAGATCATATGTATTACATCCTTACAGAATGGTGAAAGACAACAGAACGAACTACGAAAATTCAAATCCAGATAAGGTTTTAGATGGAGAAATAGATGAATTTTTAGAAAACTCTTTATATAAATTAAATGCCTAAGAAAATATTAATTACAGGTATATCAATTTTTTTAATTTTAGGTATATGCATTTCATATTTAAGTATTTATGGAATAAAAACAGATAAATTTAATAATTTTATAAATAATAAAGTTAAAGACTTAAACTCAAAACTAACACTTCAAACTGAGAATGTTTATATTAAGTTAAATCTAAGTGAGAGAGCAATTAATATTAACACTAAGAATGCAAATTTAATTGCAGAATTCAATACAATTAAAATTTCAAATGTAGATATAAATTTAAATTTGATAAAATTTTTAAAGAATGAAAGTTCAATAAAAAATATAAAAATAAAATCTGCAAGTAATTTAATAAAAGATGTTACATCATTCTTAAATACAATAGACTATAATCTATCTAGATACATATTTTATAGTCAGATCAAAGAAGGGTTATTAAATTTTGAACTAGATGCTAAATTAGATAGCAAAAGACAAGAGTCTCTCTCTTATTTTATTTCAGGCTCAGTGAGCAATGCAAAATTAAATATACCAGGATATGAAAGTTTAAATGACTTAAATTTTAATTTTCAGACTCAGGATAGAATAACTAAAATTTCAAATTTAAATTTCATTTATCAAAAGATAATTTTTTCATCAAAAAGATTAGATGTAAAAGGAGAAAAATCAGGGGTATATTATGTTGAAGGAGATATAGAAAATACTAAAGCATTAATAAACCCAAACTTAATATTTAAATTTACAAATATAAAAAAAGATTATTTGTCTAATAAAGATATTTTGTTTCAGAGTAAAAATTCATTCTCCTTTAAATTAAATAAAAATAAAGAAATTAAAAATATCAAAATTGATTCAGTTTTAAATTTTGATGAAATTCATTTTAATAATAAATACCAAAATTTAATTTTTTTAAAAGAGGGTAAAATTAATTCTAAATTTGAAAATGAAAAATTTACTGCTGAGCTTGATACCTACTTTGCTTTTTTAGACGATTTAAAATTAAAGAATGAATTTAAAAATAATAATTTAAAATTATCTTTAAATAGTAAAAAAAATCAAAAAATAATGATAAAAGGAAATATAAGAAATGGAAAAGCACTCTTAGATCCTAAAATTTTTTTAAACTTTATAGATTTAGATCCCAAACTTTTATCTGATAAAAAAATTAATTTAGAGTCAGATAATAACTTTAAATTTGAAGTTTATAATAACAAAATAGAAAATTACCTGGTCGATTCAGAAATTTATTTAGATAAATTAGAACTTAATAAAGAAATACAAGACGTTCTGTACTTAAAAGATATTAAAACTAAAATAATTTTTGGAGACCAATTATTAAAAGTAGATTTAAAAAGTAATTACTCATTTTTAGACAAAAATTTTGGTAATGAGTCAGAAAATAATATTATAAATCTCAAATTAGATAAAAAAAACGATAAAACCTCTGATGTAGAAATATTTGTACAGTCAGATAATAATACAATTAATACTAAAGAGTTTAAAAAATATTTAGATATTCAAGAACAACATAATTTAATAAAGGATCAAATAATAAACCTAAATTCAAATTTTACAATAAATGCATCGATTGACGACACATTTAACATTAAAAAATTTGATATAAAATCAAATTTAAATTTTGATAATTTAAATATTAATTACAGATCAAATTTCATTAAAAAATATTTAACAAGTTTCGACAATAAGATTACTATCAAAAATCCTCAAATCTTATTTGAATATTCAAATGATATAATTAATTTTCAACTAGATGGAAAATATTTATTACAAAATAAAGAGGATAATTTTTTTATAAAATACAAAGGTAGCGAAAATAATTATGAACTTTATACATTATTAAATTTAAATGATAGTGATTTAAAAATTGATGAAATTCAATATTTAAAGAAAAAAAATATTCCATCAAAATTAGAAATTTTGTTAAATAAATCTACAAATGGATTTAACTTACAGAAAATCAGTTTTAAAGAAAACAAAAATTATATTTCAATAGATAATCTCTATATATCCGATGATTTCAAATTGCAGAGTGTAGATAAAATTGATGCATATTTTTTTAATAGCAAGGGAGTTATAAATAATTTTCAAATTAAAAAAAATTCAAATAATTATCAATTTATTGGAAACCAAATCGATGGAGAAAAAATAATTGAAAAATTATTGAGGAGCAATAATGAAACTAAGATTTCAAATTTCTTTGAAAATTTAAATACTTCAGTAATATTGAATTTAGAAAAGGTATATTTAGAAAAAGATGAATATCTTAAAAAATTTGTTGGCGAATTTGATATAAAAAATAATAAATTAATACTAGCTAAAGCTAATGGAGTTTTGGACAAAGAAAATCAATTCTCTTATTCTTATAGAACAACAGCTAAGAATGAAAAAATCACAAATATATTTATTCAAGAACCAAAACCATTTATAAATAATTATAAATTTATAAAAGGTTTTGATAAAGGTGAATTAAAACTAAGTTCAATCAAAATTGATAATACATCTAGGTCAAAACTCAAGATTAGTAATTTTAAAGTTAAAGAAGTTCCAGTTTTAGCAAAAATTCTTACACTTGCAGATTTACAAGGAATTGCTGATTTTTTGACGGGTGAGGGAATAAGATTTAATGAATTTGAGATGGATTACAGAACAAAAAACAATCTAATAGAGATTGTGGACATGTATGCATTAGGACCAGCTATTTCAATAATGATGGAGGGTTATATTGAGAAAGACAGGATAACAAGTTTAAGAGGAACCTTAGTGCCTGCAACAACTATTAATAATACAATAGCCAAAATTCCTTTACTTGGTAAAATTTTAGTAGGTAGCAAAACGGGCGAAGGTGTATTTGGTGTCAGTTTTAAAATTAAAGGACCACCAAATGATTTAAAAAGTACAGTTAATCCAATAAAAACTTTAACTCCGAGATTTATTACCAGGACTTTAGAAAATCTTAAAGGTAATTAATTTGTAATTTTAAAGTGCTTTTTTTTTCCTATAGATAGCTTAATAAAACCTTTATCTGAGAATAAATTAGGATCAATTATATACTTTTCATCTAATACATTTTCATTATTTAATTTTATCCCGTTTGACTTAATTAATCTTCTTATTTCTGATTTAGAAATATCTTTATTTACAAAAGAAATTAGCTCAACTATATTTTTCGATAAAATATCATTATTGACTTTTATCCCAGGAAGGTTTTCTCCTGTGGAATTCTCTTTAAAAGTATTTTTTGCAAGTTTCTCAGACTTTTCTGCCTCTTTTATTCCATGTAGCATTTCTGTTGCATTATTTGCGAGTAAAATTTTTAGTTCGTTTATATCCCTATCTTTTGCTTTCTCTATTTTATCTAAAGACAGATCAGTAAACATTTTTAAAAACTTTAATACATCTCTATCATCGGTATTTCTCCAAAACTGCCAATAATCATATGGAGATAACATTTCTTTATTTAACCATACTGCACCTTTTTCAGTTTTACCCATTTTAGTACCTGATGCTAATGTTATTAGTGGAGTAGTTAAGCCAAATGCTTGATTTCCAGATTCTCTTTTAATTAGTTCAACACCGTTTATTATATTTCCCCATTGATCAGATCCACCAATTTGTAAATTACATTTGTTTGATTTATTAAGTTCATAAAAATCATAAGCTTGTAAAATCATATAATTAAATTCCATATAACTTAAAGATTGTTCTCTTTCTAATCTTAATTTAACACTATCAAATGTTAACATTTTATTTATTGTAAAATGTTTACCTATGTCTCTTAAAAAATCTATATAATTGAGTTTGCCTAACCATTTATAATTATTCACAAAAATTGGTTTTAATTTTGAATTATTTGTTTTAAGAAAAATCTTAAAAACCTTTTTTATATTATTAATATTATTCTCAATTTGCTTTTCAGAAAGGATTTTTCTCGTTTCCTCTTTACCTGATGGATCTCCTATTCTAGTCGTGCCCCCACCCAAAAGAATGATTGGTCTGTGTCCATACTTTTGTAAAAGTCTAAGACACATGATTTGCAATAAACTTCCAACATGTAAACTTGGAGCTGTACTATCAAATCCAATATATGCATTTGTGCTTTCTTTATTTAATAGATTTGATAATTCTATTTCATTAGTACATTGATAATAGTACCCTCTCTCTTTAAATTCTTTTAAAAAATTATTCATAGGTCTATAATCTTACAATATACATATTTTAATAAAAAAAAATAAGAATGGAAAAAAACTTATCTGCGCTTGGATTTATGAGTGGTACATCAGGTGATGGTGTTGATACTTCCATTATCAGTTCTAATGGTAAAGATACTATTAATATCAAATATAATAGATTTGATCCTTATCCAACAAGCCTTTCAAATAAAATTCATAGAGTAAAAGAAAGCATCTCAAAAATGCAAGACTTGCTAAAATATTCTTCTGAAATTGATAAATTAGAGTTAGAAATTACTGATTTTCACACTGATATAGCAATTAAGGCAACTAAAGAGGTTGATTATGACCTTATCGGTTTTCATGGTCACACTATTTATCATAATACAGAGGAAAAAATTTCAAAACAAATTGGACTTGGTGCTAATTTATCTAAATTAACAAATAAAGATGTAGTGTATAACTTTAGACAAAACGATATTAAAAATGGAGGTGAGGGTGCACCCTTATCTCCTATTTATCATCTAGCACTAATAAAATCACTGTTTAATGAAAATAAAGTTAAAATTCCAATTTCAATATTAAATATTGGTGGAATTGCCAATATTACCGAAATTGAGAAAGATTTTAAAATTACTAGTAGAGATATAGGACCTGGAAATTGTCTAATAGATAAATGGATAAGAAAAAATTCTGACAAATTTTTTGACGAAAATGGAACTTTGGCTGATAAAGGAAAAACAGATAAATTTATTTTTGATCAATATTTAGATAATTACTATTATAGCAAAGTTAATTATAAAAGATCTCTTGATACAAATGATTTTGATATTTCTTTTGCCAAAGGTCTCTCTTTAGAAAATGGTACAACCACAATTACAGACTTAACTTCTGAATTATTATCTAAAAAAATAGGTATTAATGATATTTATATTTGTGGCGGTGGTAGAAAAAATAAATATTTAATTAACTCTTTAAAAAAAAAAATTAATAATGAATTACATTTAATTGATGACTTAAATATAGATGGTGACTATATAGAGTCACAGGCATTTGCATTTCTTGCAATTCGATCTTATCTTGGATTACCAATATCATTCCCTTCCACAACTAATTGTAAAAAACCTTCGGTTGGAGGAATTTTAATAAAAAAATCTTGACTAATAAAGTGCAGTTTCTTTTTTTATATATTTATTTAAAGATTTTATTAAAGATATATCATTTTTTTGAAAAAAAATGATTTGCATCTTGAATAGATTCAAATTCAACCTTAATACCTTTTTGTTCACTAAGCCTTTTGTTTAAATCATTTATATGTTCTACTGGAACCAATTCATCTTTTTTTCCATAAATCATTGTACCTGATGTAGGGCATGGGGATAAAAACGAAAAATCGTAAACATTAGGTTGAGGTGATACCACAATGAATCTGTTTATTTCCGGTCTTCTCATAAGTAATTGCATTGCTATCAAAGAACCAAAAGAAAAACCAGAAATCCAGCATTGCGAATTATCAAAGTTTTCTCTCTCTAACCAGTCTAGTGCTGCTGCTGCATCAGCAAGCTCTCCTTGTCCGTTATCAAACTCACCGTCACTTTTACCAACTCCTCTAAAATTTACTCTACAAACTGAAAAATCATTCTCAACAAAAGTTTGAAATATATCAACAACAACTTTATTATTCATCGTACCACCGTACTGAGGATGAGGATGCAAAACCAAAGCAATTGGTGAGGTATTTTTTTTACTTTTAAAATATTTAGCTTCTAGTCTTCCTGCTGGACCTGGTATAAATATTTCTACAATTTTATTATCTACTGATGCCATTGATTATTAATCTCAAAAAAAAATAAGGTTTTTTCTATCAAAATTGAGTGACAAAATGCAAGTTTAATAATATCAATTAATCTTGACTAAAATAGTCGGGTATATATAAGACCCGTAAATTGCGGGAAATATGAAATTATCAAGTAAAGGCAGATACGCTGTAATGGCTCTAGCGGATCTAGCAAAATTTAATTTAAAAGAGCCAGTATCTTTAAGAGACATATCTTTAAGACAAGGCATATCACTTGTTTACTTAGAACAGCTTTTTTCTAAATTAAAAAAAAACCAAATTGTTACAAGTGTTAGAGGTAATAGAGGTGGTTACGTATTATCAAAACAAGCTTCTGAGATAAAAATTTCAGATGTATTTATTGCAGTCGATGAAAAAGTAAAAACAGTTGGTTGTGAGAAACACTCTGATAGTGGGTGCAATGGTAAGTCTTCCAAATGTATCACTCATGATTTATGGGATGAGCTAGAAGATTATATAAATAATTTTTTTCAGCAAAAAACATTAAGTGATTTAATTAATAAGAGTACTTATAATGGATAATAGACAGAAAGAAATTGATAATTTAAAAGATTATAAATATGGGTTTACAACTGATATCGAAAACACAAGAGCCCCTAAGGGATTAAATGAAGATGTAATTAAATTTATATCTAATATTAAAAAAGAGCCTCAATGGATGCTTGATTTTAGATTAAAAGCATTTGAAAGATTTAAACAATTAAAAGAACCAGATTGGCAAAAACCAAAATATCCAAAAATAGATTATCAAGATCTATATTATTACTCGGCACCTAAAAGTATGAAAAATAAACCAAAAAATTTAGATGATTTAGACCCTAAACTTTTGGAAACTTATAAAAAATTAGGTATTCCACTTCAAGAGCAGAAAAGACTTAATGGTATAGCAGTTGATGCAGTATTTGACTCAGTCTCTGTTGCAACTACATTCAGAGAAGAACTAACAAAGCAAGGAATTATTTTTTGTCCAATATCAGAAGCAATACAAAATCATCCTGAATTAGTTAAAAAATATTTAGGTTCAGTTATACCAGTCACTGACCATTTCTTTGCAACTCTAAACTCTGCAGTTTTTACTGATGGCTCGTTTGCATATATACCTGAAGGTGTGCGATGCCCAATGGAGCTTTCAACATACTTTAGAATTAACGCATCTAACACAGGACAATTTGAAAGAACATTAATTGTTGCTGATAAGGGAAGTTATGTAAGTTATCTAGAAGGTTGTACTGCTCCAATGCGAGATGAAAATCAGTTACATGCTGCAAATGTTGAATTAGTTGCCTTAGATGATGCAGAAATAAAATATTCTACAGTTCAGAATTGGTATCCTGGTGATAAAGACGGAAAAGGTGGAATTTATAATTTTGTTACAAAGCGTGGTTTGTGCAAAGGAAAGAATTCTAAGATTTCTTGGACGCAGGTTGAAACTGGTTCTGCCATTACTTGGAAATATCCAAGCTGTATTTTAAAAGGTGATAATTCGGTTGGTGAATTTTATTCTATAGCTATTACTAATAATCATCAGAAAGCTGATACTGGAACTAAAATGATACATTTAGGAAAAAATACTAAAAGTAAAATAATATCAAAAGGTATTAGTGCTGGTCAGTCAGATATGACTTATAGAGGTCTAGTCGATATCTCATCAAAGGCTGCAAATTCCAACAATTACACTCAATGTGACTCTTTATTAATGGGTAACAAATGTGGGGCGCATACAGTTCCATATATCAAAAACAAAAATTCAGAATCAAATATTGCTCATGAAGCAACAACATCAAAGATTAGTGAAGAGCAGCTACATTACTGTCAACAGAGAGGTTTGAGTGCCGAAGAGGCAGTAGGGTTAATTGTTAATGGATTTTGTAAAGAGGTATTACAACAATTACCAATGGAATTTGCCGTAGAGGCTCAAAAACTAGTTGGTATCAGCTTAGAAGGTAGTGTCGGTTAATGTTAAAAATAAATAAATTAAATGCAAAAATTGATAGTAAAGAAATTTTAAAAGAGTTTTCTTTAAATATAAATCCTGGAGAGGTCCACGCAATTATGGGTCCAAATGGATCTGGTAAAAGTACATTATCAAATATTTTGTCAGGTAAAAAAGGATACGAAGTTTCAGGGGAAGTACTTTTTGAGGAAAAAGATTTATTTGAGCTTGAAACAGAGGAAAGAGCCCATAAAGGTATTTTTCTTGCCTTTCAATATCCATTAGAAATTCCAGGTGTAAATACAAATATATTCCTAAAAACTTCGTTAAATGCAGTAAGGAAAGCAAGAGGTGAGAAAGAGCTTGATGCAATAGAATTTTTAAAATTAGTAAAGGAAAAATCTAAAGAACTTAAATTTGATGAAGAAAAATTGAACAGACAACTAAATGTTGGTTTTTCAGGTGGAGAGAAAAAGAAAAATGAAATTTTGCAAATGTCATTATTAGCTCCTAAATTGTCAATTTTAGATGAAACAGATTCAGGTCTAGATATTGATGCTTTGAAAATTGTAGCTGATGGAGTTAATTCATTAAGAGACAATAAAAATTCATTTTTAATTATTACACATTACCAAAGATTACTAGATTATATCAAACCAGATTTTGTTCATGTTTTAATGGATGGAAAAATCATAAAATCCGGAGGTGCAGAATTAGCTTTGGAATTAGAGAAAAAGGGGTATGAAAATTTTAATTAGATGAGAGAGCAATTACAAAAAGATTTTGATAATACTATTAAAAATTTAACTTTATCTCAGAGGGATATTGAAATAAAAAAGTTTTATTTAGATAATTTTATTAATAAAGGTTTTCCAAATAGAAAAGAAGAAGACTGGAAATTTTCTGATCTTAACCAAATAATAAAAAAAAATATTGGAGAGCTAAGCTTTTACAGTGACTATACGTCTACAAATAAAGTTGATACTTCTGCATTCGTAGACGGGCTAGAGCATAACAAAATAGTATTTATTAATGGAAGAATAGAAAAAATTGATTTTGATTATGAAAAAAAAGACCAAATAGAAATAATTGATCAGTCGGAAACTATTAATAAATTTAATAATAATAGCTCTTTATCTGACTTAAATAGCGCCTTTACTAACAAGTCTTTTAAAATAGTGGTTAAAGAGGGTTATCAATTAACCAAACCTCTAATTATCTATCATACAACCAACTCAAAAATTTGGTCTAAAAATATTAATTTAAGATTAAATTTTGAATTATATGAAAATAGTTCATTAAGATTAATCGATTTATTTAAAGATACTTCAGAAAAAAATTTTTTAAATATTTTTTACAACTTTGATTTAAAAGAAAATTCTGTTTTAAAAAATTACAAAGTAGATAAATTAGAAAATAAAAATATTAAGTATTCCTTTAATAATATTGAGCAAGATAAAAATAGTATTTCAGAAACATTTATTTTATCCTCAGGATCTAATTTTTGTAAGAATGAAATTAATTGTAACTTAAATGGAGAATATTCATCAGCTTTTGTAAATGGTATTTTCTCTATAAATAATAATAAACATCATGAAATCAGAACAATAATAAATCACTTAACTGAAAATACAAAAAGTTATCAACTCATAAAAAGTGTTTTAGAAGATAGTTCAAGAGCAGTATATCAAGGAAAAATATTTGTTAACTCTAAAGCACAGAAAACTGATGGTTATCAACTAAGTAAAGCAATATTGTTAAATAAAGACTCTGAGTTCAATGCTAAACCAGAGTTAGAAATTTATGCAGATGACGTTAAATGTTCACACGGTTCTGCATCTGGTAGTCTCAATGAGGACTCGATATTTTACTTAATGTCAAGGGGATTAAATTACCAACAATCGAGAGAACTTTTGATAAATGGTTTTCTATTAGATGTTGTTGAAAAAATTACTGATCCTGAAGTAAAAAATTTAATTAAAAATATGATTGGAATTAAGGAATGAAAATAGAGAACATAAAAACTGAGTTTCCAATATTTGATGAAAAAATCCAAAACAATGATTTAGTCTATTTAGATAGTGCGAACTCATCACAAAAACCAAAAGTTGTAGCTGATAAAATCAATGAATTTTATACTAAACGATTTTCAAATGTTGGAAGAAGTGTCCATTATTTAGCAGTTGCAGCAACAAACTTGTATGAAAATACAAGATCTTCTGTGCAAAAATATATTAATGCTAAAGACAAAAATGAGATAGTTTTTACTAAAGGAGCGACAGAAGCATTAAATTTAGTAGCCAATACTCTAGGGCAAAAATATCTGAATGAAGGTGATGAAATTTTAATTACAGAGCTTGAGCATCATTCAAATTATGTGCCTTGGCATTTCTTAAGAAAATCAAAAAATATTAAAATCAATTTTGCAGAGGTAAATGATGATGGTGACATTTCTTTAGAGGATATTGAAAAAAAAATAACATCAAAGACTAAAGTAATAGCAATTACTCATTTATCTAACGTGACAGGAGCAATATTGCCTGTTAAAGAAATAACTGATTTAGCTCATTCAAAAGGGATAATAGTTGTCATTGATGGTTGTCAGGGAGCTCCTCATCTAAAATTAGATATGCAAGATTTAGATTGTGATTTTTATGCAATATCATGCCATAAAATGTACGGACCAACTGGATTAGGTATTTTATACGGTAAAAAAAAGTGGTTAGAAGAGCTGCCACCCTATCAAGGTGGAGGTGGAATGATTAGAGAAGTCAAAAAAGATAAAATATCTTATGGAGATTTGCCGAATAAATACGAAGCTGGCACCATGGCTACAGCTCAAGTTATTGCATTTGATCAGTCAATAAAGTTTATGGAGAGTGTCGGAATAGAGAATATCATGAAACACGAGGCTGATTTAGTTGAATATGGTCAAGAATTGTTACAAAAAAATAATTCTGTTAAATTGATTGGTAGTCCAAAAAATAAAGGTGGAGTTTTATCCTTCACATTGGAGGGCGTTCATCCACATGACATTGCAACAATACTTGATGAAGATGGGGTTGCAATAAGAGCAGGCCATCATTGCTGTCAAATATTACACGATAAATTAAATATACCTGCTAGTGCAAGAGCGTCGGTTGGAATTTATAATACTAAAGATGATTTAGATAAGTTAAACGACTCAATTAATAACTGTAAAAAAATATTTAATTTAAAATGAACCTAAAAGAACTTTATCAAGAAATTATTTTAGAACATGGGAAAAATCCAAGGAATCTTGGAAAAGCACATGAGTTTAATAAAGATGCAAAAGGTCATAATCCGTTATGTGGAGATAATGTTCATGTTTATCTAAAATTAAATGGACAAAAAATAGTCGAGGATATTTCGTTTGAGGGAAGTGGATGTGCTATTTCAATGGCATCAGCTTCGATCATGACTGATTTAATTAAAGGTAAAAATGAACTTGAGGCTAAAGAGATAGTTGAAGATTTTTTAGGAATGATAAAACAAAATCCAGAATTAAAATCAGAATACTTAAAAGAAGATGAGAAAACCAAATTGATGTGTTTATCTGGTGTTAAACAATATCCAATGAGAGTTAAGTGTGCAACATTATCGTGGCATACCCTTACATCAGCAATGGATAACCCAAAGGAAATCACTAATACGGAGTCTTAACTTTATGGAATTAAAAGAAAAAGTAATCGAAGAAATAAAAAAAATCTACGATCCTGAAATACCAGTAAATATTTACGAACTTGGATTAATATATGATATCGCCGTAGATAAAAAAAATATTAGTGTAAAAATGACACTAACTACTCCAAATTGTCCAGTAGCCGAAAGTTTGCCTAAAGAAGTTAAAGATAGTATTATGCAATTAGAAGAAGTTGATAAAGTAGATTTAGATTTAGTTTGGGAACCACCATGGGATAAGTCTATGATGTCAGAGGCAGCAAGATTAGAATTAAATTTATGACGAAACAAGTTATATCATTAAGTGATCAAGCAGCAGATAGGATAAAAGAAATTATGTCTTCTGCTGATAATGACTCTATTGGTGTTAGAGTTGGAGTAAAATCAGGTGGATGCGCAGGAATGTCTTATATTATGGAATATACAAAGGAAATAAATCCTAATGATGAAGTTATTGAGGATAAAGGAGTAAAAGTATTCATTGATCCAGCAGCTGTTATGTATCTATTTGGAACTGAAATGGATTATAAAAAAGAGCAATTTTCCTCTCAATTCGTCTTTAATAATCCTAATGAGACTGAAAGATGCGGTTGTGGAGAGTCTTTTAAAGTTTAATTATTGGTAATAGGAAATAAACCAATATTGTCCTCTCTTGTTCATAGAATAAGTCTTATTTTTTCTTCTCTTAGGTCTCCTATTTTCAGGTTTTTTAAAACCAATAATATTCTTCAAATTTGATATGAACTTTGTCATAACCTTTTCATAACAAAATTGAATGAAATTAGAATTCTAATATGGGAATACCTGCTATTACTACAGGTAACCCCATAAAATTAAGTCTTTTAACAGCTATAATACATATCGAATTCAATAGGGTGCGGCGTATGTTCAAAATTATGAATTTCTTCATATTTAAGTTCAATGTACGCATCTATTTGATCATCAGTAAATACATTACCTTGAGTTAAGAAACTTCTATCTTTATCTAAAGCTTCCATTGCTTCTCTCAAAGAACCACAAACAGTTGGTACTTTCTTAACTTGTTTTTCTGATAAAGCATAAAGGTCTTTGTCGAACGATTTACCTGGATCAATTTTATTTTTTATTCCATCAATTCCAGCCATAAGCATAGAGGCAAATGTTAAATATGGATTTCCAGATGCATCTGGGAATCTGATTTCGCATCTTGCGCCTTTTTTACTTAATGTGATTGGAATTCTACATGAAGCTGATCTATTTCTTGCAGAGTACGCTAGTAAAACAGGAGCCTCAAATCCTGGTATTAATCTTTTGTAACTATTTGTAGTAGCATTAGCAAATGCATTAATCGCTTTTGCATGCTTTAATACTCCACCAATATAGTAAAGAGCAGTTTGTGATAATCCAGCATATTTGTTTCCAGAAAATACTGGAGTTTTTCCTTTCCAAATTGATTGGTGAGTATGCATTCCAGAACCATTATCTCCTTTAACTGGCTTAGGCATAAAAGTTGCAGTTTTTCCAAAAGAGTGAGAAACCATTTGAACTACGTATTTGTATAATTGAACATTATCTGCTTGATCAACTAAAGTTCCAAATAACATTCCAAGTTCATGCTGACTAGGAGCAACCTCATGGTGATGCTTCTCTACGGTAATTCCAACATCTCTAAGTCCTTTAAGATATTCACCTCTCATATCTTGAGCGCTATCTACTGGTGGTACAGGAAAATATCCTCCTTTTACTCCAGGTCTATGACCCATGTTTCCATTATCATAAGATTTTCCAGAATTATATGGACCTTCTGAACTGTCAATTGAAAAACTTGTTTCATTCATGTCGTTTTTAATTCTTACGTCATCAAAAACAAAAAACTCGGGCTCTGGACCAAAATAAGCTGTATCTCCGATTCCAGTTTTTTTTAAATATGCTTCAGCTTTTTTTGCAATTCCTCGTGGATCTCTTTCATATGGGTCTCTCTTAACTGCATCTAAAATATCGCAAAATAAAATTAAAGTATTATGAGATGTATAAGGATCTATTACTTTTCTACTTAAATCAGGCTTTAATATCATGTCAGATTCATTAATTGCTTTCCATCCTGCAATTGACGATCCATCAAAAAATACACCATCATTTAGCATTCCTTCATCTACGATAGTTGTATCCATTGTTAAATGTTGAAGTTTACCCCTTGGGTCCGTAAATCTAAGATCCACAAACTCAATGTTCTTAGACTTCATTAATTTTAGTACGTCCTTAGCGCTCATATTATCTCCTATAATTTTTTAATTTTCTTATCAGTTAAGAAAAGATAAATAATGCCTATTAAATAGATATCACTTATGCTTTTTTTACATGTATATTAACCTTAAAAAATTAGAATTTTCAATCAATCCTAAGTTGCAATAATGAGTTTATTAAATAAAGAGCCAGTTAAAAGAGCTGAAAAAGCATTAAAAGAATTCGATGAGACTTTGTCAGTCACAGAATTAGAAAATACAGCAAGAACAGCAGTAGATGCAGCGAAATCTTTAAATTGCGAAGTAGGGGCAATTGTAAAAAGCTTACTTTTTAAAAATGGTGATAATTTTTTTTTATGTTTAGTCTCTGGAGACAAAAGATGTTCGTTAAACAAACTAAAAAAGTTTTTTAATAGTAAAGATTTAAGCATGGCATCACCTGATGATGTGAAAGAGCAAACTGGATATACGATAGGAGGAGTTTCCCCAATAGGACACATAAATAGCTTACAGATATTAGTTGATAGTTCTTTAAATAGATTTAAGAATTTATATGCGGCAGCAGGACATCCAAACTGTATTTTTAAAATAAATTTTAATGATCTTATTAAAATAACTAATGGATCAATAGAGGATTTAATTGAATGAAATCTCCAAACGCTACTGATTATTTTATTCTTACTTTTTTGGCCTTACTTTGGGCTTCAGCTTTTTTTAATATTAAAATCGCAACATATTCTTATGGACCAATAACAATAGCTTTTTTAAGAATTTTCTTTGGGATGATACCACTATTGTTACTTTGTTATTTCAAAAAAATAAAAATTGAAGCATTTTCTAAAGATTGGAAATGGTTTGCAGCAATTGGTATCATTAATTTAGTTATACCTTTTTTTCTAATAGCATACGGGGTTCAAAAAGTTCAAAGTAACTTAGCAGCAATTTTAATGTCGACCACACCTATAAGTGCAACAATACTCGCACATTTTTTTGCAGATGGAGAGAAAATAAACATAATAAAAATATTTGGAATAGTATTAGGCTTTTCAGGAATTGTTTATTTATTTTCAGAAAATTTACTTATAAATAATGAAAATTTATTTTCGGCTCTTATGATACTATTGGGATCTACTTTTTATGTTATTGGAGGAATATTAACATTAAAAATTAGTAATAAGAAAAATGAAAATGTAACTGCATCAATTCTTATTTGGGGTGCTATAGTTGTTTGTCCAATATCACTAATGATTGAGCAACCTTGGAATTTAAACCCATCATTAGAGTCCACATTATCTTTAATTTATCTTGGTATTTTTCCAACTGGAATAGCTTGGTTATTAAGATTTATGATTTTAAAGAAAAATGGCTTAGTTTTCCAAAGTCAGGTCGCTTATTTAATACCGATTTTTGGTGTTATTTTAGGATTTATTTTTCTAAACGAATTAGTAACACCTAAAATTTTAATTGCTTTATGTGCTGTTGTCTTAGGAATTTATTTTGTAAAAAAAGCAGGAGACAAAAAAATACAAAGTATATAAAAAATTTCTAATTTATTTTTAATTGTTCAAATTTTTTTGACTTAACTGATTTTTGTGCAGCTTCTGCTAACATTATAGACTTTCTTCCATCTTCGAAACCAGCTCTAGGTTTAATATTTTTTTTGCAGAAGTTTGCAAGGTCAGATAGTTGCAACCTAAAAGCTTCCGCATATCTCTCTATAAAAAAATGGAGGAGAGGGGATTTATTATTTGTTGAATTTTTTAAAAAGAGATTAGTTTCAGTATCTCTTTTATTATCTGATATCATCATTCCTTTTGTTCCAAAAAGCTCAACTCTTTGGTCATAACCAAAACTACAATGTCTCGAATTAGTTATAATACATTGCACTCCTTTTTTCGACTTAAGCACTGAAGTTGCAAGTTCATAGTCATTTATCTTATTAAATCTTTGGTCTGATATGTTACTTCCAGTAGCAAATACTGATATAAATTCATCTGAACCCAAATAGTATCTTGCCAAATCAAAATCATGTATCATCATATCTTTAAAAATACCCCCAGAATCTTTTAAATAAGATAATGAAGGAGGAGCAGGGTCCCTGCTAGTTATAATAATTTTTTCTAGTTTACCTATTTTATTTTTCAATAAATTCTTTTTAAGTAAATTATGTCCAGGATCGTATCTTCTATTAAAGCCTATTTGAACTTTAGGATTAAGTTTTTTAATTTTCTTTAGAGATGAATTAATTTTTTTTAAATTTAAATCTAGTGGTTTTTCACAAAAGACTACTTTTTTATACTTAGCACCCTTTTCAATAAATTTTAAATGTGTAGAGGTAGATGAAGCTATAAAAATACATTTAATTTCATTATCTTTAAAAGCAATATTTGGATTATTTAATGAAATAGCATTAAATCTTTTTGAAATTTTGTTTAATAAATTTTTATTTAAATCAAAAACATATTTCAATTCAAATTCACTATTTTTTTGTAAATTATTAGCATGCATCTGGCCAATTCTACCAAGGCCAAACAGAGCAGTTTTTATTTTATTCTTACCCATCTTTTTTTTCTGTTTGAAACTTTGCATGCTTCAATAAATTTTGCAGTTTCAAGTCCCTCATCCTCATTTGGATAAAAATACCTTTTTTTTGCATTATTTTTCAAAGAATCTGCAAATTCACGATAAATATTTGCAAATGCATCCAAATATCCTTCAGGATGTCCAAATTTTAATCTAGAAAATTTTTTAGATAATTCAGCATTAAAAAAACCTCTTTCAATAAATTTAACAGCACCATTAGATGGATTAAGTTTTAAATAGTTTGGATCGTTTTGAACCCATTCCAAACTTCCTTTTGTTCCAAATATTCTTATTCTTAATCCGTAAACACCACCTCTAGCCATCACACTAGTCCAAAACATTCCTTTAGCACCATTATTAAAATTAATCATTACTTGAGCATTGTTGTCCATTTTAACTTTATTTGAAACTTGTTTAATATCTGCAAAAATAGTTTCACCTTTTAAACCTGATATATAAATTGCCATATGATATGCATGGGATCCGATTTCATTCAGGACTGCTGATGACCCAACAATATTTTTATCTATTTTCCATTTAAACTTTTTCTTTGCATTTTTTTGAGAGATATTTTCTCCATCTGACCAATCCTGAACATATTCAACATTTATATATTCAACTTTTCCAATTTTACCCTTTTCAACCAATACTTTTGCTTCTCTAACTATAGGATAAGCAGAATAATTATGTGTCAAAGCATATTTAATTTTTTTATTTGATTTTATTTTTTTAAATAATTTCTTAGCTTGAGTGATATTTCCAGCAAATGGTTTATCAGAAATCACATGAATATTTTTATCAATAAATTTTTCAGCAATAATTTGGTGACTTGAAGGAGGTGTCATTATTGCCACAACATTAATACCATCTTTTCTTTCCACTTCTCTTTCAGCCATTTCTCTAAAATTTGAATAGCATCTCTCTTTTAAAATACCTAGGGTTTGACCAAAGCTTTTAGATAGTTTTGAATTTCTGGAAAAAACACCAGCAACTATCTCATATTGATTATCAAATCTTGATGAAATTCTATGAACATGACCAATCCAAGATTTTGGACCACCTCCAACTACGCCAAGCTGAATTTTTTTTCCTTTAATTAATCTCATGATTAAATATATCTTAACAAATAAAAAATTTATGTCAGTAAAATTAGGTATAGCACCAATTGCATGGAGTAATGATGACATGCCTGAGCTAGGCGGAGATACTCCTTTAGAGCAATGTTTGTCAGAAGCAAGTCAGGCTGGATATGTTGGTATTGAGTCAGGTGGTAAATTCCCAAAAACATCAAAAGAATTATTACCAAAGTTAGATAAGTATAACTTAAAATTATGTTCTGGATGGTATAGCGGAAATCTTAGAAAAAATTCTGTTGAACAAGAAAAAAATTTAATTCAAGACCAACTTAAATTATTTAAAGATTGTGAAGCTCCATGTATCGTTTTTGCTGAAGTTTTTGGTTCAATACAGGGTGATCCAACAAAAAAACTATCAAATAGACCTAAGATGACGGATCAAGAATGGAAAGATTATTGCGCAAAAATATCTGAACTTGCAAAATATCTTGAAGACGAAGGTATGCCTTTAGCTTACCACCATCATATGGGCACAGTAATAGAAACAGAAGAAGAAACAATTAGATTGCTAGAAAACACAGATGATAGTGTAAAATTAACTTTAGATACTGGTCATATGTTATTTGCTCAGGGAAATTCTATTAATTTAATTAATAAATTTGAGGAGAGAATAATACATATTCACTGCAAAGATATTAGAGAAGAAGTATTAAAAAAAGCCCTTTCTGAAGATTTGAGTTTTAGGGACGCTTTTTTAGAAGGTGCTTTTACGGTACCTGGCGATGGGTGTATCGACTATAAACCTTTATTTGATATTTTAAAAAAAAATAATTATCAGGGCTGGCTTGTTGTGGAGGCTGAGCAAGATCCTAAAAAAGCTAATCCACTTGAATATGCCATTAAGGGTTACAAATATATTACAGATACGTTAAAGAAATCAAATTTAGAAATTAATAATCTATAATTTTACTTTTTTACTATTTTCAAGTTTACCATCGAAAAAATCAAAAATATTTTGAATAGTTTCTTTTGCCATTCTTGTCATGCATTCTTCAGTGAATGCTGCAGCATGAGGACTAAGGAAAACTTTTTCATTTTTTAAGAGAGGATTATCAGCCTCTGGAGGCTCTACCTCAAATACATCAATTCCTGCTCCAAAAATCAAATTTTCTTTCAAAGCCCTATCTAAATCTTTTTCATTTATAATACCGCCTCTTGCAGCATTTATGATGATGCAGTTTTTCTTCATCGTTTTTAGAAGTTCGTAATTTATAATATTTTTAGTTTGATCAGTTAAAGGTATATGGAGTGAGACAGCATCCATATTTTTAATAGCTTCTGATAAATCTTCAACTTTTTTACCACCCATTTTGCTTATTGTTTTTGAATCTACAAATGGATCGTAAACAAAAACATTCATTTCAAATCCTAAACATCTTTTAATCAACGCTTTTCCTATTCTTCCAAATCCAGCAATAAGAATGTTTTTGTCCCAAATTTCTATAGTTTTTGGTAATTTATTTCGTTCAGTAAATTTTCCACTTTTGACTGAATGGTCATACATACTCTTTCTTTTTGAGATACTTAGAAGCATGAAAATAACATGTTCTGCAACTGCTACAGCATTTGCTGTTGCAGTTATTGCTACATCGATATTTCCTTTTTTACAGCTATTTAAATCTATATTATCGTAACCAACTCCATGTCTTGAAATTATTTTAAGGTTTTTTGCATTTTCAATTGCCTCAGCAGGTAATATCGAAGTTCTTAAGGAAACTGCGTCTGCATCTACAATTTTTTGCTTCACATTTTCAACACTTAAATCTTCAACAACTTCGTAACTATAGTCACTATTGCTTTTTAATAATTCCATACCTTTTTCATGAATAGGTTGGACAATGAGAATTTTTTTCATAATTTAAAAAAAGAAATTATACTAGTCTAGCAAGATCTCTTTTACTATTTCTAAATGTTGGAAGTGGATATTTAAATGCATACTTCCTTGGAATACATTTATTCTTTGCCTTTTCCCACAAAGCAATCCATTGCTTATAATTGTGTATAGTAATATTTTTTTTATTTTTACTTCTTACATAAAAATTGGGTAAAGGTTTCCTACCAGATGGGGTTCCAGCTCTATTGTATCTTAAATCAGCGCTAATTCTAAAATCATTAGATCTATTAGGCAATGAACAATGAATGGAATGTTTGTGCAAAATAATAATATCGCCAACATTAGCTTCTAGAAAAACTGGTTTGTAATTATCAAGTATTTTACTATCTTTTATTTCGACCTGACCTCTATATCCTGATATATGATTCAATAGTCCCAATTTGTTAATTTCTTTTACTGTAATCATACATCCATTTTTTTTTGTAGTTTTAGTAAATGGAATCCAAACAGTAACCATATCAGTTAATCTTTGTCCTAAAGATGATAATACAGCTGCATCCTGATGCCATGGCGTTCTACCTGAGAGACCATCGTGAATAGAATGTTTAGGTAATTTATTTTCAGGTTGTTTAATTCTTGTATTTTGAACTGGATTTGAAAGTATTTCTGGCCCTAATAATTTTTCAACCACATCCAAGATTTTTTTGTGATTTATTAAATTCCATAAAGATTGAGATGCAAAATAATCACTATCTTTCTTCACGTGATCTCTTGGAAGTCTAGTATTAAAATATTGATCAAGATCATAAATATTTAGCTTTGAAATGTATGTGTATTTTTTCCTGAAGTTATATTTAAAAATCTTTTCTTTCATGTGCTCTGGAGCAAATTTATGAACTAAATTGTCCATTACAAATTCCATGTCATTTAAAATTGGTTTTAAATCTTTATTGAAGTTAAGAACATTTCTTACTCTTAAGAAACCATCCCTATCTAAAATACTCTTTAATTTAGTCTTAATCTGCATAATTACTAATTTTTTAGCAAATAATTTGAGTCATGAAAAGATGTAAGCATTCTTTTTTTCGTCGCAACAATATGTGGATAATATTCAGAATTTTTATATTTCCATATTACTGGTTTATTGAGGGCATAACTTCCATAAATAAAAAATCTTTTTGGACAGTTTTTTTCCTTAAATCTATTTACTCCGTGATAAGAATTAGGAGTAGATTTAAAGAAAATTACACTTCCTTGTTTTGGTGTAAATTCCTTTAATTTATCAAGTTCATTAATCTTAGGAAACCTTCTAAAGCTTTTTCTAAGGTTTTTGTTTGTTTTTTTCTTATATAAAGTTAGAGATCCTCCATTTTTTTTTGGTATATCGGTTAAATAGATCAAAAAATTATATAGCCTATTAACATCGTCTCTATGTGGTCTCAATCTATATCCTCCTTTAGATACTGAGAAATCAATATCTAAATTTAAATTTGGGTTTTTATAATTTTTACCTAGTAGTTTTTTTAGCTCTTTGGAATTTACTTTTCTTTTTAGTGTATATTTTTTTTTATTAAATTTTTTTGGTTTAAACAAACTTTCCCAAGTATTTGCCCTAAACTCTATTTTAAATTTTTTATCAATTTTCTTATAAAATGATTGTGTATTGAAAGTAGCAAAAAGTTTTTTTGAGATTTTAGAACTTGAGATATATTTGTTGAAATTTTTTGATCCTTTGTTAATCCTGCTTCTGCCACCCATAATCATATCATCAAAACTTTTTGAATTAGTTATTTCTTTAATTAAAGAATTGCAGACCTTTTTACTGATTATTTGTTTTCCAACAATGACTGGGAAGTTTGATTTAATTTTCTTTAGTTTGCTAATTTTCAGCATTTAGCTGTACATACCCTCTTTTACTCTAATCATTTTGTACATAAGGTCATTTAATGGCGTGGCTATTCCATGTTTTTTCCCTATTTTAGATACAGCGCCACTGATGAAATCAATTTCAGTTTTTCTTTTATAAAGTACATCAAAAGCCATGGAAGACTTATTTGTTTGTTTTGAATCAACTATCTTATTAAACATGAATAAACACTCATCTTCAGAAACATCAACACCATCTGCTAAAGCAACATCTCTTGTTTCTAAAATTATCTCTTTACCTAAACTTCTAGAAACATCATTGGCATTATTATTTATGTAAAGATCAGTATGATGTAGATCAAAAATAGCTGAAAGTGGTCCTATTGCGGTTAAAGCAAAAAGTTTTATCCATTTTCTTTTTTTTACATCCTCAGCTGCAATCATTTCTAAATTATGAGCAGTAAAGGTGTCTGCAATTTCGCTTATTCTATCTGTTATCCCACCATCATATTCTCCAATCCAAGAGGGTAGAGCAGCATGATTCATTATATGACCAGGGCCCAAGATATTTGATGCTTGAGTTGTTGTTCCCCCGATTACTTTTTCATCACCAACAATACTTTTAATTATAGCTTCATGTCCAATTCCATTTTGAAAAGACATAAAAACTGTTTTATCGCTTATAATGTTTTTTATACTTTTTAAAGCAGGCTCTAGAGCTGTTGCTTTACACATAACTATTACAGCATCAACTTTTCCAATTGTAGATGGATCTGATGTTGCTGGTACCTTTATAAATCTATCACCACCATGACCATCCATTTTTAGACCATTTTTATTTATTTCATCAACATGCTCTTTCCAAACGTCAATGAGCGTTACATTTAGACCTTTTTCTGCTAGAAGGCCTCCAAATAGACAACCCATTGCCCCTGCACCAAGAACTGCAACTTTTAAATCTTTATTATTCATTTTTAAAATCGAAATATATTTATGTAAAAAAATTATGCAATATATTATGTACCTAATTTATATATGGAATTAAAAATAGAAAAAGGAATTTTCAAAAAATTTAGGTTAGAAGAAATATTAAACGCATTAGAAAAAGGTCTGTCAAAGAATTATGATAGTGTAAATGCAGAGTTAATTGATTGTCCAAACTTAAGAAATTGGGATTGTCCATCTGAAGGCATTAGTGGCAACCAAAGGATAATCGATGTTGGAGGAGAGCCTTACATGCATGATCCAAAATATCTTGGAACTGAATTTGATTACTCAGAAATCTCAAAGATGATAGGATCAGAAAAATCATACGCGCTTGGTGCAGGATCTGGAGCAATGTCTTGCCTTGATGGACACTGTGGAGAATTGGTAATAAATGAAAACTTTATAACAAAAGAAAATAGATCTTTAATTGCTAGGGTAGGAAAAGATAAAGAATGTATAGTAGAGGACTATACTGCAAGCAAACATGGTGGGCTAGGTAATGTTTATTATTCTGATGGAGTTAAAGGAAAAGTTATATATTTAAAAATAAAAAAAAGAATTGGAAAACAAGGTTCATTACCTCAATCAATAAGAACAGCACTTTCAGAAAATCTTAAAATTGGGAATAAAGATCATATTGCTCTTGCTGGTGTATTTAGAGTTTTGAACGGAAAAATAAGATCTCACGTACAACCAGATTATAAGGATATAAAACATGAATATTATGATCCACAATTGATGAAATGCACAAAAGATTTTCTACAATTTTACGAGCCTGTTGGACCAAAATTACAATGCTATACTGTTTTATGGACTGGTGATCCTACGGGAGGAGAATTAAATTTAAGAGAGTCCGGTGAGCACACTCACTTTCACTCATACGAGCATAAGAATGATGCTGGACATTATCATTTTGATGTATCTCCTGGTGAAATTGAATATGAAGGATATTTTAATATTGCACAAGAAGTACATAGAGTGAATAATATCTATAAAGAATTAAAAAATATAAAATGAAAAAGATTTATACTTGGGCCGCTCAACCTGCCAACAGAACTCTCACAGTTGATGATCTTAAAAAAGCAAAAGGAAAAAAAAAATTTACTCAAGTCACAGCTAATACAATAGATGAAGCTGAGGCCGCAGAGAAGGCTGGATTTGACATGATAATCTGCAATGCTTTTAATGTAAAACAGGTGAGAGAGGGATCAAAGAATCTATTTTTAACTGCTGCGCTAGTGTTAAATAAGTTTGTCACTTCGGAAGATATAATGAGAGGAGCGTTTGAAGCCTTAGAAAATGGAGCTGATGCTGTAATGACACCTAGAAGTATGAAAATAGTAGAGATGTTGGCTAATGAAGATGTTCCAGTTATGGGACATCTTGGTTTAGTTCCAAGAAAATCCACATGGATTGGTGGATTAAGAGCAGTAGGAAAAGATAGTGAGGAGGCACACAAACTTTTTTTAAAATTTAAAAGATTGGAAGATGCGGGAGCTTTTTCTGCTGAATGTGAAGTTATTCCAGAAAATGTTATGGGAGAAATCTCCAAAAGAACAAATATAGTTACAGTTTCCTTAGGTTCAGGAAAAAAAGCAGATGTAATGTATTTGTTCATGGAAGATATATGTGGAGATACTTTAAATCCTCCAAGACATTCAAAATCTTATGGAAATTTATTAAAATTAAAAAATGAAATAAAAATTGAGAGAGTTCGAGCTCTTAAGGCATTCAAAAAAGATTCTATCGCAGGAAAATTTCCAGGAAAAAAACAGTCTTCAAATTTAAATAAAAAGGAGTTCGAATCTTTTCTTGATAAACTTGATTAATATGTTTCAGACTCTTTTTTGCCTATTGAGCCTTTCATTTTTTCAACAATTGCTTTAGCTCCAGCACTCATTGCTCTTTGATCAGCTCCAATTGTTACAAAATTAAAACCTTTATCAATCATTTTTTGAGCATACTCAGTTGTTCCATTATGTATTCCTGCAAAGATTTTATGTTTTTTAGCATGCTCTAATATTCTTAATATTTCTGAATAAGCTTTTGTATCTTCTGCTCTGTCAAACCCAGGTTTCTCTCCAATCGCTAAACTTAAGTCAGCTGGACCAATATATATTCCATCTACACCATCTGTAGACATGATCTCATCTAATTTATCTAAAGACTCTTTGGTTTCAATCATAGCTAACTTTAAAATTTCATCATTTGCATGATCGGCATAATCAGCTCCACCATAAATCAATCCTCTAACGGGACCAAAACTTCTATATCCTCTTGGAGGGTACATGCAGGCTTGTACAAATCTTTCTGCTTCTTCTTTATTGCTTACCATAGGACATATAATTCCATAACAACCAGCGTCTAAAATTTTCATGATTTGGCCTGGCTCATTCCAATTTACTCTTGCAAGAGGAGTTACATCAGTTGATGAAATAGTTTGAAGCATTGGAAGCGCGTTTGTGTAATCAACAAGTCCATGCTGCATATCTACAGTTAGAGAGTCCCAACCTTGATGCGCCATAACTTCAGCTGATACAGTGCTTGGTATTTGTAACCAACCATTTACAACAGGCTTACCTTCAGCCATCATTTGTTTGACTTTATTTTTTCTCATTAATAATTGAGACCGAAGTGAGTGTACTTAACGTTCAAATAATCTTTGATAGCCATAGAACCACCTTCTCTTCCATAGCCTGTTTGTTTTATTCCTCCAAAGGGCACTTCAGCAAAAGCAATTGTTGGATGGTTTACAGCGCATGTTCCAGTTTCCATTTTTTCTGAGACTTTGTGTGCTTTTTCTAAGGAATTTGTGTAGATATAGCTTGCCAAACCAAGGTCATTGTCATTTGCTCTTTCCACAACTTCATCAGTGTCTTTAAAAGTGAGCAATGGAACTAAAGGTCCAAATGGCTCTTCTTTAGCAATTGTAAAATTATCTTTAACGTTGTCAAAAACAGTTGGTTCATAGAAATATCCTTTATTAAAACCAGATGGTCTCTTTCCTCCACATAAAACTGTTGCTCCCTCACTTTTAGTTTTTTCTACTAATGCCTCTATTTCATTTAATCTTTTTTCTGTTGTTAAAGGTCCTAGAATTGTATCTTCATCCATTCCGTTACCAACTTTGAGTTTAGTAACCTTTTCAACTAATGTTTTAGCAAATTCATCTTTTTTACTTTCATGAATATAAAATCTTGCTGGTGATATACAAACTTGACCATTATTTCTAAATTTAGCAGTGATTGCCATGTCAGTTACTTTGTTGATGTCCACGTCGTCAAAAACTATGAAAGGTGAATGGCCACTTAACTCCATTGTAACTCTTTGAACTTTTTCAGCAGCTTGTTTTAAAATTAGTTTTCCAACTCTTGTTGAACCAGTAATAGAAACTTTTTTCACTATATCAGATGATATTAATTGAGATGAGATTTTAGCTGGATCACCGGATAATAAATTTACTACTCCTGGAGGAACTCCCGCATCATTTATAATATTCATAAGCTCCATTACACTACCTGGAGTAATTACATCGGGCTTACAAATTACTGAACATCCTGCAGCTAAAGCAGTGGAAATTTTTCTTGAAGATAAAACTATTGGAAAATTCCATGGTATTAATCCAGCAACTACTCCAACTGGCTCATATTTTACATACATTCTTGTATGTTCAAATCTACTTTCAACTATCTGACCATAAATTCTTTTTGTCTCTTCAGAGTTCCATTCAAAAATATCTGCAGCTCCTCCAACTTCTCCTTTTGCTTCTGATAGTGGCTTTCCAACTTCAAGTGTTAACCACTTAGCTAATACATCAGTTCTCTCTCTCATTAGGTCAGCAATTTTTCTTATAATTTTTGATCTTTGCCAAGGCGGTGTATTTCTCCAAACTTCTAGACCTTTTTCTGCAGACTTGAGTGCTTTGTTTACATCTTCTTCACCTGCTTTAGATGCCTTACCTAAAACTTCTTCAGTTGCAGGATTTAAAACATCATAAGTTTCATTATTTTGTGATGCTTGCCATTTGCCGTCAATGAATTGTCCAAATTTGCTATACATAATTTTTATTTTGTGGTTAATTAGTTGAATATTTGAGGAGAATATAACTAGAAAAATGAAAAAAATAAAGCTTACTTGCGCGCATGCATTGGTTAAACATTTAACAGCTCAGAAAATCTATATTGATGGTCAAGTTAAGCCTTTGTTTCCTGGTGTATTCGGTATCTTTGGACATGGAAATGTTGCCTGTCTAGGACAAGCATTAGAGGAAAATAAAGATCAACTTCCAACTTACAGGGGTCATCATGAACAAAATATGGCTTTAACAGGTGTTGCTTATGCAAGAGCTAAAAGACGAAAGCAAATTTTTATTGCAACAAGTTCGGTTGGACCAGGATCTACAAATCTAGTTACAGCATCAGCTGTAGCAATGAGTAATAGATTACCGATTTTATTTTTACCTGGAGACACTTACGCAAATAGAATGCCCGATCCTGTATTACAACAAGTGGAACATTTTTCAAATCCTGGATTGACCGCTAACGACTCTTTTAAACCAGTCACAAAATATTTTGATAGAATTACGAGACCTGAACAAATACTTCAATCTCTACCACAAGCAATACAAACTATGCTTGACCCAGCAGACTGTGGTCCTGCATGTTTATCTTTATGCCAAGATGTACAAGGAGAAACATTTGAATATCCTGAAGAATTTTTTAAAGAAAGAATACACAATATTAGAAGACCTAAGCCAGATGATTTTCAAATTAAACAAGCTGTTGAAAAAATTAAGAATTCCAAAAACCCAATTATAATTTCTGGTGGAGGAGTATTTTATTCTGACGCCATGGAAGAGTTAAGCAATTTTGCAGTTAAACATAATATACCAGTAACGCAAACAGTTATGGGATACTCAACAATGAAAAGAGATCATTCTCATTTTGTTGGACCAATAGGGGGTCTTGGAGGAAAGGCTGCAAATAATTTAGCTAAAGAAACTGATTTAGCAATTTGTATTGGTACAAAATTAGCTGACTTTACAACTGGATCATGGGCGAATTTTGAAAATCCTGAATTTAAGCTAGTTTCAATTAATATTGCTAGACATGATGCAAATAAACATTTGGCAGAGGCAGTTATTGGAGATGCAAAAGCATCATTAATAGAATTATCAAATGCACTTGGAGATTGGAGATCATCTGATAGTTGGCATAAAAAATCACAAGATGAGCTTAAGTCTTGGAATGAATATGTAGATAAAGAGAGTGGTCCAACTAATCAAGAATTACCAAGTTATGCGCATGCTGTTGGAGCAATTTATAGGAATTCAGATCCAACTGATATCGCTGTTACAGCAGCCGGAGGTTTGGTCGGAGAAGTTGTTCAAGTTTGGCGACCAAAAGAGTTAAATACACATGAAACAGAGTGGGGATTTAGTTGCATGAGTTATGAAATTTCTGGTGCTCTTGGAATTAAAATGGCAAACCCAGATAAAGATGTTATTGCATTTGTAGGAGATGGTTCATATTTATTAAATAATTCTGACATATATTCCTCAGTATTAACGAATAACAAATTAATAATTATCGTGTGTGATAATGGTGGTCATGCTGTTATAAATAGACTTCAATTGTTCAAGGGTGGAAAAGAATTTAATTGTTTATTTAATTCATCAAATGTTCAAAATTTAAAAGAAATTAATTTTGCTCAACATGCAGGAAGTATGGGTGCAAAATCAGAACATGTTGCTAGTATTTCAGAATTAGAAGAGGCATTTAAAAGAGCAAAACAATCAGATGTAACTTATGTTATATCAATTAAAACACACAGTTATGAATGGCTTGAAGGATCTGCTTATTGGGAAAGTCCTACGCTTGAAATACCAACATCAAAAGAAAATGAAGAAGCATTAAAACTCCACAAAGAAGGAAAATCAAAACAGAGACAAGGTGTTTAAAAACTTTTTATGAATAAGGTTTTTAAAATTGGTTTAATAGGTTGTGGACATATCGCTGAAACATATTTTAGGGCTGAAAAATATTTCAATAATATTAAAATAATCAAATGTGCCGATATTAATGTGAAAGCTGCAAAACGCTGTGCATTAAAGTATGGAATAAAATTTTTAACTGTAAATGAACTGCTAAAAGATAAAGAGGTTGAAATTATTCTAAACCTTACAATTCCAAAAGCACATTATTTAATATCTAAAAAAGCTCTAACAAATGGAAAACATGTATACTCTGAAAAGCCATTAGCAATAAATTTAAAAGATGGAAAAGATTTAATAAAATTTTCAAAGAAAAAAAAATTATATTTAGGTAATGCTCCCGATACATTTTTGGGTGGCGGAATTCAAAAATCAAATGAACTAGTTGAAAAAAACATAATTGGAAAAATTAAATTAGGCAATGCAGTTTTTGCTTTTCCTGGCATTGAGTCTTATCACCCTAACCCTGAACCTTGGTTTGCAAAAAATGAGGGAGGTCCTGTTATTGATATGGGACCGTATTATATTACTGCCCTAGTAAACCTGTTAGGACCTGCAAAAAAAGTAACTAGCACGATCATTCAAGGTCAAAAATATAGGACTATTGGAATAGGACCAAAAAAAGGAAAAAAATTTAAAGTAGAATGTCCAACTACTTATTTATCTACAATCACTTTTAAAAATAAATCCGTTATAAGATTAACATTATCATTTGATGTCATAGCTCATCAAAGAAACCACATTGAATTATATGGAGAAAAAGGGTCAATGATAGTTCCAGATCCAAATATGTTCGGTGGATCAGTATTAACTTGCAATAAATTAGGTGATAACTGGAAAGAGTTTAAGACAACAAAAATGCCATTGGGGAGGATTAATATAAGAACACAAAGTTCAAGAGCAAATGAAGCACCAACTAATGCAAACTATCGAGGTGTGGGGTTGTCAGAGATGGCATATTCGATTGAAAATAAAAGAAAACATTTATGTAATGGTGAAATTTCTCTTCATGTATTAGACATTATAACTTCTATAATGAAAGCGGCTAGGTCTAGCAAAATTCAATATATTAAAAGCTTTTGCGCAAAACCAAAAAAGTTTTCAAAATTAGATATTAAGAAATTACTAAAATAAATATGAAATGAAAAAACATATCGTAATTTCAGATCCATTTCCAAGAACATTAGATTTAATTTTTTCAAAAAAAAAACTTAAGGAATTAAAATCAAAATATAAATTAATAACTGCTCCGAAGTTAAATAAAAAAGATTTTTATGAAAAAAATATTCATAAAGCTACTTTTATAATGGGCCAACCATACCTTGATAAAAATCTTTTATCAAAAGCTTCAAAATTGAAATGTATTATAAATGTTGAAAGTAATTTTATAGATAATATTGACTATGAATATTGTTTTAAAAAAAAAATTGATGTCATAGCTACATCACCTGTGTTTGCAAAGCCTGTTGCTGAAATAGCTTTAGGTATGACTTTATCCATATTAAGAGATATCCATAATGCTCATTTCGATTTTGTAAAAAGAAAAGAAAAATACGGTTTGGAAAGTAATTTAAGCTCTTCACTATTAACAAATAAAAAAATTGGTTTACTAGGCTTTGGAGATTTGGCAAAGGCGCTTTGTCCTCTTCTGCTACCCTTTACAAAAAATATAAATGTATATGATCCCTGGGTATCTAACAAAATTATTAAAAAAGCTGGCTTTAAATCTATAAATTTAAATAAAATGTTCAGCGATTGTGAGATTATTTATGTTTTAGCCACTATAACAACTAAAAACAAAAATTTAATAAACAAAAAATTATTGAATAAAATGAAGCCAAAATCAGTTTTTGTTTTAATGAGTAGAGCAGCAATTGTTAATTTTGAGGATCTTAAAAAAAGAATTAAAAAAGGAGATATCTATGTTGCTACAGATGTATTTCCCGAAGAGCCGGTTAAAAAAAATGATCCAATAAGAAAACTTAAAAATGTCTTGTTTTCAGCTCATAGGGCGGGAGCTTTAGAACAGGCTTTTTTTGAAATGGGTGAAATTGTTCTAAAAGATATGAGCTTAATTTTAAAAAAAAAGGCACCAAAATTCTGCAAAAGGGCTCAAAGCAAAACAGTAAATCTGTTAGCCTCAAAACCTGTTGCAATTAACTGATTTTTTTATATTTTCTTCACTTATGTCATCAATTAATCAACTACTTCTAGAAGCAAAAAGTGTAACAAAGTACTTTGGAACCATAACGGCTCTTGAGAATGTAAATTTAAAGATACATGCAGGAGAATGTCTTGGTGTTGTGGGTGACAATGGAGCTGGAAAAACGACATTAATGAAGGTTTTATCTGGACTTTATAAACCAAGTTCTGGTTCACTATATTTTGATGGTAAAAAAGAGATATTAGAAAGTCCAAAAGACTCACAAGAGTTAGGCCTAGAAATGGTTTACCAAGATTTGGCTTTAGCGGGAAATCTTCCTATTGGTGAAAATATTTTTTTGGGACGTGAGCCTACTAAAAATCTTGGTTTTATTAAGCTGCTAGATTTTAAAAAAATAAAAGAGCTTACAGATGCTCATTTAGGTAAGTTAAAAATTAATGTAAAAAGTGCAGATCAAAAAGTCGAGGAACTCTCAGGAGGTCAAAGACAAGCGGTAGCCATAGCAAGATCTACAGCTTTCAATGCCAAGGTGGTTATTATGGATGAACCAACGGCTGCTCTTGCTATTAAGGAAGTTGGAAAAGTATTAGATTTAATCAATAGCTTAAAAAAAACTGGAGTAGGTGTAATTGTAATCAGCCATAGAATGGATGACATATTTGCTGTTTGTGATCGTGTGATGGCTTTATTTCAAGGAACTAATTTTGCAGAGTCTGAATTATCAAAAACTTCTAGAGACGAAGTAATTGGTTGGATTATGGGAAAAAAATAATTATGGATAATAAAGATCAAAAAAAAGATTCACTATATTTAAAATTAATTCCTTACTTTGATAGATATGGAATTTTATTATTATTACTCATTATGATAGTGGTAATGCATTTCTTGCAGCCAGATGTTTTTTTGTCATGGAGAAATGTAACCAACGTATTTAAACAAATATCTTGGCAATCTATGCTTGCTCTAGGAGTTTTCATGGTAATTGTAACTGCGGGTATTGACCTTTCAGTTGGTTCTATAATGATGTTGTCATTGATGATATTAGCAATTGTAGCAAAAGCAGGTGCGCCTTGGTTTGTTGTTGCTATGACACCACTTATAGCAGGATTAATATGTGGACTAATAAATGGTCTTGGAATTACTATTTTGCGTATGCCTCATCCTTTCATAATGACACTAGGTACACTATATATATTCAGAGGTACTGGAAATTTAATTTCAGGTGGAACACCAATAAGTGGCTTTACTGACGAAGTAAGGTATCTTGGCCATGGAAGAATAGATTTAACTTGGTTAGGTCTCGAAAAATCTCAGTACCTTCCAGTGAGTTTAGTTCTTATTGCAATTGTATATATAATTTTCTGGGTATTCATGAATCATACAAGAACTGGTAAATGGATTTATGCTATTGGAGGTAACCCCAGTGCAGCAAGAGCGTCAGGCGTTAACGTAAATAAAATTTTAGTGATTGTTTACTCTTTATGCGGATTTTTATCAGGTATTGGAGCATTAATTTTAGCAGGAAGAACAGATTCAGGATATCCTAACGCTGGATTACAATCAGAATTAGATGCTATTGCAGCCTGTATAATTGGTGGAGCAAGTTTTTTCGGTGGAAGGGGTACAGTGCTTGGAGTGTTTGCTGGCGTAATGATTATGGGTATTTTAAGAAATGGCCTAAACCTTATGGATGTGAGCTCGTTTTGGCAACAAGTCTTAATTGGTTCTATAATAGTATTAGCAGTATATATCGACGTGTTAAGAAGAGATCTTGGAACAAGAAAATAATACACGTATTAGTTGAGCTAAAAAATAGTGTCTTTTATAAACAGTTGAATTCTTATTAAAAATTTAATTAAATTAATTTTTAATAATTATTAAAGGGGAAATTTTATGAGAGAACTAATGAGAAAAGTTGTTGTATTTTTTTCAACAATTTTTTTATTAACAACTATGGCGTCAGTATCTTTTGCTGATGGTCACGGTAAAAAAATCCTATTTAGCATCAAAGGTCCTGGTTCAGGAAACCCATTTTGGGCTTCTGTAACTAAAGGTGCTGAAGAAGAGGCAAAAAAACTAGGTGTTAAATTAATATTAATTGCACCTCCACAAGAAGGTGATGTTCAGGCACAAATTAACCAAGTAGAAGATCAACTTGCAAAAGGTGTTGATGCTCTAGCTCTAGCGCCAGGAGATCCAAATGCTTTTGCTCCAATCGTTGATGATGCGATCAAAAGTGGAGTTCCAGTTGTTTTTGTTGATACAAAAGGAATTAATGAAGGTGTAACTTTTATTGGAACAAATAATATGAATGGTGCAGAATTAGCTGCTAAATTTATATGTGATAAAACTCCAAAAGGTTCAGATGTTGCAATTCTTACAGGAATTGAGTCTCAATCAACTGCATTATTAAGAAGAGATGGTGCAATTAAAGGATTTAAAAATTGTGGTTTAAATCTTGTTGCTACTCAAACAGCTGAGTGGGATACTGCAAAAGGTAGATCAGTAACTGAGTCAATCATTTTGAAAAATCCTAATATCAAAGCAATTTTTGCTTCTAATGACAATATGGGATTAGGTGCTATGCAAGCTTTAAAAGATGCCGACATGAACGATGTAATTGTTGTTGGTTTTGATGCAACTCCTGATGCAGCTACGAGTATCTTAAAAGGTGAAATGACTGCAACGATTGCTCAGTTCTCATACAACATGGGCGCATATGGAGTTAAATATGCTCTTGAGCTAGCTAACGGTGGAAGTATTGATCCTAATATTGATACTGGTACACAATTAGTAACAACAGAAAACGCTAACGATTTTAAATAATCTTTAGAAAAATTAAAATAAAAAGGGTGAAATTTTATTTCACCCTTTTTTTATATATTAAAGTTGCAAAATGCTAATTAAAATTAATCCAATTTTAAGTCCTGAGCTCCTATATCAGTTAAGGGCAATGGGTCATGGTGATAAACTTGTTTTAACTGATGCTAATTTTCCAGCATATTCTCACTCTTTAAATAATAAAGTAATTAGACTAGATGGAGTAGATATTTATGAAGCAACAAAGGCTATTCTTTCTGTTTTTCCATTAGATAGTTTCATTGACTCAGCTGCAAACAGAATGCAGGTTGATAACAAACCTGATGAATTAACTGATTGTCACAAAGATTTTATTAAAGCCGTAAAAGAAACCTCTGGAGAAAATTGGAAGGTTGGCTCAATTGAAAGACAAGAATTTTATAAAGAGGCAAAAAAGTCTCAATTAATAGTATCTACCTCTGAAATGAGACCATATGGGTGTTTTATATTAACAAAGGGAGTAATTAAACCAGATGGAAGTGTTTGGGTTCTTGATAAATAATGAGCTCAATATGTGTCTTTGGAGTATTTGTAGCTGATCTTTGTTTTTTTGCTGACAAAATTCCAATCAAGGGTGAAACAGTTTTAGGTAAAAATCATATAGTTGGTCCAGGTGGAAAAGGGTCAAACCAAGCTATCGCTGCTGCAAGACTTGGTGGAAATGTAAATTTTATAACTAAGATAGGAGATGATCAAAATGCCAAGATGGCTCTTAAGTTGTATGAGGAGGCTGGAATTAATACAGATTCAATAATTCAAGATCCAAATCAGTCAACAGGTGTTGCAGGTATAATGATAAATGAAAAAACAGGTGATAATGCAATTAATATTGTACCTGGAGTTGCTGGTTCTATATCTAATGAAGATATTGATAACAATATTGAGTTTATAAAAAAATCAGAAATTTTTTTAACTCAATTAGAAACACCTAATGAAGTAACTAGTTATGCCCTCAATAGAGCAAAAGAGACAGGATCTATTACAATTTTTAATCCGGCACCTGCATCAGACATAAAAGAAAGTGATTTTAAATGTATTGATTATTTTACTCCTAATGAAACTGAAGCAAGTTTTTATTTAGGTAAAAAGGTTGAGAGTAAAATAGAAATTGAAGAGTCTGCAAAAACTTTTTTAGAAAAAGGAGTAAAAAATATTATCATTACATTAGGTCCAAAAGGCCTATACTTTGCAAACTCTGAGGAGAGTTTTTTTATAGATGTTTATAGTTTAAAGGATAAAGTTATAGATACCACTGGAGCAGGCGATGCGTTTAACGGAGCGTTTGCATATGCTTTATCCAATAAATTAAAAATTAAAGATGCTCTAGAATTTTCAAATAAAGTAGCTGCAATTTCCACAACAAAAGCAGGTGCAGCTAATGCAATGCCTAAATTAGATGAAGTAGAAGTTTATTAATTATTCTATTATTTTAAAATCAGACTTAAATCTATCGGTAATTGTTAAACCTAAACCTGGTTTGTTATCATCTAAATCTATATATCCATTTTCAGGGGCAGGATCACCTTCAAAAATGTAATAAAATAATTCATTGCCAATTTCTACGTCATGGACTGGAAAAAATTCAGATATTGGACAATTAAAATTTGACATTGTTAAATGATAATTATGCATTTGACCAGCATGCGGAATAACTGGCACTTGATGAGCTTCTGCTAAAGCATTTATTTTATTTGCAATTGTAAAACCACCAACTCTATTATTATCATATTGAATATAGCTGACTGCTTTAATATCCAACAATTGTTTAAACCCAAATAGGTTAAATTCATGTTCCCCACCAGAAATTGGAATTGCGTTCATATTATTTAATTCTGCATAGCCATGAATATCATCTGCTATTACTGGTTCTTCTAACCATCTAGGGTTAAATTTTACTAATTTAGGGATCATCCTTTTTGCATAATCTAAGTTCCAACCCATATAACATTCCATCATTAGATCTGTATCATATCCAATAACTTCTCTAACTGCTTCAGCTAGCTCAATATTTTTTTTCATACCATCAGGTCCATCTTTTGGCCCCCACCCAAATCTCATTTTAAACATTTTAAAACCTTGCTTAACATAGCTTTCAGCTTCTTTTTGCAAATCCTTAATTGGTTGGCTGTAAAGTTTTGATGCGTAAACAGGTATCTTCTCTTTGGTTCGTCCACCTAATAGTTTAAAAACAGGTTTGTTTGTAACTTTTCCCATTATATCCCAAAGCGCAATATCAATTGCTGAAATAGCTACCATGCCTAATCCTCTTCTTCCCCATGCATGTGTTCTTCTGTACATTTTTTCCCAGATATAAGAATAATCAAATGGATCTTCACCTATTACTAAAGGAGTTAAGTAAGTATCGATTGTTTTTTTTACTAATTGAGGTGCAAGTGCTGCATTTCCAATTCCAACAATTCCGTCATCAGTTTCAATTTCACATATTAACCATTCATGAAATCTAAATGATCCCATTGCATCTGATTTTTCAAACAAAAGGTCTGATGCATTTGTGCAAAAATTGTTTTGTGGAGGAACTGTCTTACCATTCCATTGATATACCTTGGTACGAATACTTTTTATTTTAGACATTTAATTGTTTTTATTTTCTGCCATTGTTAATGCAATTTTAAATGAATTCAAAGTAGGTTCTAAATTTGCTTTATTTTTACCTGCAATATCAAATGCTGTACCGTGAGCAGGAGTGGTAATAGGTAAAGGTAAACCTCCTTGGACTGTTACTCCTCGATCAAATCCAAATGCTTTTAAACCTGATTGCAAAGCATCATGATACATACCAACAATACAATCATGATTTCCATCTTTATAAGCAGTAATAAAAGAAGTATCACACGGCAAAGGTCCATCAGCATTAATACCTAGTTTTTTTGCCTCTTCTATTGCAGGTATAATTTCTTCTTTTTCCTCAGTTCCAAATTCAGCATGAGGATTTAGTGCTTGGACTGCTACTCTTGGACTTTTAATACCATTTAATTTCATAGCTTCATTTATAAGTTTAATTGGCTTAATAATTTTTTCCTTTTTTACATGATCTGGAACTTCTTTTATTGGAATATGTGATGATACTCTTGCTGTCCAAAAATTATCAATAACATTAAATTCACAAAAAAAATTTTTAACCTCTAACTTTTCAGCCATTAAATGTAATTCATCAGAATATTTATTTCCTCCAAGTTTAAGGCTTGTTTTGTTAAATGGTCCAAAGTTTATTGCATGAATTTTATTTTTTTTAGCAAGATCTAAAGCTAAATTTAACGAAGCTAAAACACTTTCACCTGCCTCTTTAGAGCACTCAGATAATTTATAATTATGATTTTTACCTTTAGAAATATCTAGAAAAAATTTATTATCCTTTGCAAAATTAATATTATCGAAATCCTCTACAAAATTTAAATTGTGTGATTTCCCTGAAATTTTATTTCCATTCTCTAATATATTTTTTTCACCTATGATAATCACATTAGCCTTGTTAGTGATTTCCTCTGACAGTAGTTTTGAGACCAATTCAGGTCCTATACCAGAAGGATCCCCTAAAAGAACTGCTATGTTAATTTTATTTTGAGCCATTTTTTACTTTACGCTATGTATCAGATTATGTTTATATATTTAAATATAAATTAACTAAAAAGAGGGAAATTATGAAAAAAAGTTTTAAACTTTTCTTAGCAGCTGCATTTCTAGTAACAGAATTTTTCGTTGTTGCGCTTCCACTTATGATTACTTCTGCAAAAGCAGATGGTCACCCAATTCAAGCTATTACTCATGCTGGTTTTGGTGGTGGTACAGACGTAACTACTAGAATGATGCTTCTAAGAGCACGTAGAGTACTTAAACAAGATATGCAATTGGTTAACAAAAAAGGTGGTGGTGGAGCAGTATCAATGGACTACATGATGAGTTTACCCGCTGACGGACAACATACTTTAACTTGGACTACAGGTCATGCTGTTTCAATGGCGTTAGGTAAAACTAAAGTTAAAATAAGTGATATGCAGCCACTAGCAAGAGGAACTGATGATCCTCAGTTGTTTGTTGTAAATTGTAAAGCAGACATTAAAGACGCTAAAAAATTTATTAGTACTCAAAAATCAAAATCACTTAAATACGGAACAACACATGTAGGTGGAATTGATGATGTGAGTGCTATTGCATTTACAAAAAAAGGTGGATTAAAAGATCCAACTATTGTTGCTTATAAGGGTGTAGCTCCAATTAAAACTAACTTAATCAAAGGCGATATTGATGTAGGTGTTTTAAACTTAGGGGAAGCATTAACAGAAATAAATGACGGAACACTTTGTGTGTCTGTTGTCTTAGCAAATAATAGAATGGCTAAAATTGGAGACTCTCCAACTGCTAAAGAATTAGGAATACCTGTTTCTTTATCTACTGTTAGAGGTTTTGTAACTAAAAAAGGTGCACCAGCTGAAAGAGTTAAAGAATTAGAAGCTGGAATGATGAAAGCTATGAGCCATAACTACTACAAAAATTTCTTAACAGAAATTGGTCTTGATGAGACAAGTGTAGTTGGTGCTGATGAATGGGGTAAGCAAATGGAAGAAATGCTTACAGAAATGACAGCGCAACTTAAAGCTTTGGGTTACATTAATTAGTCATAAGAAAGTACATTTTTTATGAATAATGTACGAAATAAAAAAAGGGCAAACAAAAGTTTGCCCTTTTTTTTTAAAGATGAGTTTAAAGTTTCATTTATTATTGTTTTTATCTCAATAATTTTACTAATAAGTACTTTTTCGTTTGATATTGTTCCTCCAATTTTAAACAGGGGTATACAACCTGCAACTTTTCCTAAAGCTTTATTAATATTAATAATTAGCTTAACTTTAATCATCTATTATCTATCAATCAAAAATCCCTGGAAAATGGGAAAAAAATTACCCAAAACATTTTTTTTAACTTTACTTAGTTTTTTAATATTTGTTATTATTTCAAAAGCTTTAGATTTCTTTTTAGCAATATCAGTATTATCAATTTTTGTTTCCTATAATTGGGGTGAAAGAAGGATATTTTATTTATTATTAGTAAGTATTATTTTTCCTATTTTGGTTTTTATTTTTTTTGAAACAATTTTAGGCTTAAGATTTCCTCCAGGAATAATTACTAATCTTTATTATTATTAAAATGGATAATCTTTTATTAATGCTGACACCTTTATTTAGTTCAAAACTATTGATAGTTTTATTTTTTGGAACTTTGTTTGGATTAATTCTAGGAGTTCTTCCAGGTTTAGGACCAACAACAGGAGGAGCATTAATTTTACCATTTACTATGACGCTAGACCCTTTGTCCGCAATAGTATTGTTAACTTCTATTTATTGCGCTGGAACTTATGGAGGAGCAATTACTGCAGTATTAATTAATACTCCAGGAACTCCAGCTGCTGCAGCCACATGTCTAGATGGATATCCTCTAGCCCAAAAAGGTGAAGCGGGTAGAGCTTTGGGAATGGCAACTGTATCAAGCACTGTTGGAGGAATTTTTAGTGTTATAATTTTAGTATTTTTTGCACCACTTTTAGCGAAACTCGCTTATGAATTTGGACAACCCGAATATTTTGCATTAGCAATTTTTGGTTTAACTATGCTTTCTTCTATAGGAGAAGGTAGTCCTATTAAAAACTTAATTGCCGGGGCATTTGGAATTTTAATTTCAACTATTGGTAAAGATTTTATGACATCAATAGATAGGTTTACTTATGGAATTAACGAACTCTCAGTTGGTATTGGTTTTATTCCAGTAGTTGTTGGTTTATTTGCAATTAGCGAAATGTTAACTCAATCAACGCTTCTTGATCAAGTATTTAAGAGAGTAGCTTTAAAGGCAGTAAAACTTCCAACCAAAGATGATTATAAAAAAACATGGAAAACAATTCTTAGATCAAGTGGAATAGGTTCATTCATTGGAGTCTTGCCAGCTGAAGGTGGAACTGTAGCATCGTTAATTGGTTATTCAGAGGCCAAAAGATTTTCTAAAAATCCTGAAGAATTTGGCAAAGGATCAATTGAAGGTATTGCTGGTGCAGAAGCTGCAAATAATGCTGCAACTGGTGGAGCAATGGTACCTACATTAGCGCTAGGAATTCCAGGAAGTGCCACGACAGCTGTAATACTAACAGGTTTAATTATTCATGGTGTTAGACCAGGTCCAGATTTATTCAGAGAACAGCCCGATTTCTTATATGGAATATTTGGGGCCATGTTAATTGCAAATGTTTTATTTTTTATCTTTGGATTTTTTGGAGCAAAAGTATTTGCGAGAATAACATTAGTTCCTAACAAAATTTTGTGGCCAATGATATTTGCAGTATCTGTTTGTGGAACGTATTCACTTAGCCAATCAATTATTGATGTTTGGATTATGTTATTTTTTGGAGTATTAGGATTTTTTATGAGAAGATTTGGATTTTCAGTTGTTCCTGTAATTATAGGATTAATTTTAGGAGAATTGGTAGAGGGAACATTAAGACAATCTTTAGTTATTTTTGATGGAAATTGGTTGATGTTTTTAACAAGACCAATAGCTTTAACCTTTTTTATTTTATCTTTAATTGCGTTAGCTTTTCCTTTATTAAGATCAAAAAAACAAAAAAAATAATATGATTAATTTTGATTTAAAAGATAGAGTTGCAATAGTGACAGGAGGCGCCCAAGGTTTTGGACTAGCTATTACGGAGAGATTTATTGCTTCTGGGGCAAGCGTTGTAATTTGGGATATAGACGAGGAAGCAATCAAAACTGCAACTAAAAAAATTAATTCAGATAAGGTTTCATATCAAATTGTTGATGTTGGAAATTATGAGAATATAGTAAAAAATTTAGCTGATATTGAAAAAACTCACAATAAAATTGATATTTTCATCAATAATGCAGGTGTTGCAGGAAAAAATACTACAGTAGTTGATTATCCACTTGATGAGTGGAAAAAAGTTATAGACCTAAATCTAAATGCAGTATTTTATTGTTGTAAAGCCGTAACGCCTTACATGCTTAAAAATAATTATGGAAGAATTGTAAATATTGCCTCTATTGCTGGAAAAGAGGGCAATCCTAATGCCAGTGCATATAGCACATCTAAAGCTGGAGTTATAGGTTTAACTAAATCACTTGGAAAAGAATTAGCATTAAAAAATATAGCTGTTAATTGCGTAACCCCAGCTGCTGCAAAAACAAGAATTTTTGATCAAATGACTGAGGAACATATTAATTATATGTTATCTAAAATCCCAAGAAATAAATTTGCCAAAGTAGATGAATTAGCATCTCTTGTTACATGGTTATCGAGTGAAGAAAATTCTTTTTCTACAGCAGCAGTATTTGATTTAAGTGGTGGAAGAGCAACTTATTAGTTTATGCAGATAGGTATTGATGTTGGAGCTACAAAAATTGAAAGTGTAGTTCTTGACGAGAAAGGTAATGAAAGTAATCGTGAAAGAACAGATTGCCCAAAAGATTATTCTCAAATTGTAAAAACTATTAAAGAAATTGATAAGAAGTTAGAGAAAAAATTTAATAAAGAGCTGCCAATAGGTGTTTGTCATCCTGGCGTACATTCTCCTCAAACTGGATTAGTTAAGAATGCGCCAAATTGTTATTGGTTAGAAAAAAAACCATTTCAAAATGATTTAAGGAAAGAATTGGGTAAAGAAGTATTTTGTGAAAACGACGCAAATTGCTTTGCTTTATCAGAGGCTTTAGATGGTTCAGGAAAACACTATAAAATTGTTTATGGAATTATAGTTGGTTCTGGTGTTGGAGGAGGTTTGGTAATAGATAAAAAAATTGTTAGTGGACCTAATGGAGTAGCGGGAGAGTGGGGACATAATCAAGTTACCCATTTAATCGCAAAAAAAGAAAAATTTGAATCTACCAATTTAAGAGAAGGTGAGATTGAAAGTTTTATGTCAGGTTTAAGTTTAGCAAAAAAATTTAATAAAAAGTTTAAAAAGAATTTAACGACAAATCAAATTTTTGAATTATATAGAAAGCATGATTTAGATGCTGAAGATTTAATTGACAACTTTAAATTAAATTTAGCCATGTCATTGGCAAATATAATAAATATTCTCGATCCTGATTGTTTTGTATTTGGAGGAGGTGTTTCAAATGAAATTGATTTTTTAAGTGAAATTGAAACTATAGTAAGAAAATTTGTAACCGGAAGAGAATATGAAGGTGTATTTCTAAAACCTAAATATGGAGATGCCAGTGGTGTAAGAGGTGCAGCAAGATTAGGTAGAAAATCAATCTATTAATATTACAAATCAATTAATAGTTGTATTTTTTTTTCTTGTAGTCTTTGAATAAATCAATCTATAATTGTTTTTTTTAAGTTAACTTAATTTAATAAATAAGAGGGAAATATATGAAAAAAATGTTAATTGCTTTAATTGCGTTTGCATTCACTTCTACATCTTCTTTTGCCGGACCAAAAATTGAGGTTTTGCACTGGTGGACATCAGGTGGTGAAGCAGCTGCACTAAAAGTATTAAAAGACGATTTCGCTGCAAATGGTGGTGAATGGTTAGATATGCCTGTAACTGGTGGTGGTGGAGACGCAGCCAACGTTGCATTAAAAGCAAGAATAGTTGCGGGAGATCCTCCATCAGCTTCTCAAATTAAAGGTCCAACAATTCAAGAATATGATCAAGAGGGTGTTGTTGCTCCTTATAATATTGATCCAATTGCTCAATCAGAAGGTTGGGACAGTTTATTAGATCCAATGATTGCTGCAGTTCACAAATGTCAAGATAATAGTGGTCCATACTGTGCGGCTCCAGTAAACATTCATAGAATTGATTGGATGTGGGCTAACAAAGCAGTATTTGATGCTAATGGAATTTCAGTTCCTTCATCTTGGGATGAATTAAATGCAGCAGCAGAAAAACTTCAAGCTGCAGGAATTATTCCTTTTGCTCACGGTGGTCAAGCTTGGCAAGACGCAACAGTCTTCGAAGCAGTAGCTATGGGTATTGGTGGAAATAACTATTATAAAAACTGTTATGTAGATCTTAAAGAAACTTGTTTAAGAAGTGAGACAACAGTTAAAGTTTTTGATCAAATGAGAAAACTTCAAGGTTTTACTGATGAAGGTAGCCCAGGAAGAGATTGGAACGTTGCTACTGGAATGGTTATTGAAGGAAAAGCTGGTTTCCAAATTATGGGTGACTGGGCAAAAGGTGAATTTACTGCTGCTGGAAAAGTACCAGGCGTAGATTACTATTGTGCTGCAACTCCATCTAATAATGGTTACTTGTACAATGTAGATAGCTTTATATTCTACAAAACAAGTGACCCAGACAAACAAGAAGGTCAAAAATTATTAGCTAAATTAATGATGGGTAAGAATTTCCAAAAAGTTTTTAACCTATACAAAGGATCAATTCCAGCACGTTTAGATGTACCAATGGATGAATTTGATAAATGTGCAAAAACATCAAATTCTGACATCAAAACTGCAGGAGCAAGCGGTGGATTAGTGCCAAGTTTTGCTCACGGAATGGCTCAAGGCAATACTATGAAAGCTGCTTTACAAGACGTGATCACAGAACACTTTAATTCTGATATGTCTTCTGTTGATGCAGCAAATGCTTTGGCTGATTCAGTTTTAGACAATATGTAAAAATATAAAAATTAAGGCCACCTAAAATTTAGGTGGCCTTTTTTTTTAATCAAAATTAGAAAATATTTATAATGTTCAAGTGGTTAGAAAAAAACCTACCTAAAATCGTAATGGCACCAGCTGTTGGATTAATTGGTTGGTTTGTCTATGGTTTTGTACTTTGGACTTTATATATATCTTTTACAAATTCTAAAATCTTACCCAAATACGAGCTTTGGGGAGTAGGACAATATGTTAAACTTTGGGGTTCTAGAAAATGGCTTATTGCAGTAGATAACTTACTTATTTTCACAGCGTTGTTCTTAATTTTTTGTGTTGTGATTGGAATTATTCTTGCAATATTTTTAGATCAAAAAATTAGAGCTGAAGGTGTCTTAAGAACTATTTACCTGTATCCAATGGCTTTATCTTTTATAGTTACTGGAACAGCTTGGAAATGGATTTTAAATCCAACACTCGGTATCCAAAAAATGTTTATCGATTGGGGTTTTGAAAACTTCACATTTGATTGGTTAGTAAATAGAGAAATGGCAATCTACACCATTGTGATTGCAGGTGTTTGGCAATCTGCTGGATTCGTAATGGCATTATTTCTAGCTGGATTGAGATCAGTTGAAGATGAAATTGTAAAAGCAGCTAAAATAGATGGTGCAAATTTATTTACAGTTTATTGGAAAATTTTACTTCCTATGATGAGGCCAGTCTTTTTTACAAGTTTTGTGATTTTAGTTCACATTTCTATAAAAAGTTATGATCTTATAGTTGCGCTAACCCAGGGTGGACCTGGTATATCCACAACTATGCCTGCCTTATATATGACTCAAACTGCATTCCATAAAAGTCAAGTTGGTTTATCAGCCGCAAGTGCAATCATGATGTTTATGGCTGTAGCGGCAGTAATTATCCCGTATTTATATTCTGAGCTAAGGAGAGAAAATGCAAGATAAGTTACAGACATCATACAAACAACTTGAAATGAAGTCTAAATATACAAATATGTTTTTGAGATGGTTTTTGTATTTTGCTTTAATACTTTTTGCATTGTATTTTATTTTTCCTCTATACGTAATGGTAGTCACTTCATTAAAAACTATGGAGGAAATCCGTCAAGGAACACTTTTAACATGGCCAAGTGGATTAAATTTTGAATCCTGGGCAGTTGCATGGGGAGGTAGAGGATATGGAGCAGGTGATACCTTTTTAAGACCATATTTTTGGAATTCATTCAAGATGGTTGTTCCAGCTGTATTTTTTTCCACATTTATAGGAGCTATGACTGGATATGTTTTAACAAAATGGAGATTTAAAGGAGATCAATGGGTTTTTCTTTTTTTACTATTTGGATGTTTTATTCCATTTCAGGCAATTCTGTTACCAATGGCAAGAACTCTTGGAGTTTTAGGAATATCAAATTCTATAATAGGACTAGTATTAGTCCATACAGTTTATGGAATTCCATTCACAACTTTGTTTTTTAGAAATTACTATATTTCTGTTCCTACAGAATTAGTAAAAGCTGCACGAATTGATGGAGCAGGTTTCTTTAAAATATTTTTTAAAATTTTACTTCCAATTTCAGCACCCATTATTGTTGTGACTGTTATTTGGCAATTTACGCAAATCTGGAATGACTTTTTATTTGGATCAACTTTTTCATTTGGAAAAGCAGCACCAATTCAAGTTGCTTTAAATAATATGGTTTTATCAAGCACAAGTGTTAAAGAATATAACGTAGATATGGCATCTGCTATAATTGCGGGTATTCCAACACTTATTGTTTATGTTTTAGCTGGTAAATATTTTATTAGAGGATTAACTTCAGGAGCAGTGAAAGGATAATAATGAAAACATTAAGAATTGAGGAATTATCAAAAAACTTTGGATCTACTGAAGTTCTAAGAAAAATTAATCTAGAGATAGACGAAGGTAATTTCTTAGTTCTTTTAGGCCCTTCAGGCTGTGGTAAATCAACCTTGCTAAACATTATTGCAGGCTTAGAAACCATTAATGAAGGTAATGTTCATATTGATGATTACAATGTAAGTAAAGTTGAACCAAAAGACCGAAATATTGCAATGGTATTTCAATCCTACGCATTGTACCCATCAATGAACGTTCGTGAGAATATGATTTTTGGCCTAAAACAAGCAAAAGTTTCAAAAGAAAAAATAGAAGAGCAGCTAGAAAAGGTATCAAAATTTTTACAAGTAGACGCATTATTAGAGAGAAAACCTTCACAGTTATCAGGCGGGCAAAGACAACGTGTTGCAATCGGTAGAGCTCTTGTGAGAGAACCAAGAATATTTTTATTTGATGAACCTTTATCTAATTTAGATGCAAAATTAAGAGTTGAGATGAGACGAGAAATAAAAAAACTTCATCAACAACTTAAAACAACAGTAGTTTATGTAACGCACGATCAAACAGAGGCAATGAGTTTAGGTACAAATATTGCAATTATGAATCATGGTGTAATTCAACAAAATGATACTCCAGAAAATATTTATAATAAACCTAGTAATACCTTTGTTGCAGATTTTATTGGATCTCCTTCAATGAATTTGATTAAAGGCAATCTTAAAGAAAGTTCTAACAAAATTTCATTTATTGCAAATGGATCTAATATCGAAATTCCAATAAATGGATATAACTTCAATGAAAAATCTAATTTGAATAATAAAGAAGTTTTTTTTGGAATTAGACCAGAGCATATTTTCTTTAAAAAATCTAATGAAAGTGATTTTGAGATCCCTTTAAAAGCTGATTTAAGTGAGTATATAGGTCATGAGCAGATAATGACATTTGACTATGAAAATCAAGAAGTATTAGCTAAATTTCCCTCAACAATAAAAATTGAGCTCTCAAAAAATACAAATTTATTTTTTGATTTAACGCAAATTTCCTTATTTGATGCTAAAACAGAAGAGAGGATATAAATGAAAGTTAAATATTTTGATTTAAAAAACAAAAATGTTTTTATCACAGGTGGTGGTTCAGGAATAGGTGCATCAATTGTAGAACATTTTTGTGAACAGGAATGCGATGTATATTTTGTTGATATAAATAGAAAAGAGTCAAATAAATTAATTAAAAATCTTAAAAAAAGAGGTCTTAAAGCACCTCATTTTATTGAATGTAATCTTATTAAAATCAAAAAATTACAAACTATCATTCAAAAAATAATTAAATCAAAAGGTCCTATCGATATTTTAATCAATAATGCAGCTAATGATGATAGACATTCCACAGATCAAGTAGATGAAAAATATTGGAATAATAGAATGGATGTGAATTTAAAACATTTTTTCTTTACAATTAAAGCAGTTTTAAAAGGAATGATTAAAAATAAGGGTGGCGCTATTGTAAATTTAAGTTCAGTTTCATGGATGTTGGGTGAGGGTGATAAAGTCGCTTACGAGACAGCAAAATCGGCTGTTATTGGATTGACTAGATCTTTTGCCAGAGAGTTTGGTAAATATAATATTCGGTGTAACTCAGTTACACCAGGATCTATTGCAACTGAAAGACAAATAAAGCATTGGTTAACTCCAAAATATAAAAAATTTATTCTTGATAAACAATGTTTGAAGAGACAACTAAAGCCTGATGATGTAGCAAGTTTAGTTGTTCATCTCTCATCAGATGTATCGTCAGGATGTACGAAACAAAACTTTATTATAGATGCTGGTATCACTTAAAATTTATATAAGTGCCTAAAAAAATTCAAATATCAGTTGTTGGAATAGGTTTAATGGGACTACAACATATTAAAGCTATTCAAAAATCAAAATTTGCAACTCTTCACTCAATTGTTGAAATAAAAAAAAATGGAATAGAGTTATCTAAAAAATTTAAAGTACCACTTTATAAAAATATCAAAATTTTATTAGCAAAAAATAAACCTGATGCAGTTATAATTGCAACACCTAATATTTTACATGAAAACGATACAGTTCAATTTTTAAAAACAAAAATACCTGTTTTATTAGAGAAGCCAATTTCAGATAATATTAAATCTGCAAAAAAAATTATTAATAGTGCTCGCTCAAATAAAACTTCACTATTGATAGGATATCACAGACGTCATAATTCAATTGTAAACAATGTAAAAAAAATAATAGAAAGTAAAAAACTTGGGAAAATTGTATCTGCAAATATTTTATGTTGGCTATATAAACATAAAAAATATTTTAATGAAAAATGGAGAGTAAGTGTGGGTGGTGGACCACTAGGTATTAATTTGGTTCATGATATTGATATGATTTGTTATTTGCTTGGTCCTGTTAAATATGTTCAGGCATTTAAATCAAATAATATTAGAAAATATAAGGTTGAGGATACAGCTTCAGTAAATTTATTTTTTAAATATGGAACTTTATGTACTCTAAATGTATCTGATACTATAACTTCACCATGGAGCTATGAATTAACTGCTGGTGAAAATCCTGCTTATCCAATAACTGATCAATCTTCTTATTTTATTGGAGGAACTAGAGGTTCTGTTCAATTTCCTAATTTAAAGTTATGGTACTATAAAAAAGAAAGAAGTTGGTGGAATAATATTTTTAATAATAAAATTAAAGTTCAAAAAAGTAATGAAACTTTAATTAATCAGATCGATCACTTTTCTAGAGTAGTTTTGAAAAAAGAAAAACCGAAAGTAACTGGTAAGGATGGATTAAATTCTTTAATAATTTTTGATGCAATAAACAAAAGCTCTAAATTAGGTAAAAAAATAAGAATTAATTAATTTTTTTAACCTTCTTTGTTCCCTCAACTCTAATAAACAGAACTCCAAAAATTATAATTCCAATGAGACCAATTATTTTACTAATATCTGCTGGAACTCCAAAAATTAAAAAATTAATTATCGTTGACCAAAGTAACTGAGAATACTGAAAATTAGTTACAAATGACAAATTAGATAATTGAATTGCATAAATAATTATAAAGTGACTTATAAAACCAAAAATTCCCATAGCAACTAAACCAATCCAATAAATATTATTTTCTATTGGCACCCAATTAAATGAAATATAAATTGTAAATATCAAAGCTCCAGTAACTGCCGTATAAAAAACTGCCGAGAAAGGTTCATTATTTCCTGAAATAAGTTTTGTAAAAAATTGATAAAGTGCCCAACATAGTGGTGGCACAATAGGAAAGATTAATTCTGGCGATAATACTTTCATACTAGGTCCTAGAGCATAGATAATTGATCCAAAACTTAGCAACATCAAAATTGTACCTTTAGGAGACAATATATCTTTTAAAAAATATGCAGATAAAAGTGAAACAATTAATGGAGCGCTAAAAAAAACAACGTATATATCCACTAAATCAAATCTTTGTAATGAGTTGAACATAAAGAAAGTTGCTGTAACCATTAATAATGATCTAATAATTTGAATTTTAAAATTTCTTGTTAAATTTAGCTTCGGCTTAAAGAGTACGAAGTAGACACAAAGAGCAACGAAGTGAAAAAAAAATCTTCCCCATACGGCTTGTGTAACTGGCATAACATTTCCTAAATATTTTGCAGTTGAGTCCATACAAACAAATAAAAAAAACCCTGAAGCTGATAGAAAAATAACCTTAATTAATGAGGCTTTTTGATTTTTTGACATGATAATTTATGAAAAATTTATCAAAAAGTTACATTACTACGCCTACTTGCCAAGGATTAAACTCCTCGTCACCGTAGCCATTAATTTCACTTTTCGATTTATTTCCTGATGCAGTGTTTACAACTAGATCAAATATTCTATTTCCAACTTTTTCAATGTCTTCCTTACCTTCTGCAATAGTCCCACAATTTATATCCATATCTTCTTCCATTTTTTCATACATCGCAGTATTTGTAGATAATTTTAAGCTTGGAACAGGTTTGCATCCAAAACATGAACCTCTACCTGTTGTAAAACAAATTACATTTGCACCTGAAGCAACTTGACCTGTTACAGACACAGGGTCATACCCTGGAGAGTCCATAAAGTTAAAACCTTTATTTTTTAATGGTTCTGCGTATTCAAGCACATCTTCTAAAATTGATTTACCACCTTTTGCAACTGCACCCAGTGACTTTTCAAGTATAGTAGTTAAACCACCTCGTTTATTTCCAGGCGCAGGATTATTATCCATTGTGCTATTATTAATTGAAGTATAATTTTTCCACCATTTTAATCTTTCTATTAATTTATCTGCTGTTTCTTGACTGTTTGCTCTATTAATTAGAAGATGCTCAGCCCCATAAATTTCAGGTGTTTCAGATAATATTGAACTTCCACCTTTTTTAACTAACAAATCAGCAGCAACACCTAAAGCCGGATTTGCAGTAATACCAGAGTATCCATCTGATCCTCCACATTGAAGAGCTAAAGTTAAATGACTAACAGACTGAGGGGTTCTATTAATTTTGTTAGCTTCAGGTAATAAATTTTTTATTTGCGATAGAACTTTTTCAACAATTTTTTTAGTTCCACCTTCATCCTGAATTGTTAAAAAATGAATTCTATTGTGTTTTTTTACAGACTCATCAAACAAACTTACTTGAGCACATTCACAACCTAAACCAATAACAAATACATGAGAAAAATTTGGATGGTTCTTAAAACCATCGATTGTTCTTTGAAACATTTGCATTCCTTCGCTTACAGTATTCATGCCACATCCAGTTGAGTGAGTAATCGGCACTATGCCATCAATACTAGGATAATCATTTAGAATGTTAGAATATTTTATTTTTTCAACTATCATTTTAGTAACAGTTGCTGAACAATTAACTGTACTAACGATACCTATATAATTTCTGGTAGCTACTTGACCGTTGTCTCTTAATATTCCTTTGAAAAATGTATCAACTTTTTCATCAACAATTGTTTTTTTACTTTTTACTTGAAACTTTCTATCAAATTCTTTGAATTCTAAATTATGAGAATGAACATGTTCACCGGCGGTAATATTTTTTGATGCAAATCCAATTATCTGATCATATTTAATTATAGGATCACCTTTGTTTATGGGTTTTAAACAAACTTTATGTCCAAACGGTATAGGATCAATAGTACTTATCTCTTGACCATTAATTTTCGTTTTTTCTGGTATAATAAATTGACTTACGCCTACATTATCATTTTTATTGAGTACAATTAGACTATTCATTTTTTAATTAAGGTTTTATATATCACTATAATATATTTTATTATTTTATGAAAAAGAAGAATTTAAGAAGTAAACAATGGTTTGACGACCCAAAAGATCCAGGTATGACAGCCATGTATTTAGAAAGATATCTAAATTATGGTCTTACAAGAAAAGAACTTCAATCAGGAAATCCAATAATTGGAATAGCCCAATCAGGGAGTGATTTATCTCCATGTAACAGACATTTTTTGGATTTAAGTAAAAGAATTAAAGATGGAATTAGAAGAGCAGGTGGTATTCCGATGGAATTTCCTACTCACCCAATTCAAGAAACTGGAAAAAAGCCTACTGCAATGTTGGATAGAAATTTATCATATTTGTCTTTGGTTGAGATACTTTACGGATACCCACTTGATGGAGTTATACTTACAACTGGATGTGATAAAACTACCCCAGCAGCGTTAATGGCAGCTGCAACAGTCAATATTCCTGCAATTGTTTTATCTGGTGGTCCAATGCTTGACGGAAATTATAAAGGTAAGAAAGCTGGTGCAGGAACCATTATTTGGGAGGCAAGAAGATTACATGCTAAGGGAGAAATTAATTACGAAGAATTTATGGATATGGCGGCAGCATCTTCACCAAGCCCTGGTCACTGCAATACAATGGGAACAGCTTCGTCAATGAATTCTGTTGCTGAGGCATTGGGAATGTCTTTACCAGGATGTGCGGTAATACCAGCTCCCTATAGAGAAAGAGAACAAATTTCTTTTGAGACTGGATCTAGAATTGTAAAAATGGTTCACGAAGATTTAACCCCTTCAAAAATTATGACAAAGAAAGCTTTTGAAAATGCAGTTATAGTTGCAAGTGCTATAGGAGCATCTAGTAATTGTACTACACATTTAATTGCTATTGCAAAACATATGGGTGTTAAATTTGATTTATCTAATTGGCAAAAACTTGGGCACAAAATACCTTTATTAGCAAACTGCCAACCTGCAGGTGAACATTTAATGGAAGGTTTTTATAGAGCTGGAGGAATACCAGCAATCATGAAAGAATTAATGAAGAATAATAAAATTCACCAAAACTTAATTACTGTAACTGGCAAAACAGTTGCGCAAAATTTAAGAAAAAAAATCGATGTAGATAGAGATGTTATTAAAACATTTAAAGATAATTTGACTGACAAGGCAGGGTTTCTAGTTATGAAAGGAAATTTTTTTTCATCAGCAATTATGAAAACTTCAGTAATTAGTAAAGAATTTAGAGATAGATATTTATCAAACCCTAAACATCCAAACGTTTTTAAAGGAAAAGCAGTAGTTTTTGAAGGTCCAGAGGATTATCATGACAGGATCAATAGCAAGAAACTAAAAATAGATGAAAATTCTATTTTAATAATAAGAGGTTGTGGGCCTGTTGGATACCCTGGTTCTGCTGAGGTGGTTAATATGCAACCGCCAGATAGACTACTAAAAAAAGGCATTAATGCACTTCCAACACTTGGAGATGGAAGACAGAGTGGTACCTCTGAAAGCCCTTCAATACTTCATGTATCACCAGAATCTGCTGTTGGTGGTGATTTAGCCATTGTTAAGACAGGAGATAAAATGACTATAGATCTAAATAAAAGAAGAGTTGATCTTCAAATAACAAAGTCAGAATTTATTAAAAGAAGAAAAAAGAAAAGAATAAAAAAACTTACAAATCAAACTCCGTGGCAAGAAATATCCAGATCAAATGTCGGTCAACTTGAAGACGGTGCATGCATTATGTCAAGAGATCAGTATTTAGATATCACTAAAACAAAAGGTGTTCTAAGAAACTCTCATTAGATGAAACCAAAAATTTTAGTTTCTCGAAAAATTTCTGATAGCGCTGAAGAAATATTAAAAAAAGAATTTGATGCAACTCTTAATTTAGAAGACAAACCTTACACATATGAGCAACTAATAAAACTTTCTAATGAATATGATGGTTTAATCTCTACAAGTTTTGATAAATTAGATAAAAATTTTTTTGATAATTTAAATGGAAAATTAAAAATTATTGGTCATGTTGGAGTTGGCTACGACAATATTCATACACAATCAGCCAAAGAAAAAAATATCAAAGTTTCAAATACGCCAAATGTATTAAACGATGCTGTAGCAGAAATAACAATCCTTTTAATTTTAGCTTCGTCAAGAAGAATTGGTGAGGCTTATAATCTAGTTAAGTCAAATACTTGGAAAGATCATAGACCAGATATAACTAAATTAATGGTTGGTAATGAAATTACAGGAAAAACTTTAGGTATAATAGGTATGGGAAGAATTGGGCAAATAGTTGCTGACAGGGCCAGAGCGTTTAAAATGAAAATAGTTTATTACAATAGAAATAGGTTATCTAAAGATGTTGAAAAAGATGCAACTTATTATCCTGATTTAAAATCAATGCTACCTAATTGCGATTATGTAAGTTTACATACTCCCGCCACACCAGAAACTAAAAATATAATTAATTCAGAAATTTTAAAACTATTCCCAAAACATTCGGTTTTCATAAATACTTCAAGAGGATCAACAGTAGATGATGATGCTCTGATTGAAGTTTTACAAAATAAAAAAATCTATGGAGCAGGATTAGATGTTTTCAATAATGAGCCTAATCTTGATAAGAGATATTTAGAGTTAGAAAATTGTTTTGTTCTTCCTCATGTAGGTAGTGCGACACATGAAACTAGATTAGCTATGAGTATGTTAGCTGTTGATAATATAAAATGTTTTTTTTCTCAAAAACCTCTTTTATCTGAAGTTGTTTAAAAACAACAACTTTTGGTTGTAATTACAAAAATTAATTATTTTTATAAATTTATTTATGTCTTTTATTTGAATTTTTTTTCCCTTTATGTTTAAATTTATAAAAACATAACCGAGAGGGAAAATAATGTTAAAATTAATAACAAAAATAACTGCTGCTATTGCTGTAGTTTCTATTGCTTTATTTGGTTCTGCTAACGCAAAAACTCTTAAAATAGAAACTCACTTTACAGCTAGTTCACCAAATGGTGAAGTGGCAGCTCAATTCGCTAAAAACGTTGAAAAGTTTTCTGGCGGAAGCTTAAAAGTACAAATGTTCTACTCATCATCAGTTACAGGAAAGTCTGCTGAGGTATTTAACTCTGCACAAACTGGAATTATTGACTGTGATATGACAGGTGCTGGATACCAAACTGGTAAAAATGCAGCTTTTCAATTCGCAGGTGACGTTATGGGTGGATATGATAACCCGTATCAACAATATGATTTCTTAAAGTTCCCAGGAGCTCAAGAAGCTGTTGATGCACTATACAACAAATATGGAATGACTTTAATCGGTTGGTGGATACCAGGACATGAGTCTTTAATATCTAGCAAACCAATTCCAGATGTTGCATCTATTAAAGACTTTAAATTTAGATCACCTCCAGGAATGGAAAGTATGATCTTTACAGCATTAGGTGCTAAGCCGATCGTCATGGATTTTGGTGAAGTTCCAACTGCTTTACAAACTGGTCTAATTGATGGTGCCGACTATTCATCTTTAGCTACAAACTATGCAGGTGGACATTATGAGCAAAATAAATATGCTACATATCCAGGTTTCCACTCTATGCCAGCTGACCATTTAGCTTGTAATACAAAAGTTTGGAACAAGTTAAAACCTCATGAAAAAGGTGCAATGCTAGCAGCAATCGAAATCTGCGGTAGAACAATCACTAGTTTAGTTGAGAGAAAAAATGCTGAAGCAGTTAAAGCTTTAACTGCTATGGGTGTTACTCTTCATGATTGGTCTAGAGAAGATAGACTTAAGTTCAGAAATGCTGCACTTGGAGCTTGGGAAGAATGGAAGAAAAAATCTCCTGAAGCTGCTGCTCTTATTGAGATACACAAAGCTTACATGAAAGCTAACGGTATACTATAATTATTAGCAACATAAAAAAATATTGAAGGGCCTGAGAGGGCCCTTCTTATTAAATAATTTTTTTGCCAATGGACGATAAAGAGCTTCAAGATAAACAATTAAAAGAGCAAAGTGAAAAAGTTGCTAGTAAAGACGATTTTCCAATATTTTGGATAGATAGAATTTCTCTATTTTTAAGCCATACAATAAAATATTTAATTCCTGTAATAGTACTTGTGATGATGTACGAAATTTTCATGAGATATGTCTTGTTTAAACCCACCTTATGGGCCAATGAGTTATGCCTATGGTTGGCTGGTGTTTGTTATTTAGTCGGAGGCATATATGCAACAAGATTGAGAAGTCATATTAGAATAGTATTACTTTATGATTATGTTGGTAGACCGACACAGCGAATTTTTGATCTAATTAGCACTATAGTTATTGTTCTTTTTGCAGGGGCTGTAATTTATGGTGGTATGGAAGATGCTTATAGATCATTTGTAAACTGGGAGAGATTTGCAACGTATTGGGACCCACCGATACCAGCTACTATGAAACCACTTACACTAATATGTGTATTTCTTATTGCACTTCAATCAATAAACAATTTAATAATTGATTGGAGAAATCCTAAAGAAAGACAATACGATCCCGCTAAAGATTTAGAATAGTATGGAATTTGAAATAGGAACACTCTCGATAATACTTATTGTTGGATTGCTAGCTCTTATAGCTATTGGTGTTCCAATGGGTTTTGCCTCGGGTTTTATGGGTGCTGTACTCGTATTTTTATATATAGGTGAGCATGCATTAGGAATTTTACTTTCAAGATATTATTCTCTTGTTGTAACGTATTCTTTCTTATCAGTACCCTTATTTATATTTATGGCCTCCTTACTTGAACGCTCTAACATCGCGAGAGATTTATATGATGCATTAAATGCTTGGTTAAGAAAAACTAGAGGAGGGGTAGGTGTTGTAACTGCAATCATGGCAACAATTATGGCTGCTATGAGTGGAATTATTGGAGGAGAAATAGTTTTATTAGGGCTGATTGCGCTACCTCAGATGTTGAGATTGAAATATGATCAAGATATGTCGATTGGTATTATTTGTGCATCAGGCTCTCTAGGTACAATGATACCTCCATCTATTGTTTTAATTATATATGGATTGACAACAGAAACATCAATTACAATGTTATTTCAAGAAGCTATTGTTCCAGGTCTTATGATTTCAGGTTTAATTATTACTTACATTCTTATACGAACAAGATTACAACCGCATCTTGCACCATTAAGTGATGAACCAGCTTTAACTTTAAAGGAAAAAATGTCTTACCTTCCAGGCCTTTTACCACCAATTGGTATTGTAATAATTGTTTTAGGTTCAATTTATTCTGGAATAACAGGTATCACAGAAGCAGCAGGTATGGGTGTTGTTGCAACATTAATTATAATAGCTGCAAGAAAAGAGCTGACATGGTTTCTATTTAAAGATGCGCTTGTTAGAACTTTTAAAGCATCAGGTACGATTTTAACAATTACATTTGGAGCTACAGTTTTAGCTGGAGCTTATTCTTTAGCGGGTGGACCAACTTATGTAGCTGAAACTATTTTAGCTTATGATTTAAAACCAATGTATTTAATCTTTATGATGCAAGTAATGTTTTTGATAATGGGTGCTTTTATGGATTGGGTTGGAATTGTTCTTCTTGCAATGCCTGTGTTTTTACCAATAGTTCTTGCACTTGGTTTTGATCCTATTTGGTTTGGAATACTATTTTGTGTTAATATGCAGGTATCATTTTTAAGCCCGCCTTTTGGTCCAGCAGCTTTTTATTTAAAATCAGTAGCACCTCCACATATTTCATTAACAGATATTTTCAGAGGATTTGCTCCATTCGTAGTAATTCAGTTAATTGTTTTAGCATGTGTAATGTACTTTCCAGAAGTAATGACACAAAATTTCCACGAATTCGTACCTAAAAAATAAATGACAAAAAAAATAGGTTTTATAGGCATAGGCCTGATGGGTCTGCCAATGTCTAAAAATATAGTAAAAGCTGGATATAATTTAACAGTATTCAATAGATCAAAGAATAAAGCAGAACCACTAAAAGAATTTGGAGCAAAAATTTCAAATACGTTAAAAGATGCTGTGGATGGAAGTGATATTGTTATCACAATGTTAACAGATGATACTGCTGTTGATGAGGTGATGAATAATTTAGATTTTTTAAATAATTTAAAACCAGGAGCTATAGTTATTGATATGAGTTCTGTTAAACCAACTACAGCAACTAAACATGGTAATAATTTAAAATTAAAAAATATAAATTATTTGGACGCACCCGTATCTGGAGGAACAATTGGTGCAGAGGAAGCTTCGTTAGCTATAATGGTCGGGGGAGAGCAAAATATTTTTGACGATGCATTTGATATTTTAAAAACAATGGGTAACCCAACATTAGTTGGTCCAATTGGAAGTGGACAAGTTTCAAAATTAGCAAATCAAATCATAGTTGGTTTAACAATTGGTGCTGTTGCAGAGGCTGTTACCCTTTGTGAAAAAGCTGGAGCAGATCCAAATAAAATGATCAAAGCTTTGTCAGGTGGATGGGCAGATAGCAAAGTTCTACAGACACATGGAAAAAGAATGATCAATAAAGATTTTACTCCAAAAGGTAGGACATCAGTTCATTTAAAAGATATGAATAATATCTTAGAATGTGCCAATAATTATAATACTCATTTACCTATTTCAAATTTGGTTAAAGAAATGTATAAATCTCTTGTTAAAAATGGACATGGTGAAACAGACCATAGTTCACTTTATAAAGAAATTGAAAGGATAAATAATAAATGAGTGGAAGACTAGAAGGTAAAAAAATTGTAGTTACAGCAGCAGGCCAAGGTATCGGAAAAGCAACAGCAATCGCTTTTCATAATGAAGGGGCCCATGTAATAGCAACAGATTTGAATGAAAAAACTTTAGCTGATTTAAATAAAGAATATCCTAATATTAAAATTAAAACTTTAGACTCTACAGACAACAAAGCAATTTTAGATTTTGTTAAAACACTCGATGAAGTAAATGTTTTGTTTAATGCAGTAGGATTTGTTCATCATGGAACAATTTTAGATTGTGAAGAAAAAGATTGGGATTTTTCTTTTGATGTAAACATTAAATCTATGTATTTCATGTGTAGAGCAATTTTACCGTTAATGGTGAAGCAAAATGGCGGAAGTATAATCAATGTTTCGTCTATAGCATCTAGTCTAAAAGGTTTACCAAATAGATTTGTATATGGAGCTTCAAAAGCTGCAATTATTGGGTTAACTAAGTCAATAGCTTCAGACTTTGTAAAACAAAATATTAGATGTAATTCAATAGCACCAGGAACAGTTTTCTCTCCTTCTTGGCAAGATAGAGTAAACCAGAGTCCTGATCCTGTTCAAGCCAAGAAAGATTTTATAGCAAGACAACCTATGGGAAGACTAGGAACAGCTGAAGAAATTGCTTCTATGGCTATTTATTTAGCTGGTGATGAATCAACATTTACAACAGGAAACACATTTTCTGTCGATGGTGGAATGACAATTTAAATATAAAGGAGAAACAATGAAACTATTAAGAGTAGGAGAAAAAGGAAAAGAAAAACCAGCAATTTTAGATGCCGATGGAAAAATAAGAGACATCAGTTCTCATATAAATGATTTAAACCCAGAAAATTTAAATTTTGAAACAATGTCAAAAATTAAAAGTGCAGACACATCAAGTCTTCCTGAACTTTCATCTAATCAAAGAGTAGGCTCATGCATTACAAGCCCTGGAAAATTTGTTGCAATAGGACTTAATTATTCAGATCATGCAGCTGAAGTCGGTGCCGATATTCCTAAAGAACCAATAATGTTTATGAAGGCTACTAGCTCAATGTGTGGTCCTAATGATGATGTAGAAATAGTTTCTGGATCAAAAAAACTAGATTGGGAAGTTGAACTTGGAATTGTAATTGGAAAAGAAGCAAAACATATTTCAGAAAGTCAATCACAAGATCATATTTTAGGATATTGTTTAGTAAACGATGTTAGTGAACGAGAATGGCAAATTGAAAAAATGGGACAATGGGTTAAAGGAAAGTCTCATGACACTTACGGGCCTACTGGTCCTTACTTAGTAACTAAGGATGAAATTAAAGATATTAATAATTTAAAGATGATGTTGGATGTAAATGGCGAAAGAATGCAAACAGGAAATACAAGTACTATGATTTTTAATGTAGATATCATTGTATCTTATGTGAGTAAATTCATGTCATTACAACCTGGAGATATTATAACTACAGGTACCCCACCAGGAGTAGGCATGGGAAGAAAACCACAAGTATTTTTAAAAGCTGGTGATGAAATGAAATTATCTATAGAAAATTTAGGAGAACAGAACTCTAAAGTAGTTGCTGTTTAATAATTGTGAAGATCAGCTCAATCAAAAGTCATGTACTTAGATATGAGTTGGATAAAGAATTAGGATATTCTCAGCAATATTACAAACACAGAACCACCCACTTAGTAGAGATAGAAACTGATGAAGGTATTACGGGTTGGGGAGAATGTTTTGGCCCTGGAAATATAGCTCTCGCTAATAAATATATTGTAGAAAAAGTTATTCAACCTTTAATAAAAGGGGATGATCCACTTAACAAAGAATATATTTGGCACAAAGTATATAATTTACTCCGAGACAGTGGTCAAAAGGGAATGCCAATCCAAGCATTATCAGGAATTGATATAGCATTATGGGATATACTAGCGAAAAAAGCAAAATTGCCTCTTTATCAATTATTAGGTGGGAAAACCAATAACAAAATTCCAGTTTATGGTTATGGAATGATGCTGCAAAAAAAATCTGTCGAAGAATTATGTGAATTATTCAATAAAGAAGCAAATCAAATAAAAGAAAAAAACTTCAAGGCGATGAAAATGAAAATTGGTTTAGGCCCAAAAGAAGATTTAAAGTTAGTAAGCGCTGTAAGAGATGCAATTGGGGACGATTTTAAACTAATGGTCGATGCCAATCATGCTTATAACAAAAATGATGCTTTGTACGTTGGTAAAGGGTTAGACGAAATGGACATTTACTGGTTTGAAGAACCCGTGGCTCCAGAAGATCATGATGGCTATAAAGAACTAAAGGAAAAATTAAAGACAAATATTGCTGGTGGTGAGGCAGAGTTTACAAAATATGGTTGGAATCAACTTATAAAAAATAATTGTATAGATATAGCTCAACCAGAGGTTTGTGGCCTAGGTGGAATTACCGAGTATTTAAAAGTATCAGCATTAGCGCAATCTAATTTTATTCCAATTGTTAATCATATATGGGGTTCAGCTTTAAGTGTAGCGGTAAATCTGCATTTACTTACCTCTTTACCAGATATGCCAGGTGGACTATTTCCAACAAAATCAATGTTAGAATTCGACACCACTGAAAAAAATATTTTTATAACAGATCTAGCTGAAGAAAAATTTTCAATTTTAGATCAAGTAAAAGACAAAGATGGATTTGCCTCTCCATTAGAAAATATAGGAATTGGAATTAATCCAAAAAAAGATTTTATAAAAGAATACGAGTATAATGGCTAAGATTATAACTTCAAAACCTGAAGTTTTGTGGAATTTAAAATGTACATTAGGTGAAGGTACTTTGTGGGTCAAAGAGCATAACTCAATTTATTTTACAGACATTAAAAAAAAAAGAATTCATATTTTAAATTTAAAAAATAAAAAAAAAGAAACTATTAAAGTAAATAAAGAAATAGGATTTTTAGCTCATATTAAAAATAAAATATTTATATTAGGTCTCCAAGGTGAATTAAGAATAGTAAATTTAAAAAGTAAAAAAAAAATTAAATCGATAGCCATTGAAAAATCATTAAAAATGAACAGGATTAATGATGGTAAAACAGATCCTAATGGAAAACTTTGGTTTGGAACAATGGATAACCCTGAAAGAAATATCCCAAATGGATCTCTATATTGCCTAGATAAAAAATTTAATCTTAAAAAAGTAGACGACAACTACATGATTACTAATGGGCCTGCATTTATTGATAAAAACAACTTTTACCATACAGATAGTAGAAAAAGGATAATCTACAAAATTAAGATAGATAAAAATGAAGATATAGTAAGTAAAAAAATATTTAAAAGATTTTCAAATAAGGAAGGAGTGCCAGATGGCATGACCTTAGATAAAGCTGGAAATTTATGGGTATGCCAATTTCACGGAGCTTGCGTAAGTGTTTTAAATAAATTTGCAAAACAGATACATAAGATCAATTTACCTGCTAAAAATATTACTAATTGTGCCTTTGGGGGTCCAAAAAATTCAGATTTATTTGTCACATCTGCATTAAAAGGTATGAAAAACAGTGAAATTAAAAAATTTAAATTTTCAGGAAGTTTATTTAAAATACAAACTAATGCTATTGGTATAAACCAGAAAAAGTTTGTAATTAAAAAATGCTAAAAAGAGACCTCTATTATGAAAGAATACCAACAAAATCTTTAAGAGATGATGTTAGATATTTAGGCAATATATTAGGTAGAGTTATCAAAAATCAAGAAGGACAGAAGTTTTTTGATCTTGTTGAGAAGATTAGGTTACTGTCTAAAGCAAATATAGCTAATAAAAATCATAGAGAGCCTTTTAAAAAAATTTTAAACGAGGTTAAAAAATTATCTCCAAATTCACTTTTTAAATTAACTAGAGCATTTAACCACTTTATGAATTTTTATAATTTGGCTGAGTCAGTTGATGCTTCAAGGACTTTAGACCTTTACGAAAATGTCAAACAAGATAAAAAATTTCAAAATATTTTCATAGAAGAGATATTTGAAAATTTTTTTAAAAATAAAAAAATATCAAATAATAAAATCTATAATATTGCTAAGAGTTTAAATATTGGAATTGTTTTAACTGCGCATCCAACTGAAGTTAAAAGAAGAACCTTAATACAGAAATACCATTCCTTAACAGAAATATTAGAGCAAAGAAATCTACTTAAAAATTATCCCTCAAAATTAAAAATTTTAGATCGTAAAGTTTTTGATGAAATCACGATTATATGGAATACTGATGAAATCAAAAGATCTAAACCAACTCCAGCAGAAGAAGCGAGGTGGGGACTTGCAATTATAGAAGATAGCTTGTGGGATACAATTCCTAAAGTGTATAGAAGATTAAATCAAATATTTGAAAAAAATATGGGCAAAGGTTTGCCTAAAAATTTTAATCCTATTGAGTTTGGATCATGGATGGGCGGTGATAGAGATGGAAATCCATTTGTTACTGCACAAGTCACAAAAAGAGTTATTTTGTTATCAAGGTGGGAGGCAGCTAAACTTTATGAAAAGTCAATGACAAAATTAATTAGATCTTATTCTATGGAAAAATGTTCAAATAAAATTTTAAAAATTACAGGAAAAACATTTGAGCCTTATAGAGTTTATCTAAGACCATTAAGAGATAAACTAAGAAAAACCCACCGAGCAATAGAACGTCATTTAGTAAATAACGAACCACTAAATGAAAAAAATTTATTATCCGAGAGAGAAGAAATTCTAAAACCATTGAGAGTAGTTAGAGAGTCGTTAGAACAAAATCAAAGTGAAAATATAGCAAGTGGTGATCTATTAGATTTAATGCGTAGAGCCAAATGTTTTGGTATAAATCTTGCTCGACTTGATATTAGACAAGAGTCTTCAAGGCATTCTCAATTATTAGCAGAGTATATAAAGAAAAAGCTTAACCAAGATTATTCATCATGGGATGAGGATAGAAAAATAAAGTATTTATCTGCAAAAATGCAGAACAAAAATGTGTTAAAGAATTTTCAATTTAAAAATAAAGAAAACAAAGAAGTTTGGTCCACTTTTAAAGTATTAGCAACTCAACCTAAAGAATGTTTGGGTGCATATGTAATATCAATGACATCCTCAGCCTCAGATGTTCTATCAGTTATGTTCTTTCAAAAGGAAGCAAACATTGAGAACAGGCTAAGAGTAGTCCCCTTGTTTGAAACTTTAGATGATTTAATAAATGCAAAACCAATAATGGAAAAACTTTTTTCATTAAAATGGTATAGAAAAGATATTAATAATAAGCAGGAAATCATGATTGGATACTCAGACTCCAGTAAAGATGCAGGAAAGCTTTCTGCGAGTTGGCATCAATATAAATTACAACAAGAAATAATTAAACTAGCTAAAAAATATAAAATAGACATAACATTCTTTCATGGAAGAGGAGGATCTGCTGGAAGAGGGGGTGGACCAATACAAGCTACATTGAGATCACAGCCAGCAGGTTCAGTGAATGGTAAAATTAGGATTACAGACCAAGGAGAGGTAATACAGCAAAAATATGGTTATGAGCCTTTGGCAAAGTATAATCTATGTAGTTACATAGGGTCTGTTATGGAAGCTACTTTAAACCCACCTCCAAAACCAAAAGATAGTTGGGTAAAATTAATTCAAAGTATGTCAGAAATATCAACGAGCTCTTATAGAAAAAATATAAATCAAAGTTCAGATTTTATAAGATATTTTAAAACTGTAACTCCACATATGGCACTTGGTAAATTGTCAATAGGTTCAAGACCTTCTAAAAGAAAAAATGTTGATAATATAAATAGTTTGAGAGCAATCCCTTGGGTATTTGCCTGGACTCAGATTAGATTAATGTTACCTGCATGGTTAGGTACTGCAGAAGCTTTAAGATATTCATCAATTAAAAAATTTAAAAAGACACTTATAGATATGGAAAAAAATTGGCCGTATTTTAATTCAACAATGGACTTACTTGATATGGTACTTTCAAAAGTAGACCCTGAGATATCTAAAATTTATGAAAAAAATTTAGCTGACGATAAGCTTATAAGAGTTGGAAAAAAATTAAGGTTTCAATTTGATGCAGTTAAAAAATTAAATGATCAAATAACACCAAAAGAAATTTATAAACAAAGAAAAAGTTTTAGAGGTCCAGCAATTATTAGAAATATATATTCCGAAATCCTTAATGTTTTACAAGCAGTAGTAATGAATAAGCTTTTGCAAAAAAAATTAAACAAGAAGGATAAAAAAGACTTGAATGATGCAATGATGGCATCAATAGCAGGTATTTCAGCAGCTATTAAAAATACAGGATAATGATCGAATTTATTTTAGCCTTTGGAGCAGGTTTGCTTAGCTTTTTATCTCCATGTGTTCTGCCTTTAATACCAGGATATATTTCATACATATCAGGATCAACTCTTAATGAATTACTTGAAAAAAAAACCGTAAATATTTTTCCTATAATTTTATTTGCAGTTGGATTTTCTATAGTATTCATAAGTTTTGGAGCTACAGCTACATTTTTAGGTTCTTTAGTATTAGAAAACTCTTATCAACTCAGAATTGGAGCTGGAATAATCATTATAATATTTTCTTTACAAATATTAGGACTCATAAATCTAAAGTTTTTAAATTATGAGAAAAGATTTCAAACAAATAATAATACAGGCATAATAAGTTCTATTTTAATTGGGATGGCTTTTGGCTTTGGTTGGACACCGTGTATTGGTCCAATTCTAGGATCAATTCTTGCAATTGCATCAACAGAAGATAGCATTAATAAAGGAATTGGACTTTTGTCATTTTATTCTCTTGGACTAGCAATTCCCTTTGTTCTATCAGGTTACTTGATACAAAAATTTATGATTTTTTCTAAAAATCTAAAAGCAAAGATGAAGATGATAAATATGTTTGGTGGATCTTTACTTCTAATTACGGGAATACTAATGATCACTAACCAGTTGCAAGCTTTAGGTTATTATCTTCTTGAGTATATGCCTTTTCTACAGAGCATAGGTTAAATTAATTTATATTAAACTTTCTTTGTAAATGTCTGAGCTTGCTATCAGTACTATCATATTCAATATAGCACCCTTGTAAAAATCTTTTACCTTCATTTGGATTAAATTCTGTTCTACCATGAAGTAATCTGTAATTATCCATCATAATTAAATCTCCAGACATTAATCTAAATTCTATTCTATAGAAATCAGAGTTATATAAATCGGATAATTTTTTTCTAGCCTTATAATAAAGGTCTAGTTCCTCTTTTTTTAAAACCGGCACGTAATCAAGCCGAGGACTAAATCTAACCTGTTTAAAATTCTTTTTTTCATCGAGCTCTATCAATTCAGACCAGTCTTCTAAAATCACATCTTTATCAATAAATTTAAATTTTACTTTTACTTTGGTTAATATTTCATAATATTCAGGAAAATCTTTTTTTAAATCTTCAGTTACAGTATAACCATCGACCAACGTTGATAAACCACCAGTTACTTCATTTTCAATACAATGCAATATCTGAATACAAGGGACTGGATTTCTATATGGATTATCGGTGTGAGGAGCCAAAGGTAATGGTGTATATGCAAGATCATTAGGGTTAGGTTTTGATGAAACATTAAAGTGTTCGCCAAAATTAGTTCTTCTAACACTGCCTATTGAGTTTGCAAATTTGATTAAATAATTATCATTAGTTGGAACATTCTTTATAATTGCAAATCCATACTTGTAAAAAGAAGCAAGCAATTCATGCATTTCAACACTTTCATAAATATTCTCATGAAAATTGAATTTTTTTACATCATCAAGTGATGAAGTCCATTTTACTTTTTCTTTGATTTTACTAATTGAGTTGGAATTTTTAAATTCTCGAATTATTTTATTAATATCAATTTTAGTTTCTATTCCATCTGAAAAAGTTATGTTTAATAGGTCTTTTTCAATTATTGCATATTTGATAATGACGTCTGATTCCATTGTGCTTGGATCAAAGAGTCTCTGCTGTGTCTTTTGATCCAATAACTCAACATTTTCTACTCTTTCTCTGAGCCAAAAAGGATGTATTTCTTCATTAAGATTTTCATCTCTAAAAAAAACCTTATTGTTATCTAACTCAATTTTCATAAGATTGAGCATTAATTAAAATTTAACTTTAATCAAGAGAAATTAAGTAGTAAGTGAAATTATGAATGATAATTTAACTATTATAAATATTGAATTTCCAAAGTTTTTAAATCAGTTAGCGATAGACCTAACAAAGTATTATTTTAAAAAACTTAATAAGCCTTTTAAAGTTAATAATAAATTACTCGACAAAGGATATGATCCTGTTACTACATGCGATAAAGCTTTTGAAAAATTTATCAGAGCAAAAATAAGCAAAAAATTTCCTGGACATGAAATTATTGGAGAAGAATTTGGTTACAAAAAAACTAAAAGTGATTTTAGTTGGGTAATTGATCCAATTGATGGAACGAGGTCGTTTGTTATAGGAAGTCCAACCTGGAGTAATTTAATATCAGTAAATTATAAAGGTAATCCAATATATGGTTTGGCAAACTTTCCTATGTTAAACAAATATTATTATAATCAATCTCCGAAAATTGCATACGTTGTTGATAATAAAAAAAGAAAAAAACTATCAGTTAACAAGAATGTTAAATTTAAAGATATTAAATTGACCGCTGGTTTTCATGGTGCAATTTCATTAAATCAACAAACAAAAATTCCAAAACTTCTTAAATTAATACAATTTCCTTGTTCAGATGCATTGGCGTATGCTCAGATATGTGAAGGTAGAATTGATGTTGTCATACAATGTAATAATAAAATTTGGGACATTCATCCACTAATACCAATTATTAATGCTTCTGGTGGTATTGTAACAACGTGGGACAATCAAAATGCAAAACAAGCAGGACATGTAGTGGTATCATCCAATAAAACAACTCATAAAAAAATATTAGGTTTGCTAAAACCCATAGTTTAATAATGGAAATTCTTGTTCTTCAACACATTAAAATTGAAGATCCTGGTTATATAAAAGATTTAATGATTAAGGATGGAGTTAATATTACAACAATCGAATTAGATGAAGGCGAAAAAATTCCAAAAAATTTAAATTCTTTTGATGGAATGCTTTGTATGGGCGGCCCAATGGATACTTGGATGGAAGAGGATTATGCTTGGCTCATTGAAGAAAAAAAAAAAATTAAAGAGTTTGTTGTAGAATTAAATAAGCCATACTTAGGTTTTTGTCTAGGATGTCAATTGCTAGGAGAAGTAATAGGAGGTAAAGTAGTTAAAACTAATAATCCAGAAATTGGAATGATGGATATAAATTTTTTGGATGAAAAAAAGAAAGATACACTTTTTGCAGATTTTCCAGAAAAAATTACATCATTACAATGGCACTCTTATGAAGTTAAAGAATTAGAAAAAAATAAAGATGTAACATTAATTGCTTCATCAAAAGAGACAAAATATCAGATATTTAGATATAAAAATATTGCTTATGGTATCCAATTCCACATAGAGATTAAGGATACAACGGTAAATGATTGGGGGTGTGTACCTGAGTATAAAGCATCTTTAGAAAACCAATTAGGACGAGGTGCGCTAGAAAAATTTGATAAAGAAGCCAAAGAAAATATGCAAGATATGAATAATTATTCAAAAATTTTGTATACAAAATTTAAGAGTGATATCATAAACAAAAAATAGGAGGAAATAAGATGTTCAAACCAATTGAAGAAAAAGACGCAACTAGCAAAGTAAAAGAAATTTTTGATGAAATAAAAGAAGCTCGACAAATAACTGAAATTCCAAATTTTTGGAAAACTATGGCTAATAGTCCAGAAACATTAGAAAGAACCTGGAGATCATTACAGCAAGTAATGGGAAAAGGTGAATTAGATCCTGCAGTAAAGGAACTCATTTATGTTGCAGTTTCAATTACTAACAATTGTGAATATTGTATTAAATCTCATTCCTTAGCAGCCAGAAAAAAAGGTGCGACAGATGGAATGATAAACGAAATGATCGCAATAGTTGGAATGGCAAATGAAACAAATCGTTTAGTTGAAGGTTATCAAGTAGAGGTAGATAACTTTTTAAAATAAAATGAATTTTGATTTTGTTTATAAAATTTGCACAAAATCAGAGTGGAGTAATGCAAAACAAAATAATATTTTTAAAGGCACTACATTAGATTTAAAAGATGGTTATATTCATTTTTCAGACAAAGATCAGATCAAGCAAACACTAAATAAGTTTTATGTTAATCAAACTAATTTAATAATTCTTAAAGTGGATGCTCTAAAATTAAAAAATCTGGTTTGGGAGCAATCAACTGATGGCAACATGTTTCCACATTTATACTCAGATCTAAATTTAGATTTTGTAGTTAAAGAATATATGATCAATTTAAAAGATGACGGTAAGCATGATCTGCCAGATGAACTTTAATATTTTAACTTGATTTTCCGACTAAATTTACAATCAATACTCCTGATATAATTAATATTAGTCCTATGATTGTAAAAAGATCTGGTATTTGATTAAACTTATAAATTCCTACGATAGATGTTGCAATTATACATAAACCTGCAAATGAAGCATAAGTTACTCCAACAGGAATAGTTTTCATAACTAAAGATAGCGTATACATGCAAGCAACTATTGTTATTGCTGTAAAGACACTTGGTAAAAATATTGTAAAACCATTTGCAGTTTTCGCAAAACTATTTGAAGCAGTCCCTAAAGCAACTGCAATTATTAAGATTATATAAGCAGTTATATTACTCATCAATTTAGAATAATATTATCTAAAATTAATATCTACAAAATTTTAAATTTACTTAATTATTATTGGTCCAACCATTCCAGTTTCATAATGACCTGGAATATTACATGCCATTTCTAATGCTATATCATTTGAAAATTTCCAAATAATTTCCCCAGTTTTATTAGGCTCTAACATTACGCTATTAGCATGCTTATGAC
>CACLZS010000003.1 GCA_902611465.1 uncultured Pelagibacteraceae bacterium | reverse complement strand
TTAAAGCTATAAATGTATAAGAACCACAACCATGAATAATAATATTCGAAACATCACTATCATTGCTCATGTTGATCATGGAAAAACAACACTGATTGATAATTTGATGAAACAGAGTGGTTCTTTTAGAGACAACGAAGTAGTTGATGAAAGATTAATGGATTCTGGAGAGCTAGAAAAAGAAAGAGGAATTACAATTCTTGCTAAGCCTACTTCGATTAATTGGAAAGATACTAGAATAAATATTATTGATACCCCTGGTCATAGAGATTTTGCAGCAGAGGTTGAAAGAGTTTTGAGTTTGGCAGATGGTGCGTTACTTTTAGTAGACTCTGCGGAAGGCGTCATGCCCCAAACAAAATTTGTATTAAGCAAAGCATTAAAACAGGGATTGAGACCAATTGTTGTTATAAACAAATTAGATAAAAGCGATCAAAGAGCAGATGAAGTTTTAAATGAGACTTTTGATTTATTTGTTAGTTTAGACGCAAATGAGGAACAATTAGATTTTCCTGTATTATATGCTAGCGGAAGATCTGGTTGGGCTTCTAAAGATATTGACGGACCAAGAGAAAATCTTAACCCACTATTAGATTTAGTTTTAGATCACGTAAAACCCTCAGAATTTGATAAATCAAAACCATTTGCAATGTTATCGACGCTACTTTACGCTGATAACTTTTTGGGCAGAAGTTTAGTTGGAAGAATTTCACAAGGGACGGCAAAAGCAAATCAACAAATTAAAGCAATCAATTTAAAAGGTGAAAAAGTAGATGAAGGCAGACTTACAAAAATCTTTAGATATGAAGGCACAAAAAAAGTGCCCATTGAGGTTGGAGAAGCTGGAGATATCGTAGTTATAGCCGGATTAGAAAAAGCAAATGTGGCAGATACTATTTGTGATTTAGAGGTAAATGAACCTATTGAGGCAACACCGATCGATCCACCAACAATGTCTATAAAAATAACAGTAAATAGCTCACCACTAGCTGGAACTGAAGGTAAAAAATTAACAAGTACTCAAATTAGAGATCGTCTAATTTTAGAAGCTCAAAACAATGTTGGAATTTCTTTCTCAGAAAACGCAAATAAAGATGCATTTGAAATAAGTGGAAGAGGAGAATTGATGCTTGAAATATTATTAACACAAATGAGACGAGAGGGCTTTGAAATGACAATTAGTCCTCCTAAAGTTTTATTTAAAACTGACAAAAATTCAAAAAAGTTAGAACCAATTGAGGAAATAACTATGGATTTAGATGAAGAATATTCATCAAGAATTATAGATTCTATGAACAGGAGAAAGGGCAAATTAGTTGAACTAAAAGATACAGGAAAAAATAAAAAAAGACTTATTTTTCAAGCTCCAACAAGAGGTTTAATGGGATACACAAGTAGATTTTTAACATTAACCAAAGGAACAGGTGTTATTAATAGAATTTTTCACTCTTATGGAGATTTTGAGGGAGACATGGAGGGAAGAAGAAATGGCGCTTTAATCTCTATGGACCAAGGCAAAGCTGTTGCATTTTCAATTTTTAATTTGCAAGCTAGAGGAGAAATGTTTGTTACACACAATGATCCAGTTTATACAGGAATGATTGTTGGCTTAGCTCCTAAACCAGGCGATATGATAATTAATGTTATGAAAGGAAAAAAACTTACGAATATGAGAACACAAGGTACTGATGAAAATATTGTTCTTACACCCGTAAGACAAATGTCGATTGCAGAACAATTAAGTATGCTTAACACAGATGAAGCGTTAGAAATTACACCTAAATCTTGTAGACTCAGAAAAGCGATCTTGGACCCAAACGAAAGAAAAAAAAGTGAAAAACAAAATACTGCTTCTTAGTTCATTATTCTATCAATAATGTACAAACTAAAAGCAATACAAGGACCAATTCCAAAAGCAAACATTAAAGTTCCAACACCAATTGTTCCACCCAAGTACCACCCAACTGAAGCTACAGAAATTTCTATAAAAGCTCTTACTGCAGCAATTGGTAGATTAGTTTTTTTTTGTAAACCAGTCATTAGACCATCCCTAGGTCCTGGACCTAGATTAGCTATTAAATAGATACCACTCCCCACTCCAACTATCATAACGCCTACTGCAGCCATTAATAATTTCATAATGTAAGTTTCAGGGGTTGGTATTAATGCAATTGTTATGTCTAACATTGCTGCAATGATTACGATATTGAATATGGTACCTAGACCAGGTTTTTGTTTTAAAAAAAACCATGAAGATAAAACGACAACACTCACTATAAAAGTGACAATTCCAATGGATAATCCTGAATTAATTGAAATTCCTTGTGCCATTACAGTCCATGGAGAATTGCCAATAAATGAAATAACGACTAAGGCTTCGCCAAAACCGAATAATATTAGACCAAAACAAAGGAAGAATAAGGTAGATAATTTTGGCTTTAAATTAAAAGTCTCGTGAGAGCTCCATGAGACTTTAGGAATATTTTTGATAGTAAGGAACATATATTTCGCTATTATTTATACTTTCTTTAACTAAAATCTATGAAAATGAAACATTTTATAATCGTATCAATAATTATTATGTTTGCTTCTAAAGCGATGGCACACAGCAGTCATTATGAAGGTCTTAAAAAAATTGAGATGGATGTTCTAAGAAATAATGAAGTTATTGGTAGCACGAACTACTTCTTTGAATTTGATGAAGATTTGTTTGTCGTAAAAAATTATACTAATTTTAAAGTAGAGTTATTTGGCATAACAGTTTTTTCAATATTAAGTGAGACAATAGAAAAGTACAAAGATGATGAATTAGTTTTTTTTAAATCTAATACTTTTCAAAATGATAAGGAGAAATATGTAAATTTAAATTATGATAAATCTATAAATAAATTCGTTATTGACGGATCATCATACAAGGGTGAAGCCAGTTTAGATTGTATAATTGGGAATTGGTGGAACCACAAAATTTTTAAAGCTAATAAACAAATCAGTCCTTTATCTGGAAGTATAAAAAAACAGACTGTGAGTTTAATAGGAAATGAAAACATTAATATTAACGGTAAAGAATATTTAGCTAAACACTTTAATATTAAATCAAATGATGAAAGTCTTTCTGATGAAAAAAAATTTGAATTTGATGTTTGGTATAATCCAGAAAATAATTTAATATTAAAAGTAACTTATAATAAAATGGGTAATTGGGAATATAGATTAAGGAGTTTTGAGTAATGGCAATATGGGGAAGCATAATTGGTGGAATGCTAGGTTTTTCAATTGGTGGACCTTTTGGTATGCTTTTAGGATCCTTAATCGGTGGAAAAATGTCAAGAGCCAGATCAAGTGGTGGATTTAGATCTTTTGCACAGCCACAACAGATATTTGCACTCTCTTTGATTGTTTTATCAGCAAAGCTAAGTAAAGCAGATGGACAAGTTAGTCGTGAAGAATTAATTGCAGTTAAAGATAAATTAAAAATACCTGAAAGTGAGTTAGATCAAGTTGGTAAAATTTTTAATAAAGCAAAAGAGGAAAGTACCGGGTATGAACCTTATGCAAAACAAATTGCAGAAGTTTATAGAGGAAATATGAATGTATTAGAGGAAGTAATTAATACTCTTTTTTATATTGCTGAAGCTGACGGACACATAAGTGACAATGAATTAATGATGATAGAAGATATATCAAGAATTTTTGGATTAAATCAAACTCAAATTAATGGAATTAAAGAAAGCAGAAAGTCATCAGACAAACTTAATCCTTATATTGTTTTGGAGAGTAAGCCTGATGACTCACTCGAAGAAATAAGAAAACGTTATATTAAACTTAGTAAAGAGCATCATCCTGATCTTTTATTAAGTAAAGGTGTTCCGCAAGAAGTAATAAATGAGAGTAAAGCGAAAATGAGGGCTGTCAATTCAGCGTGGGATCAGATACAAAAATTAAAGAATTAGTCCTAATAAACTCGCCATAAAATACATAGAAAATACAAAAGCAAGAACTACAATAAAATACATTATTGTAACAATTTTGTCTCTTTTCCTTCTTTGTCGTACAAATGGCTTATCATCCAGGTCACAGATATCTCTTATGCCGATAACTTTATAATCACAAGTATAACGCCATATTGAGTCAGGCATTCTAGGATCAGTTTGATTATAATATTGAATCCATTGAACTGTATATTTAAATAAAAGATAGCTTACTATTAAAAGAAGACCACTAGTAAACATTAATCTATCATCTAAAACTGTTCTGACTCAGTTGAGCCTTCCATTGCTGTAGTTGAGCTTTTACCTGAGCTTATTGTATTTGAAACTGCATCAAAATAAGATGTGCCTACTTCTCTTTGATGTTTCACACTTGTATATCCATCTTTTTCCCTAGCAAATTCATGCTGTTGAATTTTTGAGTAAGCAGTCATACCTTCTGATTTATATTTTTCTGCCAATTCAAATATTGCAATGTTTTGAGTGTGAAAACCAGCTAATGTTATAAACTGAAATTTATATCCCATTTCTCCAATCTTTCTTTGAAATGATCCAATTTCTTCATCAGATAAATGTTTTTTCCAATTGAATGATGGTGAACAATTATAAGCTAACATTTTACCAGGAAATTTTTCATGTATAGCATCAGCAAATTTCTTTGCCTCTTCTAAATTTGGAGTAGCAGTTTCACACCAAATTAAATCTGCGTATGGTGCATAAGCAAGGCCTCTAGAAATTGCCTGCTCAATTCCGTCTTTAACATAAAAGAAACCTTCGGGTGATCTTTCTCCAGTTAAAAACGGTTTATCATTATCATCAAAATCATTTGTGATTAATTTTGCAGCATTTGCATCTGTTCTTGCTAAAATTATTAATGGTACATCTGCAATATCGGCAGCAAGTCTAGCAGCCTTTAAATTTCTAACCATTGTTCCAGTCGGAACTAAAACTTTTCCACCCATATGACCACATTTTTTCTCACTAGCTAATTGGTCTTCAAAATGAACTCCAGCAGCACCTGCTCTAATAAATTTTTTGGTTAATTCAAATACGTTTAGTGGTCCACCAAATCCTGCTTCACCATCAGCTATAATTGGCAACATGTAATCAGTTCTCTTACTTTTATCCATGTCACCATCTATCATTTCCATATGTTGAATTTGATCTGCTCTAACTAGGGAATTATTCATTGTCTCAACTAATTTTGGTGCACTATCATATGGATATAAAGATTGATCAGGATACATTTCTCCAGCACTGTTAGCATCAGCTGCAACTTGCCAACCACTTAAATAAATTGCTTTTAAACCAGCTTTCGCATGTTGTACTGCATGATTTCCTGAAAGTGACCCAAGGGTGTTCACATAAGCTTCTGTATTTAGCAGTTTCCAAAGCTTTTGAGACTGCATTTTACACATAGAATACTCAATTTTGATTGATCCTCTTAATCTTTCAACTTCTTCTGGAGTATAATCTCTTTTAATACCTGCAAATCTTTGTAAATCGTATGAAATATTTTCAGCTGACACTTAAATCCCTCTCTTTTGATTAAATGACTAGAAATGACTAATGACTATTTTGAGCTGTATTCTTCAGTAAATTCGTTCATTCCACTAGATCCCCAGTCGCAATGATCGTCTCTAATGTAAATACCTTTTGACTTGTGCTCAGAATGCTCTTCTTTATTAGTAATTTGGTAGTTATTTTCGATGTTGTTAATTTTGTTTTTTTCCATATAATCTTTATAATTTACAATATTTACAAAATCTACAATTAAATTGATTTTACTTGTAAAATCGAATAATTTTGTGTAAATTTAAATTTACAAAATTTACAAATAGTAAAATGAGTCAAATTGATACAAAAATTGGTCCAAAAATTAAAGCATTTAGAAGGCAACTAGGAATTCAAGCTAACAAACTAGCAGAAGAAATGTCTATTTCACCCAGCTATTTAAATCTAATAGAGAGTGGAAAAAGAAAAATTGACGGAGACTTACTTTTAAGGGTTTGTGATAAACTAAAAATAGAGCTTTCAGACCTTACAAGTAAAACTGACATAAATCTTGAGAATAATATTTCTGAATTATTGGGTGATGAACTTTTTGAGGATCTTGATATTCTTGGACCAGAAGTAAAAGATTTAGTTAATACAAATCCCAAAATTGCTAAAGCTTTAATTAAACTAGGTGACAACTTTAAACAAAAAGATCATGAAATTTTTAACAAATTGGAAAATATTTCAGGCAAAATTATTGATGGTAGAAAAAACGCGTTTCCTGGAGAAGTAATTTCAGATTTTTTACAAGAAAATAAAAATTTTTTTCCAAAATTAGAAGAATTTGCAAATCAGATATTTGATAAAGTAAAACAAAATAATAGAACAAGATATATTGCCTTATGTCAGTTTTTAAAAGATGAATATGGTATAACTGTAAAAGATGTAATACCTAAAGAAGGAAAACCATTTTCAAAAATATATAAAGTAAAAGATAAAGAATTATTATTATCTGATTATCTTTCACTTGAAACTAAAAAACTTTTTGCGGCAGCACAAATTTCACAAGAAGGCGCCTCAAAAGAAATTGATGAATACCTTGCTACATTTAATTTTCCAACTGAAGAGTCTAAAAAATTAACGAGGGTTGCGCTTTTGAATTATTGTGGTGCTGCAATATTAATGCCTTACTCTCTTTTTCATAAAGAATGCAAAGAATTAAAATATGATTTGGAACTTTTACAAAATACATTTGCTACTTCTTTCGAACAAGTAGCTCATAGAGTAACATGTTTACAAGATCCAAAACTTCCTGGAATACCTTTTCATTTTTTAAGAGTAGATGTTGCTGGAAATATTTCAAAAAGATTCTCGTTATCAGGTATAGAGATACCAAGATATGGGGGGGCTTGTCCAAGATGGAATGTCTACTCAGCTTTTTCAAGACCAGGTGTTATTCAAGCAGCAGTTAGCAAAATGACTAATGGAGAGAAATATGTTTGCATAGCTAAAACAGTAGAAAAGGGTGTTGGAAGATATGGACAAAAAAAAAGTATGTTGTCTATAGGTCTTGGTTGTGAAGCAAAATATGCAAAAGAATTTGTATACACTGAAAATTTAGATCTAAGCGACAAAAAGTCAGAATTAGCTATTGGAGTATCATGCAGAACATGTGATAGACTTGATTGTTCACAAAGAGCTTTCCCCCCTCTTCATAAAAAATTTGATGTAGACATTAATTCTAGAGGAGTTTCGGTTTACGTAAATGAGTAAAAAATAGCTTACTGCTGTTTTTGCCTTTTCTTTGAAATAAGCTGAGTAAGAGAGTCTACCATCAAGTCCGAAGCTTTAAATATTTCATTTGCTTTGAATTCATGAGACATATTTTTTTCCTCATTTGTCTTATCTTCTATTATTATTCCTTTATCAGGTGAATTATCCTTTATATATATTAAAATTAACCACTCATCATCTGAAGACTCGTCCCATTTAATAAATATTTCTCCTGTCTCAAACCTTTTGTCTATACATCTGAAAATAGACATGTGTCTCGTTATATATCTTTTATTTAATTGAAAAACTAAACTGTTGGCACTTCTATAAAAACTTTCTAAGGCAAATTCAATTTTCTGTCTTTCTAAATTATATTCCTTCTCTTTTTGAAGGAGAGCCGATCTATCATCAGTCTCATCTGTCTTTACACCAAGAGCCTCAACTCTCTCTCTAATTTTTTGGTCTCTTATAAGTCTGTACTTATTTTTTAAATTCTCTATTCTTTGTTGTAATTCTCCATAGTCTTCCCTTTTTTCTTTTAAGGAAATTTTCTCAAGTTTTTCTAATTCTTTTACTTCTCTAATTCTAAATCTCTCAATTTGTTTTTGTATCCTCAATTCTTGTAAAAATTTCTTTTGTCTCTCAGATTGCTCTTTTCTTAGGAGGGCTTGTTCTTTTCTTAAAAATAATTTTAAGTCTTTTGCTCTTAATTTTTCTATTCTTTCTTCATCCTTTAGTTGTTGCTCCTTTAGTTTTAATTGTTTTTCTTCATTTAGGATTTTTTGTTTCTTAATTTTTTCTTTTTCTTTATCTTTTTTTTCAATTTCTAATAATTTTAATCTCCTTTTTTCATCTTTTCTTTGAGATTTAAATTCATTGATTTTTTCGTCTATTGAATTAAAAATTTTAGATAGACGTCTATCAATTGCAAAAATATCAAATTTGACCTTGACGTTTAATTTTGATTTTAAATTTTCTTCTACTCTTACTGATTTTGTAATTAAATTATTTTTTATTTTTTTTTTTAGGATTGATTTTTTCTGAATATTTTTTTTTCTTTTAGCCTTGAGGATTTTTTTCTTTTTTACTTTTTTTTTAATTTTTGATAGAACTTTTGTAACTTTTCTTTTCTTCTTAACTTTTTTTTTTTTATTTTTTTTCATTATTACTGTTAATTATTTATCAGTAATATTTTAATAAATATAGTCCCGAGTATTAGGAACTGAGGTATTATCTTTTGATAATTGAAGCTGAAATACAACCTGATCCCCCCATTTGAATGCCATTTCACAACTAGCTAAGTAAAATTCCCACATTCTAAAAAATTTTTCATCAAACATGTCTAAAACTATGTCTTTTTTTGATAAAAATCTTTCTTTCCAGTTCCTAAGGGTATGTGCATAGTGCATTCTAAGAACTTCAATATCTGACACAATTAAACCTGAGTTTTCAATTGGGTTTACAACCTCACTTAAACTAGGAGTATAACCCCCTGGAAAAATGTACTTTTGTATCCATGGTTGTGGATCTCGTGGCGGCATCGATGAACCAATCGTGTGAATCAATGCTATTCCTTTTTCGTTCAAGAGTTTAAAGACTTTATTAAAATATGTTTTATAAAATTTTCTTCCTACATGCTCAAACATTCCAACACTTACTACTCTGTCAAATTTTTCATTTAGTTGTCGATAATCAATAAGTTTGAACTCAACCTGATTAGATAGGTTCATTTCTTTTGCTTTATTCTTGCTATATTCAAATTGATTTTCTGACAATGTTATGCCTGTAACGCTAGCTTTCGTTTCCTTTGCCATTGCTAAAGCTAAAGTTCCCCATCCCGAACCAATATCTAAAACCTTCTGATCTGGCTGGATATTTAATTTTTTGATTATGTGATGAATCTTATTATTTTGAGCTTGCTCTAAAGTATCATTATCATTTTTAAAATACGCACACGAATATTGTCTATTTTCATCTAAAAATAAATCATAAAGTTTTTCAGATATATCATAATGATGAGCTACGTTTTCTTTAGATTTTGCTATTTTGTTAAAGCTTGTAAGATATCTATAAGTACCTCTCAATTTTTTTATTACCGCTCCATAAAAATTTATGTTTCCTCTACCAATATTTTTAAATGCTAAATCTAAAAATTCTGTAATCGTTCCATTCTGAATAACTAGAGATCCATCCATATAAGCTTCACCAAAATATAAGTCAGGATATAAAAGTAATTTTTGCATTAATTTTTGATCAAGTAATTTAAGTACTATTGGTTTTTCCTTTATAGGTTTTCCAATTACATATTTTTTTGAATTTGAATCAATAAGTTCGAAACCATCGTATTTAAATAAATTATTTAAAAAACTTACTAACTTCATTTTATGCTGCTTTTAATATCTCCATATTAAAATTAAGTTTCTTTAAATTTGCTAGAAGATTATTTTTCTCTGCTTCATCTAATAATTTTAATGGGGGCAAAAGGTTTTCATAAACTGAATTTTTTTGTGCCATTAGAGTATGCAGTCCTGAAATTAAGTTATATTTATCAAATGACATTCTTACATCACACAAATTTTGATTAGTATCTAGTGATAAATTATTGTTAAAATTATCATAAATTTCTCTAGCTAGGTGACCTGTAACATTTGTAGTTGCTGTAATTATCCCATCACATCCAAGCTCTAATCCTTTTAATAATTTTGCCTCAGATCCTGGAAAGATTGAAAAATTTTTTATTTTTAAAGTTTCAAATAAATTATAGCTACTATCTTTCACACCAACGACTTGGTTAGGAAATTTTTTAACTAAATTTTCAACACATTGAATACTAAATTTATATCCACAAAGCTTTTCAAAATTATATAAAATAATCTTACAATCATTGATTTCATTTATTATTTTAGAATAAAAATTAATTACTTCTTCATCACCATATTTATAATAAGCAGGAGGCATAATTAAAAAATTATTAAAACCCATTGATTTCGAAATTTTCATTAAATTGATCGTATCAATTAAAGAATTTAGTCCAGTTCCAATTATAAATTTATTTTTATACTTGCTTTTAGGTAGCTCATTTATTAATTGAATTTTTTCACTTAAGGATATCAGTTGAGACTGACCAGTGCTGCCAAAGAAAACGACTCCATGGCAACCTAAATCAATAACATTTTCTGCGTGTTTAATGGTATTTTTAACGTCTAATGCAAGATTTTCATCCAACACTGATAAACCTGCAGCATATACACCTTTAATTTGTTCCATAGCTAAAATTTATATAAAAATTCAAATTAGTAAAGGTTATAAAAACATATGAATATACTTGTTATACAAAACCGTATGGGTATTGGGGACATGGTAATTTTCTTACCTTTCGTTGAAGCAATCTCAAAAAAATATAATACATCTGTAACACTTTTAATAAAAGAAAGTACGAAAGCCAGGGAATATACAAATAATTTAAATTTTATTAAAAAAATAATTTATTTAAAAAGAGATAGCAAAAATGATTTTCATAGCGGTTTATCAGGCTTTTTTAATTTAAAAAATGAGATTAAAAATAATTCATTTGATAAAGTTTTTATTTTTAATTCATCCATAAGATACAGACTTATTTGTAAATTCGCAGGTATTAAAAGTATATTTCAGTATCCCCTATTTGAAAAAAAAGAACAACACGTAATTAAAGCTGCTCAAAAATTGTTAGAAAAGATTGATTTAAAAGTAGAAAGTAATCCTCAAATTAAAGTTGATGAAAGTTTAATTAAACTAGCTGAGCAAAATTTCTCTATTTCGAAAAATAAAATTAATATTTTATTAGGAATTGGTGGCTCTGGTTCTTCGAAAAGGATACCAGCTAATAAATTTAAAAAATTTATAGAATTAACTCTTAAGGATTATGAATGTATTTTTTATTTAGCAACAGGTAAAAATGAAGAAGAACAGCTAATACTTAAAAGTATATTGTCATCATATAAAGAGATTTGTATTTCTTTAGATAATAATTCAATTTCAGAAATATTACCAATTATTAAAAATTGTAAAATATCAATTTGTAACGATTCAAGTTTTAGTCACCTCTCTGCTGCTTTAAATGTTCCAACAATAGTTTTGATGTCTGACACCCCGTTACTGTATGGTAGTTACAGTCCAAATATGTATCCGATAATTCCAGATGGAATGGAGAATGTTTCCCATAATTCAAGGGGTAAAGAGAAAATTAATCCAGAGAAAATTTTTAAAAAATTTAAATCAATTATTAGCTAATATTTTTTATCACAATTTCTTTTGCTTCATTCACTATTGAGGCTAGCCTAGTTAGCTCTGGGCTTACATCTGGATGAATTTTTTTCATTATAGATTTATATGACTGCATTACTTGGGTTTTGGTATATTTTATATCAGATTTTAAATTTAGTATCTTGTATGCCTCATCTAATGATAAGCTTTGTTTATTTACTGATTGATTAAAATTATTAAAATTAAATCTTCCTGAATTTCTTAACACTCTAAAAAGACCCCATAATCTGAGAAGTTGAAACAAAGATATTCCAGCTTTAGTTTTTATCAGTGGTAAGATTGCGAGTACAAAAGGTAATGAAAATATATATCTTCCAGCATAGGCCATTATAACGGCCAATACTATTGCAGAAAAAATAATTAATATTCTTATAAATTTTGAAATTTTTTTAGCTGAGGTCCTAGCAAACCAAGTCAGAAGAACATATACAATGACAAAAATAATCAGTGTTATAAAAAAAATATTCATATATTAATTCAATTCAAAATGAAATTACCACAGCTTGAAAAGAAAACTGAAATAAAATCTTGTCACAACAAGACGTGGACGGATGATTACAGTTGGATCCATCAACCGAATATTTTAGAGGTTTTAAGGGATAGCTCTAAACTTTTGCCTGAAGTAAGAAAATATTTGGAAGATGAAAATGAGTTTTTTTCTGATCAAATGAAAGATACTAAACATATTCAAAAAAAACTTTTTGATGAAATTAAAGCAAGAATTAAATTGGATGATGAGTCACTTCCTTACAAAGATAAAAATTATGAGTATTGGACGAAAACTACTGCACAAGGAAATTATTCCATTAAATTAAGAAGAAAAATTGGTGAGGAAAAAGTTGAGGAAATATGGAATGGCGATAAAGAGAAGGATAAAATTAAAACAGAATATTTTGGTTTAGGAGATTTAGAGGTAAGCTTTAACGATGAGTTACTTGGATATTCTTTAGATTTGAAAGGATCTGAGTATTACACAATTTATATAAGAAATATAAAATCTGGAAATTTAGTCACTGAAAAAATTGAAGAGACGAGTGGTAGCATCGAATTTAGTTTGGATGATAAGTATATATTTTATTCTAAATTAGACGAACATCACAGGCCTAGAACTATTTATAGACACGAAATTGGAACAAAGACAAAAGATGATTTATTGATCTTTGAAGAAAAAAGTGAGGCATTTACCGTTGGCATTGGCTTAAGTTCAGATGAAAAATATTTTATGATTACGAGCTCCGATCATAACACTTCGGAACAATATTGCTTTAAAGTCGATGAAAATAATCCAAATCCTAAATTAATCCAAAAGAGGAAAAGAGGTATAATTTACTCAGTAAATTCTTGGGATAACTATTTTTATAAACATACAAATGAAAATGCAGAGGATTTTAAAATTGATAGGTGTACTGATTTAGTTGAACAAAAATGGGAAACATTTGTTGCTGCAAAAGATGAGGTATTGATAGGAGGTTTAGTATTTTTAAGTAATTGGGTAATTAGATCTGAAACATCTAATGCACTTGGAAAAATAATTTTACGTGACCCGAAGACAAACAAAGAAGAAGAGATAATTTTTAGTGATGAAAAAGTAATTGTGCCAAGTATATCATTAACTCAAAAAGATAAAAATACAGACAATGTATATTTATCATATTCTTCACCTAAAACACCTGGGAGGACTTATTTATATAATTTAAAATCAAAAGAAAAAAAACTTGTTAAGGAACAAGAAATTCCATCTGGACATAATCCAAATGATTATGTGGTTGAACGCATTGAATGCCCATCTCATGATGGGAGAATGGTACCAATAACTATAACAAGACATAGGGATACAGTTCTGGATGGATCATCAAACCTTTTACTATATGGCTATGGTTCTTATGGAAATTCGATGTCTCCTGGTTTTTCATCTACACGACTAAGCCTCATTGATAGAAATATAATTTGGGTTACAGCACATATAAGGGGAGGAATGGAAAGAGGAATGAAATGGTGGAAGGAAGGAAAACTTTTAAACAAAAAAAATACATTTGAAGATTATATTGCTGTTGGAAAATTCTTGATTGAAAAAAAATATACTTCTAAAGGAAAAATTATAGGTATGGGTGGTTCAGCAGGAGGGTTGTTGATGGGGGCAGTTGTAAATGCAGCGCCTGAGCTATTTTTAGGGTTAATAATGGCTGTGCCGTTTGTAGACTCCTTAACTACTAATCTTGACCATTCTCTACCCTTAACCATTGGAGAATTTGATGAATTTGGAAATGCTAAAGATAACAAGGATCATTTTGACTATATATACTCATACGCTCCTTACAATAATATTAAAAAAATGGATTATCCAAATATTTTGATTACTACTAGTCTTAGTGACAATAGAGTTCTATTTGATGAACCAGCAAAATTTACTGCAAAACTAAGAGATTATAAAACAGACAATAATTTGCTATTATTGAAAACTGAAATGAATGCAGGCCATGGAGGAAAATCAGGAAGAGATGGTGCAATTGAGGAAATAGCTATTGATTATGCTTTTGCTTTAAAAATTGCAGAAAAAATTTAAATAATCTTGTATTGAAATTTTATATTTAATCACCATATGTAAAATGTAAGTCGCCTCATGGGGCTTACATAAATTAACTTGCTTAAACAAAAGGAGTAAATATGACAAGTAAGGATATATCTATCTTTAACTCACTAAGACCTTTTTCTATTGGTTTCGACGATATGTTTGACCAATTTGAAAATATGCTTGGTAATGGTGGCATGACAATGCAATCAAATTATCCACCATATAACATAAGGAAAACTGGCAAAGACAACTATTCAATTGAAGTTGCGTTAGCTGGTTTTAATAAGAAAGATGTCGAGGTTGAGTTCGAAGATAACATATTAACTGTTAGAACTAAACAGCTTAATAAGTCTGAAGATCAAAATGTAGACGGTGAAATAATTCACAAAGGAATATCACAAAGACAATTTGCAAGATCTTTTACTATTGCAGATGATGTGAAAGTAAATGGTGCTGAGCTTAAGGACGGTCTTTTGACGATTGCATGCGAAAGAATTTTACCAGATCATAAGAAAAAAAGACTTATTGATATTAAATAAATAATTTAAACCTTGCTTGTGGGGTTCGCCCCACAAGTTTAAAAACATCCACTAGAACTGAAAGCGATAATAGTTCCACTTGCGTTGACTTCAAATCTTCGTTCACAGGGTACACCATATTTTTTTGTTTTATAGATTAAAACTTCATTGCCAATATCAGTGACAATATCTTCGTCAGGAGCCCCTAATTCTAACTTCATTTTATTAACATCTCCACCTACAAATAAACCGTATTTTTTATTTTCCTTTTCTACAACCTCGTTGGTTTTATTCTGAATAGTTTGACAACCTACAGTCACCAAAAGAATTGAAATTAATGTGATGGCGAATCTAATTTTCATAATTTATTTATAATACTGAAATGTGACAAAAGATTAACTTAAAAGTTGAAAAAAAAATAAGTTTTCCATCAAAATTAGATAAATATAATGTATTTATATTACTAAATTCTTTATTTTTATTACTATCAGACCGATTCTAATGAACACAAAACTTAAAGTATCAGAAATTTCAAAAATTTATCCAGGATGTATTGCAAACGATAAAGTATCATTAGAATTTGGAAGTGGCAAAATATATGCATTATTGGGAGAAAATGGGGCTGGCAAGTCTACTCTAGTTAAAATCTTATCTGGAGTAGTAAAACCTGACGAGGGCGAAGTTTTTTTAAATGATGAAAGCATTAAACTTAACTCTCCGCTAGATGCCAAAAAAAATAATATTGGAATGGTTTTTCAACATTTCAACCTCTTCGAGACTTTATCAGTATTTGAAAATTTAAGTATCGATAGTGACAAAAAAGATAAAGAACTTAGAGTTTTAGTCAACGATATATTAAAAAAGTACAATTTTAAAATTGATCTAGATATTCCAGTTCTAAATTTATCAGCAGGTCAAAAACAAAAAGTAGAAATTATAAGGTGTTTAATTAGAAATCCAAAAGTATTGATTATGGATGAACCTACATCAGTTTTAACTGAACAAGAAACTGATGATTTATTTATCTCTTTAAAACAATTTTCTAAAGATGGAATTTTAATTATTTATATTACTCACAAATTAAAAGAAGTTTTGTCACTTTGTGATGAGGTAGCCGTAATGAGAAAAGGCAAAGTAGTTTCGGTTAGTAATACGATTGATGAAAAAATTGAGAGTTTAGCCAATAAAATGGTAGGTGAAAATTTAAATACTATTAAAAAAAAAATTAATAATTTTAAAAATAGCGAGGAAATTTTAAAAATCTCAAATTTAAATTTTAAAAGTGACGACCCATATGAAACAAATTTAAATAATTTAAACCTTTCTTTAAAAAAAGGAGAGTGTTTAGGTATAGCTGGAATTTCAGGAAATGGACAAAATGAATTATTTCAAATACTGAGTGGAGAAATAATTATCGAAGGTACTTCTATAATGTTTAGAAATAAAGAAATTGGCAAGTTGAATCCTAGAGAAAGAAGAGAATACCTTATGGCTTTTTCACCTGAAGATCGTATCTCTCAAGCTGCAGTCCCTGAGTTAAAGATATATGAAAATGTTGCATTAAACAATTTTAAGTCATCAAACTTTTTTGAAAAAGGTTTAGTTAATGAAAAGAAAATAAAAGAACATTCCAAGAAGATACTTTCTAATTTTTCTGTTAATACAGACAATGTTGAATTAAAAAGTCAATTTTTATCTGGCGGAAATCTTCAAAAATTGATTATTGGAAGAGAATTAATTACTTCACCTGAATTATTGGTATGTTTTAACCCAACATGGGGTCTTGATGTTGGTGCGATCAACTACATTCATGAAACATTAATTCAAATTAATGAACAAGGAAAATCATCAATATTAATTTCTACTGATAACGATGAACTATTAAAATTAAGTGACCGTATTTGTGTAATTTATAAAGGTAAACTATCTAAAATAATGAATGCAGATACTGTCACTGCTGAAAAATTAGGAATTTTGATGGGTGGAGGTTCAATTGATTAAAATTGAAAAGCGTAATGATGTATCTCGATCAATTTACTTTTTAACACCAGTATTAGCCATTTTTCTCACATTATTCGGTGGTGGGATTATTTTTTATATTTTGGGATTTAATCCTATTGAGGCTTTAAAATTTTTTTTTATTACCCCCATTTCAGATTTATACGGATTAAGTGAACTTTTGGTAAAAGCTACACCACTTTGTTTAATAGCGATAGGTTTATCTTTTTGTTTTAAAAGTAATAATTGGAATATTGGTGCAGAAGGTCAACTTATTTTTGGTGGAATAGTCGGCGGCGGAGTTGCTTTGCTATTTTATAATCATGATGGATTTTATGTTTTACCAATAATTATATTATCTGGAGCAATTGGTGGGATGTTATTTGCAATGATACCAGCAATTTTAAAAACCTATTTTAACACTAATGAAATTTTGGTCAGTTTAATGCTGGTTTATGTTGCAAAATTATTATTAGATTATTTGGTGGTTGGTCCTTGGAGCAATCCCGAAGGTTTTAATTTTCCAGAAACAAGACAATTTAGTGAGTCTGCAAGAATGCCAATTTTATTTGGCGGTTTAAGAATTCATGCTGGAATATTTATTACTCTCATCACTGTATTCTTAAGCTGGCTTATATTGTACAAAACTTATTTAGGTTTTCAAATAAAAGTTTCAGGCTTAAGTTTAAAAACTGCAAAATATGCAGGGTATAAAGGTAAGACAATGATTATTATTGTTTTTATGATTAGTGGAGCATGTGCAGGTCTTGCAGGTGTAGGTGAGATAACAGGACCAATAGGACAATTACATAGAAACATTTCTCCTGATTATGGCTTCACAGCAATAATTGTTGCTTTTTTAGGAAGACTAAATCCAGTTGGAATTATATTTGCATCTTTAATTGTAGCGTTGACTTATTTAGGAGCAGAAACAGCTCAGATATTTTTGCAAGTACCAAAATATACAGGTCAAGTTTTTCAAGGAATGATTTTATTTTTTCTTCTTGGGTCTGATTATTTGTTATTTTTTAAAATAAAATTTTTAGGTTTAAAAAAAAATGAGCTTTGATTTAAATTTTATAGGTATTTTAATTGGTGCCATCATGGCATCATCAGTTCCTTTAATACTTGCTGCATCTGGGGAATTAATAGCGGAGAGATCTGGTGTTTTAAATCTTGGGGTAGAAGGAATGATGATCATTGGAGCAATTTCTGGATTTGCTTTAATGGTAGTGACTGATAATTTATTTTTTGCAGTATTAGGCTCTATGCTGTCAGGTTTAATTTTATCTCTTATTTTTGGATTACTTACCCAATCACTCCTTACAAATCACGTGGCTACAGGTCTTGCACTAACTATCTTTGGTATTGGAATGTCAGCAATGATAGGAAAGAATTTTGTTGGAATTCCAGGAAAGGAATTTCCGTTATTATTCCTTAATTTAAAAGAAAGTATTCCTTTTTTGGGTCCCATATTCTTTGGTCATTCGATTATATTATATTTTGCATTTGTATTACCTTTTTTAACAAATTATGTTTTGAAGAAGACTAAAACTGGTTTAATTATCAGAGCCGTTGGGGATTCGCCAACTTCAGCCTCTAATCAAGGAATTAATGTTACATTAGTAAGATATAGTTGCATCCTTTATGGAGGTGCAATGTGTGGATTAGCAGGTGCATACCTATCATTAATATACACTCCCCAATGGATTGAGAATATGACAGGGGGTAGAGGATGGATTGCACTAGCTTTAGTAGTTTTTGCAACATGGAGTCCGATTAAAGTTCTTATAGGCGCATTAATATTTGGTGGAATTACAATTTTACAATTACATATGCAGGCAGTGGGTTTAAGAATTCCAGTTCAATTATTAAGTGCATTGCCATATATCATGACAATAATAGTTTTAGTTGTAATTTCTCGTGATAGTAGAAAAATAAAACTAAATACACCAACTTCGCTGGGACAAATCTTCTATAAGGAAAAGTGATGTTAGCTATTCCAAAATAAATATTTTTTTTTATTAGAATATTGATTAGTTTGTAGTATCACAAAATTAAATTTAAAGGGGAATCAAATGTACAAACTATTTTTAAGAAGTTTAATTTCTGTATTATTTTTGCTTGGCTTAAGCATAAATGCGAACGCAGAATTTAAAGTTGGCTTTGTTTATGTTGGACCAACTGGAGACCATGGATGGACATACCAACACCATGAAGGAAGAAATGCAGTTGAGGCTTTGGGAATAAAAACTACTTACGTAGAAAGCGTGCCTGAAGGTGCAGATGCAGAGAGAGTTATAAGACAATTAGCACAATCTGGTCACGACCTAATCTTTACGACTAGTTTTGGATATATGGATCCAACAAATAAAGTTGCTAAAGATTTTCCAAATGTAAAATTTGAACATGCGACTGGTTACAAAAGAGAGCATTCAAATGTTTCAACATATTCAGCAAGGTTTTATGAAGGTAGAACTTTATTAGGACATATGGCTGGAAAGATGACAAAGACAAATACTATTGGATACATTGCTTCTTTTCCAATTCCTGAAGTAATAAGAGGAATTAATGCAATGACATTAGCCGCTCAAAAAGTAAATCCTGATATTAAGACAAAAATTGTTTGGGTTTTTACTTGGTATGATCCAGGAAAAGAATCTGAAGCAGCTCAAGCTTTGATTGATCAAGGTGCAGATATAATTATGCAACATACTGATAGTACTGCTCCGGTACAAGTTGCAGAAAAAGCAGGAGTTTGGTCTTTTGGTCAAGCAAGTGACATGCAAAGATTTGCTCCAAAATCTATATTAACGTCAATTATTGATGATTGGGCGCCTTACTATGTGGAAAGATCGATTGCAGCAAGAGATGGTACTTGGAAACAACAAGATACTTGGCATGGATTAAAAGAAGGAATGGTAGCGATGGCCCCTTATAATTCTGCAATGGGAAGTGATTTAATTAAAGAAGTTGAACAACTTCAAAAAGACTTAGCTTCTGGTAAAGCTCACTCTTTTACAGGTCCAATTTATGATCAAAAGGGAAATATTCTTGTTGCCGAAGGTGCAGTAGCAGACGATGGTATGTTAGCAGGAATGAATGTATATGTTAAAGGAGTAGAGGGAGATATTCCTCAATAAAACTCAATTAAAAATTAAAAATAAAGGCCAGCTTAGTCTGGCCTTTTTTTTATTTAGAATATTTTTTTTTCAAACCATCAATATCGATTTCATCATAATACTCTGATGGTTGAACAATCCATGGATCATTATCTAATAAAATTGGACAGAAATCAGGAGTAAAAGTGGAGGATTTTTTTTTCCAAAGACACGCTGTTTTAATTTCACTTATGTGGTCCTTAACAGGTTCATATTCTTTAAGCCACTCTATACTTTTATTTAAGGTTAGTCCTGTGTCTGATAGATCGTCAACTAATAATACATTTTTAAAATCTTCATTAGTTGCAATTGCACTTATATCTCTTGCAAATATTAGCTCCCCTTGTTTATCTTGTACCGTATCACCGGAGTAACTTTGAATTACAACATAAGCCGTAGGTAATTTAAAAATTCTAGATAAAATATCTATAATTGGAGCTGCACCTCTCATGATGCCAACTAATACTGTTGGCTTGTATTTTTTTTCAATTTCTAAAGCAAGTTTTTCCACTACCTTTTTATATTCTTCATAAGTAATTATTAATTTATCAGCCATAAAAATTTGGTATCATAAATAAAAATATTAAAAAAGGATAAATATGAAAACTTATTGGATAAGTCTATACTTAGAAATCTCAAGCCAGGATAACTTAAAAAAATATGGAGAAAAGGCTGTTCCTATAATAAAAAGTTATGGCGGAAAACCAGTAGTTAGAGGTGGAAAATTAAAGTCGTATAGTGGCCCAAACGTTGTGCGTACTGTAATATGGGAGTTTCCGACTTACAATGATGCTATGTCATGCCATGAGTCAACTGAATATAAATCTGCTTGGACTCATGCAGAGGATACAACTAAGAGAATAATGTTTATTGTTGAAGGAGTAGAACAAGAACAAATTTGATAAAGTAAAAATTGATTATATAATGATAAATAAAGGAAAATTATGAAAGGTTACGTAGTTTGTGTGTGGGAAAAAATTAATAGTGAGGAAAAACTAAAGGAATATGCACTAAAAGCCAAGATTGCTGCAGATAAATACTCAGGGATATTTATAATTAGAGGTGGAAAAAATAGAACAAATGAGGGAATAAACTCTCCTCGAACAACTGTAGTTGAATTTCCAGATTACAACACTGCAATAGAATTTTATGACTCCCCCGAATATCAGGAAGCACTAGACGTTATTAAAGGCCATGCTGTAAGACATCATCAGATAGTTGAAGGCACTTAATATTGTATAGGCTCATCGTCTATAGAACGCCATAAATACCAAGTAGCTACGGAACAATATGGAGAAAACCTCTTTTTCAATCGATTTACATAACTCATGGGTGGTAAATAGCTTTTCTTATAATTGTTTGAAATAGCTCTAAGTAAACCAATATCTTGCACAGGCCATATGTTTGATCTGTTGTAAGTAAATAGCAATATCATCTCAGCAGACCATCTACCTATTTGTCTTAACTCAGATAAATAAAGAATTGCCTCCTCATCATCCATTTTTTTTATAATTCTTGGATTAAATGTTTTATTTACAAATTTTTTTGCCAACTCTTTAATTCCTCTAACTTTTTGTCTGCTTAATCCACATTTTTTCAAACGAGCCGAGGTAATAGCATTAACTATTTTTGGATTTATCTTTCCTCTACATTCTTTTTTAAACTTTAAAAATACAGAATTTGCTGCAGCAACACTTATCTGTTGTCCTATTATACTTTTACATAGAGACAAAAAAATATCTTTTCTTGTAGTTAAGGTTTTGTCTTTGTATTTAGAAATAAGTTTTTTCATTATCTTGTCTTTAGAAAGGAACTTTAATGCCTTTGACCAATAAATCGGAGGTTTACTCATTTTTAAAAATTAAGTTTGGTTTTTTCAAATAGATTTCTCTTCTAAATATAATTAATGAAGATAACACTACAAGTAATGAACCCAATAAAGTTTTATAAGATGGTATTTCATTCCAAATAAAATAACCAAATATAATTGCAAATACTAAACTTAAATACTTAAGTGGAGTAACTAAAGAAACTTCTGAAAGTTTGTAAGATTGTCCAAGTAGTAAATTAGCAATACCTCCAAGCAAACCAATCATACACAAAAAAATAAAATCTATTAATGTAGGCATTACCCATCCAAAAGGAATTGTAAACAAACCTAAAATAGATATCGCTACTGAAAAATAAAAAGAAATAAGCCAAACTGGTTCGGATGTAGATAACTGTCTGATAGCAATTGCAACATATGACATTCCTAAACAAAAAATTATTGGGTAAATATAATAAAAATTTAAAGTGGAAATACCTGGTTGTGTAATAATTATTACACCTATAAAACCGATCAAAACTGCTAACCAGCGGTATTTACCAATTTTTTCTGACAAAAAATAAATGGATAAAATTGTTGCAAAAATTGGTGCAGCAAATGAGATTCCCACTACCGTTGCCAAAGGTAAATTTCTTAGTGCAATAAATACTGATACTATTGCCATTAATCCTGCTGCACACCTTAAGAAATGTAATTTAGGTCGATCTGTTTTATAAAAATTTGTGTAGTTTTCTTTTGGTATTAAAAAAAAAATAGGTATTAATCCGCAGATTCCTCTAAAAAAAAGAACTTCACCAACAGGATAATTTTCAGACCACTTAACAAGCACATCCATCATTGAAAATGCACACACTGACAGAAACATGTACAAAAAGCCTAATTGATTTCTAGATAACATGGATTAGATTATATTAATATTATAACATTAATCTATGGAAATAGCAGTTTTAGCTTTGGGATGTTTCTGGGGTCCAGAAAAAAAATATGCACAATTAGATGGTATCTACAGAACAGAGGTTGGATATTGTGGAGGAAACAGTCCTAATACAAATTATAGAGAAGTTTGTACAGGAACAACTAATCATGCAGAAGCTGTAAAATTAGAATTTGATCCTAAAGTTATTACATACGAACAAATAATTAAGAGATTTTTTGAATTTCATGATCCAACTACTCTAAACTCTCAAGGTCCTGATTTTGGAACACAATACAGAAGTGAGATTTTCTACCTTAATGAAGAACAAAAAAATATTGCTCAAAAAGTAATAGACGAAGAAAATTTGAAGTTATCTGGAAAAGTTGTAACTAAGCTATCTGAGTTAAAAAATTACTGCACTGCGGAAGAGTATCATCAGAAGTATTTAGAAAAAAGATAGAATGTCGCTTGTTACATCAGATTGGTTAGAAAATAATTTAAGTGACATCAAAATAATTGACTGCTCATGGCATATGCCAGGAATTGATAGAAATCCTAAAGAGGAGTACTCTAAAAATCATATTCCTGGTGCAATTTTTTTTGACTTAGACAAAAATTCAGATCAAGATACAGATTTACCTCACATGCTTCCTACAAAAGAAAAATGGGAAGAGATAGTATCTTCAATGGGCATATCAAATACTGATAGAATTGTAATTTATGATAACTCTGATGTTTTAAGTTCATGTAGAGGTTGGTACAATTTTATTTATTTTGGTCATGATAAACACCTAGTAAGTGTTTTAGATGGTGGTTTAAAAAAATGGATGATTGAAAATAGGAAAACAACAAGTGAAAGGACAATTTTAAACAACTCAACCTACAGAGCAACAGAAAATAAAAATCTGGTAAAAAGTATTCTTGAAATAAATGAAAACATTGAACAAAATAATTTTACAATAATCGACGCAAGAAGTAAGGAAAGATTTAATGGAAGTGTTCCAGATCCCAGGAAGAATGTGAAAAGTGGATCTATTCCAAACTCTGTATGTCTTCCATTTAAAGAAATTATAAATAGTTCAGACAACACTTTTAAAGGTGTAAGTGAAATCTCAAAAAAGTTCAGCGAAATTATTGATTTAAATGACGATAAAACTGTTTTTTCATGTGGATCTGGTATAACAGCATGTGTTTTAGGTCTTGCATATTCCCTAGTAAATAATACATATTCTCCTACAGTTTATGATGGTTCATGGGCTGAATATGGAAGAATATAGAAATGAAGAGATCTACTAAAATAACATCAATAATAGTAATTTTTTTTCTAATTATTGCAGGAGTGATCATTGCTCGAACAATGATTGGGAACCATTTTAAAAAAAAATTTAGTAAAAGACCGCCACCAGGTATCATTGTCAAAACAGTAGAGGAAAGAAAGTTTCAAAATATTATTGAAACCTTTGGAACGGCGGTTCCAATTAAAACACAGTCATACAATATTGAAAAATACGAAATTCTAGAAGAAATCAAATATAATACCAAGGTTAAGTCTGGTGATGTTATCGCAAAATTAAAAAATAGAACTATAGTAGCACCCTTCGATGGAGTAATTGGTAAAAGAAACTTTTCTGACGATATTAATGTTTCGGAAAGTTCTGTTGTAATTGATATTGAGGACGCATCTTCTTTATTTATTGATGTTGATGTTCCAGAGGTATTCGCACCGTTTGTAAAGAAAGGACTTGGAGTTGATGTAAAATTTTCTGGCAATAAGGATAAAACTTATAACGGAATAGTAGACTCTTTGGCTAGCAAAATTGATGTTAGCAATAGATCTTTAAGACTTAGAGTTAAAATGCAAAATTCAAATTCAGAGATTTTGCCTGGTGCTTTAATGGAAGTCACAATAAAATATGATGAAAGAGTTTCTTTAGGAATTCCAGATACAAGTGTAATCTTAGAAGGTAACAAAGTTTATATTTATAAAGTAGATAAAGAGAATATAACAAAAAGAGTTGAAGTTAAAGTTGGTAACAGAAACAAAGGATATCTAGAAGTGGAGTCAGGTTTAAATGAGGGCGATATAGTTGTTGCTGAAGGATTGAAAAAAGTAAGACCCAATGGAAAAATTAAACCCATTAAAGATGGTGAAAAAAAAAGTGAGTCTAGTTGGGGTAAAAAAGAAAATAAAAGTAAATAATTAAATGTATTTAACTGATGTTAGTATTAGAAGACCAGCATTGTCATGGGTATTATCCTTAATATTAGTAGTCTTTGGAACTTTTGTTTTTTCAAAATTACCAGTTAGAGAACTACCAACTGGTTTACAACCACCTGTGGTTCAAGTCCAGGTAGAATATGCATCAGCGTCAGCTCCAATTGTTGATGAAGAAGTGACACAGGTAATTGAAGAAGTTATAGGTGGAGCAGAGGGAATAAAAAACATAGACGCTAAATCAGAGAATGGGAAAAGTACTATAAATATCGAATTTGATACAGATATAGACCTTGATAATGCCGCAAATGATGTAAGAGAGAGAGTTGCAAGAATTGTTGGAAGGCTGCCAGCCGAGTCTGAGGCCCCAAGAATACTTAAGCAATCTGCAGGTTTTACAACCACAATGTGGCTTGCCTTATCTTCAGAAACTTGGAGTGATCTTGAGCTCGGAGACTATGCAGAACGATATTTAGTTGATCAATTTTCTAGCATTAAAAATGTTGGTCGAATAAGAACGGGTGGCCTTAGGGAGCAGAGTATTAGAGTATGGATAGATCCAATCAAATTAGCTGCAAATAATTTAACTATTCAAGAAGTAGAAAGATCTTTAAGAAACGAAAATGTTCGATTACCAGCGGGTACACTTGAGGCTGAAAATATAGATTTAACGATCAATATCGATAAATCATATAATGATTTAGAAAAACTTAAGGAACTGCCAATTAAGAAAGCTAAAGATAATATAGTAAGATTATCTGATATTGCAAATTTAGAATTAGGTCCTGTCACAGAGAAAGTTTTATTTAGAGCTCAAAGTAAAGGAGCATTAAATTTAAAAACCATGGGTATAGGAATTTATGCAAGAAGTGGAGCTTCAACTGTTGAATTATCAAAAGATGTTGAAAAGAAAATCAATGAAATTAGAAAAACTTTACCTGGCGACTTAAATTTGGAAATAGCTTTTAATAGAGCTACTTATATTGGCGAAGCAATAAATGAAGTTTATAAAACTTTAGCTATAGCCTTTATACTTGTTGTAATAATAATTTATTTATTTTTAGGAAATTTAAAAGCAGTTATTGTTCCTGCAATAGCTTTACCTGTAAGTCTAATTGCTACATTCTTAGGTTTATATATATTTGATTTATCTATTAATATATTTGTCTTACTAAGTTTTATATTAGCAATTGGAATTATTACTGATGATTCAGTCATTATGACTGATGCAATATATAGAAGAATTGAAAATGGTGAGACACCACTGGTAGCAGCATATAAAGGCTCAAAACAAATTACATTTGCAATTATTGCAACAACTCTTATTTTGGTTGCAGTATTTTTGCCTTTAATTTTCATTGAAGGTATTGCTGGAACTTTATTTAAAGAGACTGCAATAGCACTATCATTTGCAATAGTAGTGTCATCATTTGTTGCTCTAACACTTTCGCCAATGCTAGGTAGTAAATTTCTTGATAAAAAGAAAAAGTCTAATTTCTTAACAAGACGTTTTGATAAATTTTTTCAAGGCTTTTTAAAATTTTACACTGAGACATTAGGATTTTGGATGAACAAGAAGAAAACAATAATAACATTCATAATTTTTATCATAGTTGCCTCTGGGGCTTTGTATAACTATACAAAAAAAGAATTGTTACCATTAGAAGATCGTGGAGTTTACTTAGTTATAGGATTTACTGATGAAGGAAGTTCATTCCAGTATACTCAAAAAAGAGCTGAGGATGTGGAAAAAAGACTTATTCCACTGCTTGATGGCGATAATAGTCCATACAATAGATTTTTAATGATAGTTCCAGGTTTTGGCTCTGAAAATAGCTTCTTAATAATCTCACTTTTGGACAATTGGAAAAATAGAAAACAAAATTCTCAAACAATAATGAGACAAGCAATTGGAAAAATAGTTACAGTACCTCAAACACTAGCATTTCCAATTTCTCCTCAGTCAATAAGAGTTTCAAGTTACAATAAGCCGGTTCAAATGGTTATTTATGGAAATACATACGAAGAGTTAGAACAAATACAGTCTCAGGTTATTAGAATGTTAAGAAAGAACAGAAATTTATCAAGACTTGAATCTGACTACACGAGAAATAAACCTGAAGTGAATATAAAAATTAACAAAAATAAAGCAAAAGACTTAGGAATATCAACTGAAGCAATTGGTCAAACTTTAGAAACTTTGTATGGGGGTAAGACGGTCACAAAATTTAATAAACTTGGAAAAGAATATCCAATTATTTTACAACAATATTTAGAAGATAGAAAAAATAAGGAAAGTTTAAGTAAAATATTCGTTCGATCAGAAAAAACAGGTAATTTAGTTTCCCTCTCTAATCTTGTTGAGTTTAATGAAAAAGGAACGGCAAGTAAGTTATCAAGATATAACAGACAACGTGCCGTAACAATATCGGCTAATATAAGTGAAGGTTATACTTTAGCTGAAGCAATTAAATATTTAGAAGAAACAATGACTAAAGTTGCTCCAGAAAAACAAATTACTTGGAAAGGAAAATCTGAAGAATTAAAGGAAACAAGTAATGAACTTTATATCATATTTGCTTTAGCATTGTTGACTGCTTATCTTGTTATGTCAGCTACTTTTAATTCGTTTATACACCCATTTATAATTATTTTAACTGTTCCACTTGCAGTATTTGGAGGATTAATATTTATTCTATTCTTGAATTCATCAATAAATATATTTTCACAAATAGCCTTGGTAATACTTATTGGTATTTCAACAAAAAATAGTATTCTTATCGTTGATTACGCAAATCAATTGAGGACTAAAGGTAAAGAAATTGAAAAGGCTGTAAAAGAAGCCTGCAGTTTAAGATTTAGACCAATCATAATGACATCTCTTAGCACAATGATTGCGATGTTACCTTTGGTTATTGGAAATATTGGACCAGGTGCTGGAGAAGGTTCCCGACTTGCTGTAGGTGCAACTATACTTGGTGGCATGATAATTTCTACTTTCTTCACTTTATATGTAACTCCAACGATGTATTTAACTTTGGCGAAAAATACGAAGAGAATTGATGCAGTTGATATAGAGCTTAAAAAACAATTAAACTAAAATATAATATATTTTTTAGTAGTAAGTGATTTTTGACAATTATTAAGTTGTGCCTTGTATTTCTTAGATTGGTTTTCAACTTTTTTTGCTAAAAGAATAATTTTTTGATTCTTTTTATAATTTTTGTAATTTCCCCAGCCCTCATGATAAGCAACATATTGTTTAAAAGCATCATTTTTTGGTATTTTTAGGATCTTTTCTGTTTTGTTTGTATACCAACCAATAAAATCTACACTATCTTTAAATCTTGTCCTAGTAGCATACTTGTTTCCTGTTTCCTCTTTGTATTGCTTCCAGGTTCCTCTAATTGCTTGAGAATAACCAAAAGAACTTGATGGTCTTTTATATGGAATAACCTTAAATAATTTTTGTCTAGGTGGTTTTGCCAACCAATCAAAATCAGACTCCATTTTAATTATAGCAAGTTGTAAATTAATAGGAGTACCCCATTTTTGTTCAGTTTTTTTGGCATGCTTATACCAAAGATATCTTTCTGAAAAAATTGAACAGCCATCAGCAGTATTTTTAGGAATTGAAGAGCAAGCAGAAACTAAGATAAGAATTAAAATTAAATAAATATTTTTGTTTCGAATCATTTTTTTTATTATCTATTTTTTTTTCTCCATATCCAAGGATATTCGAATTGCATTTGCCATAAACCCAAGGAAAGTTTTTCTGCATAAATCTGATATTTTCGAAATTTTCCGTTTGAATATTTAGGATAATCAAATGCATAACCATTCTTAACCATAAAAACTGATAGGCTTTCTTTATTTATAAAACATTCTCCTATTAACCTGCTATATTGATCTTTGTTTTTTTCTATTTTACAATTAACAATCTGATTTCCAATTTTTTCAATGAGTTTATCTTTAGATAACTTCCCACATAGAATTTCAACATTATTCAAGATACATGATTGTTTTTTTCCAAAAAAAAGACTTTCTGGAGCATCAATTCCACTAAAACGAATTTTTTTATTATTAATCTTAATTGTATCACCATCTGTAATTTTTGGTTTGCCTGAGATTAACAAATAATTTTGTTCTGAAGACAATAAGGGATTAATGTTAAATAAGAAGAAAAAAAAACTAATTAAAATCAGTTTTTGCTTTTTCATTTAATTCGTCCATTTTTTTTCGAAGATCTTCATCTGATACGTTTTTTTCTTTCAAATCCTCTTTAATTTTTCGAAAAACGTCTTGATCTCCTGCTTCAGCAAAATCTGCTTTTATTACTGATTGAATGTACTCTTTTTCTTGATCTGGATTATAACTTAATATTTGAGATACCCATTCACCTAAATATTTATTCCTTCTAGCACTAACTTTGAATTGAAGCTCTTGATCGTGAGCAAATTTCTTTTCGAAACTTTTTTTTCTATCTTCAAATGAACTCATTGTAATAAATTAAAAAGATTTAGCTTTATGTCAATCTAATTTAATTTATATTTGTGTTAAATTTATGAATAATTTAATACTTGTTAGACACGGACAAAGCGAATGGAACCTAGAAAACCGTTTTACTGGCTGGGTAGATGTAGGTTTAGCTGCCAAGGGCAAACTTGAAGCTTGTAAGGCTGGAGAATTAATAAAGGAATTAAACCTTGAATTATCTTATTTTTATACATCATTACAGACTAGATCGATCGAAACACTAAATTTAATTCTCAATACTATGAGAATTAAAGATCAAAATGTTGTTAATGCTTGGGAGCTAAATGAGAGGCACTATGGAGCGTTAACAGGTTTAAATAAAGATGAAATGAGGAAACTTTATGGAGAAGAAAAAATTCATACTTTTAGAAGATCCTGGAATAACCCGCCTGAGCCACTAAAAAAAACTAGCCCATATCATCCATTAAATATTAATATATATAAAAATGTTCCAAAAGATAAAATTCCAGATACAGAGTCATTAAAAAATACTTATGAAAGAGTGATACCTTTTTACAAAAAAAATATTGAACCTAAATTAGATAAAAATATTATTGTATCGGCTCATGGAAATTCAATAAGATCATTATGTAAATATATATTTAATTTAGATAATGAAAATATTTCGAGTTTGGAAATACCAACTGGCAATCCTCTATTGATTATATTTGAAAAAGGAAAGATTAAGAATGCAAGGTATTTAGATAAAGATAGAGCAAAAGATCTTTTAGTTTTCTAAATAAATAATTTTTCGTATATTTCAAAATCAGTTAAATGCTTAAATTCACCTTTATGCTCATAACCATAAAGTTTGCTTTCTCTTAAAAGTTCATCCCATATTTCAGATATTGGAAAATAATTTAATTGTTTGTGTGATATTAATTCCTTGTTGAATATCTGACATCCAGTATATTTAAAATTATTTATTTTTTCTTTTAGAAGGATATTGTTTTTAATCTCAAAATCTCCATTAAATCTTTTATCGAAACATGTCAAGTTATTTACAATTAATAAAATATTTTTTATTTTTTTTTCAAAGTACATTTTCTCCATTTCGAAAATTGATTTGACGTAACTGTCATTCCAAATCGTATCTGGATTGATTACTAAAACATCATCCTCATAAGATTTTTTAATTAGACTTAAAGTACCACCTCCTGTTCCTAAGATTGTCTCACCATCATCTACAATTTCAATATTTATTGGAAAATTTTTACTGTTAATAAAATCAATTATCTTTTCTTTTAAATAAAAAACATTAATTTTGATTTTTTTAATTTTTATCTTAACAAGAAAATTAATTGTATTTTCTAATAAAGTTTCATTTTTATAAACTATTAATGGCTTGGGCAAACTATCTGTAATCGGTTGTACTCTCTTCCCAAATCCAGCGCAGAGTATAAGAGCGGTTTTAATTTTCATAAGTTTTTCTAATTTTTCTATCAAAGTTTTTACTTAAAAGGTAATTTAAGTCTTTGAATATAGGATTATTTAAAGTTCTGTATTCGATCAACTCCCATGCGTGAGGTATAAGTTTAAGGTATTTGTTTTTTTTATCTCTCACAGATAACCTAGTGAATATGCCAATTATTTTTAAATTCCTTAAAACAGATAAAATATCAAAGTCATTTTTAAACTTCTTAAGGTCTAAGTGTTTGTTCCTATTTATAAACTCATTAAAAATAAAATTTTTAATCTTTTTATCTGTTTTAAACCTAACATCATCGATAAGAGAGGCTAGATCATATGCAATATTACCATAGACAGCATCTTGACTGTCTATCAATCCTAAACCTTTTTTAGTTATCATTATATTAGATATATGAAAATCTCGATGTACAAAAACTTTATTTTTAAAATAGATATTGTTTAGTAATTTTTTAAATATCTTATTAAATTTGACTTTTAAAATTTTATTTTTTTCACTTTTGACATATTTTGGTAAATACCAGTCTAAGAATAAATTACTCTCATCTAATAATTTTTTTAATGAATAGTTTGGAACTTTATATTTAATTTTAATATTTGTGATTTTGACCAATAAGTTTAAAATTTTTTTATAATATATTTTTTTGTTGGTAGATTTTTTTTTGAATTTTTTAAAAACTGTTAAATCACCAAAATCTTCAATCTCAATATAATTATTTTTGTAATTCTGAGATATTAATTTAGGTGCTAAAATATTTTTTTTAATTAATATTTTGTTAACAGCATCGTATTCTAACAAATTACTTTTTTTATTTTTTTCACAATGAACAAGAATATTTTTTTTTCCTCTATAAAAATTTCTAAACGATGCATCTCCAGTGAGTTTTTTTAATTTACTTAAATTCATTAATTAATTTTTTGTTTTTAGAAATTATTGTCAGATAACGCTCAGTATAGTTTTTATTATATTTAAATATTAAACTAATAATATTTTTAATTTTCAATTTTTTTACCATTTCAGGCCACTCAACTAGGGTTATTTGTTTTTTTAAATTTTCTTGGATACCTAAATTATTAAGCTCCTTTTCATTTCTAATTCTATATAGATCGTAGTGTTTTATTAAAATTTTTTTTATCTGATACTCATTAGTAATATTAAAAGTAGGACTAGGAACTTCTGATATTGCCTGTCTATTAATTCTTTGAAGAGAATTAATAATATATTTAGTGAAGGTAGTTTTTCCTACACCTAGATTCCCAGTTAAAAGTATGAAATCTCCTAAATTAATAAGCTTAGAAATTTTTTCAGCTACAAGTCTAGTATCTTTTTCTTTAGAAATATTAATTTTGCCACTTCTAGTAGCGATAAGCATGAGGCTTGTATGGTCCCTCTGGTGTTACACTTATATAGTCAGCTTGCTCTTTTGATAGTGGCGTTAATTTTGCGCCAACTTTATCTAAGTGAAGCCTTGCAACCTTTTCATCTAAGTGTTTAGGAAGCACATAAACTTTATTTTCATAGTTATCTGAATTATTCCAAAGCTCAATTTGAGCAATAACCTGATTAGTAAATGATGCACTCATAACAAAACTTGGGTGACCAGTTCCACAACCTAAATTTACAAGTCTTCCTTCAGCTAACAAAATTAATCTTTTGTCGTCTGGGAATGTGATTTCATGAACTTGAGGTTTTACTTCATCCCATTTATAATTTTTCAAAGCCTCGACTTGAATTTCGTTATCGAAGTGTCCAATATTACATAGAATAGATCTATCTTTCATAGCTCTCATATGATCTGCCGTTACTACATCTTTATTGCCAGTTGCAGTTACAACGATATCTGCTTGACCTATCATTTCATCCATTAAAACTACTTCGTAACCCTCCATAGCAGCTTGTAATGCACAAATAGGATCAGTTTCGGTTACTAAAACTCTTGCTCCACTCTGTCGTAAAGATGCTGCACTACCTTTTCCAACATCACCAAAGCCTGCAACAATTGCAACTTTCCCTGACATCATTACATCTGTAGCTCTTTTGATCCCATCAACTAAACTTTCTCTACATCCATATAGATTATCAAATTTTGATTTCGTGACCGAGTCGTTTACATTAATTGCTGGTACTAACAATTGACCTTGTTCTTCCATTTTTTTAAGTGCTAAAACACCTGTTGTTGTTTCTTCACTCAAACCTTTTACACCTTTTAATAAATCTTTGTAATCTTTATGCATAAGAGCAGTAAGATCTCCACCATCATCTAATATCATGTTAGGGATCCAGTCTTTTTTGCCCTCTATAGTCTGTTTTACACACCACCAATATTCTTCCTCTGTCTCACCCTTCCATGCAAATACTGGGATACCAGCTTTTGCAATTGCTGCTGCTGCATGATCTTGTGTTGAAAATATATTGCATGAAGACCATCTACATTCTGCACCTAAATCAACTAAAGTTTCAATCAAAACTGCTGTTTGAATTGTCATATGAAGACAACCTAAAATTCTTGCACCTTTAAGAGGATTTTTGCCTTTATATTCGGCTCTTACTGCCATTAATCCTGGCATTTCAGTCTCTGCTAGAGAGATTTCTTTTCTTCCAAATTCTGCTTCGTTAATATCTTTTACTTTGTAATCTGTCATAAAGTAGGGCTTGTAACAACTTTATTTATATTAATCAACTTTTCATTGGGTCGCCGGGAAAATAATTTCAACTTTTGCACCCTTATTTTTATTATTTTCAGCTTTAATTTGTCCATTATGCAATTCAACTAAGTTTTTCACTATATTCAGGCCCAAGCCAGAGTGTTCTCCAAAATTTTGAGGTCTATTGCTGTAAAATCTATTGAAAATTTTAGCAGTATCCTTCTCGTTAAACCCGGTCCCCTCGTCAATTACGACAAGTCTTGGTTTACCTTCCTTATCTTTACTGACCTCTACTACAATTTCTTGATTCTCATCACTAAAAGAAATTGAATTTTCAAGTAAATTTGCAATAATTTGCTCTATCCTATTGTTGATACCAAGTATAAAATAATTCTCTGATCCATTAGACTTTAATCTTATTTGTATTTTTCTCTTTGAATTATAAATATTGTTAAAATCATCAACTACAGATTTTGCAATATCCTTTATATCAATTTTTTGCATTGTTTCTGTGGAAATTACTGCCTCATCTTTCAGCATTTGAGAATAATCAGTAATTAATCTTTCTATTCTCTCAACATCATGAGATACGATATTAATTAACTTTTCTCTTTTAGCTTTATCATCTGTTTCTGAAATTATTTCAGATGCACTTTTCAATGAAGCAAGAGGATTTCTAATTTCATGAAGTAGGTCTGTTGAATAATTTTCAGCAGTTGCAATTCTTTTATTTAATTCACTAGTCATTTCATCAAGAGATTTTGATAATATTCCTAATTCATCATTTCTTGTCTTAACCCTTTCTATATCTGTTTTTTCGTTACTTTTATCTTTTATGATTTTTGTATAAGTAACCAAATTTTTAATGGGTTTTAAAAAATATCTATTTAAGACATATGAAAAAATAATGATAACCAAAAGTACAACAAGAGCTGTTCTAATAATAAAGTTCTCTCTCTCTTCAATTTGTGCGATTATATTATCAGCATTTTCAGATATAAGAATATAGCCATTATTATTCAAATAATTAACACTCTTAATACTAAAAACAAAAAACTGTTCTTGGATTTGTTTTAAATAAGTTAAAGATTTTTCAGATCCTGATAAATAATATTTATTAAGATCTTCATCAAAAATTGTTTCGTTTTTATTTTCTTGATTACTAAAATTATTCTCACTCGATTGTTCGGTTAATTCTTCAATTAGTAATAATGATGATGGAATAGATCTTGTATCCCCAATCAAATTCAATTGATCGTCAAAAAATATTACTCTATCTAGTTTTTCAAAATAAGGAAATCGAGATTTTTTGGAAAATAAAAATTCGCTTATTCCATACTCATTTAATTTAATATTTGATTTTTCAAGATTTAATATTGTTTCAGTTATTATATCTGTATGATTATTTTGTTTTTCATTAATCAAATTTTTTTTGATAGCACCTAAGTAAAAGAATGTGATTATTATTATAAATATGAAGATTACTAGATTAATAAATAAGAATTTCTGTAATATAGAGAGATTTTTTAGTATTTTTCCCATAATTATTATTTAACATTCCATCTATATCCACTTCCATATCTTGTTTCAATTGCTGAAAAATCACTGTCTACCTTTTTAAATTTTTTTCTTATTCTTTTAACATGACTATCAATAGTCCTATCTTCTATATCTGTGTCCTCTCGATAAGCCACATCCATGAGTAAGGCTCTTTCTTTAATCATTCCTGGTCTTTTTGCTAGCTCCTCAACAATTTTAAATTCTGTTGTGGTCAGTTTATCAGGCAATTGTTTACCATCCCACTCACATTCGAGTTGGGAAGGATCTAATTTTAACTTACCATGAGAAATTACATTTTTATTTTCTTCTATATTAATGTCCTTATCTTTTTTTCTTAATTGTACTTTAATTCTTTCAACTAAAACTTTGGTTGAAAATCCTCCAGTTTTGCCAACAAAGTCATCTGCACCGAGTTTTAAACCACTAACCTCGTCTGTTACTTCATCTTTAGAAGTTAAAAAAATAACTGGCATGGAAGTTTTTTTTCTAAGTTTTCTTAGAAGTTCTTCACCATCCATTCTTGGCATTTTAATATCAATCACAGCAAGATCAGGTGGTGTTCTTGATAATCCGACAAGAGCATTTTCACCATCAATATAAGTTTGAACTTTAAAACCCTCTTTTTCTAAAGCCATCTGGACAGATGTTAATAAATTTCTATCATCATCTACTAACGCAATTGTTTGTGACATAAATTAAAATAAAAATACTAAATTGTTCATATTAGGGCAATTGTTTGTTTTCAATGAAGTTCACCCCAATTTTCTCCAATATTCACATCGACTAAAAGAGGTATCGAAAATGAATGAAGTTCACTATCTTTTACACTCAACATCAAATCCTTAATTAATTTAGTACTTTTTTTTGTTTCTTTTGAGCTTTCCTCAAAAATTAACTCATCGTGTATCTGCAACAACATTTTCAAACTATTATTTTTATTATTGGAGATTTCTTTATTTATCCTGATCATTGCTAATCTCATTATCTCTGATGCCGACCCTTGAATTGGGGCATTTATCGCTGCCCTCTCTTGAAAATTTCTTACATTAAAATTCTTATCATTAATTCCGGTGAGATGTGTTTTTCTTCCAAATATATTACTTACATAGCCACTTTTTCTACAAAAATTCACAGTTGTTTTCATATAATCTTTTATTTCTGGAAATTTTTTAAAATAAGAATTTAAAAATTCTTCTGCTTGAATGTTTGAAACATTGATTTGTTTGGCTAGACCATATTGTGATATACCATAAATAATCCCAAAGTTGATTGCTTTTGCTTTTCTTCTTGTTTCTGAATCAATTTTATTAATTTCTTTTCCAAAAACCTGACTAGCTGTCAAAGTATGAATATCCTCATTGTTTAAAAACGCCTTTTTCAACTGTTTTACATCTGCTAAATCTGCCAAAATTCTCATTTCAACTTGGTTGTAGTCTGCTGAAATCAATTTATTATTTTTTTCAGAAACAAAGGCTTTTCTTATATCCTTACCATCATCTGACTTTATTGGAATATTTTGTAAATTTGGATCACTAGATGCAAGTCTACCTGTTGTAGTAGCTGCTAACAAAAAAGATGTATGAACTCTTTTAGTATTTTGATTTATATGTTCTGGCAATGCATCTGAGTAGGTATTTTTAAGTTTGCTAATTTGCCTCCATTCCAAGATGAGTTTTGGAAATTCATAACCTTTAAAAGCTAGGTCTTCTAAAACCGAAGCACTAGTGGCAAAACTTCCTTTTTTTGTTTTCTTTAAAGCTGCTATTTTTAAATCGTTATACATTATTTCACCAAGTTGCTTAGTTGATCCGATGTTAAATGTTTTCTTTGAAATCCTAAAAATAGATTTTTCTAATTTTTCGATTTTAGATGAAAATTTTGAAGACAGTTTGTTGAGTGAAGATTTATCAAGTTTAATACCTTTTATCTCCATCTCTGCTAGTATTTTAATTAGTGGTTTTTCAAATAACTCATAAATATTCAATAATTTTTCTGCTTTTAATGATTTTAAAAAAATTTTGTACAATCTAAATGTAATATCTGCATCTTCAGCCGCATAATCTTTTGCCTCAGATATATTGACTTCTGAAAAATTAAGTTGTTTTTTTCCCGTCCCAACTAAATCTTTAAATTTAATAGTTTTATGACCTAGATGGATTTCTGAAAGAGTATCCATATTATGCCTATTTTTACCAGCATCTAGTGTGTAAGACATAAGCATGGTGTCTTCCATGGAATTTAAAGTTATTCCACGGTGATAAAAGACAATGAAATCAAACTTAATATTTTGTCCTATTTTTTTAATGCTCTCATCCTCTAAATAATTCTTTAAAATGCTTAAGACTTTTTTTTCGTTAAGATTATTTCCACTGACATGATTTAATGGAATATAACATGCATTTCCGATTCTGTTAGAAATTGAAATACCTACTAATTTTGCTGTGTGAGGGTCTAATGAGGTTGTTTCAGTATCTATTGCAAATTCACCTATTTCCTCAGATTGTTTCATCCAATCTTCAATTTCCTTCTCATTTTTAATTAATTGATAATTTTTTTTCTTAATTTCTGATGTTTTTTCTGAATTTATCTCAATATCTTTAGTTCCAAGATTATTTGTGCCCCCATATTTTGAGATGGCAGAACTCAATAGTCTATTAAATTCCATTTCCCTTAGAAAAGTATAAAGCTTATCTTGATCAACACTTTTCAATATGAATTCTTGAATTTTATTTTTTACAGGCACATCTTTTTTTAGTGTAACTAGTTTTTTACTAATAATTGCATCGTCCTTGTTATTTATTAGAGTTTCTCTTCTTTTATTTTGTTTTATTTTTGATGCATTTTTTAATAAATTTTCTAAAGTTCCATATTGATTTATCAATTCAGCGGCAGTTTTAACTCCTATACCAGGTACACCAGGGACGTTATCTGTGCTATCACCAGCTAAAGATTGGACATCTATTACTTTTTCAGGAGTAACTCCAAATTTATTATGTACATCGTCTTGATTTATAAATTTGTTCTTCATTGGGTCATAAATTCTCACCCCTTCTTTATAAAGCTGCATTAAATCTTTGTCAGAGGAAACAATTGTTACTTTTGCACCTAAGTCTAAAATTTTCTCAACATAAGTTGCAATTAAATCATCTGCCTCATAATTAATTAATTCAATCGAAGGTAAATTAAAGGCTTTTACAGATTGCCTGATGTATTCAAATTGAGGAATTAGATCGTCAGGTGCATCAGATCTATTTCCTTTATACTCTGAATATATTTCATTTCTAAAATTTTTTCGTGCTGAATCAAATATTACAGCAAAGTGTGTCGGTTTTTCTAAATTATCATCTGATTTAGAGTCCTCTAATAATTTAAAAAGCATATTACAAAAACCGCTAACGGCACCTACTGGCAATCCATCGCTTTTTCTAGTTAAAGGAGGAAGGGCATAATATGCTCTAAAAATGTATCCCGAACCATCTATTAAGTAAAAATGGTCACTTTTTTTAATTTTCTCCATAATGTAATGATATCTTAATTTTTATAAATGTAATAAATGTATACCCCCATATGAATAAAAAAAACGCCTTAACTGTTAAAAACTTGAATAAAGTTTATTCAAAAAATGGTTCGAAACAAACGCATGCTCTTAATAATTTAAACTTAGAAGTGAAAGAAGGTGAAATTTTTGGTCTATTAGGACCAAATGGGGCTGGAAAAAGTACATTTATAAACATATTAGGAGGATCAGTTGTAAAAACTGGTGGCGAGGTTAATGTTTGGGGGTTTAACTTAGATAAAAACCCTAGACAAGTTAGAGCCTCTATTGGGATTGTTCCACAAGAGGTAAACTTTGATCCATTTTTTAGTCCCAGAAAACTTTTAGAGCTTCAAGCAGGTCTATACGGAATTAGAGAAAAAGATAGAATTACAGATACTATATTGAAGTTGGTATCATTAGAGGAGCAAGCTGACAGTTATGCTAGAGCACTATCTGGTGGTATGAAGAGAAGATTACTTGTAGCAAAAGCGATGGTGCATCAACCTCCAATTATTATTTTAGACGAGCCTACCGCAGGAGTTGATGTGGAGCTGAGAAATACATTGTGGGAAAATGTAAAATCTTTGAACAAACAAGGGGTTACAACAATACTAACAACTCATTACCTTGAGGAAGCAGAAAAAATGTGTGACAGAATTGGAATCCTTAGTGGAGGAAAATTAGTTGCTTTAGATACGACTAAAAATCTCTTGGAAAGAATTCAAACAAAAATTGTATATGTCACCACAGATAAAAAAACTAATATTAAGGACAACACTTTTGAGTCATTAAAAGTTCTATCAAATGACGAAAATAAGTTAGTTTTATCATATGAGAAGAGTAAACTAAGTATAGACTCAATAATCTCAGAGATTAAAAAACAAGATATAAAAATACAAGATATTTCAACTGATGATGGAGATCTTGAAGATGTATTTTTAAGACTTACAAAAAATTAAATTATCTAGGAGATCTTTTAGACAGTATTCTTTGAAGAGTTCTTCTATGCATCTTTAGTCTTCTTGCAGTTTCTGAGACATTTCTGTTACATAACTCAAAAACTCTGTGTATGTGCTCCCATTTTACTCTATCCGCTGACATTGGGTTTTCAGGAGGGGCTGGTTTTTGATTTGGATCAGCTAAAAGTGCTTTTTCAACATCATCTGCATCTGCAGGCTTAGCAATATAATCAATTGCACCTTCTTTAATTGCAGCAACTGCCGTAGGGATATTACCATATCCAGTTAACATAATAATTCTGCTTTTAAGATTTCCCTTTTGAATTTCCTTAACTACCTCTAGACCATTTCCATCATTTAATCTAAGATCGACAACTGCAAATGCTGGATTTTGGGATTTTACGGTATCAATACCCATTTTTACACTCTCAGCTTGTGTAACTGTAAATCCTTTTTTCTCCATAGCTCTAGCCAATCTTTGTCTAAATGGATTGTCATCGTCTACTATCAAAAGCGATTTATCCTCAAAATCACTTAATTTTTGAAGTGTTGGTTGATTGATCATAGCCGTTATATGGAAGTAAATTTTAATATTTCAATAGCATTATTTACTTTACATTATTAAATATTTCCCCTAAATGCTGCATTTATGAAACTTGCATACGTGATATGCAGGTTTTTTTTGTAAATTTTTTTTAGAGGTGCATATATGCAAAAATTTAAGTCAGTTGAAGAATTAGTTAATCAACTGAGGCCGACAAGACCTGTTTATTGTATTAGAAAAGAGTCAATCAAATTGGCTTCTAAATACTTTCAAAAAAATTTCCCAGGAAAAATACTTTATGCGTTGAAAACCAACCCTCATCCAGTAGTTCTTAAAACTATTGTTGAGAGTGGAATTAACCATTTTGACGTAGCATCTATCAGAGAAATAGAGGTTATAAGGAAAATAAGTTCAGATGCGAATTGTTCTTATATGCATACAGTCAAAAGCAGAGAGAGTATTAAAGAAGCATATTTTAAATATAATGTTAAGACCTTTTCTTTAGATACTAAAGATGAATTAATAAAAATTTTAGAAAGTACAAATTACGCTAAAGACTTAGAATTATTTGTTAGAGTTTCTGTGTCTAATGAGCATGCAGAGATTGATTTATCAAAAAAATTTGGAGCTATTAATAATGAAGCAGCTGGACTACTTAGATTAACAAAACAATATTCTAAAAAAATTGGACTTAGTTTTCATGTTGGCTCACAATGTATGCACCCAATATCTTATTCAAAAGGAATATTTGAAATCAATAATATAATTAAAAAAACTAAAATTATACCTGATGTGATTAACGTTGGTGGTGGCTTTCCTACTATTTACCCTGATCTTATTCCTCAATCATTAGATGCTTATTTTAAAGAAATTAAAAAAGGTTTAAGTGATTTAAAATTGGATAAGCTTCCAGAAATTATTTGTGAACCTGGAAGAGCTATTGTTGCAGAAAGTGGCTCAACAATTGTAAGAGTTGATTTAAGAAAAAAACAGAAACTTTATATAAATGATGGGACGTATGGAACTTTGTTTGACGCAGGTGTACCCAATATTGTTTACCCATCAAAAATGATAACTGATGGAAGAGTAATCTCCAAAAAATTAACATCTTTCGATTTCTATGGCCCAACTTGCGATAGCATGGATTATATGAAAGGTCCTTTTATTTTACCAAATAATATAAAAGAAAATGATTATATAGAGTTAGGGCAGCTTGGAGCGTATGGATTAACTTTTAGAACTAATTTTAATGGATTTTACTCTGATGAAATTTATGAAGTTGAAGATAGTCCAATCATGACGATGTATGACAAAGAAGCAAATAAAGAGTTTCTTGTTGCTTAATGTCAGATAATAAAAACCAATCAAATAATAGAAAAAGTGATTTACTTAGTAAAGAAGTAGAGCATATTGATATAACTTCTTTCGATGCTAGAAAAATAGTTTCTTCAATGGAAAAAATGTCTTTCGTTTCAAGAGAGACTGCAAATGCTGCAAATATTTATAATGAGATGATAAAAGATAAAGATTGTACAATATTTTTAACACTCGCAGGATCAACATCTGCTGCAGGATGTATGCATATTTATAGAGATTTAGTTAAATATAATATGGTAGATGCAATAGTCGCAACTGGGGCTTCAATTATTGATATGGATTTCTTTGAAGCACTTGGTTTTAAACATTATCAGGGATCCCAATATCAAGATGATACAGAGTTAAGAAATAACTACATTGATAGAATATATGATACTTACATTGATGAAGAAGAGCTTCAGATGTGCGATAAAACTATTGGAGAAATTGCAGATCAATTAGAGCCCAAAAGTTATACATCAAGAGAATTTATAAAAGAGATTGGTAAATATCTTAAAAATAACGCAAAGAAAAAAGATTCATTGATAGAAGTTGCCTATGATAACGACGTTCCAATTTTCTGTCCAGCGTTTACTGACTCAAGTGCTGGATTTGGACTTGTAATGCATCAGGAAAGAAATCCAAAAAATCACATCACAATCGACACAATCCGAGAGTTTAGAGAATTAACCGAAATTAAAATTAAATCAAAAGGATCAGGTCTTTTTATGATTGGAGGAGGTGTGCCGAAAAATTTTATTCAAGATACTGTTATATGTGCTGAACTTTTAGGTAAAGATGTAGATATGCATAAGTATGCTATTCAAATAACAGTTGCTGACTCTAGAGATGGTGCTTGCAGCAGCTCAACATTAAAAGAAGCAAGCTCATGGGGCAAAGTAGATATAACCAAAGAGCAAATGGTTTTTGCAGAAGCAACAAGTGTATTACCCTTAATAGCAAGTGACGCCTATCATAAAGGTGAATGGAAAAATAGAGAGAGAAAAAATTTTTCCAAGATATTTTGATTAATGATCAAAAAAATCAAAATCGGTTTAATACAAAGTAAATCTTTAGGTACAATTCAATCTAATATTGATTTAGCTATAAAAAACATTAAAAAAGCTGCAAGAAAAAAGGCAAAGATAATATGTCTTCCAGAGCTGTTTTTGTCTAATTATTTTTGCCAAACAGAAAGTCATTCAAACTTTAAATTGGCAGAAAAAATTCCAGGAACAACCTCTAGAATTTTTTGTGATTTAGCAAAGGAGCTTGGTGTCGTATTGAATATTACGATGTTTGAAAAAAAAACATCTGGATTTTATCATAACACTAGTATCATTATTAATGAAAAAGGTAATATTCTATCTAAATATCGCAAGATGCACATACCTGATGACCCAGGGTATTATGAAAAATTTTATTTCAGTCCTGGAGACCTAGGTTTCAAAAGTGTGAAAACTAAATTTGGCAAGATAGGTCCTCTTATATGTTGGGATCAATGGTTCCCGGAAGCAGCAAGATTAACAGCTTTAAAAGGAGCTCAAATTATTTTTTATCCTACTGCTATTGGATGGCACCCAAAAGAAAAAAAAGAAATTTGGTAAATCTCAATTAGAGTCTTGGATTACAATGCAAAAATCTCATGCTATTGCTAATGGAACTTATGTGGCTGCTATAAATAGAGTTGGGGTAGAAACGAAGGGTAGGAAAAAAATTGAATTTTGGGGTAATTCAATGGTGATAGACCCTAGTGGTAAAATAATTGCAAAAGCAGGAAATAAGAAAGAAGATATTTTAGTTTGTGAAGTTGATTATAAAAAAATAGACACTGCTAGACAACACTGGCCTTTTTTAAGAGATAGAAGAACTGAATTTTATAAAGATATTCTCAAAAATCCTGAAGATGAGTAAAAAAATAGATGAATTTAGAATCCCAGCAGAATGGGAGCCTCAAAAATCAGTTTGGATTGCGTGGCCACATAATAAAAATGATTGGCCTGGATTATTTGAAAAAATTCCAAATGTAGTTGGAAAAATAATAAAATATTTAACAAAAGATCAAAGAATAGATTTATTAGTCAATAATAACAAAAGTATTGATACCACAAGAATACATTTAAAAAAAATAGGTTGTAATATTTCTAAAATTAAATTTCATAAACTTAAGACAGACAGACTTTGGCTTAGAGATTCTGGACCAATATTTTTAGTCAACAAGAAAAATCGAAAAAAGACCATGCTTGATTTTAAATTTAATGCCTGGTCAAAATATAAAAATTTCGGAAATGATAACAAAATCAATAATTATATTAGTAGGTACTTAAATATTGAAAGTATTCTGCCTAAAAAAGTAAATTCAAAAAAGTTTGTAAGAGTAGTGATGGAAGGAGGTGCATTTGACAATAATGGATCAGGCTCCATATTACTTACAAAGGAGTGCTTATTAAGTAGAAAACAAGAGAGAAATAAAGGATTCAAAAAAATTGATTATGAAAATCTATTTTCAAAATATTTAAATGCAAAAAATTTTATTTGGCTTAATAAAGGAATTGTTGGAGATGACACACACGGTCATATTGATGATATTGCAAGATTTGTTTCAAAAAGTACGATTATGATAGCTGTAGAAAATAATAGATCAGATAAAAATTATAAAGCTCTTAAAGAAAATTTAAAAATATTAAGTAAAAGTTACGATGAAAATGGGAAAAAATTTACAATTATAAAGATTCCTATGCCAAGCCCAGTTGTCATAGACAAAACTCGTGTCCCAGCAAGTTATTTAAATTTTTTCATAAGTAATAAAACAGTCTTGGTTCCAGTATTTAATGTGAAAGAAGACAAAAAGGTAATAAAAATTTTTAGAAAATTTTTTACAAATAGAAAAGTTGTTCCTGTTGATTGTAGTGATTTAATTTGGGGTTTTGGAGCCATTCATTGCATGACACAACAAGAGCCAAAAATTTGAATTAAGCAGCTTTTAAAGTACCTAATAATAATCTAAAAGGTATCAACATTACTAAAGCTACAAAAATCTTTACTGCTAAATCTCCTAAAGACAGTGTCACCCAAGGTATTCCTGTTCCATAAAATGAAATCGAAAAGAATAAAAATGTATCAACGGTAGAACCAATTAATGAAGAGGCAAGTGGCGCAATAAACCATTTTTTTTGTCTTAATTGATCAAATATTTGTACATCCAGTAATTGAGCAATAATAAATGCTGTTCCTGAGCCAATTGCTATTCTTACTGAGATTAAATCGGCAAAATTTGTTGAGAAAATTAGTGTAAATAAAATACCTATCGTAAACCCTATATACACAATTTTTCTAGCAACTAATTTACCAAAAGATCTATTTGCTAGATCAGTTATTAAAAAAGCTATAGGATAACTGAATGCTCCATATGTAAGAATTTCTTGAAGACCATAATATTTAATTGGAAATTGGACTAAATAATTAGACGCTAAAACAACCAATCCCATTAAAAATGAGAGTGTTAAAAATACTTTATTCATTATGCAGATTTACTGACTAAGGATTTTTTTAATTTTTTTAGTCTTAATGATAAATCTCTAAACTTAGCTGAAATAAGAAATTGATCAAAACTACCTTTTTTATCTACTGATCTAACCCCAGCATTTGAGACGGTTAATCTTAAACTTCTCTTAAGTAGCTCACTTTTAAACTTAACTTTTTTTAGATTTGGAAGAAATCTTCTTTTAGTCTTATTGTTAGCATGACTAACGTTATGACCCTTGAGTGGGATTTTTCCAGTAAGTTCACATTTTTTAGACATAAATTATGAGCCTGTATAAGATCTGAATCTTATCGCGTCAAGATTAATTTTTAGTTCCAATGGCCTCTGAAACATTTTTAAACCCCTTATTTTTTAATAAATCAATTAATTCTGTACTTATTTTTGAAGCTATACGAGGACCTCTATAAACCATTCCAGTATATAATTGAACGAGTGTTGCGCCAGAAGTTATTTTTTCAAAAGCATCTTGTCCATTGCTAACACCACCCACTCCTATTATTTTTGTTTTATCTTTTAGAATTTTATAAAATTTAGAAATTGCTTCGTTTGAAATCTTTACAATTGGTTTACCTGACAGTCCACCCTTTTCTAATTTATTTATATTTTTTAAATTTTCTCTATTCTTATCTGTGGTATTGGAAACAATAATAATTCCTATTTCTTGTTCTATAATGATCTTGGATACTTCATTAATTTGATCGTCATTTAGATCAGGTGAAACTTTTATTGCTAATGGAATGTTTGAATTTAACTCTTTTTTTTCATTTCTTAGTTTGTCAATCAATGAATTTAATTCATCTTGGTTATGAAAGTCTCTTAAATTTTCTGTATTTGGTGAGGAGATGTTTATAGTTATATAATCAGCTAAATTATAAAATTTACGAAAACAAATTAAATAATCCTCAACTCTGTCCTTAGAGTCTTTATTTGGTCCAATATTTATTCCTAAAAAACCCTTTTTATTATTTTCCTTTATTGTCTGACTAATTCGTTCTGAACCAGAATTATTAAAACCTAATCTATTTATAAGAGCTTCATCTTCTTCAAGTCTAAAAACTCTTGGTTTAGGGTTACCAAATTGGGGTTTTGGAGTAATTGTCCCTACTTCGACAAAACCAAATCCAAGATTAAACAGAGGATTATATACTTCAGCATTTTTATCAAAGCCAGCTGCAACACCAATTGGTGAAGATAATTTTTTTTCACAAAAAGTTGTTTCTAAAATATGATTATCTTTGGGTTTTGAGTAAGGAATATTATTTAATTTTAGTGCTTTTATTGCTAAAGAATGGGCTACTTCAGGGCTAAATTTAAAAATTAGTGGTCTTAAAATATTAAACATTTTCTAATTTACTTTTTATTAATTCTTTAGTTTCTTGAACTCCAAAAAAGCTTATAAAAAAACCAAATCGTGGTCCATTTTCTACCCCAAAAACTACCTCATATATTAACTTGAACCAATCGCGCAAATTTTCTTTATAACCATTCTCTTTGCCGACTGTATAAATAGTAGTCTGAATGTCCTCTGGTTTCATTCCGTCATCGCAGTTATCTAAAGAGTTTACTAAAGCATCTAAAGCGATTTTTTCGCTTTCATTTGGTTTTTTATAAATCTTTTTAGATTTTATAGCGTCATTAAAATATTTAATTGCATAGGATATTAATTTGTCAAAAATTGGATACATATTCTCATTTATATCTTTCTTATATTTCTTTACAAACTTCCAAAGTAATTCTTTATTATCAGCATTGCTGGTCTCAACTAAATTTAAAAGCATTGAGAAGGACATAATTGAATTTTCTTCTGGTATATTTGAATTATGAACATGCCAAACAGGGTTCATTAGTTTTTGAAGTTCGTTTTGAGTTTTACCTTTTTCAATAAAATCAAGATATTCATCGACAGCCTTTGGTACTACTTCTCTAAAAAGTTTTTTTGCTCTCTTTGGATTCTGGTACATATACAACGAGAGACTTTCAGGTGATGCATACTCTAACCATTGATCGATTGTTATACCATTTCCTTTTGACTTAGATATTTTTTCACCTTTTTCATCTAGAAATAACTCATATGCAAAGCCAGATGGATTTGACTTGCCCAATAGTTTTATGATTTTAGTAGATAAAATTGCACTCTCAATCAAATCTTTTCCATACATTTCAAAATCTACATCAAGGGCATACCATCTCATAGCCCAATCAACTTTCCATTGTAATTTACAATTGCCATCTAAAATGCTTTGTTCTAATTTTTTGCCATTATTATCAAAAATTATTTTTGAATTTTTAGTATCTATCTCTGAGACTGGTATCTCTAATACAATCCCTGTATCTGGACATATTGGTAAAAAAGGAGAATATGTTTTTTGTCTCTCTTTACCAAGAGTAGGGATGATTATATTCATTATTCCTTCATAATTTTCTAAAATTATTTTTAATGTATCGTTAAAAAAACCAGACTTATATAGAACGGATGAACTTTTAAAACTGTATTCAAACTTAAATTTATCTAAAAAATTTTTTAACATTTCATTATTGTGTTCACCAAAACTATTAAATTTTCCAAAAGGATCTGGTACTTGAGTTAAAGGTTTATGAAGATTTTCTTCAAGTTTTTCAGGATTGGGAATATTTTCTGGAACTTTTCTAAGTCCATCCATATCGTCGGAGAAAGTAATTATTTCTTTAGGGAGGTCTGATAAATGATTTAATGCATTAACGATCATTGAAGTTCTTGCCACTTCACCAAAAGTACCAATGTGAGGTAAACCACTAGGACCGTATCCTGTTTGTAAAATAATTTTTCCTTTATTTTCTATATTTTTTTTTCTCTCTCTTAGAAGCTTTTTAGCTTCAACAAAGGGCCAAGCGTTTGTTTTATCTATGTTGGTTTTATCGATCACTTTTAATTAAACAGCCTATAAAATAACGTTTTTAATAATTCTTATAGAGTTGAAATTTATTTACCATAAAATAATGTCCAATCAAAATGTCCAATTATAAAACAGTTTTCTTTACCCTTGGAATTTTACAAATTATTTTGGGTATATCGATGATTGCGCCAATTTTTGCGCAGTTTTTTTATGATGAATTTGATTCTAGTTTTATAAGTTCTGGAATTATAACTGTTATATTTGGAATTCTCTTTTTACTATCAAATTTAGATCATGATAAAAAAATTAGTTTATCTCAAGCTTTTCTTTTAACAGCTTTATCTTGGTTGAGTATTGCTATTTTTGGCTCACTTCCGTTCATATTTTCTGAAATAGAATTGAGTGTAACAGACGCTTTTTTTGAGAGTATGTCGGGTATTACTACAACTGGATCAACTATAATCACCAATTTAAATGAAACGCCAAAAAGTATCTTGCTTTGGAGGGGAATGCTTCAATGGTTGGGTGGAATTGGTATCATTGTGATGGCAATTACTTTAATGCCACTTATGAATATTGGTGGAATGCAGTTGTTTATAATATCCACTAGTGATACCCCAGAAAAAATTTTACCTAGATCAAAAGAAATAGCATTGAGATTGATCTTGGTATACTCAGGATTAACTTTTATTTGCGCATTATTTTATAAAATATTCGGGATGAACTTTTTTGATAGCATAGTTCACTCAATGACAACAATTGCAACAGGGGGTTTTTCAAATTATGATGAGTCTATTGGATATTTTGATAGTTCACTTATTGAATTTACATCAATTATATTTATAATTTTAGGAAGCATTCCATTTATTGCCTATATCAAATACTTAAATGGGGACAAAAAAATATTTTTTAATGATACACAAATTAAAACTTTTATAAAGATTGTCCTTTTTTCAATTCTTTTAATGTATCTATATCTACTTACAAAAAATCAAAGCTTTTTTGATACCAGTATTAGGTCAGTTGCATTTAATGTAATATCAATTTTAACTGGAACTGGTTATGTAACTCAAAACTTTAGTGATTGGGGTCAATTCCCATTAATCTATTTTCTTATTCTTATGTTTATCGGTGGATGTGCAGGCTCAACAGCTTGTGGGATTAAAATATTTAGGGTACAGATTTTATTCCAGTTTGTTTCTGTACAACTAAAGAAAATAATTTATCCTAGAGGTATATTTAAAATAAAATATGAAAATAATAATATTGATGAAAAGTTTTTAGCATCAATTATTTCCTTTATATTTTTATATATTGTAATTTTTTTTATTATAACTGCTCTTTTATCAACAAGTGGTTTAGATTTAACAACTTCAATATCTGCTGCTGCAACATCAATATCAAATGTAGGACCTGGTTTAGGTGATATTATTGGTCCAAATGGTAATTTTTCTAATTTATCTGATTTTTCAAAATGGATTTTAAGCTTAGCGATGATTTTAGGTAGATTAGAATTGTTTGCTGTATTAGTATTGTTTATTCCATCATTTTGGAGAAAATATTAATGTTTGAAACAAAACAAAGCTGGGTTGACTCATTATTAGTTTATAAAGATATAAGGATGTTAAGAATATTGCTTCTAGGAGCAATAAGTGGTTTTCCATGGGTATTAATTGCAAGTAGCTTAAGTCTTTGGCTTAAGGAAGAAGGATTAAGTAGATCAACAATTGGTTGGGCAGGATTAATATTTGGGGTGTATGCCTTTAATTATTTATGGGCTCCGATAATTGATAGAGTACAAATTCCATTTTTAACAAAAAAATTAGGACATAGACGTGGGTGGATTGTATTAATGCAAATAATTATTTTACTAAGCTTGATAGTTTGGAGTTTTATTAATCCTACTCAAAACCTAGCACTTTTAATTAGTATTGGATTAGTAATTGCTATTGCCTCTGCTACTCAAGATATTACTGTTGATGCACTAAGAATTGAACAGATTAATTCAAATGAAGGAAAATCTATGGCCGCTGGAGCTGCTATGGCAGTTGTTGGATGGTGGACAGGGTATAAATTAGGAGGTGTTGTAGCATTATTTACTGCAGAATTTTTTGAAAACATGGGCGTAGCAGATTATTGGCAGGCTACTTTTTTAGTTTTAGGAATTTTGATTATTTTGATGAATATAGGTTTGATGTTTGTTCACGAAACAATTGATTTTAATAGAGTAAATAATCAAAAAGCAACAGATCAAATAATTAGAGATAAGCTTGGATCCAACAATATTTTAACAAATTTTGTTGCTTATATTACAGGAACGATTGGTGGACCAATAATTAGTTTTTTCAAAAAAAATGGATTAGCAATTGCACTAGGAATTTTAGGTTTTGTATTTTTATTCAAGATCGGAGAAGCATTTTTAGGTCGGATGTCGATTGTTTTTTACAAGGAAATTGGTTTTTCTAAGGGTCAAATAGCTATTTATTCTAAAGGATTAGGATGGATTACTACTGTAGTTTTCACTTTACTTGGTGGAATAATGGCAATGCGAGCTGGAACCATTAAAACAATGTTTTTTGCCGGTGGTTTAATGGCTCTAACAAATCTTATTTTTGCAGTTTTAGCTTGGACAGGTAAATCTGAACTTTTATTTGCAATAGCTGTAATTGCAGATGACATAACTGCAGCATTCGCTACTGTTGCATTTGTTGCCTTTATATCATTGTTAGTGGATAGAACCTATACAGCTACTCAATATGCATTATTGGCATCAATTGGGACAGCTGGAAGAACAACGCTTGCCTCATCGTCAGGAGCGTTGGTAGATTGGTTAAATGGAGACTGGGGTACTTTTTTTGTAATAACAACTGTTATGGTGATACCTTCACTAATTTGTCTTTCGTTTATAAGGAATAAAGTAAAAATCGGTGCAAAATAGCTTTTTTTGCAGAAATTCATACTTGAACGTATATGAGTTAGCATCAAAAAACTCTAATATAAGCACTCAATTATTATACGGTGAAAAATTTAAAGTAATCAAAAAAAATAAAAATTTTTTAAAGATCAAAACTGACTTTGATCATTATGTAGGTTTTATAAAAGTTGGAAAGTTTAAAAAAAGATTAGATAAGACGTATAAAGTTAGTGTATTAAAATCTAAAATTTATTCAAAACCTAAAAGTAAATTTGGTACAAAAAAATACCTTCCTTTTTCATCAGAAATTGAAATTTTAAATAAAAATAATAATTTTGTCATGTTTGAAAAAAACAAATGGATTAGCTTTAATGAATTAGAAACTATAAAAAAACAAAATAAAGATTTTACAAAAATATTTAAACTTTTTTTAAATTGCAAATATAAGTGGGGTGGGAAAAGTTTTGATGGTATTGACTGCTCAGCTTTATTACAAATATTTTATAAATTTAATAATAAATTTTTTCCCAGAGATACAATTGACCAAATAAAAATTAAAAATGGATCAATTAAAAAAAAAAAGTTCAAAAAAGGAGATATTATTTTTTGGAAGGGACATGTCGCAATTTGTTTAAATTCAAAGAATTTAATTCATGCATATGGACCAAGAAAGAAGGTATTAATCATGCCAATTAATCAGACCATTAAATTAATTAAGAAAACTGTAAATTTAAAAGTAGCAAAGGTTATATCAATTTAATCTTGATCTCTTCCAAAATCTGGTTTTGCTATATCTTGTTTTAAACTTAATATCTGTTGCCTTACCTTTTTTGAATTAATTAATTTTTTTCTTAATGTTTTATCATCTAAATTTTCTATATTTTTTTTAAATGAATTTAAATTATTAATAAATAAGTTTATTGCACTGACTATATTTCTTTTATTATTGAAAAATATATCTCTCCACATTATTTCATTGGATGCAGCTATTCTTGAAAAATCTCTTAATCCTCCAGCACTAAACTTTATGACATCCTTATTTTGTTTTTTTTGAAAGTCTTGTGCAGTTTTAATTAGGTTATAAGCGATTAAATGAGGCAAATGACTTGTTATTGAAAAAATTTTATCATGAATTTTTGCATCCATAATAATTACATTTGAACCTAATTTTTTCCAAAATTTCAATAATTTGCTTTGTTTTATTTTATTTTTATCACTTATTACAACACACCATTTATTTACAAAAAGATTTTTAGTTCCATGCTCAGGTCCACTTACTTCTGAACCTGATATTGGGTGACTAGTTATCCAATCAAGAGATTTTGATAGTTTTTTATTTTTAAGTTTTAATATATTTTCTTTAGTTGAGCCCACATCAGTAATTAAGCAATTTTTATTCAAATACTTGTTTAAATTAGGAATAATTTTCTCATATTCACTCATTGGGGTTGATAACACTACAAGATCTACATCAGATAATTTATCATCCAATTTTTTAATAATTCTTATTTTATTATCAATTTTTTTTATTTTTCGAATATTTTTTTTTGATTTTTCGAAAACAAAATAGTGTTTGGATATTTTTTTAGTTATAGAGCCTCTCAATATTGAAGACCCTATAAGTCCACAACCAATAATTAAAATTTTTTTAAACATTTTTGAAAATATTTTTCAGTTTATCGAGTAATAGTTTATTTTCGTAATTATTTCCTATAGTAAGTCTCAGGCAATTTTTAATTCCATATGAATTCATCTCTCTTAAAATTATTCCTGAAGCTTCAAGTTTTTTTTCTACAAAGTTAGCAGAAAGTTTACAATTCTTAAAATTTAAAAGAAAAAAATTTGGCCCAATATCGTTTGTCTTAATATTATATAAATTCAATGTCTTTTGTATTTTTTTTGCCCAATCTAAATTATGTTTTACAGACTTTTTTATAAAACTTTGATCTTTTAAAGATTCAATAGCACATACCTGGGCTATTTTATTAACATTAAATGGTGGTTTGATTTTATACAGAGCTTCTACTATTTTTTTACTTCCATATCCCCATCCAACTCTTAAAGAAGCGAGTCCATAAATTTTAGAAAAAGTTCTCAATATAAATACATTACTTTTATTTTTAAAAATCTCTAAACCTGATTTGTAATCTTTGTTAAGCATGTATTCAAAATAAGCATCATCAACAACAAGTAAAATTTTTTTATTTAAACGCTTTCTTAATTCTAATAACTGTTTTTTAGAAATATATGTACCTGTAGGATTATTAGGATTAGCTAAAAATACAATTTTGGTCTTATTTGATACTTTTTTTAAAATTTCATTATTTGATACTTTAAAATTTTTTTCTTTAGAAAATACAACCTTTGCTCCCACTATTTGCGCATAAATTCTGTACATTAAAAAACTAAACTCTGGTACAATTACCTGATCCCCTTTATTTAAAAATAGTTGGCATATCATTTGAATAATTTCATCGGATCCAGATCCACAAATTATTTGGTTTTGATTACAGTTATATTTTTTTGAAATTATAGAAGTTAAATCTCTAAATTTTCCGTCTGGATATTTTGAGATATTATCATTAAATTTTTTTATTGCCTTTTTAGCATTATTGCTCATACCTAAGGCGGACTCATTTGCTGATAATTTAATTATTTTTTTTTTTTTACTTAAAAAAGATCTTCCTGGTTTATAAGCTTGTAGGGTTATTTTCCTAAATGTTGGGGTATTCATGATGCTAATTTTTATTAATAGATAGTCAGATAATTAGATAATACAATCAATAATTCAAAAAAAATTGACATCCAAAAAGCTATCTTATAAAACGTTTCTGCGCTGATTTAACTGAATTGCGAGCGCTATAAAAAACCTGCTAAATAAGTTTTTTTTCTCACAATTCATTTCAGCAAAAATATTATAGGTAATTTTGGTAAAATGAAAAGTATAACAATTAAACAACCTCTTAAACTTGATTGTGGAAAAGAAATATCAAATTTTCCATTAGCTTATGAGACTTATGGAAATCTTAATGAGAAAAAAGATAATGCCATATTGGTTTTTCATGCTTTGACTGGAGATCAGTTTGCTTCAGGCATAAACCCTGTGACAAATAAAGAGGGTTGGTGGAATTATGCAGTTGGCCCAGGAAAGGCATTTGATACTGATAAATTTTTCGTAATTTGTGCAAATGTAATTGGCGGATGTATGGGATCATATGGACCAGGAACTATTGATCCTTCGACTAACAAACCTATCGGAACAAATTTTCCAGTTATTACAATAAACGATATGGTTAATGCCCAATATAATCTTTTGGATCACTTCAAGATAGAAAAATTATTTGCAGTAGCTGGTGGTTCTATGGGTGGTATGCAAGTATTACAATTTGTCTCAAATTTTCCAAATAAAGCTAAAGTTGCTTTACCAATTGCTTGTACTGCTAGTCACTCAGCCCAAAATATTGCTTTCAATGAACTTGGAAGACAAGCAATCATGTCAGATATAAATTGGAAAGATGGTTTATATGATGGACAAACAAATAATCCAGACAAAGGTTTAGCTGTAGCTAGAATGGCAGCACATATTACGTATTTATCAAAGAAAGGGTTGCAAGAAAAATTTGGACGAAATCTTCAAGAAAGATCTGATTTAAAATTTGGATTTGATGCTGACTTTCAAATTGAGAGTTATTTAAGATATCAAGGCTCTGTATTTGTGGATAGATTTGATGCAAATAGTTACTTATATATTACCAGAGCGATGGACTACTTCGATTTGACTAAACAATATGGTGGAAATCTTTCTAAAGCCTTTAAAGAAAGTAAGACAAAATTTTTTATTATTTCATTTACTTCGGATTGGTTGTATCCAACCTCTGAAAATAAGGACATTGTAATAGCACTAAATGCCATTGGAGCTGATGTTGGTTTTGTGGAAATTAAAACTGACAAAGGTCATGACTCATTTTTATTAGATGTCCCAGATTTTTTAAGCACTATTAAAAACTACTTAAACACTACTTATTTAAATATAAATGAAAGAAGAATTTAAAGTTATATCAGAATTAATTAATGAAAAATCAAGAGTCCTAGACGTTGGATGTGGTGACGGAATTTTGATGGAATATTTATTAAAAAATAAAGTGGTAGATGCCAGAGGACTTGAGATTTCCAAAGAAAAAGTCAAAAAATGTTTATCAAATGGACTAGCTGTAGTTGAAGGTAATGCAGAGCATGACTTAAAACAATTTCCAGATTTATCTTTTGATTATGTGATTCTAAGTCAAACATTACAAGCTTTCATGAGTCCAGAGAATGTAATTAAAGATTTATTAAGAGTTGGCAAGAAAGTTATTGTAACCATTCCAAATTTTGGACATTGGAAAGTTAGATTAGATTTACTTTTTAAAGGAGAAATGCCAATTACTAAGAATTTGCCTTATGAATGGTATAATACTCCAAATTTACATATGTGTACAATTCAAGACTTTTATAATTTTTGTCATAATAAAGGGATCAATATTTTTAAAACAATTTCTTTAAATGGACAAAAAACTTCAAAAATTACATCTTCAAATTTGAAATTTAAAAACCTAATATCTGAGTTAGGTATTTTTTTACTAGAGAAATAATATGAAAATAGAAATAATAAAATGTTTAGAGGATAATTTTTCATATTTGTTAATTGATGAAATTAATAGATCTGCTGTTGTGATAGATCCAAGCGAAGCAGAGCCTGTAATAAATAAAATTGAAAGTCTCGACTTAAAATTAAAATTTATAATGAACACCCACCATCATTATGATCATGTTGGAGGTAATAAAGAGCTTAAAAAATTATATAATGCCAAAGTTATCGGTTTTGATCAGGACAAACACAGAATACCTGAAATAGATATATTATTAAAAAATAATGAAATTTGGAAAACTGGTATATTTGAAGCAAAAGTTTTTCATATTCCAGGACATACTTTAGGTCATGTATGTTTTTATTTTTTCAAAGAGAATGCATTATTTTCTGGAGATACATTGTTTTCATTAGGTTGTGGAAGAGTATTCGAGGGCACTCATGAAGAAATGTTTAATTCCTTACAGTTAATAAAGAGTTTACCTTTAGATACAGAAATTTATTGTGGACATGAATATACATTAAAAAATTCGGATTTTTGTTTAAAGTATGATTCAGATAACAAAAGACTAATTTCAAAAATTGAGACAGTAAAAAATAAGTTAGCAAAAGGAATACCAACTATACCCTCTACTCTTGAAGAAGAACTACAAACAAATATTTTTTTAAGATCAAAAAACGTTAAAAACTTTTCAAAATTGAGAGATTTAAAGGATAATTTCTAACTTATTCATCTTGACTAAAATAAGGCCCTGACTATATTGCTGATAATTAAAATTTAGGATCGTTAATGTCATACGCAGTAATACAAACAGGTGGAAAACAGTACAAAGTCTCAGCTGGTGAAATAATAAAAGTAGAAAAATTAGCTGAATCAAATCCAGCCTCTAAAGTAGAATTTAAAGAAATTTTAGCTTATGGAGATGATAAAAGTATTGAATTAGGTACACCAACTGTGGATGGTGCAAAAGTTGAAGCTGAATTATTAAAAAATGGCAAAGAGAGAACTGTTCTTATTTTTAAAAAAAGAAGAAGAAAAAATTCAAGACGTAAAAACGGGCACAGACAACAGTATTCACTAATAAGAATTAACAAAATTTTTTCAAAAGATGGTAAAGTTTTATCAGAGGCTGAAAAGATGAAAAAAAAGGAAGTTGTAGTTAAAGAAGCTAAAGAAGATAAAATTGAGGCTTCAAAATAAATAGGTAATTTATGGCAACAAAAAAAGCTGGTGGATCATCGAGAAACGGAAGAGATAGTGCAGGCCGTAGACTAGGTGTAAAAAAATATGGTGGTGAATTAGTAATACCTGGAAATATTATTGTAAGACAAAGAGGCACTAAAATTTTTCCTGGAGAAAATGTTGGAATGGGTAAAGACCATTCAATTTTTTCTGTTGTCAAAGGAAAAGTTGTTTTTAAAAAAAGCAAATCAGACAGAACTTACGTATCAGTAAAGCCTAATTAGTAGACAGCTAATTAATTCTGTAAAATCATGAAATTTTTAGATCAAGTTAAGATATTTATAAAAGCTGGAGATGGTGGATCTGGTTCTCCTAGTTTTAGAAGAGAAAAATTTATAGAATTTGGAGGACCTGATGGAGGCGATGGAGGGAAAGGTGGTTCTATTATTCTTGTTTCAGAGAGAAATTTAAACACACTAATTGATTTTAGATATCAACAGCATTTTAAAGCTGAGAGAGGTAGAGATGGAAGTGGTAAAAATAAAACAGGAAGAGGAGGAGAAGATTTATATTTAAAAGTACCGGTTGGAACACAAGTATTTGAGGAAGACAATAAAACCCTGATTTTTGATTTCAAGGAGGAAAATGAAAAATTTGTTGCAGCTATAGGTGGTAAAGGAGGATTTGGTAACACAAGGTTTAAGTCATCAACTAATAGAGCTCCAAAGAAATTTACAAAAGGTACATTTGGAGAAGAATTCTGGATTTATTTACAACTTAAGACAATTGCCGATATTGGTATCATTGGATTACCCAATGCAGGAAAATCTAGCTTATTAGCATCATTAACAAGTGCCACTCCTAAAATTGCAAATTATAAATTTACAACTTTAAATCCAAATCTAGGTGTCGCAATGTATGACGATAAAGAGATAACTTTAGCAGATATTCCAGGATTAATTGAAGGAGCACATCAAGGAACAGGATTAGGTATAAAATTTTTAAAACATATTGAAAGATGCAAAGCGCTTTTGCATCTAATTGATGTATCAGGAAATGATTTAATTAACTCATATCTTCAAGTGAGGGATGAAATGGGTAAATATAGTTCAGAGTTATTAAAAAAGCAGGAAATAATAGTGTTTAACAAAATAGACCTAATTGATGAGAATGAAATAAAAGAAAAAATAAAAGATTTTGAAAAAATTATCAAGAAATCTGCTTTTATAACATCAACACTCGATAAAAAATCAGTATCTGATATTAAATCAACATTGCTTAATTATGTATCTTAAAGACTCAAAGACTGTCGTTATAAAAATTGGATCATCTTTATTGATTAATGACAAAAAAATTATCAGAGAAAAATGGTTGTCAGAATTTGCAAAAGATATTCAATATCTAAAAAAATTAAAAAAAAATATAATTTTGGTTAGTTCAGGAGCAATTGCTTTAGGATGTAAAAAATTAAAATTAAGTAGAAAAAAATTGAAACTTGATAAAAGTCAAGCAGTAGCTTCAATTGGTCAAATTGAGTTAATGAATCTTTTTAAAAAAACTTTTAATAAGTCTAAAATCAACCTATCACAAATTTTGTTAACACTTGAAGATACTGAAAAAAGAAGAAGAGCTATTAATGCAAAAAGGACTTTTGAGAATTTATTTAGTCTTGGTTTTATTCCAATAGTAAATGAAAATGATAGTATAGCTACTTCTGAAATTAAGTATGGTGACAATGACAGACTAGCATCTAGGGTTGCACAAATATCAAGTGCAGATTGTTTAATTTTATTATCTGATGTAAATGGTCTTTACTCTAAAGATCCAAAGTTAGATAAAAAAGCTAAATTAATTCATGAAATTAAAAATATTGATCAAAATGTAGAAAAGTTAGCAACAAATAAAACTGGAGAATTTGGATCTGGTGGAATGAAAACCAAGATTGATGCTGCTAAAATTTGTCAATACTCAGGGTGCCATATGGCGATTGCTAATGGCTTAATAAATAGACCAATTCAAAAAATTTTAACTAAAAATATATGTACTTGGTTTTTGCCAAAAATTTCAAAATTGGATGCGAGAAAAAAGTGGATTATAAGCTCGGTTTCTCCAAAGGGAAAAATAGTTATTGATGAAGGTGCATTGTCAGCTTTGAATAATGGGAAAAGTTTACTAGCCGCAGGGATTAAGGATGTTCAAGGTAGTTTTAGCAAAGGTGATCATATCAAAATCCTAAACAATAATATGACCGAATTTGCTAGAGGATTAAGCAGTTTCTCTTCAGAAGAAATTTTGAAAATTAAAGGTAAGCACTCTAATAAAATAAATGATATTTTAGGTTATGTTTCAAAATCAGAAGTTATTCATAAAGATGATATGGTATTAATCAAATGAGTAAAACTTTAGAAAAAATTGGTTCAAATGCAAAAATTGCTTTTCAAAACAAAATAAGTAATAAAAGAAAAAATAAAGTATTAAATTATTACATTCAACTAATTTTAAAAAACCAAAATAAAATTTTGGTTGAAAACGCAAAAGATATAAAAATTGCCAAATCTAAAAAACTTAAAGAGAATTTAATTAAAAGACTTGCTCTTAATAATGACAAAATAAGAGCAATTATTAAGTCAATTAAAACTATTTCAAAATTTAAGGATCCAGTAGATGTTGATATAGAAACCTGGAAAAGGCCAAATGGCTTAAAACTAAAGAAGGTATCAATTCCAATTGGTATTATTGGTGTAATTTATGAAAGTAGACCAAATGTTACTTCAGATGTATCCACACTTTGTTTTAAATCTGGAAACTGCGTAATATTAAGAGGAGGATCTGAGGCTTACTTTAGTAATAAAATTTTAGCTAATCTTTTTAGAAAATCTTTAGAAAAAAATAAAATAAATAAGAATTTTGTTCAGTTTATAGAGAATAAAAATAGAAAACTGGTCGACTACATGCTCTCAAAAATGTCGAAATACATAGATGTTATTATTCCAAGGGGTGGAAAAAGTCTTGTAAAAAAAGTTCAAGATTTATCCTCTGTTCCTGTAATTGGTCACCTTGAAGGCATGTGTCATACATATATTGATAAAGATGCTAATATTAAAATGGCTAAAAAAATATTAATCAATGCTAAGTTGCGCAATACAAGTATTTGTGGAGCTACTGAGACACTCTTAATACATAAAAATAAATCTAAAAATGTAAATGAGATATTAAATGAACTCACTGAAAGAGGTTGTTATATTTATGCTGATAGAAAAATTTCTAAATTATTTAATGGGAATTCGCAATTAGCAAACAATAAAACTTGGTCGAAGGAACATTTATCTGCAAAAATATCTGTAAAATTAGTAAATAATATTAATGATGCAGTAAATCATATCAATAAATATGGAACAATGCATACTGATGCTATAATTACAAATAATAAAATTTCTGCAAAGTTTTTCATAAAAAATATTAAAAGTTCGATCGCTATTCACAATTCTTCAACACAGTATGCTGATGGAGGGGAATTTGGTTTTGGAGGGGAGGTTGGAATTTCAACAAATAAACTTCCACCAAGAGGTCCTGTTGGACTAAACCAGCTAGTTAGTTACAAATATGAGATATATGGATCTGGACAAACAAGAAAATAAAAAAAAAATTGGTATTCTTGGAGGCACCTTTGATCCAGCACATAAAGGACATTTAAGTATCTCTAAAGAAGCAAAAAAAAGATACGATATTGATAAGATTATTTGGGCGGTGACCAAAAAAAATCCATTTAAAGACAAAAGTAGTTTAAGTTTAGATAAAAGAATAAATTTTGCAAAAAAAATTTCTCAAAAAAATCCGTTTATAAAAGTTAAATATTTTGAAGATAAAATTAAATCAAATAGAACAGTTGACCTGATAAAGTATATAAAAAAAAATAATAAAAATACTGATATTTATTTCATAATGGGGGCAGATAGTTTAATTAATTTTCATAAATGGAAGAATTCTGATTTAATTTCATCTATTTGTAACATTCTGGTATTTGATAGAGACAGATATAAGGCGAAATCACTTAGTTCTAGAAGCTTTAAAAAATATAGTAAGAAAAGCTTAAAATTTATAAAATTTAATAAGGTCAATATTTCATCTTCTAAATTAAGAAAAATTTGATACTCTTTTATTAATTAATGGACAAAATCTCTTCTCTTCACAAAGATGTGATAAATCTCTTAGATACAAATAAAGCCCTAGATATTGTTTCAATAGATTTAGATGGAAAATCATCAATAGCTGATCAAATGATAATAGCTAGCGGGACGTCTTCAAGACATATCCAAGCTTTGTCAGAACAAGTATATGAATACTTAAAAAAAAATGGTGTAAGAAATTGTAAAATTGAAGGAAGAGAAAGTAGTGATTGGAAACTTGTAGATGGAATTGATCTTATTATTCATATTTTCAATCCTGAAAAAAGAAAATTTTATGAATTAGAAAAAATATGGTCTGAATTAATTCCTAAAGAAAAAGTAATTATATGATGAAAAAACTTAAAACATATTTTTTATCATTTTTTATTTACTTTTTTGTAACTAGTATTGTTGCCGTATCAGAAGAGAATGATATTTATAAAAAAATAGATGTTTTTTCAGAAGTCTTAGATAAAATTAATAAAGAATTTGTTGATGAGGTAAACCAAAGTGATGCAATGGATGCTGCAATCAATGGTGTTCTTCAATCCTTAGATCCTTATTCTGCTTATATGTCACCAGACTCTTATCAAAGTATGCAAACAGAAACGAGTGGAGAATTTGGAGGACTAGGAATTGAAGTGAGCATGGAAGCCGGGGTAATAAAGGTAATAACACCAATGGACGATTCACCTGCGGCTGAAGCAGGAGTTAAAGCTGGTGATTACATTGTAAGAATTAATGATATTCAGGTTCAAGGTAAATCTTTAAGTGAAGCAGTAGACATAATGAGAGGTCCTGTTGGATCAGATATTGAAATAACAGTTAGAAGAAGGGGTGAACGAAAGGCATTAGTTTTTAATATTACTAGAGAAAAAATTAAAGTTTCATCAGTAAAATCTGAGATATTAGGTAATCAAACTGGTTATTTAAGACTTACTTCTTTTAATGAAAACAGTAGTGGTCAAATTAGAGACAAAATTAAAGAGTTTAAAAAAAATGAAAATGTTAAAAATTATATTTTGGATTTAAGAAATAATCCTGGTGGACTACTTTCTCAGGCAATTAAAATTACAGATTTTTTTATAGATAGTGGAGAAATTGTTTCAACAAAAAGTAAAAGAAAATATGAAAGTAGAAAATTCTTTGCAAGAAAAGGTGATATATTAGATGGAGATACAATTGTTGTCCTAATAAATTATGGTTCAGCATCTGCATCTGAAATTGTAGCAGGGGCACTAAAGGATCACAAAAGAGCAATAATAATTGGAGAAAATAGCTATGGTAAAGGCTCTGTACAATCAATCATTCCTCTTAAAAATAAAGGTGCAATAAGATTGACTGTATCTAAATATTATCTTCCGTCAGGAAAATCTATATCAGAAATAGGTGTCTCGCCTGATATTGAGGTAGCTGAAGGATCTGATGACTTTAGGTTTAATACTGATACAGACAATCAACTTCAATTCGCTCTAGAGCTTTTAAACGGCTAAAATGAAAGAGAAATATAAAAATTTACCACTTAGAAGTGGTGTTGGGATAGTTGTTTTAAATAAAGATAATAAAATTTTTGTTGCAAAAAGAATAGATAATAAAAAAAACTTTTGGCAAATGCCACAAGGTGGGGTTGATAAGGGTGAAGACTTTTACGAGGCTGCAATTAGAGAATTAAAAGAAGAAACTAGTATTAAATCAGTAAGTTTAATTAAAAAGATTGATGGCTTACTTACCTACCATTTACCAAATGAATTATTAGGAATTATTTGGAAAGGTAAATTTAAAGGTCAAAAACAACAATGGTATATAATGAGATTTAATGGTGATGAAAAAGAAATTAATATTAATACAAAACATCCAGAATTTCTTGAATGGAAATGGGTAGATCCAGATAAAATTACTGAACTTGTGGTAGAATTTAAACTACATGTATACGAACAAATTCAAGAAGAAGTGAAAAAAATTTTAGTTAATTGATTTTAATACTTCAAGTTTTTGATCAAGCAAATATTTTTCCTGATCATTTATATCAGACTTATTAAGTTCTTCCTCAGCAGATTTCTGAATTTCTGAAATTTTTTCTTTATCAATATCTTTTAAATTTAAAATAAGACTTGTAAGTATAGAAAGATTATTATCTTTAAATTCAATTATTCCATCATTTACATAAAAACTTTCCTCGCCAGACTTTGAAAATATTTTAATTATTCCTGGTTTTAAAAAAGAAATAATAGAAATATGGTCTTTTAAAATCCCTATCTCACCTTCAAATGCAGGGACAACTACCTCGGTGACATCATTTTTTGATAAAAATGATTTTTCAGGGTTTACTATTTCTACAGAATATTCTTCGCTCATTATGCAGCGGCTTCGTTAGCTAAACTCTCAGCTTTTTGAATAGCTTCTTCAATAGTGCCAACCATATAAAATGCAGCTTCTGGTAAGTGATCATATTCACCTTTGCAAATAGCATCAAAGCCTTTGATAGTTGACTCTAAATCTACAAGCTTACCTGGCGAACCAGTAAATACTTCAGCTACAAAGAAAGGTTGAGAAAGAAATCTTTGTATTTTTCTAGCTCTAGCAACAACTAATTTATCTTCCTCAGATAATTCATCCATACCTAAAATTGCGATAATATCTTGTAAAGATTTATAAGTTTGCAGAACTTTCTGTACTTCTCTTGCCACTCTATAATGTTCATCTCCAACTATTCTAGGATCTAAAATTCTAGACGTTGAGTCTAGTGGATCTACCGCTGGGTAAATTCCAATTTCAGCAATCTGTCTAGAAAGTACCGTTGTTGCATCTAAGTGAGCAAATGAAGTTGCAGGCGCTGGGTCAGTTAAGTCATCTGCAGGAACATAAATTGCCTGAACAGAAGTAATTGAACCTTTATTCGTTGTTGTAATTCTTTCCTGTAAGTTACCCATATCAGTTGCTAATGTTGGTTGATATCCTACAGCTGAAGGTATTCTACCAAGTAATGCGGAAACCTCAGATCCTGCTTGTGTAAATCTAAAAATGTTATCAACAAAGAATAGTACATCTTGACCTTCTTGATCCCTAAAGTATTCAGCAACAGTTAATCCCGTTAAAGCTACTCTAGCTCTTGCCCCTGGAGGCTCGTTCATTTGTCCATAAACTAATGCTGCTTTAGAACCTTCCCCATCAGTTTTAATAACACCTGAATCTATCATTTCATGGTAGAGGTCATTTCCCTCTCTAGTTCTTTCTCCTACTCCTGCAAAAACTGAAAACCCACCATGAGCTTTTGCAACGTTGTTAATCAATTCCATAATTAAAACAGTTTTACCAACTCCAGCTCCACCAAATAATCCAATTTTACCACCTTTTGCATAGGGTGCTAATAGATCAATAACCTTTATTCCAGTAACAAGTATTTCAGTTTCTGTTGATTGATCATTAAATTCTGGTGCAGCTCTATGAATTGGCCAATTATCTGTACTTTTAACTTCTCCTCTTTCATCTATAGGCTCACCTATTACATTTATAATTCTTCCAAGAGTCTCTGGCCCCACTGGAACTTTAATTGGAGCAGCTGTGTCTGTCACCTCGTCTCCTCTTTTAAGGCCCTCTGTTGCATCCATTGCAATTGTTCTAACACTTGACTCCCCTAAGTGTTGTGCAACTTCTAAAACTAGTCTATTTCCGCCATTATCGCACTCTAGTGCAGTTAAAATTTCTGGTAGTTCTCCATCAAATTTTACGTCTACTACCGCTCCAATGATCTGTGTTATTTGTCCTTTTCTCATAATTATAAACTTTCTGCTCCTGAAATTATTTCTATTAACTCTTTAGTAATTGCTGCCTGACGACTTCTATTATACTCAATAGTAAGTTTGTCAACCATTTCACCTGCGTTTCTTGTTGCATTGTCCATTGCACTCATTCTTGAACCTTGCTCGCTAGCTGAATTCTCTAACATCGCTTTAAAAATCTGAGTTGAAATATTTTTTGGTAACAAGTTGCTCAATATTTCATCTTCTTCGGGTTCAAATTCATAGTTATCTTCTGATGAATTTTCCTCATTTTCAGACGTATTTAAAGGAATAATTTGTTGTTCTTGAGGTATTTGAGTAATTACATTTTTAAATTGGTTATAAAAAATTGCACATACATCAAATTCCTTTTTTTCAAATTTTTCAATTACTATCTTGCCAACTTTATCAGCGTCAAAATAATTTATATTTTTTGATTCTTTAAAAGAAATTCTCTCAATAATCTTATCACCATAAAGACGTTTAAGTTGGTCATAACCTTTGGTTCCCACTGTAATAATTTTTAAGGTTTTTCCCTCATCCAAAATTTTTTGAAAATATAGTTTAGCTTTTTTAATAATATTCGTATTAAAACCTCCACAGAGACCTCTATCTGATGTCATTACAACACATAAATGCACTTTGTCTTCCCCAGTCCCAGATAAAAGTTTTGGAGCATTTTCAATATCTGAGATGCCATTTGATAAATTTAAAATAATATTATTCATTTTATCAGAGTAAGGTCTTCCTTTCTCAGCATTTTCTTGTGCTCTTCTTAGTTTTGCAGCCGCAACCATTTTCATTGCCTTTGTAATCTTTTGCGTAGACTTAACACTTGATATTCTTTTTTTTAGATCGTCTAAACTAGCCATTATTTTTTATGCGTTAAAATCTTTCTTAAGTTGTAAAATAATTTCATTCAATTCTTTCTCTTTATCATCTTCAAGTTTTCCTGAAGCAGTGATTGACTCAATTATATCTGGCTTTTCAGCTTTGCATTTTTCAATAATTTTATTCTCGAAACTTGCAATATCCTTTTGTTCAATATCATCAAGATGTCCTCTAACTCCACAAAATACAGAAATGACTTGTTCTGCAACTGTCATAGGAGAATATTGATTTTGCTTTAAAAGTTCGGTTAACTTTGATCCTCTATTAAGTAATTTCTGAGTAGATGCATCGAGGTCTGAACCAAATTGTGCAAAGGCAGCCATTTCACGATATTGCGCGAGTTCTAATTTCATTGACCCTGAAACTTTTTTCATTGCTTTGGTTTGAGCAGATGATCCAACTCTTGATACAGATAATCCAACATTTATAGCAGGTCTTATACCCTGGTTAAAAAGTTCTGTTTCAAGAAATATTTGACCATCAGTAATTGAAATAACATTAGTAGGTATGAATGCAGAAACATCTCCACCTTGAGTTTCGATAATTGGAAGAGCTGTTAATGATCCTCCACCATGCTCATCACTCAATTTTGCTGCTCTTTCTAATAATCTACTATGTAAGTAAAATACATCTCCAGGGTATGCTTCTCTTCCAGGAGGTCTTCTTAATAGAAGTGACATTTGTCTATATGCAACGGCTTGTTTTGATAAATCATCATATATAATCAAGGCATGCATCCCATTATCTCTAAAATACTCACCCATAGTGCATCCAGTATAAGGTGCTAAAAATTGCAAAGGTGCTGCATCTGATGCGGTTGCTGCAACTATTGTTGTGTATTCCATCGCACCAGCTTCTTCTAGTGTTTTTTCAATCTGCCTAACTGTAGATCTCTTTTGGCCTACAGCTACATAAATACAATATAGTTTTTTCTTCTCATCACCTGACTCGTTAATTTTTTTCTGGTTTATAATAGCATCAATTGCAACTGCTGTTTTACCTGTTTGTCTATCACCAATAATTAATTCTCTTTGTCCTCTTCCAATTGGAACTAAACTATCAATTGATTTAAGTCCAGTCTGCATCGGTTCACTTACAGATTTACGTGGAATTATACCAGGAGCTTTAACTTCAACCCTACTTCTTTTTAAACTTTTATCTAACGCACCTTTTCCGTCAATTGGGTTTCCTAAACCATCAACTACTCTACCAAGCAATTCTTTTCCAACTGGTGTGTCAACAATCGCACCAGTTCTTTTTACAGTATCACCTTCTTTAACTGCTCTATCATCACCAAAAATCACTACACCTACATTTTCACTCTCAAGGTTTAATGCCATTCCTTTAGAGCCATCAGAAAATTCTACCATTTCTCCAGCTTGAACATTATCTAATCCATAAATTCTTGCTATACCATCTCCTACTGATAAAACTTGACCAACCTCTGTAACCTCAGCTTTATCTCCAAACTTTTTAATTTGTTCTTTTAATATTTTTGTTACTTCTGAAGGATTTATTTCCATTTAAGCCTCTATCATTGTATTTTCGATTTGTTGTAATTTATTTTTAATAGAGGTATCTACCATAATACTGCCAACTTGTATTACTAAACCTCCAATTAAACTTTTGTCATATTTATAGTCTAATTTTATTTTTGCGTTAAAATTTTGAGACAATTCGTCTTTGATTTTAATTACTTGTTCTCCTGATAATTCTTTAGAGGAAATTAGTTCAGCTTTTACTTCTCCTCTTTTTTTTGAGCAAGTATCAACAAAATCTTGAAGAATTGTTTTTATATAAAAAAATCTTCTTTTAGATATTAGAAAACCTATAAATTTTGATATTAAAGAGTTTAATTTATAATTTTCTGCAATTTTGTTAATTACATCCTGAAGTTCATTTACTGAGTTAGTAGGATCTTTTATTAATGAACTGAAATCTTTACTTTCATCTATTAATTTTAACAAAGATATTGATTGTTCTTCAACCTCATCAATTGAATTATTTTCATTAGCCAATTCATATAGTGCTAAAGAATATCTATTTGCTGTAGTTGCTGAAAAACTGTTATTTTTGCTCAATTTTAACTCTTTGTTTTAGAAGATTTTTTGGGATTAATTAGCATATGAGTTTAGTGTCTTCAAGTAACAGATTTACTAAATAGTGCAAAATTTGACCATTAATTGAAGGTTATTGGGTCAACATCAACTGTTAGTTTTATTTCTTTAGGTAATTTGTACGTAATTAAGACTTCACTCAATCTTTTTTGAATATTAGAACCCTTTTTAGATCTTATCAAAAGTCTCTGCCTATACTTTCGTCTAACTCGATATATAGGTGCATTAACAGGTCCCAAAATTTTTTCGTTTAAGGATTCTGATAAAATATTTTTTATATCCATTGACTCTTTTTCTAAACTTCTTTCATTTGAAGAGGTGAGTATTAATGAAATAAATCTTTCAAAAGGTGGTAGATTATTTTTTTCTCTTAATTTCAATTCATTTTCTAAAAAAATAAAAGGATCAGGATTTGTTATTTGATTTATAATACTTTGGTTTGAGTTATATGTTTGAAAATATACTTTAGCTGGTTTACCAGTTCTTCCAGCCCGTCCAGATAATTGGTGATAGAGTTGTAAGTTTTTTTCTGCAGTTCTTAAATCGTGTCCATTTGAATTAAGATCAATATCTAAAATAACAATGCAGTTTAATTTTGGAAAATGAAAACCTTTAGAAATTAATTGTGTTCCAATAAGAATATCAATTTTTCCTTTAACTATATCTTCTAATTTTTTTTTAGAAGATTTTTTATTCATGGTATCACTTGAAAAAATTGATATTTTTTTATTTGGGAATTTAAGTTTAACCTCTTCAGAAATTCTCTCAACACCAGGGCCACTAAAAACAAAATCACATACCTCACCTTTCTTACAATTTCTACTTAACTGAGCTTGAAAACCACAATAATGACAAAGTAATTTATTTTTATGTTTGTGATATACTAAATTTATTGAACAATTTGGACAGGAGTAAACATTTAAACATTTTTTACAAAGAGCATATGGAGCAAAACCCCTTCTATTAATAAAAAATAATACTTGGTCTTTTTTTTTTAAGTGATTATTTACCTTCTCCAAGGTTTCATTGGCAATCCATGATTGTTTATCTAACTTATTTTTATTTAAGTCAATTATTTCATATGAAGGTAAATTTGCATCTTTATATCTTTTAGTTAAACGTGATACAGAATATTTTTTTTTCTTAATATTTGCATATGTTTCTATTGAGGGTACAGCAGTAACAAGATTGATAGGGATATTTTCAAAATTAGCTCTGGCAATTGCCATGTCTCTTGCATTATAAATTACTCCTTCATCTTGTTTGAATGATTGATCGTGCTCTTCGTCTACAATTATAATTCCAAGATTTTTAAATGGTAAAAATAATGAGGAACGAGCACCAATAATTACATTAATTTTTCCTGATGATACTCCACTCCAAATTATTTTCTTTTTTTTAGGTGTTATTCCAGAGTGCCATACTGCAGCACTGAAACCAAAAAATTCTTCAAATTTATTTTCAAATTCTGCAGTTAAACCAATTTCAGGTAGTAGAATCATTGCTTGATGCCCTTTTTCTAACAATTGTTTTATATGCTTAAAATAAACAATTGTTTTTCCTGAACCTGTAGTCCCTTGTAAAAGATGGACTCTAAATTTATTATTTTTTTTTGACATTTCCTCAAATATTTCTCTTTGATCTGAAGACAGGGTAAACTTATTTACAAACTTTTGTTTATTATAGGGTAGATAATTTTCATCTTCATAATTAGTGATTGCTTCTCCACTAGGTAAATGTAATTTTAAACACATTCCTTTTGGCACTAAGTTGTATTCCGAAAACCAATTCAAAAAAGTAATAATTTCTTTTTTAAGTGGTTCAATTTCTATTTTTTTAAGAATTTTTTTTATCTGGAAATTTTTTTTATTTTTTTTTTCAAATTCATTCCATACAACACCTGTTATTTTCGATTTTCCAAAGGGAACATAAACATAATCTCCAACTTTAAGATCCAAGTCACTTTCATATGTAAAAGGGAAATTAAATATATTAGGTATTAGGACAGGATATTTCATAAATAAATTATGAAATATATTAAGAGTGAATTTGTCTTTTATCTACAGATAAAGCAGCTTCTTTTATCGCTTCTGAAAAAGTAGGATGAGCATGACATGTTCTTGCAATATCTTCGGAACTAGCGCCAAATTCCATTGCTACGGACATTTCTGCAATCATTTCTCCAGCATGAGGTCCGATTATATGTACTCCCAACACTCTGTCTGTTGTACTTTCAGCTAATATTTTAACGAATCCCTCTGGCTCATTTATTGCTTTAGCTCTTGAGTTTGCCATAAATGGAAATTTACCTACTTTGTAGTTTACTTTTTTTTCTTTTAATTCTTCCTCATTTTTACCAACATAGGCTACCTCGGGTGAAGTATATATTACTCCAGGTATAATATCATAATTTACATGACCAGACTGTCCAGCAATTAACTCTGCTACTGCTATTCCTTCCTCCTCAGCTTTATGAGCTAACATTGGTCCATTTATGACATCTCCTATTGCATAAACATTTTTAACATTAGTCTCAAAATTTTTATTAACTGTAATTTTTCCTTTTTTATCGAGATTTACTCCAATTTTTTTTAAATTTAATTTATCGGTGTAAGGTTTTCTTCCAACAGAAATTAAAACTACATCAGCTTCAATTTTATTTTTTGCGTCTTTATTAGAGGTTTCTATTATTACTCCTTGGTCATTTTTAGAAATTTTTTCAACTTTAGTATTTAACTCAAATTTAATGTTCTGTTTTTTTAATATTTTCATAAATTCATTTGAAATTTCTTTATCAAGCCCTGGAGTTATGTGGTCTAAATATTCTATAACATGAACCTCAGTTCCTAGTCTTGACCATACAGAACCCATCTCTAAGCCAATATATCCACCCCCAACAACAACCATTTTTTTTGGAAGTTTTGAAATATTAAGAGCTCCTGTTGATGAAAGAATTTTTTTTTCGTCAAAATCTATTCCTGGAAGTGATAGGGGTTCTGATCCAGTACTTATAATGGTTTTATCAGTTTTAATTTTTATTTCTGATTTATCATTTTTGACTAAAATTTCGTTTTTTTCATTAAAAGATCCAACCCCTTTAATGTAAGTGACTTTATTTTTTTTAAATAAGAACTCCACTCCTTTTGTAAGTGTTGCAACCGAGCTGTCTTTATTACTCATCATTTTTTCAAGATTTAGCTTAATTTCTCCAGTTTCAATACCAATATTTGAGAAGTTTTTAGCTCTATGAAAACTTTCTGACATATTTAAAAGACTTTTAGAAGGAATACACCCTATATTAAGGCAAGTGCCTCCCAAAGATCCTCTAGACTCTATACATGCAGTTTTTAAGCCTAATTGTGATAATCTAATTGCACATACATATCCTGCAGGTCCTCCTCCAATTACAGTAACATCAAATTTTTCAGCCATTAGATATTTAAAAATAATCTTCTAGGGTCTTCTAAATTTTCTTTAACAGTTTTTAAGAACGACACGGATTCCTTTCCATCAATAATTCTATGATCATATGACAAGGCCAAGTACATTATTGGTTTTATTTTTATCTCACCATTATCATTTACAGGTCTTTCAACAATATTATGCATACCTAATACACCTGATTGAGGAGGGTTTAATATTGGTGTTGAAAGCATGGAACCATATACACCTCCATTGCTAATTGTAAACGTGCCTCCTTGTAAGTCCTCAATTGTTAAACTACCTGTGTTTGCTTTTTCAGATAATTTTTTTATTTCTTTTTCTATTTCAGCAAATGACATCTCATCTGCATTTCTAAGCACTGGAACTACTAAACCTTTTTCAGTTCCAACAGCGAAACTAATATTATAATAATTCTTATAAATTATGTCTTGATCTTCAACCTCAGCGTTAATTGCTGGAAATAATTTTAGTCCAACGACACAAGCTTTAACAAAAAATGACATTAGGCCTAGCTTTATTCCGTATCTGCTTTTGAAATCTTCTTGGTTGTCTTTTCTCATTGCCATAATCCCAGACATATCTACCTCGTTAAAAGTAGTTAACATTGCTGCATTGTCTTGAGCTTGTTTTAATCTTTTTGCAATCGTTTGCCTTAAACGAGTCATTTTAATTCTTTCTTCTTCACCGTATTGAATTCTTCTCTGGTTGGGTTGTGGGTTGGCTCCCATCATTGTAATTAGATCACCTTTTAAAATTCTTCCTGCTTTGCCTGTTCCCTTTACATTATCTAAGTTGATATTTTTTTCTGCAACCATTTTTCTAACTGCAGGTGAAAGAATAATTGGTTGTTGTGGGGTTTCCTCTGTTTCTACTTCCTCAGTTAAAAGTAAAGGCTCTTCCTCTAATAGCTCCATTGAACGATCTTCAGTTAATACTAATGGTTCTTCTAACTTAGTTTGAGGTTTTTTTTCTATATCTAAATTAATTACATTGCTTTTCTGATCTTTAAATTCTTTCTCTTCATTATCCTCAAGTTGTTTTTTGCTTTCGGGTACATTTTTAATATCAACATTCCCTTCAGAAATTGAGCCTAATACAGCACCAACTTCAACTGTATCCCCATCTTTAAAACTAATTTCTGATAATGTCCCACTAATAGGGGACGGAACTTCTAAATTTACTTTATCAGTTTCCAGTTCAACTATTGCTTCATCCGCCTCAACTGTTTCACCTTCTTTTTTCAACCATTTAGAAACTGTTGCTTCTGTAATACTTTCACCTAAAGTAGGCACTAAAATTTTTTCACTCATTGATTAAATACTTCATTTATAATTTCTTGTTGCTCAAGTTGATGCCTTTTAGCATATCCAGTGGCTGGTGATGCATCAGGACTTCTTCCAATATAAGAAATTTCATTATTTTTAGCTTTAATGGTATCCAATGTCCATTGTATATAATCTCTCACTGAAAACCATGCGCCCATATTTTTTGGCTCTTCCTGACACCAATAAAAATTAGCATTTTTAGCATATGGTTTAAGTTCTTTTACCAAACTCTTTGCTGGAAAAGGATAAAGTTGCTCTATTCTAAACATTACCACATCATCTCTTTTTAATTTTTCTCTGGCATTTAAAAGATCGAAGTATACTTTTCCTGAACAAATTATAACTTTTTTTATTTCACTAGATTTTTTTAATTTAATAAAATTTTTAGATTGATCACTTAATGCATGATCCCACATTATTCGGTGAAATGATGTTTGCTTACTAAAATCATCAATGGTTGATACACAAAACTTATTTCTTAACAAAGATTTAGGTGTCATGATTACAAGTGGTTTTCTAAAATCACGATGCATTTGTCTACGTAAAGCGTGAAAATAATTTGCTGGAGTTGTACAATTCATAACTTGAAGATTATCATTTGCACACATTTGTAAAAATCTTTCAAGTCTAGCTGATGAATGTTCTGGCCCTTGACCTTCATAACCATGAGGTAATAACATTACTAAACCTGATGCTCTTTGCCATTTTCTTTCACCAGATGCAATAAATTGATCAATTATAACTTGTGCACCATTTGCGAAATCACCAAATTGAGCTTCCCAAAGAGTAAGAGTATTTGGTTCTACTAAACTATATCCATATTCAAATCCTAAAACTGCAAGTTCTGACAAAAAACTATCAACTATTTCAAATTTTTTTTGATTTTTTGAAATATTATTTAATGGAATATATCTAGAATTATTTGTTTGGTCTCTTAAAACTGAATGTCTCTGACTGAATGTTCCTCTGCCAGAATCTTGTCCTACAAATCGAACTGGAAAACCTTCATCTAATAATGAACCAAAAGCTAATGATTCAGCAGTAGACCAGTCAATATTTAAACCATCGTCTACAGATTTTTTTCTACTTTGCAAAATTTTGCTAATAGTTTTGTGAATACTTATTTCAGATGGAACAACATTTATTTTATCTGAAATATTTTTAAGTATTTTTTCATCTGCTCCAGTAATTCCTCTTTTATCTTTCCCTTTTTTAGGTTTATAGCTAGACCATGCTCCTTCAAACCATTCAATTTTTGGATTATAATCTTTAGCTGTTTTAAATTGATCATCTAAAAGATCTTTAAATTTTTTAATTTGATCATTTAAACCCTCTTTAGATATTAAATTTTCATTAATAAGTTTAGATCCATATATATTCGCTGTTGATTGATGCGATCTAATTTTTTTATACATCAATGGTTGAGTGAATGATGGCTCATCTCCCTCATTGTGTCCAAATCGTCTATAACAAACTAAGTCAATTACTACATCTCGATTGAACTTTAATCTAAATTCGGTTGCAATTCTTGAGGCATAAACAACGGCTTCTGGGTCATCTCCATTGACATGGATGATAGGTGCATCAACCATTTTAGCAATATCTGATGGGTGAGGGGAAGATCTTGCAAACCTAGGGCTTGTGGTAAATCCAATTTGATTATTCACTATTATATGAATAGTTCCACCTGTATTGTGTCCTGGTAAACCCGACATTGCAAAACATTCGGCAACAATACCTTGTCCAGCAAAAGCAGCATCTCCATGAATTAAAATTGGAATTACTTTATTTCTTTCAGTATCTTTATGAAAAAATTGTTTTGCTCTAGTCTGACCTAGCACAACTGGATTAACTGCTTCCAAGTGCGAAGGATTATCTGTTAAACTCACATGTACAGAATTTCCATCAAATTCTCTGTCAGATGAAGCTCCCAAATGATATTTCACATCCCCAGCACTATCCTCGTCTGTATTGTTTATTTCACCTGCAAATTCATTAAATATTCTTTTGTATGATTTTTGTAAGACGTTAGCTAAAACATTTAGTCTTCCTCTGTGAGACATTCCAATTTTAATCTCTTTAATCTTGGATTGGCCTCCAATTTTTATAATTTGCTCCAAACCTGGAATTAAGCTTTCACCTCCATCTAGACCAAATCTTTTGGAACCAACATATTTTGTATGTAAAAATTTCTCAAATCCCTCAGCTTGAATTAATTTATTCAAAATTGCATTTTTACCATTTTCTGTAAATTTTAATGCATTTTCATCTTTTTCTACTCTGTCCCTAAACCATTTTCTCTCTGTTGGATTTGATATATGCATATATTCATAACCAACTGATCCACAATAAGTTTTTCTAAGTATGGATAAAATTTCTCTTATGTTTGAATACTCTTTATTTAAAACACCATCTAAATATATTTGCTTATCATAATCTTTTTTACTAAAACCATAATTTTCAGGGTGCAATTCATCTAAATATTCACTTTCTCTTATTTCTAGTGGATCTAGTTTAGAAAGTAGATGTCCTCTTTGTCTATAAGATCTAATAAGTGAAACAGCTCTTATTGAATTACTATTTCCATCTATTACATCAGCTTGATTAACTTTTAGAGTGGAATCTTCTTTTTTAAATTCTATATTTTCTTTAATTTTTACTTTTTTTGGACTCCAAGAGGGACCCTTTATTTCTCTAACAACAGAGTCTAAATCTTCACTTATATCGAGAAAATATTCTTTCCAACCTTTTGGCAAACTAGGATCTTTATTTATAAACTTTACATACATTTGCTCAATAAATGCATTATTTGATTTATTTAAAAATGAAGTTTTTTTGTACTCAAGATTTTTGGAAGCTGACATATTAATTCTTTAAATATTATACAAACAAAATGTTATCAATTAGACAATTTATTTAGTAGCGTTTTTCCAATATCAGAGGGAGAATTAGCAACAGTAATACCGCAATCTTGCATTTTTTTTATCTTTTCTTCAGCATTTCCTTTGCCGCCTGAAATAATAGCACCAGCATGTCCCATTCTTCTTCCTGGTGGAGCAGTTACTCCAGCTATAAATCCAACAATTGGTTTTTTTATTTTGTGATTTTTTACAAATTCTGCTGCTTCTTCTTCAGCAGTTCCACCTATTTCTCCAATCATTAAAATAGACTCGGTTTGATCGTCATTTAAAAATAAATCAAGGCAATCAATGAAATTAGTTCCATTAATTGGATCACCACCAATTCCTATACATGTTGATTGACCAAGATTGTTCTCGGTTGTTTGAGCAACTGCCTCATAGGTTAATGTTCCTGATCTTGATACAATTCCAACTGAACCTTTTTTATGAATATTGCCTGGCATTATTCCAATTTTACATTCATTAGGTGTAATTATTCCTGGACAGTTTGGACCAATTAATCTGGATTTAGAATTTTGTAATTTTTTTTTTACTTTTAACATATCTAGAATTGGTATTCCTTCGCTTATACAAACAATTAATTCAATAGATGCATCTATAGCTTCTATGATGGCTGATGAAGCAAACTTTGCAGGTACATATATCATTGTTGCATCCGCTCCAGTAGCATCTTTTGCTTCTTTAACTGTGTTAAACACCGGTCTTTCTAAGTGAATTTGTCCACCTTTTTTTGGTGTTACGCCCCCAACTAAGTTTGTTCCATATTTAATAGATTGTTCAGAGTGAAAAGTACCATGGGATCCTGTAAAACCTTGGCAAATTACTTTTGTATTTTTATCAATTAATACTGACATTATTTTATTGCCTCTACAACTTTTTTTGCAGCATCTGATAAGTCATTTGCAGATATAATTTTTAAACCAGAATTCTCTAATATCTTTTTTCCTTCTTCAAAGTTTGTTCCTGCTAATCTCACTACTAACGGAACTTTAATTTTAATTTCTTTTGCTGCATCTACAACACCTTGCGCAAGTACATCACATCTCATAATTCCACCAAAAATATTTATCAATATTCCTTTAACATTTTTATCTGATAAAATAATTTTGAATGCAGCAGAAACTTTTTCTTTTGATGCTCCACCTCCTACATCTAAAAAATTTGCAGGCTCTTCACCATAAAGCTTTATGATATCCATTGTAGCCATTGCTAATCCTGCACCGTTTACCATACATCCTATACTTCCATCTAATTTTATATATGCCAAGTCATGTTTGCTTGCTTCAATTTCTGTGGCTTCTTCCTCATTATAGTCTCTTAATTCTTGTATCTCAGGATGTTTAAATAATGCATTTTCATCAAATGTCATTTTTGCATCAAGACAAACTACTTTATTTTCTTTCGTTAAAATAAGTGGGTTAATTTCTACTAAATTTGCATCATTTTCTATGAACAATTTATAAATTGCTTTTATTAAGCTTATAGCTTCTGAACCAGAATTATCGTCTAATTCAAAAACCTTAATAATTTTCTTACAATCAATCTCGGAAATTTCTTGGTTAAAATCGACTTTAGTTGTTAAAATTTTTTCAGGTGTATTTTGGGCAACTTCTTCAATGTTCATTCCTCCTTGATCACTTGAAATAAATGCAATTTTTGAACTTACTCTATCAACTAGGCAAGAAAGATAAAATTCTTTACTAATATTAGATACCTCCTCAACATATAGTCTTTTTACTTCTCTACCTAAAGGTCCTGTTTGATGAGTAATTAGATTTTTGCCAAGCAAAATATTTGCTTCTTTTTCTAAATTTTCTAAATTATCAACAATTTTTACTCCGCCAGCCTTACCTCTTCCACCAGCATGAATTTGAGCTTTAAGAACATACTTATCAGTTTTCAATTCTTTAGTTTTTTGCAAAAGATCGGATACATTAAATGCAAATACTCCCTCGGGCACATTCGCTCCATACTTTTTTAGAATTTGTTTTGCTTGGTGCTCGTGAATATTCATTTAGTCTTTATTCAAATCAGGATCTATTTTTGATGCTGCATCCCACAATTTGATGACTGCTTCCACAGAATTATTAAATTCTGTTTTTTCATTCTCATTAAGATCAATTTCATCAATCCTTTCAACACCTTCTTTTCCGATGATAACAGGAACACCAGCATAAACATTATTAATCCCATATTCTCCATGTAGATGTGCTGCACATGGTAAAAGTTTTTTTTGATCTTTTAAAAATGCTTCTGCCATCTCTACTCCGGAAGCCGCTGGTGCATAAAATGCAGATCCCTTTTCCAGATATTTAACAATCTCAGCACCACCATCTCTTGTTCGTTGATTAATACTCTCTAATTTTTCTTCAGAAATTTTTCCATCTTTTAATAAATCCATTAAAGGTTTTCCAGAGACCTTGGTAAATCTTGGAAGGGGTACCATTGTATCTCCATGCCCACCCATAACCATTGCATCAATTTCTCTTACAGGTACATTTAATTCCTCAGATAAAAAAAGTTTAAAACGTGAGCTATCTAAAATACCAGCCATCCCAACTACTTTATTTGCTGGAAGTCCTGAATATTTTTGAAATGCCATTACCATTACATCTAATGGATTTGTAATACATATAACGAAAGAGTTAGGTGCATTTACTTTTATTCCTTCTGCAACCTGCTTAATAATTTTTAAATTAATTCCAAGTAAATCATCTCTACTCATACCTGGCTTTCTTGGTACTCCTGCAGTTATGATAATTACATCAGAATCTTTAATATCTTCATAATTATCTGTTCCTGAAAATTTAACGTTAAAACCATCAACTGACGAAGATTGTGCAATATCTAAGGCTTTTCCTTTAGCAATTCCACTAGCAACATCAAACAGAACAACCTCATTTACAAGCTCTTTTAGGCCAATCAAATGAGCTAAGGTCCCACCTATTTGACCAGCACCTATTAAAGAAATTTTTGACATATTTTATTCCATAGTTGGCATAATAAATTCAGGATTTGACCTTATGCCTGAAGGCCATCTAGAGGTAATGGTTTTCAATTTTGTATAAAATTTAATTCCTTCCATGCCATGCATTCCGCTATCTCCAAACAATGATCTTTTCCATCCACCAAAACTATGAAATGCCATAGGAACTGGTATTGGAACATTTATTCCAACCATTCCAACTTGGATTTTACTTGCAAAAGTTCTTCCTGCATCACCATCTCTAGTATAAATACTTACACCGTTTCCATACTCATGCTCATTTATCATTTTGGTTGCTTCTTCAAAAGTTTTTACTCTTACCACTGATAGAACAGGACCAAAAATCTCTTCTTTATAAATTCTCATATCAGTCGTTACATGATCAAACAAACATCCACCTATATAAAAACCATTTTCATACCCTTGAAGTTTTAGATCTCTACCATCAAGAGCTAATTTAGCTCCCTCTTTTACTCCTAAATCAACATATCCTTTTACTTTTTCTAAATGTTGTTTTGTGACAAGAGGACCCATCTCTGAGGATTTATCCATACCAGGACCAATTTTTAATGCTTCAGCTTTTTTTACTAACCTAGATACTAACTCATCACCAATATCACCAACTGCTACAGCAACAGACTGAGCCATACATCTTTCACCTGCAGATCCATATGCAGCACCCATTAGACCATTTACAGCTCCTTCTAAATCGCAATCGGGCATCACCACTAAATGATTTTTAGCTCCACCTAATGCTTGAACTCTTTTCTCATTTTTGGCAGCATTCTCATATATGTATTTAGCTATAGGTGTTGATCCGACAAAGCTTACAGCTTTAATATCATTGTTTGAAAGTATAGCGTCTACAACTTCTTTATCTCCGTTGACAACATTAAAAACTCCAGCAGGAAGACCAGCTTCGTGAAGTAATTCTGCTAATCTCATCGGACATGAGGGATCTTTTTCTGATGGTTTAAGAATAAAAGTATTTCCACATGCTATAGCTAATGGAAACATCCACATTGGCACCATTGCAGGAAAATTAAAAGGTGTTATTCCAGCAGCTACACCTAAAGGCTGTCGCATGGAATAACTATCAACATTTGTCCCAACATTCTCAGAAAATTCACCTTTAAGCACATGAGGAATTCCACATGCAAACTCGACAACTTCCAATCCTCTTATTAACGATCCTTTTGCATCCTCATAAACTTTTCCATGTTCAGAGACAATTAACTTTGTTAATTCATCAAAATTTTTTTCTATAAGTTCTTTAAACTTAAACATTATCCTAGCTCTTTGAAGTGCAGGCTTAAGTGACCATGTCTCAAAGGCTTTCTTAGCAATTTCAACTGTTTTATCTAAATCTGATTTAGTAGCTAAAACAACTTCTGATTCTTGCTCTCCAGTAGCAGGATTAAAAACTTGTCCTTTTCTTTGTGAAGTACCATCTATTACTTTTCCACCAATGAAATGTTTGATTATATTCATGAGTGAAATTATTTAATTAAGTAATTAGGCCGTTGCAAGCATTTTCTTTATCTCTGCAATAGCTTTTGCAGGATTCAAGCCCTTTGGGCAAGCATTTGTACAATTCAAGATAGTATGGCATCTATAAAGCTTAAGTTCATCAGCTACTTTTTTAAGTCTTTCTTTTCTATCTTCATCTCTACTATCAATTATCCACCTATAAGCCTGAAGTAATACAGCTGGACCTAAATATTTTTCACCGTTCCACCAATAACTTGGGCAAGACGTTGAACAACATGCACACATAATACATTCATATAATCCATCTAATTTTGCTCTGTCATTTTTAGATTGGATATTCTCTTTATCATTTACTTTTGAGGTTTTTAACCAAGGTTCAACAGACTCATATTGTTTATATAATGTACTTAAATCACCAATTAAATCTTTTAAGACTTTTAGATGTGGTAAAGGATAAATATCAATATCTCCATCCAGTTCAGAATGGGACTTCGTACATGCTAAACCATTTTTTCCATTCATATTCATCGCACAAGATCCACAAACTCCATGGGCACAAGATCTTCTGTAAGCTATAGAAGGATCTATTTCATTTTTTATTTTGTTTAAAACATCAAGGACTTTAGATGAACAATTATCCATATCAACTTCATAGGTATCAAGTCTTGGATTTTCATTTTTAGATGGATCCCATCTATAAATATTTATTTTTCTAATGTTTTTTGAACCTGTTTTATCTTTATAATATTGACCTTTTTCTACCTTTGAGTTTGCAGGTAAATTTAATTGAACCATTAATATACTCTTTCCTGTGGAGGGAAATATTGTACATCATTTGTAAGTGTTGATCTATGAACAGGTCTGTAATTAATTTTAGTTTTTGAACCATTACACCAAGACAGAGTGTGTTGCATATAATTCTCATCATCTCTCTTTGGAAAATCTTCTCTTGCATGAGCTCCTCTGCTTTCTTTTCTATGATACGCAGAGTCCATTGTAGTTATTGCTTGTCTTATTAAGTTGTCAAATTCTAGTGTTTCAACTAAATCAGTATTAAAGATTAATGACTTATCTTTTACAGAAAGAGAGTCCATCCCATCATAAGGTTTTCTAATTTCATCAACTCCTTCCTTTAATGTTTTCTCAGTTCTAAATACAGCGCACTTTGATTGCATTGTTTTTTGCATTGAAAGTCTCAGTTCAGATGTTGGATTTGAACCCTCTGAGTTTCTTAATTTGTCAAATCTATCTAAACATCTATCCGTTTCATTTTTATCAATTTCATCATGCTTCATTCCAGGTTTTACTAACTCTGCTGCTCTTTTCGCTGCAGCTCTTCCAAAAACTACTAAATCTATTAGTGAGTTTGAACCTAATCTATTTGCGCCATGGACAGAAACACATGCTGCTTCTCCGATAGCCATTAACCCAGGTACTGTTTTCTCAGATCCATTTAATGTAAGGACCTCTGCTTTATAATTTGTTGGTATTCCACCCATATTATAATGCACTGTAGGTACTACTGGTATAGGTTCCTTAGTTACATCAACATTTGCAAATAATTTTGAAGCCTCTGATATTCCTGGAAGTCTCTCATCTATAACTTTTGGATCCAAATGATCAATGTGAAGATGAACATGATCTTGTTCTTTTCCAATACCTCTACCCTCATTAATTTCTACTGCAATTGATCTACTTACAACATCTCTAGATGCTAGATCTTTTGCTTTAGGAGCATAACGCTCCATAAATCTTTCTCCTTTTGAATTTACTAGATAACCACCTTCTCCTCTTACACCTTCGGAAATTAATGTTCCATGACCATATATTCCCGTTGGATGAAATTGTACAAATTCCATATCTTGTAAAGGTAATCCAGCTCTTAGGGCCATAGCATTACCATCTCCAGTGCAAGTATGAGCTGAAGTAGCTGAGTAATACACTTTTCCATAACCCCCTGTTGCTATAATAGTTGTGTGGGATTTAAATCTGTGAATTGTTCCATCATTGAGGTTCCAAGCAATTATACCTTTGCATGCTCCATCTTTCATTATTAGATCTAGCGCAAAGTATTCAATGAAAAATTCGGTATTGTGCTTTAAAGCTTGTCCATACAATGTGTGAAGTATTGCATGTCCAGTTCTATCTGCTGCTGCACATGTTCTTTGAACTGTTTCATTTCCATAGTTTTTTGTCATACCCCCAAAAGGTCTTTGATAAATTTTTCCTTCCTCAGTTCGACTAAATGGAACACCATACTTTTCTAATTCAAGAACAGCAGCTGGTGCTTCTTTACATAAATATTCGATAGAATCCTGATCTCCTAACCAATCAGCACCTTTGACTGTGTCATACATGTGCCATCTCCAGTCATCTTCTCCCATATTTCCAAGTGCTGCAGAAATACCACCTTGGGCTGCAGATGTATGACTTCTTGTTGGGAATACTTTTGATACACATGCCGTTTTTAGACCGGCCTCACTTAGACCAACAGCTGCTCTTAGTCCAGATCCACCTGCACCTAAAACAACTACATCATATTCATGATCAATAATTTTGTACGCACTCATAACTATATATTAAATACTAAGATAATTATTATTAATGGAAATACTATAGCAAAGATATTTAATGATTTATTTGCGGCATTTTTGATTTTTTCGTCCTCAATATAATCTTCAAAAACCTCACTAATGCTTAAAGCTGAGAAAAAATATGCAAAAATCAAAAAAAGACTAAATAAGAACTTAGATGGTTGAGATGTTATGAATAAAAGTAATTCATTATAACCTTTGTCATAAACAGAAGCCAAATTTATAGAAAACCACAGCATTAATGGTAGTAAAATTGCAGAACTTACTTTTAGAAAAAGCCATTTCTTGGTTACAGATCCCATTAAATTAAGTGCCTTCCTATGAGAAAAATTATAACAGTAAGAGGAAATGATCCAATCAGAACTATTAATCCAGTTACTTTTGTAGTTTTTTGCTCAAATCCGTAACCTAAATCCATGATCAAATGCCTTATTTCGCTGAGCATTTGAAATGTAAAAGACCAAATAATTCCCAAACAAACAAATTTACCAACTAAAGATGACAAGAAAAAATTAGTAAATACATAGTTTTCCTCTCCTAATAATAAAGACGCTATCCAAATACCTATCAGAGTTACTGTAATAAAGTTTATTATACCAGTTACTCTGTGTGATATCGAAACTAACGAAGAGATGTGCCAGTCATAAATTTGTATATGTGGCGATATTGGATTTTTATTTTCCATAAAAATCTTTTTCTACTAAAGCCTCAGCAATTTCAACTGCATTAAGTGCAGCACCTTTTAATAAGTTATCAGACACAACCCACAAATTAATTGAATTTGGTTGAGAAGAATCCTCACGAATTCTTGATATAAATGTTTCAAATTTATCTTCAGCTTCAACAGGGGTAATGTATCCTCCATCTTTTTGCTCATCAACTACCTTGCAACCTGGTGATGATGATAAGACATTTCTTATTTCTTCTAAGTCATGTTTTTTGTTAAATTCAACATTCACACTTATGGAGTGAGAAACAAGAACAGGGATTCTTACACAAGTAGATGTTATATTAATTTTACTATCTAAAATTTTTTTTACCTCATCATGATTTTTTTGCTCTTCTTTTGTGCTTCCATTTTCAAGAAAACTATCAATATGTGGTATAGCATTAAAGGCTATCTGCTTAGTAAAATTTTTTGATTCAACATCTTTATTTTCCAAGACTTCTTTAGTTTGGGATATAAGTTCATCCATTCCAGCTTTGCCTGCACCAGACACTGATTGATAAGTTGATGCAACTATTCTTTTTACATTATACAAATCATGTAATGGTTTGAGAGCTACAACTATTGGTATTACTGAACAATTAGCATTTGCTATAATATTCTTATTTTTAAATTTAGGTAATTCTTTGGAATTTACCTCTGGAACAATTAAAGGAATTTCTGGATCTTTTCTAAAGAATTTTGAATTATCTATTACAATTGTTTTTTCTGCTGCGATCGGTGCCCATTTTTCAGCAATTGAAGAACCAGCTGCAAAAAAAGCAATTTTTACTTTTGAGAAATCAAATTGTTCTAAATTACTAACAGTATGCTCTTTTCCTAAAAAATTAATTTTTTTTCCTTCGCTATTTGAAGACGCAACTAAGTAAGCCTCTGTTATTGGAAAGTTTTTTTTTTCCAAAACTTCTATTAATTTTCGACCTACGTTTCCTGTCGCTCCTACTATTGCTATATTCATGATATTTTAAAGTTTTATACTAAATGAAAGGTAAATCACAAACTTTTCCATCAAAATCAGAGCCATTTATATTGATTTTAAAGGATTTCGAAGTCTCAAAGTATGGTTTGTTAATCATTGCAATCCCAATGACTTGTTTAAAAGTTGGATTATAACAACCAGATCTCAATTCTCCAATTACATTATTATCTTCATCTACTAGATCCATTGAGCCATTAACACTTATTTCCTTGGCATCAATTTTTACTCCCATAAGTTTTTTTTTAATTCCTTCAGCTTTAATTTTTTTCAGTTTTTCTTTACCTAAAAAATCAACATCACTATCTATATTTACATACTTATCAAAACCACATTCGTATGGATTATCTCCATTGTCCATATCATTACCATGGGAAAGTAAACCACTCTCAATACGTTCGATAAGGTTTGGTCCACCTGGTCTAATATTGAATTCCTTACCAATTTCAAAAAGATGATCATATAGTTTTAAACCTGAATCGTTGTGTTCCATATAAATTTCATAGCCACCTTGTTTAGACCATCCAGACTTTGCAATAAGATGTTTATCTCCACCAAATTCAAAATAATCAAAACCAAAAAATTTTAAATTTACAATTTTTTCTCCAAAAACTTTTTCCATTAATTTAAATGATTTTGGTCCTTGCACTGCCATTATATCAACATCAGGTTCAGAAATCTTTACATCAAATTTATTTCCAATCGCTAATCCTTTGGCAAATAGAATTACATCTGAGTCAGCTAAAGAGACCCACCACCTATTTTCATTTAATCTTAGAACTACAGGATCATTAATTAAACCTGCATTATCATCAATGATAGGGCAATAATAACATCTTCCGTCTTTAGATTTTGATAAATCTCTGCAAGTCATCAATTGAACTAATTTAGCTGAATCTTTACCAGAAATTTCAACTTGTCTTTCAGCGGCAACATCCCAAATCTGAACATGCTCTTTTAAGTGATGATAAGCATCTTCTACAGAACCAAATGCTGCTGGCAGCAACATATGATTATATATAGTATAAGCAGTTACACCCTGTTTTTCAATTCTAGAGGTGTACGGTGTACCTCTAAGCCTTCTTGATTTTGCTATTAAAAAAGTTTTCATTTTTTGAGCATTACTGCCATCTTATTTGATTTTTGTAAAGAAACTATATTAGTTTAATTCCTTAGCTTGCTTTCTAAGTTCAAATTTTTGAATCTTTCCAGTGGATGTCTTTGGTAGCGGAGCAAACACAACTTTCTTAGGAAGTTTAAATCCAGCAAGAGTTTCTCGACAAAATTTAATAATTTCTTCCTCTGAGCTTGATTTTCCTTCTATTAATTCAACAAAAGCACAAGGTGTTTCACCCCATTTTTCATCTGGTTTTGCTACAACAGCTGCCAGTGATACAGCAGGATGTTTTGAAATCGTATTTTCTATCTCAATAGATGAAATATTTTCTCCACCTGAAATTATAATATCTTTTGATCGGTCTTGTATTTTTATGTAACCACTTGGATGAGTTACAGCTAAGTCTCCAGAATGAAACCATCCTCCATCCATTGATTTTTCTGTTGCTTCTTTGTCTTTAAAATAACCTTTCATTACAACATTTCCTCTAATCATTATTTCACCCATTGTTTTTCCATCATGAGGAACAGGCTTCATGGTTTCAGGGTCCATTACAATAACACCCTCTGTATTAGGATACCTTACTCCTTGTCTTGCTCTAATTTCGTTTTGATTATTTTGATCTAATTCATCCCATTCTTCATTCCATGCACACTGCAAAATATGACCATAGGTTTCCGTAAGACCATAAACATGCATTACTTCAAAGCCTAACTTTTGCATTTTTTCAAAAATTATACTCGGAGGAGGGGCGCCTGCTGTTAATACATACACCTTTCTTTTTAATTCTTTTTGCTGATCCTGAGGTGCATTAGCTAACATATTTAAAACTATTGGTGCTCCACCAAAATGAGTAACTTCATACTTATCAATTAATTCAAATATTTTTTTTACATCAATATTTCTCAAACAAATTACTCGACCATGTATCATTGACATTGTCCAAGGATAACACCATCCATTACAATGAAACATTGGTACTGTGTATAAAAAATTTAATTGATTAGGCATATTCCATGCAACTGCACTTCCTGTTGCCATTAAATATGATCCTCTATGATGATAAACAACTCCTTTTGGATTACCAGTTGTTCCAGAAGTATAACCTAATGCAATAGCTTGCCACTCATCTTTTGGCATTTTCCATTTAAAATTTTCATCTCCAGTATTTAAAAACTCCTCATATTCCAACGATCCTATATTTTTAGAATCGGTTAGGTTTGCATCTTTATCATCTATATCAATTATAGTGATTTTTGAATTAACTTCCTCTAAGGCTTTTTTTACTACAACATGAAATTGTCTATCTACAATTAGCACCTTTGCTTCACTGTGATTTAAAATGTAACTAATTGTTTTAGAGTCTAATCTTGTATTAATTGCATTAATAACTGCTCCAACCATTGGTATTGAGTAATGAGCTTCAAATATTTCGGGTGTATTAAAAGCTAAAACAGATACCGTATCACCTGTTTTAATTCCTAATTTATCTAATGCACTAGCAAACTTAATACATCTTTTGTAAACTTCACTCCAAGTGTATTTTCTACTTTCATAAACTACTGCTTCGTAGTTTGGATAAATATCTTTTGCTCTTTCTAGAAATGATAAAGGGGTTAATGGAACATAATTGGCATCGTTTTTATCCAAATTTGTTTCATAAGGGTTCATTCTAATTAAATTTGTAATTCATAATATAATTACTTCCAGTAGTTGCAGTAATAAAACTACTTTCTATCCTAGGAAGCACTCTATTAAAGAAAAAGTTGGCAGTTTGGATTTTGTCCTCATAAAAATCTTTATTGCTTTCGTATTCTTTGAAGGAAACTTCTAGAACTTTTAACCAAGCATGCCCAGTCGCAACTAAACCAAGAACTTTTAAATAGTCATTACATGCTCCACTTGCATCTTCTGGGGAATTTTTTATTTTTTCCTTCATCCAATCAGTAAATTTTGACAAAATATCAAGATGATAGTTAAGTTGTTTTACAAAAGGTTCGGCTTTTTCGTCAGTTATTTTAATCTCGTCTTTAACCAGGTTTAGATAGTTTTCAATAATATCACCATTTTTGTTGATCAATTTTCTGAAGACTAAGTCAGCAGCTTGAACTGAGTTTGTTCCTTCATATATAGGAGTAATTCTGTTGTCTCTGTAGAATTGTTCAATACCTTGATCTTTCGTAAATCCATACCCTCCATGAATTTGCATTGCTTCACTTGTTATCTCCATTGCATTGTCCGTGAAGAGCGATTTAACAACTGGAGTCATTAATGAAACAAGATCTGAGGCTTCTTGTTTTATTTTTTCATCAGAATGATTTAAGCTCACTTCAATTTGTTGAGACAGCCAGAAACTCAAAGCTCTTTGTCCCTCTATCATGGACTTCATACTCAAAAGTGACCGTCTAATATCAACGTGATCAATAATAAAATCTGCACCATTATTTGATTTTGAATTAAATGCCTTACCTTGTTTTCTTTCTTTGGCATAAGTAAGAGAATTTTGGTATGCAATTTCAGAAATGCCTAATCCTTGAATCCCAACGATAATTCTCTCCAAATTCATCATTGTGAACATAGAGTTAAGGCCTTTGTTTTTAGGTCCAATCATATAACCAACAGCATCATCAAAATTTAGCACACATGTTGCAGACCCTTTAATACCCATTTTATTTTCTATTGAACCTGTTGAAACTCCATTTCTTGGCCCGATTGATCCATCTTTATTTAAAACAAATTTTGGAACTAAAAATAAACTGATACCTTTTGTTCCTGCTGGTGAATCTGTTGATCGAGCTAATACTAAATGAATAATATTTTCTGTTAAATCTTGATCACCAGAAGTAATAAAAATTTTTTGACCACTAATTTTGTAAGTTCCATCATTCTGATCTACTGCCTTAGTCTTTAAAAGACCTAAGTCTGTTCCACATACTGGTTCTGTTAAACACATAGTACCACTCCATTTACCCTCAACCATTTTAGGCAAATAAGTATTTTTTATTTCATCATCAGCGTGCCTTAACAAACAGTTATATGCTCCAATAGTCAATTCACTGTAAAGTTTAAAAGATAAGCTTGCCGATGATAACATTTCATCAAAGAAAGTACTTACTGTTTTAGGCATTCCTTGCCCACCATATTTTGGATCACAAGATAAAGAAATCCATCCATCCTCTATAAACTTTTGATAAGCCTCCTTATATCCTGGAGGTGTTCTAACTACACCATTTTCTAAAACAGCTGGCGTTTCATCTCCACTTTTTGCAAGAGGTAAGATTAAGTTTTGAGTAATTTTTGCTGCTTCGTCTAAAATATCTTTAACTAATTCTGTGTTAACTTCTTTATATTTTTCAATTTCATTATATTTTTTATTGTTTCTCAATTTATCAAAGAGAAACATCATATCATCTACAGGTGCATTATAAGTTGGCATAAATATACTTTAGAATAAATGTCTAATTATTGCAATTTTGAAATTATCGCATCTCCCATCACTGATGTTGATACTTCTTTCATTCCTTTTGAGATTATATCCTTAGTTCTAAGTCCTTGATCAAGTACGTCTTGAACAGCTTTTTCTAAACTATCTGCCTCTTTATCTAGGTCTAAAGAATATCTTAAAGCCATTGCAAAACTCAATATTGTTGCTATTGGATTAGCAATACCTTTACCTGCTATATCGGGTGCTGATCCATGAACTGGCTCATATAAAGATCTCATATTACCGTTTTTATCTTTAGCTCCAAGAGACGCGGATGGCAAAAGTCCTAGAGAACCAGTCAACATTGCAGCTTCATCTGATAACATATCGCCAAAAAGATTATCTGTTACTATCACATCGAATTGTTTAGGATTTCTAACTAACTGCATTGCACAATTATCTGCTAGCATATGTTTTAATTCTACATCACTATATTCTTTTTCATGAATTGCTTGAACTTCTTCTTTCCATAATTGACCTGCCTCCATGACATTCGACTTTTCACAAGAAGTGACTTTGTTATTTCTTTTTCTGGCTAGATCAAATGCAACACGGGCTACTCTCTCAATTTCACTAGTAGTATAGACATGAGTATTAATTCCTTTTCTTTCGCCATTATCAATTGGTTTTATCCCTCTAGGTTCACCAAAGTAAATCCCACCCGTTAATTCTCTAACAAAAAGAATATCTAAATTAGAAACAAACTCAGGCTTTAAACTTGAGGCATCAACAAGTTGTTTGAAACAAATTGCAGGTCTCAAATTTGCAAATAATTTTAATTCTTTTCTTAATTTTAATAGAGCTCTCTCTGGTTTTTTTGAAAAATCAATATTATCCCATTTTGGTCCGCCAACAGCTCCTAGTATTACTGCTGCACTTTCTTGTGCCTTATAAAATGCTTCATCAGTTATTGGAGTTCCATGTTTGTCATAAGCAGCACCACCAACCAAATCTTGGTCAATTTCAAAATCCAAGGATTTATTTGAGTTTAACCATTCAATTATTTTTTTAACTTCAGCAATTACCTCAGGTCCGATACCATCCCCTGGTAATAATAAAATTTTTCTTTTTTTAATTTTAATCATTAAATATCCAAGGTTTTTCCTCTTTAATTTTATTTTCGTATGAAACTATTTTTTCAGATTTTTCTAGTGATAAAGCGATGTCATCTAATCCCTCAATTAAACATTTTTTCTTAAATTGATCTATTTCAAATTTAATTTCTTTATTACCAAAACTTATTGTTTGTTCAGGTAAATTTACAGAAATTTCCTCTTTTCTTTTTGAGTACTCTGAAATTTCTTTGATTTGATCCTCTGAAATTGTAATTGGCAAAATTCCATTTTTAAAACAGTTATTATAAAATATATCTGCATAACTTGAACTGATTACACAAGTTATTCCAAAATCCATTAAAGCCCATGGAGCGTGTTCTCTAGAAGAGCCACATCCAAAATTCTTTCCTGCAATTAAAATTTTAGAATCATTATATGGACTATTATTTAAAATAAAGTCATCTATCTCTTTACCACTTTGATCATATCTCATTTCAAAAAATAAATTTTTCCCTAGTCCAGTTCTTTTTATGGTTTTTAAAAACTGTTTAGGAATTATCATATCTGTATCTATATTGACGATAGGTAGATAAGCTGGGACGCTTTTTATTGAGATAAATTTATTCATTTAATTTTGGTATTTTCTAACATCATCTAAGTTTCCAGAAATTGCAGCAGCTGCAGCCATTGCTGGACTGACTAAGTGTGTTCTACCACCTCTTCCCTGTCTACCCTCAAAATTTCTATTAGAGGTAGATGCACATCTTTCTTCAGGTTTAAGTTTATCTGCGTTCATTGCTAGACACATTGAACAGCCTGGTTCTCTCCACTCAAAACCTGATTGTAAAAATATTTTATCTAGCCCCTCTTGCTCTGCTTGCTCTTTAACTAAACCAGAGCCTGGAACAATCATTGCATGCACGTGTGATGCAACTTTTTTATCTTTTAGTATTTTAGCTGCCTCTCTTATATCTTCTATTCTTCCGTTAGTGCAGCTTCCTATAAAAACCTTATCAATCTTTATATCTTGAATGTTCGTATTTGGTTTTAATCCCATGTAATTTAATGATCTATTAATTGAATTTTTTCTATCTGGGTCAGTTTCGCTTTCAGGATTGGGAACTTTACCATCTATTTCAACCACATCCTGGGGAGATGTTCCCCAAGTTACCATTGGTTTAATTTGAGATCCATCTAACGTTAATTCTTTATCAAAGTTTGCATCCTTATCAGATTTCAATGTATGCCAATATTCCAAAGCTTTTTCCCAGTTTTCTCCTTTTGGTGACATTGGTTTACCTTTTAAATATTGAAATATCTTTTCATCTGGTTGAATTAGTCCTGCTCTTGCCCCACCTTCAATCGTCATGTTGCAAATCGTCATTCTTTGTTCAACACTTAGATTAGATATAAGGTTACCGGCATACTCAATCACATAACCAGTACCACCAGCCGTTCCTATTTTTCCAATTATCTGCAGGATGACATCCTTTGATGTTACGCCAATAGGTAGTGAACCATTTACACTAATTCTAAAGTTTTTTGATTTTTTTTGAACTAAAGTTTGTGTTGCTAAAACGTGTTCTACTTCTGAAGTTCCAATACCAAAAGCTAAGGCTCCAAATGCTCCATGAGTTGCAGTATGACTATCACCACAAACAATAATATTTCCAGGCTGTGTAAAACCTTGTTCAGGTCCTATGATATGGACAATGCCTTGTCTTTTATCATCCATTCCAAAAATCTCTACTCCAAATTCCTTACAGTTTTTGTTCAAAGTTTCAACTTGAATTCTCGAGTCTTTATCTGCGATACCTTTTGACCTGTCAGTTGTCGGAACATTATGATCTGCAACAGCAAGAGTTAGTTTAGGGTGTCTTACTTTTCTGTTTGAATTTCTTAAGCCTTCAAATGCTTGAGGGCTTGTAACTTCATGAATTAAATGTCTATCTACAAACAAAAGTGATGTACCATCAGGTTGTTCATCAACTAGATGATCGTTCCAAATTTTATCGTAAGTTGTAAAAGGCATTTAGAAAAAAATTATTTTTTCTGATCTTGATTTTCTTTCGGTTCTTCTGTTTTTACAGGCTCTACTTTAACTTCCTCTTTAGGAGCTTCTGCTTTAACTTCTTCTTTAGGAGTTTCTGTTTTAACTTCTTCTTTAGGAGTTTCTGCTTTAACTTCTTCTTTAGGGGCTTCTGTTTGAGGATCAGTTGATGGCATTACGTTTTCCTCAGTAACCTCATTAATTTTAGTTTCTAAATCAATACCAATCGTCTTCTTAATTTTTTCAGCTATTCTAGCAGATTTACCAGTTCTATCTCTTAGATAGTATAATTTTGCTCTTCTTACTTTTCCTGATCTTACAACTTTTATTGTATCAACAATTGGGCTGTATAATGCAAAAGTTCTTTCTACTCCTTCACCAAAAGAAATTTTTCTTACAGTAAAAGATGAATTGATGTCTCTACTCTTTTTTGCAATGCATACACCCTCAAAATATTGAATTCTATCTCTTTTACCCTCTGTAATCCTAACCCCAACTTTAACTATGTCTCCAGGGAAAAAATCAGGATGTTTTCTCTCGGAAATAATTTTGTTTAAGTTTAATCTGTTTACTTCTTCAATATTTTTCATTTTAATTTTTCTTATATTTTTGCCACAAGTCTGGTCTTCGGACGCGTGTTATAGCCTCAGATTGGGATAAACGCCAGTCTTTAATTTTGGCATGATCACCTGAAATTAGCACATTTGGGACCTTTTTTTCCTCCCAAACTTGAGGTTTTGTGAATTGAGGATATTCAAGAAGGCCATTCTCAAAACTCTCATCTCTTGAGGAATTAATATTACCTAGAATTCCTGGAATAAATCTTAAAATAGAGTCTGTTATAACAAATGCAGCAACCTCACCCCCTGACAATATAAAGTCACCAATGCTAATCTCTTCAATATCTCTACTTTCTAGTATTCTTTCATCTACTCCTTCGAAATGACCGCAAATTAAATTGATTGTTTTTTCATTTGAAAACTCTCTTGCAAGTTTAGAATTAAAAACTTTTCCTCTTGGACTTAAATAAAGAGTTTTTTCTTTAGCCTTGATATTTGCATCTAATGAATTTGCCAAAACATCTGCTTTCATAATCATTCCATTTCCGCCACCATAAGGAGTGTCATCAACAGTTTTATGTTTGTCTAAAGCATAATCTCTTATGTTTACTGTTTCTAAATCCCATTCTTTTCCTTTTGATTTTCCAAAAAGACCTTTGCTCAAATAACCTGGAAAG
>CACLZS010000002.1 GCA_902611465.1 uncultured Pelagibacteraceae bacterium | reverse complement strand
GTCACTTTCACTTGTTCCAATATTATTAACTAAGAAAAAACCACCAAAATTTAAAAAAATTATAGGAATGAAAATTAAAGAACTATATGAAGCCTCTCCTTTTGGAATGGTAAGTGCATTTTTATGTGGAATTTGTCACTCTGCAATGTTTGCTTTAATTGCTGTTTATGCAGCATCAATGAATTTTAGTATTTTTGAAATTTCTTTTGTAACATTTTTGATTGCTATTTCTGGTGCAATTTCACAATGGCCGATTGGTAAACTATCAGACATTTATGATAGACGAACAGTCACAGTATATTCCACATTTGCATCAGCTTTCTTTGCGTTATGTGCAATTTTTTCAGTGGGTACGATGCATTTACCTGAGGGTTTAGCGAGCTCAAAGTTTTGGTTTTATATTTTTACAGGTTTGTATGCTTTCTTTAGTCTTCCTATGTTTGCATTAATATTTGCTCACACTAATGATTTTGTAGCTAAAGAAAAATTTGTAGCTGCTGGTGCAGGTTTACAATTTACCTTCGGAATGGGTGCAATTAGTGGACCTTTTTTATGTTCTATGTTTATGGATATAATTGGAGAAAATGGTTATTTTATATTTCTAATTATATTTCATTGTTTAATAGGAGCATATGGAGTTTACAGAATGAAAGTTAGAGAGGTTATTGAAAACCCTGACTCTCAATTTACACCTCTTCCTACTACAATAACACCTATTGGCTTAGAACTTAATCCAGCAACAGAGCCTATTACAGAGCCTATTGAAGACCCGATAAAACCAGTAGGAACCGAAGAAACAGTTATTGAAGAGAATAACCCTTCCCAATAATTAAAATCTTATTAAAAATTTTTAATCTGCTAAAATAGTTTATGACTAAAACTATAAATCTTGGAGTATTGGGTATTGATCATGGTCATATCTTCGACATGCTTGATGAGATGCTTAAAGAGGGATGTAGTTGTAATTATTTTTGGACCGAAGGATCTCCGTTAACATTAGATGAATTTAGTAAAAAATATCCTCAAATAAAAAGAGTTGATAATAAAAGCGATATTTTAAATGACGATACAATTGATATGATTTTAATTTCATCCATTCCCAAAGATAGAGCAAATCTATCTATAGACGCAATGAAAGCTGGAAAAGATGTTATGGTTGATAAACCAGGATGTACAACTATTGAGCAACTTAATAATCTAAAACAAACAGTCAAGGACACTGGAAAAATTTGGTCAGTTAATTTTTCAGAAAGGTTTCATGTAGCTGCTGTTGCAAAAGCTGAAGAGCTAGTCGCTGAAGGTAAAATCGGTAAAGTTAAACAAACAATTGGTACTGGTCCCCACAGGCAAGGTAATTATGAGAGACCAGATTGGTTTTATGATCGTGATAGTTATGGTGGAATAATAACAGATATAGGCTCACATCAAATTCATCAATTTTTAGTATTTACAAATTCAAATGAAGCTAAAGTAAATCATGCGTTAGTTGAAAATACGACTAGGAAAGAGTTTGCTGGTTTTCAAGATTTCGGTGAAATTAATCTTACTGGAAATGGTGGTCATGGATATGTTCGTTTAGATTGGTTTACTCCTGATGCGCTTCACACTTGGGGAGATGGAAGGTTATTTATCCTGGGTGATAAAGGTTTTATTGAAATTAGAAAATACACAGATTTAGCAAAATCTGAAAGAGGAAATCACCTTTTTTTGGCAAATAATGATGAGGTTAAACATATTGACTGTTCAAATGTAAAACTCCCCTACTTTGCTAACTTAATTAAAGATGTTTTAAATAGAACTGATACTGTTTGTTCGCAAGAACTGACTTTCTTATCAATGGAATTAGCAATTAAAGCTCAAGAATTAGCTGAAAAAAAATGAAAAAATATCAAGTAGCAATAATAGGAACTAATATAGGAGCTAAACATTTTGAAGATTTTCAAAAAGTATCAGACCGATTTAGTGTTCATACATTGTGTGGTTTAACTAGAGATGCAATAGATAAAATATTGGTGTCAAATAATGATACTAAAATGTCATTAAACTTTGATGATGTATTAAAAGTAAAGGAAATAGATATAATTGATATTTGTCTTCCGCCCCATTTACATTTTTCTGCGTGTAAAAAATCTCTTGAAGCTGGAAAGCATGTAATTTGCGAAAAACCATTGGTTTCAAGTCTTAAAGAAATTGATGAGCTAGAAAATATTAGTAAAGATACAGGAAAGATAATTTTTCCTGTATTCCAATATAGGTATGGATTAGGATTTTCTAAATTTAAGGCACTAATAAAGTCAGGACTTGCTGGAAAACCTTTAATCGCCTCATTGGAGACTCATTGGAATAGAGGAAACGATTATTATTCAAAACCCTGGAGAGGTACTTGGGATGGTGAACAAGGTGGGGCAATATTAAGTCATGCTATACATATTCATGACTTGGTGAGTATGATACTAGGCCCTGTTTCAAATGTATTTGCAAAATTAACAACAAGAGTAAATGATATTGAGGTTGAAGACTGTGCGTCTTTATCAATTGAAATGGAAGATGGAACATTGGTCACCAGCTCTATCACCCTTGGTGCAGCAAATGATACCAGTAGATTAAAATTCTGTTTTGATGGACTGACAGTAGAATCGGGAGCATCTCCAGATAAACCTTATAATCCAGCTGATGATGAATGGATATTTTTACCAAGAGCTCCTATTTCACAAAGTCAAATTGATGAAGTATTGTCAAAAGTCGAAAAACCTAAATCATGGTATGCAGGAATGTTTGATGAAATAGCCAACAAACTTGATGAAAAAGTTAGTGATGAAGTAACTTTATTGGATGCTAGAAAATCTTTAGAATTTGTAACCGCTGTTTACAGTTCATCAAGACAAAATAAAAGTATCAAACTTCCAATTACTAATGACAATCCTTTGTACAGTTCCTGGTTACCAAAATAATCAATAACCTAATTTAGGATCGACTTGATTATGTAAATCTTTTTTATCAATAAATAGTATTAAATTCTTGAAGAACTTTTCTAAAACCATTTCAATATAATTTCCTTTGCTATCTGAAGATATATGAGGTGTAATTACTAAATTTGGTGTATCCCAAAATTTAGAATTTCTGTTTATGGGCTCTTCTGAAAAAACATCTAAAATAGCTCCAGCAATTTCATTTTTTTTTAATTTTTTTCTTAGATGCTCATAATCCATTACAGATTGACGACCAATATTAACAATTCCACACGTAGCTTTAAGAAGATCTAATCTTTTCTTATTAATTAATCCTTTTGTTTCCTTTGTTTCTGGAACAGCTAAATAAAGAAAATCAGCCTCAGGTAAGACTTCATCAATCCTATCAAATGTTATTACTTTTGAACAACCTTCAACTGCTCTACCCCTTCTATTAACTCCAATAACTTTTGCTCCTAGTGAGCTGATATGTTTAATCATTGACCCACCTAATGATCCAGTGCCTACCACTACAATTTTTTTACTATCAATTGGATTACTTAATAAAGTTATAAATTCTTTTTTTTTTTGATTAGTAATTATTCTTGTCATATGGTTTTGAAGCATCAAAACACTCATTAATCCAAATTCACCTGCTTTTTTTGAATGTATTCCACTACTATTTGTTAAAATTAAATCTTTTTTAAGCCAATTAAATGGATAAAGATGATTAACACCCGCTGACACAATATGTATCCATTTTAAATTTGGTGCAATTTTTCTTAAATTATTTGTTGGAAAATTCCATGTAAGCAAAATATCTGCATCTTTCATTGAAGATTTCCAATTATCATCATCCCAATCAACTATGTATGAAATCTTATGTTTTATCTTTGGGTGTTTATTGAGAAAATTCTCAAATAATTCTTTTGGAACACTACTATTTTTTTCACCTTCTAAATCACAAGGCAAAGAACCTTTTTTCCAGTGATTATTTCTTATATGAATTTTAATTTTACCTTTGGACATTTAAAATTAAAATATACTAAAATTTTAAAAATTATAACAATGATTAAAGAAGGTTGTTCTCATAAAAAAATGTAATATTGTATAGTATATTAAAATTATGCCTTCATTTGATGTAATAAGTAAAATTAATTATCAAGAATTTGACAATGCTCTTTCAAATTGTTTAAGAGAAATTGCAAACCGATATGATTTTAAGGGACTTAATATTTCAATTGAAAGAAAAGATAAAATAATAACTACAATAGCGCCTGATGAATTAAAATTAAAACAAGTAAATGAATTGTTACAAGTTCATCTTATAAGAAGAAAAGTAGATCCAAGAGTAATAATTATTAAAAATTCTGAAGGTGCAGCTGGTGGAACCATTAGACAAGTCAGTGAATTAGCAGAAGGCATTAGTCAAGAAAATGCTAAGAAGATTATTGCTGATGTAAAAAAACTAAAACTTAAAATCCAAATTAAAATTCAAGGAGAAGAATTAAGAGCGCAAGGAAAAAAAAGAGATGATCTTCAAGAAGCAATATCTGCAATAGAAGCTATAGATATAGGGCTTCCAATTGAATTTATAAACTTTAGAGATTAACTCAATTTAAAGTTTGTAGGCTAGATATTGTAATTGAGTAAAATGTCTCTATATATCCACAAATCACATGTCTACTAATCAAATATCTATTAACAATCTTTCAAAAGCTTACGACAACGGATTTGAAGCTTTAAAAAAAGTTAACTTAGAAATAAAAAAAGGAGAGATTATAGCTTTACTCGGACCAAATGGTGCTGGTAAGACAACCTTAATCAGTATTATATGTGGTATTGTTACACCTTCGTCTGGAAAAGTAACTGTTGAAAATTTTGATATTATTGAAGATTATCGAAAGACACGTTCAAAAATTGGATTAGTCCCTCAAGAGTTAACATTAGAATTATTTGAAACTGTTTTTAACAATGTCTCATATTCAAGAGGGTTAAACGGTAAAAAACCTAACCCAAAACATATAGAAAAAATTTTAAAAGATTTAAGTATGTGGGATAAAAAAGACCTAAGATTAAGACAACTATCTGGTGGAATGAAGAGAAGAGTTTTAATTGCAAAAGCTTTATCTCATGAACCTTCAATATTATTTTTAGACGAACCAACAGCAGGAGTTGATGTCGAGTTGAGAAGAGATATGTGGAAAGTAGTTGAAGATTTAAGAAAAACTGGTGTAACTATTATTCTAACCACCCATTATATTGAAGAAGCAGAAGCAATAGCAGATAGAGTGGCAGTTATTAATCAAGGGGAAATAATTGTTATTGATGAAACAAAAGAATTATTAAAAAAGATGGGTCAGAAAAAGTTAAGTGTAAATCTTCAAAGTGAAATTACTGAAATTCCTGATAGTTTAGGTAAATATAATTTAGAAATAGGCAAAGATAACCAAACAGTAGAATACACTTATGATGTCAATTCAGAAAGTACTGGGATAACTAACTTACTTAAAGATTTAAAAGATGCAGGTTTAAAGCTACAGGATTTAAAAACTGAACAAACTACTTTAGAGAAGATATTTGTTAATTTAGTAAAGGAGAATAATGAAATTTAATTATTATGCATTTAGGGCCATGTATCTTCATGAAATGGATCGTTTTAAAAGAACTTTGTTGCAATCTCTTTTTTCACCAGTTCTTTCAACCTCTTTATACTTTATCGTTTTTGGTTCAGTGATAGGGGGTTATGTGGAGAATATTGATGGTATCAGTTATGGATCTTTTATTGTTCCGGGTTTATTAATGCTTACGTTGCTTACCCAATCAATTAGTAACACTTCCTTTGGTATTTTTTTTCCAAAATTTAACGGTACCATGTATGAAATTTTAGCAGCTCCGATTTCTACATTTGAAATTGTCCTTGCATTCGTTGGAGCAGGTGCAACTAAAACTTTATTAGTAGGTGTAGTAATTTTTATTACAGCAACTTTTTTTGTAGAAGTTCAAGTGATGTATCCATTACTAATGGTTTTTTTATTAGTTCTTGTGGCTTTTACCTTTGCTTTATTTGGTTTTTTAATTGGCTTGATGAGTTCTAACTTTGAACAAATGTCAATTATTCCAACATTAGTTGTTACACCGATGGTTTTCTTGGGGGGAAGTTTATATTCTTTAGATATGTTACCAGAGTTCTGGCAAACCGTTACTTATTTTAATCCGGTAGTATATTTAATTAATGGTTTAAGATATGCGTTCTATGGGGTTTCTGATTTCAATATTTGGATCAGCATTAGCTCAATGGTATTTTTTTTAATAATTTGTGTAACAATCGTGTCTGTTTTGCTCAAAAAAGGTTATAAAATTAAATCTTAGATACTTACATGATTGAAATTATTTTAGGTATATTCGTTATTGTTGTTGTAGGTTTTTATTTATTTAGACCTACCTCCAAACAAGAAGAGAAAGACTTCAAATCTAAAAATAATTGGCGAGGTGGATTTTAAATGAAAGAACTTTTAGAGATTATAGTTCTGTGTTGTAGGATTTTATGTAGAAACTAGTCCCAAACTAGAGCAAGTTGAAACAAATTCGTTGAAAATCATATTGATTAGGAATTTGTTTTGCCTATATTAATTTAATTAATTAAAGAAAGGAAAAACTATGAACTTTGTTGGAACAACAACATATGAAGGAACTAAAAAAGATGCAGATGAATTATACAGTATATTTAAAGATGATCTTGCAAAATGCACGTCATCATTTGAATGGGCACACATCCGTGAAGGTAAAATGATTTTTATTGCAAATGTTACTGATGAAGAAAAATTTTATGCCTTATTTGAAGATCAAAGATCTAAAGACTGGAACGCAAAGTTTAATGCTAAAGATGAAGCTTGGAAACTTGAGAAAATAATGTAACTAGATCATAGACTAGATCATTTCGAGATAAATCAAAGGTGTATAGTTATGACGGAAGAAAATCGGCGTAAACTGTGGACTTTAATAAAGGAAGCTGGCGATTATTTACGGGATTAGAGGTTCACATTAATCCACATTAAACGGCATTATCCCACACGAACAAAATCATCTTTTGATAGACCAAAAAAAATAAACCTTTATTAACAAATTTTTCATTACAAATACCGATAATGATAGCAGGTATAATTAAATATTCTTATACAACCGGAATATTTTAACTTACTTGGATTCCGTTTGACCAAACGTTTTTCACAACAGGTAAATTTTGATAAACTTTAAACCTTACTAAATCTGCTCTTTTATTGTTATCAATTAAACCCCTATCATTTAAATTTGTAGCTATAGATGGAGCGTGACTAGCTGCTGCAAATGCTTTTGGAAGATTATCAATTTCTAAACCCCATTTGACAACAGATATAATTAATGATGATGGAATATAATCTGAGCTTAAGATATCTAAACAATCATTTTCTAAGAGTTCTTTTGCAGATATATTGCCAGAGTGTGAACCTCCCCTAAGTAAATTAGGAGATCCCATCATAACTTTAATATTGTAATCTTTAGAAGTTTTGGCTGCTTCTAATGTTGTTGGAAATTCAGCCAATTTTACTCCATATTTATTTGAATTATGAACATCATTTTCTGTGGTATCGTCGTGACTAGCCAAAATACAATCATATGATGATTTAAATTCTAAAATTTTATCTATGTGTTTCTTGCTATTTTTTTTTTGAAGATTTTTTAAGTGATCAAAATGAATTTCCATTTCATTTTCTGTCATACCGTGTTTAATTGAAAGATATTCTTTGTACTTATCTATAACTCTAAATTGCCTCTGACCTGGTGTATGATCCATTATACTAATCAGTTTTACATCGTGAGTTTCATTGTATTCGTCTAATTCATCAATCAAATTCTCCGAACAAGTTTCAGCTCTTAAATGTATTTTGTGATCAATCTTGAGAATATTATCTTTTTTAAAACTTGAAATTATATCCGAACAGTTTTTTGCATATTTTTTATATTTTCCTGTTTTTTCAATAGAACCAACTCTTAATGCATCAAAAACTGTAGTTATTCCAACAGATGCTAATTCTCTATCATGAGATAAAATTGCATTTTCTACTGGAAATGAAACTTTAGGTCTTGGTGTCATGTGTCTTTCAAGATTGTCAGTATGTAATTCAACCAATCCTGGCGAAATATAATCTTTTTCGCAGTCTATAGAACTTTTGTTATTACTTAATCCACTACTTATATCGACAATCTTGTTATCTTTAATCCTGATATGACCATGAACGATTTCATCTTTTTTAATTATCATGGCATTGTTTAAAATATATTCATGCATCACTTTTTAATACACATGAATTGTTACAAATATTTTAAATTAGAGAAAATTTATATAAGTATTATAAGTTGAATTATGAAAAAATATTCTAGATACGCTATTTATTATGCACCTCCAAAAGAGAGTAGTCTAGAAGAATTTGGCAGATATTGGTTCGGTTGGGATCCACTTAATGCAAAGTTAATAAATAACAAACATAGAATTAATTATCTAAACAGATTTGGAATTAAAAACTTAATAAACATAGATAAAAATGTTTTAATTGCAAAGAAATATGGGTTTCACGGCACACTTATTCCTCCTTTTAAACTAAACAAAAATTATAGTACCAATACATTATTTAAAAAAACTGAGGAAATAGCAAAAAAATTCAAAAAATTTAAATTTTATAAATTTAAATTAAAAAAAATGAATAATTTTTATGCTTTTGTTCAAAATAAAAAAAATAATAACATTAATAAGTTATCAAATAGACTAGTTAGAGAATTATTTAAATTTAGGTCACCTCTTACAAAAAAAGAAATTGATAGAAGAAATCCCTCTAAACTAAGTAAATTACAATTAAATATTTTATATAAATGGGGATACCCCTATTTAATGTCAGAATTTAATTTCCATATGACCCTTGCATCAGAGGTCACAGGAAACAAATTGTACCTTGAGTTAAAAAAAATTGAAAGAAACAAAGAAATCATTTTAAATGAAATAAATAATTTTGATAAAATATATATATTTGGTGAAAACCAAAAAGGAATGTTTGAGAATTTAGAAAATTTTTCACTTAGCTAAAATTATTTTTTTCAATTTATTTGCACCTATAGCTATTGATTTATTATTATTTATAGTAATTATATTTTTCGGTAGTAAATTAATTTTTCTTTTTATCCTTTTATTAATTGATTTTTTGTCTTCTCTAGCTCGATTTACAAGTCTCTTTTTAATAATTGTTGATGGGGCAATAATATTAATTATTTTAACGTTATTAACTTTTTTTTTTACTTTAAAAAGTACTTTTCTTGATCCATTAAAAATTACTGTTTTACCTTCCTCTATTTTTTTTATTTCCTTAAATGGAATACCGTATGAAAAACCATGAGCTTTCCAGTAAACAAAGAAATGTTTTTTTAAAATCTTATCTTCAAAATTTTTAATTGATATGCTGTAATGATCTTCATTTTTAATATCTTTTTTCCTAGTAATGTACCTTTTTACCAAAATGGAATTAGGAATTTTTTTAATTACTTTTTTTAATAAAGTATCTTTTCCTGATCCTGATGGTCCAACGACTACGATAAGCTGACCGTTATTTTGCATCTGATATTTTTGTAATATCTATTTCCCTAGCATTTAAATATTTACGTGAATATTCATCATGAAAAATACCAATTATTGAAGATCCACTATCTTTTTTTTCATTAATCAAATTCAAAACAATATCTTTGTTAACACTATCTAAACTAGCAGTTGGTTCATCTAGTAATAAACATGGATAATTTCTAATCAGTCCCCTAGCAACATTAACTCTTTGTTGTTCTCCACCTGAAAAAGTTAGTGGCGATAAATTCCATAAGTTTTTATCTATATTAAGTTTTAGTAAAATTTTTTCAGCTTTTTCACGAACTTCATCTTGATCTGAATTTATTTCTAATAAGGGCTCCATAACAATTTCAATTGTAGGAACACGAGGTATCACTCTTAGAAATTGACTAACATATCCTATTATATTTTTTCTAAGTTCAATAATATTTCTCGGATATGTATGATCTATGTTGTGATTATTAATTTTAATTTGTCCTGATTGAAAAACATAGTTTCCATAAATCATTTTTAAAATACTAGACTTTCCAACACCTGATGGTCCTGTTAACGCTACAATTTCTCCAGGATTAATTTTCAAATTCAAATTATTAAAAACTAATATGTTTGTTTTGCCCTGATTATGAAGTGTAAATTTTTTTGTAATTTTATTTAGTTCAATCATTTTTAAACCCGTAATACTGAACTAACTAATAACTGAGTATAAGAATGTTGCGGATCATCTAATACCTGATCACAAAGTCCAGACTCAACAGCCTCCCCATTTTTCATAACAATAATTTTATCAGCTAACAATCTAATCACTGCTAAATCGTGAGAAACGATTACAACTGATAAATTTAATTCTCTAACTAATTTTCTTAACAAATCTAAAATTTTTGCTTGAACAGAAACATCAAGACCTCCTGTTGGTTCGTCCATGAAAATTATTTTAGGACTCGTAACCAAATTTTTTGCTATTTGTAATCTTTGCAACATTCCACCAGAAAATGTTCTTGGAAAATCATCTACTCTACTTTTATCGATTTCTACTTTATCTAACCATTTAAAAATAGTTTGCCTAATATTTCCATAATTTCTTTGTCCAATCGACATTAATCTTTCACTAATATTTCCACCAGCACTTACATCTAATCTTAAACCGTCTCTAGGATTTTGGTGAACAAAAGCTAATTCAGTTCTTATCAATAACCTTTTCAATGACTCAGATATTTCTAGAAAATCAATCGTTTCATTACCTGTTTCAATTAAGATTTTTCCACTATCAGGAATAAGATTGCCTGATATGGAATTTATAAAAGTTGTTTTTCCTGAGCCAGATTCTCCTACTACACCAACGACTTCCCCAGGATATAATGTCAAATTCATATTTTTGCATCCCACTTGATTACCATAATATTTGTTTAAATTATGAACTGACAAAATTGGTTGCATTTAATTATTTTCCATTCTTTGATTACAATAATTTGTATCTGAACATATAAATGATCTATTACCGTCATCATCAGTAATTATTTCATCTAAAAAACTCTCATTTGATCCACAAATAGAACATTTATGAGGTGCCTTTGAGGGATCAAATGGATAATCCTCAAAATCAAGACTCGTTACTTCAGTATATGGTGGTATTGCATAAATTCTTTGCTCTCTTCCTGCTCCAAATAATTGAATAGCAGGGTTATTGTTCATTTTTGGGTTATCAAATTTTGGAATAGGTGATGGGTCCATTATATATCTTTCATTTGTCTTTACTGGATAAGCATATGCTGTTTCTATATGACCATTTTTGGTAATATCTTCATATAACTTTACATGCATAATTCCATATTCTGATAGTGCATGCATTTTTTTAGTTTCTTGATATCTTGGTTCTAAAAACGCAAGAGGTTCTGGTATTGGAACTTGATAAACAAGTATTTGTTTTTCTTTTAACTTTTCTTCTGGAATTCTGTGTCTTGTCTGAATTATCGATGCTTGGCTTGTTTTTTCTGTGGTCTCAATATTAGCAGTTTTTTTAAAGAAATTTCTAATTGAAACTGCGTTTGTAGTATCATCTGCTCCTTGATCAATAACTTTTATCACATCGTCAGTTGTTAAACATGACGATGTTACTTGAACCCCTCCTGTTCCCCATCCATATGGCATAGGCATTTCTCTAGATGAAAATGGAACTTGATAACCTGGTATGCAAAGAGCTTTAATCAAAGCTCTTCTTATCATTCTTTTTGTATTTTCGTCTAAATAAGCAAAATTATATATTTCATCTTGAGCTGTAACATCAGTTTTTTTATTTTTAAATTTAAGTACGTTGTTCATTTTTTTTATACTCTTCTCTAATTTTTCTTACTAAATCCAATTCCGCTTGAAAATCTACATAATGAGGTAATTTGATATGTTCTAAAAAACCTGTGGCTTGAATATTATCACAATGAGATATAACAAATTCTTCATCTTGAGCAGCAACACCCAAATACTCCTCACCAAATTCTTTCCATCTCATTGATCTATCAACTAAAGCCATAGAAATAGCTTTTCTCTCTAATTGACCAAAAACTAAACCATATCCACGGGTAAATTGAGCAGGTATTTTTTTACTACCTTTAAATTGGTTTACTGACTCACACTCAGTAAACATGACATCAGCAATATTTATTTCTATACCTAATTCTGGAATTTCAAATTGAACCTCAACGTAACCAGTTCTTAATTCACCAACAAATGCATGGTTTCTAGCATAACCTCTCTGTGTTGAGTAAGCTAAACCAAGAAGAAAACCCTCATCTCCTCTTGAAAGAGATTGCAATCGTTCAGATCTTGTTAAAGGAAAATTAATTGGGTTTCTTGTAATATCTTTAGATGTTTTGCCACTAGGTATTTCTTTCTGAATTAATCCTTCTTTATTTAAAAAGCTTAAAACATGCGGGATTTCTTTATCATCATATTTTTCAATCTTAGCTTTTTCATACTCACCATCAGCAAGAAGTTTGAAGTCAAGTAAACGGTGTGTGTAGTCAAATGTTGGGCCTAACTTTTGTTTACCTGGGATATCTTTAAATGTTGCAGATATTCTTCTCAGGCATAACATTTTGCTAGTTTCGATAGGTTTGCTTGAACCAATTCTAGGTAAAGTAGTTCTATAGGCTCTCATTAGAAAAATTGCTTCAATCAAGTCACCTCTAGACTGTTTGATTGCAAGAGCAGACAAATCTTTGTCATATAAAGATCCTTCTGACATAACTCTATCAACACTTAAAGTTAGTTGTTCACTAATTTGTTTAATATTTAGTTCTGCTATATTTACATCGCCTCTTCTTATTTCAGATAGCCAAGAATGTGCATTATTGATTGCCTTTTCTCCACCTTTTACAGATACATACATTTTATAGTTCTCCTATTTTTAGTGATCTTGGTATTGAATAAAATTTATCATTATCAACAAAATAAAAATCAAGTCCTAATGGAAATTGCTGGTTATTTTTTTTTATAATCTCTCTATCAGGTAAAAATATACTTTTAGAACTTTTAATACCAGGACCAGTAATTATGGCATTTGGTTTTTCAAATTTAGACTGGCAAATAATAGTGCACGATTGATCAGGATTTTGGTCGTCCCCTTTTTTAAATTCATCTAATGGTAAAAGATCATCCCAAATACCAATTGCAAAATTTGCATTTTTTTTATCTGTAATATTTGCACCTGTATTAAATTTAATCCAATCAATAGTTTCTGGATTGTTAATATCACGACCTAAAAAAATATTCGAATAACTGTCACTAAAAGTTTTTATAATTGAACAACTGGCTGAAAACATTTTTGAAGGCGAATTTATACTGTCTAATATTTCGATCGAACCAGGATATGAAGTTGCAAACAAAATACTTCTAAAATAATCAGCACTTGTTTGAGAATTATTTTTTTTAGAAACAACTTCCATAAATTATTTATCCTCACCTCTTACCAAGGTAAAAAAATCAACCTTAGTAGCTTCTGTTTTAGATAATATTTCATTTCTTTTGTTATTTTTATATTTAATTAATTTATCTATTATATTTCTTTTAATTATTTCTTTTTTTTCAGTTTGCATCAATGCATCACACAAAGCTGCAATTTTGGATTTATATTTATTTCTACCTTGAACATAACCATGGCCTTGGATTTTTTTATCTAAATTTAATGAACATCTCGTTATAGTTACTTCTCCAACATTAAAATTATCACCTGTGGCGCCTACTTTTCCCTGAACCATAACACTGCCAATCTCAGGTTCTCTTAACCAATTATATTCTATTTTCATATTTAAATTGTCCCAAAGCGAAATGAGATAATTTTCATCTGCTGTTGCTAAAGAACTTAACCATTGTTTTCTTGATTCATTTTGCATAATACTATACAACTAGACAAGTAACAAAATTAAAAAAAATTTCAATAAATTATTTATTAAAATTTTATGACAATAAAAGATTTGCTTTGGAAAGAAATATACAATTCAATTAAAAGAGAAATTGTTTTAAATAAGTACAAAATTAATAAAAAATTAGATTCCGAGGGTGAGTATGCAAAACAGTTCAATGTTAATAGACACACTATAAGAAGAGCTTTTAAAGAACTTAAAAATGATAATTTAATATATTCAAAAAGAGGTTTGGGTGTTTTTGTAAAAACATCAAAAATTAATTATTCAATAAGCAAAAATGTTCGTTTTACTGAAAATATTCTTGAAGAGAACAAATCAGCGCGAATTGAAATCAAAAGTTTTGATATTGCAGAATGTAATCTATTTGAAAAAAAAGAATTGAATTTAAATAAAAAAGAAAAAGTCACTAGAATAAATAGTATAGGATATATAAATAATTCTCCTTCTGTAATAACATTTAGATCAATACCGCATGATAGATTTCCAAAATTTATTAATCATTTTGTTAAAAAACAGTCTGTAAATAAAGCCTTTAATTTATTAAATGTTAAAAAAATAATAAGATCTAAAACGTTAATAAGCGCTGAAATTTCAGACAAAATAAAATCAAATCTTTTAAATATTGATGTTGGAAAACCTTTAATAAAAACGACATCTATTAATGTTGACTTTAATAAAACCCCGATAGAGCTAAGTGAAAGTTATTTTGATGGGTCTAAAATTCAGATACTTGTTAAAGTTTAGAGTAATAAATACTGTATTTTCTACCTGTAGTTTATTTTTAACAATAATTAAACAAAACTTATAAATTTCATTAATAAAGTTTTAACATTTCTTAAAGAATTGAGGTGCATAAAATTGCATGCTCATTAGTAATGTAAATAAATATTTTGGCAATAATCATGCCGTAAAAAATGTCTCATTTAAGGTCAATAAACCTCAAATGATAGGAATTATTGGAAGATCAGGTGCAGGTAAATCTACTCTTCTAAGAATCATTAATCGACTAACAGATTCAACAGATGGAAAAATAGAAGTTGATGGTCAAAATATATTAGAACTTAAAAGCAAAGAAAAAAGATCTTGGCAGAGAAATTGTGCAATGATTTTTCAACAATTTAACTTAGTGCCAAGACTTGATGTATTAACAAATGTCATTTTAGGTAGATTAAATTATCAAAGTTCATTTAGGGCATCTTTAAAAATGTTTTCTCGTGATGAAAGAGCTGATGCTTTGATTTTACTTAACAACTTAGGTATGGCTAACACTGCTCTCCAAAGAGCTGAAACATTATCTGGAGGTCAACAGCAACGTGTAGCTATATGTAGAGCTTTGATGCAAAATCCTAAAATGATTTTAGCAGACGAACCTATAGCATCTTTAGACCCAATGAATGCAAGAATGGTAATGGAGTCATTAAGAAAAATTCATGATGAAAAAAATTTAACGGTCATTTCAAATCTTCATACCCTAGATACAGCAAAAACCTATTGTGACCGTATTATTGGAATGAAAGATGGCGCAATTGTCTTTGATGATTTACCAGAAAAATTATCAGACAAACTTGCAAGAGAAATTTATGGTGCAGAAGCTGATGAAGCTTTTGAACCACAAGTAACATCCACTGAGCTTAAAACAAAAAAAAAGATAAATGGAGATGTTGAGAAAGAATTTGCAACTGCATGAGATCAATAACTCATCGTTACAAATACAAACAAGTCGAGAGACTAAAATTATAAAAAGGAGACAATTATGTTTAATAAACTAACAAGAGTTATTGCACTTTTAGCTATGGTGTTTTTTTCAACCCAAGCTAATGCGGTAACTTACACGGGTCCAAAAATGGACTTAAGTAAATACCAACCAGAGTTTAGAGTTGGTTTTTTAGGTGACGAAGCAGCACAAGATATTATAGCTAGAAATGAATGTTTCATGCCGTATATCGAAGCCGCTTATGGTGTACCAGCTAAATTTTTTACTTTTAAAGACTACGCTGGAACAATGGAGTCGATGCTAGGTGGTAATCTAGATTACACTTGGTTCGGTTCTTCAGGATACGCAGGTATGTATTTAAAAGATCCAACTGCAGTAGTACCGGTACTAACAAGAATGCAGCCAACTGGTGATATGGGTTACTACTCTGTTGCAGTAGCAACTAAATCATCTGGAATTAAATCAATGGCAGACCTTAAAGGTAAATCCTTTGGTTGGGCTGACCCTAACTCTACATCAGGTTTTTTAATTCCGTCAATTGAATTAAAGGCTATGGGTATGGACCCAGATACATATTTTTCAAAAACACAATTTTCTGGTGGGCATGAAAACAATGTATTAGCGGTAATGAATGGTGATGTTGATGCTGGTGTAACATGGGTATCTGGTGTTGGTAGCTGGGAAGAAGGATATTCGTCAGGGAATTTAAGAAAAATGGTTGATAAAGGGATTTTAAATATGGACGACATTGTTCAAATTTGGTCTTCAAAATTAATTCCTAATGGTCCAATTGTGATGCCTACTTTTTTACCTGTTAGAGCACATCAAGTAATGATTGGAATGAAACAATGGATACACGAAAACGATCCGAAGTGCAGCGAAAACGTTGCAAACGGTATTGTTAAAAAATGGGTTCCGGTAGATCATTCTTTTTATGAGTCGGTTGTAGCTGCTAGAAAAGCTAAAATTGAAGCACAAAAAAATAATTAATTAAGTACCCCATTTAGAGGCAAAGACTTAAAATCTTTGCCTCTAATTTTTTTGGTTTTTAATATTATGTCAAAAGCATTACCAGCAAATTTAGAACAAATTGAAATTAATTTAAAAAAATTAACAAACCAGAGAACTAGATCCTCACTATTAGGTATTGCAATTTTAATATTAGTTTTTTTTAGTGGTACCCTGGTATCGTTAGAGGCAAATGCAGGATCTTTTGGTAGAGGTATAGCTAATTTTTTTAATTATCCAAGAGATTTATTTGTAGACACTTTTGAAATGGGATGGAAATATTGGCCAAGAGTTGTAAAATACATACCTGAATTAATTACTACAATAAATATTGCATTATTTTCAACTTCGATCGGATTTGTTTTGGCAGTTATTTTTGCAATCTTCTCTAGTAGAAATTTAATAAGAAATAAAAGAGTTATTCAATTTACAAAATTTTTTATGGATGTGACAAGATCATTTCCAACATTAATAATAGCAATGGTGTTTTTATATTTGATGGGTAAATCATCTTTACCAGCAGTGATTGCCATAACAATACATACTGCAGGAGCACTTGGTAAATTATTTACTGAGGCTATAGAAAATTGTGATGGAAAACCTATTGAGGGTTTAAGTTCTGTTGGTGCGACTTGGACACAAAAAATAAGGTTCTCAGTTCTTCCACAAGTGCTTCCTCTTTTTCTAAGTTATGGAATTTTAAGATTAGAAATTAATGTTAGAGAATCTACAATATTAGGTTTTGTTGGTGCGGGTGGAATTGGAGAAATGTTAGCAGCTTTAATACAATGGAATTATGGAGCTGATGTTTTGGCATGTATGTTCTTGTTGGTTGGTACGATAATTGCATTGGATTATTTGTCTGCATATTGGAGACATAATTTAATTGGAGTAAATCAATGAGTTCTAGTTTAGCAATTGAAAGAGATAATATTCGAAAATTATTTCCTGACACATTCAATCAAGCTAGAAAAAGTAGAATAAAAGGTCAAATAATTTTCTTTCTCATTTTAATATATTTAATAATAGGTTTTTTTACTTTAGATGTTGTGGATATTCCAAAAAAATGGAAGCCACAAAATGCGGCGATGTTTGTTTTAGACACATACGCTCACAAAGATCATGTTACTATGAAATGGGAAAATCCTGACGATATTAAAATAGCTTTTGAGGGTAACTATAGAAGTGTTTATGGAAGAGACAATCTTGATAAATCAATTCCAGAATGGTTTTATAAAAATTCTGATAATATTGGAAATGTCATTGAATTTAATAATGAAGGTAAAGCAATATTATACAAAGATAGGGTTGAGATTGTAAATTTCCCTAAATACGATAGGGATTTTACCATAAAATTAAACACAAATGGTAAACCTTACGTAGTAGGTTCGGAAGACTTAGCTAAAGATGACTTAAAAGGTTTTAGAATTACAGAAAACAGAGTTGAATTTAGACCAACTTTACATGAGAGAGTTCAGGTATATCCTAAAAAAGTAGAAATTCATCGTTACAGCATAGGATGGAAATATTTTTGGTTTGATTTCTCAAGTCCGTTAGAACCATATAGCTTTTTCGAAGCATTAGGTTTGACTTTTTCTAAAGAAAGAGTTGTTCCTGAAATGTCTAATTTAAAACTTTTCTTAACAGAGATTAAGGATAATGAAGCATTTATGCACGGTAGAGTTTGGTGGGCAATGCTCGAAACAATAGTTATGGCTGTATTAGGGACAATGTTTGCTACGGTAATGGCTCTGCCCTTGTCATTCCTTGCTGCATACAACGTTACACCTATTAAAGCTCTAAGATTTACGTTGAGAAGATTATTTGATACTTTAAGAGGAATAGACTTTTTAATTTGGAGTTTAATATTTTTAAGAGCTTTTGGTCCGGGACCCTTCACTGGTATTTTTGCGATTGGTTTTACTGATACAGGTACTTTAGGTAAATTATATTCTGAAGCAATTGAAAATACTGAGAAGAAACAACAAGAAGGAGTTCAATCTACAGGGGCTAGCAAATTTCTACAACATAGATTTGGTATAATTCCTCAAATACTTCCAATTTTTGTATCTCAATCCTTATACTATTTAGAGTCAAATACTAGAGGAGCCGTAATAATAGGTGCAATGGGCGCAGGAGGAATTGGTTTACAATTTTTAGGTGCACTAGGTACTGGAAATGATTTTGAAAATGTCGCCTACATGGCAATATTAGTTTTGGCTGTAGTAATATTTATGGATAGATTATCTGCTTGGCTTAGAAGAATATTAATTGGATCAGATCAATTAATTGTAAGGTAAATAGAAAAAATACCTTTATCAAAAATTTTTCTAGAAATTTTAATTTAAGAATTTAAAAAGATAAAAATCAATCTTTCCAGAATTTCCACCAAGGTTTTTCTTCCTTTGTTATCTCATTATTGTCAACAACAACTTTAGTTATAGATGGATCCTCTCCATCTACTAATCCTGCTCTAGCAGTTGTTTTAGCGTCTTCTAATTTTAGTTTTGCCTCAAAAACTCTATTTTCATTACACAATTTCATGCCCTCTTTCATTAATGCTTCTGCCTCAGATGCTTTTTCGGGACTAGATCTTGAAATATCATTTTTAACAGTGGCTCTTAACATAAGTACGCCAGGGTCTTCACAATTCCCTATTTCATTTTTAAATGTATCCTCAGTATTTTGTGAATAACTACTGCCGGCTTGTTGCTCTGTTATTTTAGCATGATTGTCAGCTTGAGTAATAGAAATTGTGGATAAAGTTAATATAAATGAGATTAGGATTTTATTCATAATAATCTATTAACTTACTTTTGTTAAAAAAATGTTAAAGAAATAAAAAAATTTGTGAAATATTTGTCTGCATTTTTAATAGGTATATCAGTTACCTTTTGTTACAGCAGTTGTATGTACCTGTTCTCAGCGTTGTTGCTAACTTGGGAAAACGAACTTGGTATTTCAAGAAACAACTTAACTTTTATTTATTCTCTAGGCTTAGTTGTGCATAGTTTACTTTTACCTTTTCTAGGTAAGATTGTAGATAGAAATCTAAGTTTTCCAATGATGTGGACCAGTCCTATACTGTTAGGACTAAGTGTAATTTATCTTTCATCAGTAGATACATATGGTGGATTTTTACTTGCTTGGATACTTGTCAGTGCAACCTCGGGTGGCTGTCTTTATACGATGCTTTTTAGTGTAATTACTATTAATTTAAAATCAAAGGCCAAAACATCTATTGCAATAATTACTTTATTTGCTGGATTTGCAAGCACATACACATTTCCTACTGCTACTTATTTAACAGAACAATATGACTGGAGATTAACTGTATTTATTTTTGGAATATTAAATATATTGATTAGTTCACCAGCTAATTATTTTGGTTTCAAAAATATAATTATAAAAGAATTTAAAAAAATTGAAAAGAAAACAGATCAAAATTCAAAGCTTAAAATAATACTTAAAGATTATAGATTTTGGTTATTTAGTTTTTCATTGTTTGTTATTGGATTTAATATTGGTGCTATTACAACTCATGTAATTCCAATGTTGCAGGAAAAAGGGATGAGTCTATCCCAAGCTGTATTGACAGCATCTCTGTTTGGACCAGGACAAGTAATAGGTAGAATTTTAGTTATGATATATGGAAGTGATAAGTCAAATTTAAAATTATTTGTAATTTGTTTTTACTCGATGGTAGTTGGAATGATATTTTTATACTTTATAAATATTAATCATTACTTAGCATTTTTATTTGTTTTATTTAATAGTTCAGCATATGGCAGTATGGCTATTTTAAAACCTCTGGTTCAAAATGATACTTTTGGCCAAAAAAACTTTGGCAATATTCATGGTATTTTAGCTTTACAATATATGATTGGTAGTATTGCTGGTCCATGGATAGGTTCCTTGATATGGAATGTAGGGGGGTATGACTTGTTAATATTTATATTTTTTATATTGGCAATATTTGGAAACGTAACTGCAATTTTTCTAAACAAAAAAAAATTTATTTAAAACTGCTTTCCACATGTTTATAAAAAAAATTTATATTTGGAATTTCTAAATTTTCAACTTTAGCAAGATCATCATATTTCCTTAGTCTAACTGCATCTTGCATAAAAGGTTGTTTAATAAATTCGTTTGCCTCTTCTTCAGAAAAACTACCACCTTGAACATCCAAACTTCTTTTTGAGGCAATAGATAGAGCCTCATAATATCCTTTCTCATAATAAACTAAATATCTTTTAGCTGGTACATGCCCTTTAATTAGTCTTGTAACATCTTCTGGAAAAAATTTAGAAAGAAAAAAGGATCCTGAATTCTCATGCTTTTTATCTACTCCTTTTTTGATGGCTTCTTTATCATTATTAATTAAGTGACCAATATCATGGAATAGAGCTGCAGTTATAAAAAAATTGTTTTCATTATTTTTTTTTGCCAATAATGCACATTGAATTGCATGTTCTAGTTGTGAAACTTTTTCACTTCCATATTGTTTGTCTGATCCAATTTCTTCTATAATTTTAAATAAATTGGTAATATTTGATTTAATATCCACAATGTTACTTTAAATTAAGAATGTTTCAGTTTTGTTACAATTTAGATTTAGCATTCATTAAGTATAGAAAAATAATATATAGTAATAAAAGTTAAAAATGAAAAAACTTTTATTTGTTTGTACCGGCAATTCTCATAGAAGTATATTGGCTGAAAGTGTAGTTAACAAATATCATAAAGATAAATTTATTGGCTACAGTGCAGGTAGCAAACCATCTGGAATAATTAATAAATATGTCATTAAATATCTTAATGAAAATAATTTTGATACAAAAAATCTATCTTCTAAAAACTTTAATAAATTTTTAGATGAAAAAACAATATTTGACCAGGTATTTACCGTATGCAACAATGCCAGTGATGAAGTTTGTCCAGTCTGGCCATCTCCTGAAAAAATAGTTCATTGGGACATTGAGGATCCTGTTCATATCATTAATGAGTTAGAAAATAGTGATAAACCAAATAAAGAAGAGCTGATTTCAACAGAAATACATAAAACTTATTCCAATTTAGAAACCAGAATAAATGATTGGATTAAAAATTATTAGCTTAAAGACTCATCAATTTTACTGTCAAACTAGAACCACAACTAGAACTTTTGGAGATGTTTCAAGGTTTTGTAGTAAATGAATGAAGATAATCGGCGTAAACTCTGGAAAATTATTCAGGAAGCTGGCGATTATTTACAAGGACAACTTCCAGACCATCCTAATCATCCTAAAGGCAGAAATCCTTATGCTCATGTCGCAATTTGTGTAAAAAGTAAATTTAATGCAAGTTATAAAGATATTGAGGATGAAAAATTTGATGAAATAGTAAGTTATATTGATTTCCTTAAAGAAAATCCTAGCTAAATTAAGATTTAATTATATTTAAAAACGATTCTACATCCTCTGGATGTGTATTCCAGGCAGCAACTAATCGAACAGCTTTATCTTCCCACTCATCATCGTTAATTTTGTAACCATTTGAATTAAATTGATCAATTATATTTTTTGGTATTTTAACAAAAACCTCATTTGCATCTGTTGGATATGCTAATTCAATATTTTTGTGTTTGAGTAAGCCTTGGCTTAGTTTTTTCCCCATAGCATTTGCATGCTTTGCATTTTTTAACCAAACTTCATTTGAAATGTAAGCATCTAATTGAGCCGATACAAAACGCATCTTTGATAATAAATGGCCTGCTCTTTTCATTAAAAAAGCTAAATTTCCAACTAACTCTGGTTTAAAAAAAATAATAGCTTCTGCTGCTAGACATCCATTTTTAGTTGCTCCAAATGACAGTACATCAATTCCAGACTTCCAAGTCATTTCTGCAGGAGTACAGTTTAACGAAACTAATGCATTAGCAAATCTTGCACCATCCATATGAATATTAAGATCATGTTTATGAGCTACTTCGGATATCTTTTTTATTTCGTCTAAATTATAAGCAACACCTGTTTCACATAATTGAGTAATACTTACTGATGAGGGTTGAGTATGATGAACCACACCTTTTCCAGAGATATTACTATCTAATTCTTCAGCTATAATTTTTCCATTATTACCGTCCAGATTTACTAACTTTGCACCTCCAGTATAAAATTCGGGAGCTCCACATTCGTCTACATTTATATGGGATAGTCTATGGCAATAGATATTTCCAAAAGAAGGAGTCATGGTTGATAGGGCTAAAGCATTAGATGCTGTTCCTGAGGCTGTTGGAAAAACTATAACTTTTTTCTCAAATATTTCTGAAAATTTATTTTGTAAATTTTTTGACAGCTCATCATTTCCATATGGGGTTTTATCATCCTCATTAGCTTTAATAAGTGCATTTAAGACCTCTGGACATGCACCTGTAACATTATCTGAAGCAAATTTTACTCTTTCTCTTTTTGTTTTTATCTGTGTCACAATTATTGTTTTGGAAAATAATCTTTTAATTCACCTTCTCTATAAACATCTGCTGTACAACAATGTAATCCACCGCCAAATGCATAAGCGTCTCTAAGCTCAACAGGAACAACCTCCATTCCTAATTTATCTAGTTGTTCTGCTTGGTATACTTCGCTTTTTTCTACACATACAGTTTTAGGATCTAAAACTAAAACGTTCATTGATAGCCATGTTGAAGAGTAACATAGAGGTGGGGGTTCGTTGTGTGCAGGTTGAGCACTATCAATAATTTCCCATCCATTATTTTCAAACAATTTTCTTTGCTCTTTAGGAAGCCTTCTTTGAGGATTGTTAATTATTAAACCCTCCTTTATAGGTGTAAAAGTTGCATCTATATGAATTGGATAAGGATCGCCTGGAAAATTAACAGCATGAACCCTGTGATCTTTATAATGTCTTTTTAACCAATCAATTCCTTTTAAATTTGTTGTAAAACCATGTTGTACTACTAAATCTTTACCAAATCTTAGAACGTCAGCAGCATCAAATAATGGCTCCTCTTCAGTGGTTACAAAATATTTATTTTCTGTCCATTTCAGTCTTTTTTGAATTCCTATTTTATCTGATAAGTAATCTTCTCTGTAATCCTCATCTGTTAATCTAGGTTTAGGAGCAGATTCGTGTCTCATATTTGGATCTGAATTATAATATTGTTTTAAAAGTGGTCGGTAACATAGATATTCAAACCATCGGCAACGATAACTCATCGTAGCCTCTAAAATTTCATTACCGACAGTTAACAAAACATCTCTAGGTGGCATGCATCCAAACATCGTCTCCGCTTGCCAATCAGGTGTAGATGTTTTTTGATTAAAATCAATTGGATCTGGTCTATCAACTTTAATCCCTCTTTTTTTTAATATATTTGAGAAATCATCTAAGAGCTGATTTGCTTTATCTACAGTATCTTTAGTTCTTGGACCAAATTTTCCTCTCATATCGCTGTCTTCTGGAACTTTGGCATCTAATGCTGGCTCAGGGGCAGGTATACAAGTGCCATCTGCTTTACCTACTATTACATGTTTCAATGGATCCCATTCATTCCAACTATTAACAATTACTTTTTCATTATTCATTTTAATTTAAACCTATAAATCTTCTATTAGACTGCATAATGAGGCTGTAGTAAAAAATTGACATAAAAATAAAAAATCCACCAATAATAGTATTCGTAGATGGGACTTCATTAATTCCCATCCATGGTAACCACACCCAGAATATTCCACCGATTACCTCAGTAAGTGAGAGTAAAGTTAGATCAGCTGCTGGAATATTTTTTGATCCAATTGAATACAAAATCAAACCCATACATACTAGAGTTCCATGAGTAGCAAATAAGGCTTCATTTTTTCCAGTAGATAAAAAATTAGCATCGTTCGACATAAGCATTACAGCAGAAAATATGAAACAGAACAGCCCCGCAAAGGCTACAGTGGTAAATTTTGGCGTTTCTTTCCTCCATCTAAGTGAAACAGAAAAAATTGAGAAACCTAATGCAGAAATAAGTCCAAACACAAGCCCTGGCAATGAATTTTTACCAGAATTGTCAAAAGCCATTATACATATACCCGCTGCTGCAACTACAATCGCAATCCATACTGTTAATGAAATTTTTTCTTTTAAAAATAAAAATCCTAATAAAGCTGTTATAAATGGCATTGCCGCAAGACAAAGTAAAGTGATAGCTGCTGTCGTATTAGTAATTGACCATATAAATGTTATCATTGCGGTACCAAGACCAATCCCTCCAATTAGACCCGATATACCCACTTTAAAATAATTTTTATAAAACTCTTTTCCTTCCTCAAGGAACAAATACATATTAAGCAAAAGAAAAATAACTATTCCTCTTGTAAATAAATATTGCCAAGGAACTGTTTCAGGCTGATCGATGTGCCTTACAACATATGGACCAAATGACCAAAAAATACCAGCAATTAAAACGATTGGGATGGCTACTTTAGGATTTTTTAAGTTTAGCATGTGCTATTTTTTTATTTAAGAAGTATGAAAATATAAATATAAATTTGTATAATAACAATCAAATAAATACTCAAATTAATGGATATTAATATTTTAAAAATAGCTTCTGATACCAAAAACAATAAACATATTCATAACTGCACTCATTCGATGAAATATAAAAGTCAAATTTGTGGTGATGAGATTGAAATTTTTTTAATTATTAAAGACAATGTTATAAAAGATTTCTCTTATCAATCTCAATCTTGCATATATTGCAATGCATCTGCAAATTTAGCTACAAAAAATTTTAAGAAAAAAAGTAAAGATAAAATTAAAAATTTTTTAAAATTATTGGATAAGTTTAATGATAAAGAAAATATTTTATTTCCAAGTGAATGGAAAGAGTTTAAAAAAATCTTTGATAAAAAAAATTATGCAAGAAAAGAATGTTTAACGCTTCCAATAAAAGCTTTAAAAAAAATAATACAATAAATGAATAAAGATAAAATTATAAGATCCCTTTTAGCGTTGATTTTTACAACTATAACAATTGGTGTTCTCACTTTATTAACTTATAAAACTAATTTTGGACTTTTTTTAATTGCATCATTTGGATCCTCAATGGTTCTTTTATATGGTTACCCAGAAAGTCCATTTGCGAAACCTAAAAATATATTATTTGGTCATCTAGTAACTTCAACAATTGGAATTCTATTTTATAATTTTATCCCGTTGCCAATTTATATATCAATACCTTTAGCGGTAGGTCTTGGTGTTGGATTGATGATTTTACTAGATGTAACCCACCCACCAGCTGGAGGAAATCCTATTATAGTCATATTGGGCTCAGTATCGTTTGACTATTTGTTCTCTCCAATATTAACTGGATGTTTGATTATAATAGCTTTTGGAATTCTTCTTAATAAATTTGTGGCGCAAAAGAAATATCCCTAATCTATTACTATTAGTTTGATTGATGTTCTAATTTTATGCTACACTTTCTTAAGAAAATATCTATAGAGAGATTTTAAAACATAAATATTAGGAGAAAAAATGAAAGTACTTTGCGTATTATATGATGATCCAAAAGGTGGGATGCCTAAAAGCTACCCATTGTCAGATCTTCCAAAACTAGAAAAATATCCAGATGGGATGACACTACCAAGTCCAAAAGGTAGAGATTTTACGCCTGGAGAACTATTAGGATGTGTATCTGGTGAATTAGGATTAAGAAAATTTTTAGAGAGTAACGGTCATGAGTTAGTTGTAACAAATAGTAAAGATGGAGATGGATGTGAAGCTGACAAACATATCGTTGATGCTGATATAGTTATTTCTCAACCATTCTTTCCATATTATTTAACAAAAGAAAGAATTGAAAAAGCAAAAAATTTAAAAATTGCGATCACAGCAGGAATTGGTTCAGACCATGTAGATTTACAGGCAGCAATGGATCATAAAATCGATGTTGTAGAAGTAACATTTTGTAATTCAAGATCAGTTGCTGAGCACATAGTAATGATGATTGTTTCAATGGTAAGAGATTATCACAACCAACACCGAATTGTTAATGAAGGTGGATGGAATATTGCTGATGCAGTTCAAAGATCTTACGATGTTGAAGGAATGCACATTGGAACAGTTGCGGCTGGAAGAATTGGTTTAGATGCATTAAGAAAAATGAAACCATTTGATGTACATCTTCATTATTTTGATAGACATAGATTACCTGAATCAGTTGAAAAAGAGTTAAATCTTACTTTTCATGAAACTGTAGAGTCTATGGTTAAAGTATGTGATGTTGTTACAATTAACTGTCCTCTTCATCCTGAAACAGAAAATTTATTTGATGATGAAATGATATCTAAAATGAAAAAAGGTGCATATATTGTAAATACAGCAAGAGGTAAAATTTGTAATAGAGATGCAATTGCTAAAGCTTTAGAAAGTGGTCAACTAAGTGGATATGCAGGAGACGTTTGGTTTCCTCAGCCAGCTCCAAACGATCATGTATGGAGAACAATGCCAAACCATGGAATGACACCTCATACTTCTGGAACTTCACTATCTGCTCAAGCTAGATATGCAGACGGTGTTAGAGAAATACTTGAGTGCTTTTTTGATGGTACTGAAATGAGAGATCAATATTTAATAGTCAAAGATGGGCAGTTAGCAGGAATGGGTGCTCACTCATATAGTAAAGGAAGCGCTACAGGCGGTTCCGAAGAAGCGGCAAAATATCAAAAAAAATAGAGTTTTAAATATAAAACATTAAAGGTAAGCTATCATTAATCTAGATAGCTACCTTTAATGAAAAAACTTTTATCAATAATTTTCTTTCTTATTTCTTCAATCAGCTTTGCCAATTCACCAAATTTTGAAAAAGCCTATTTTGCTGGAGGATGCTTTTGGTGTATGGAGGAATCTTTTGAGAATATTCTTGGTGTTTCAAAAGTTATCTCTGGCTATTCAGGTGGCACTACAGAAAATCCAACTTATAAAGAAGTTACATATGGAAACACAGGTCATTTTGAGGTTATTGAAGTCATTTATATTCCAGAAGTAGTTAGCTATGAAAAACTCTTAGAAGAATTCTGGGTAAATATTGATCCATTTGATGCTGTAGGACAATTTTGTGACAAGGGATATAGTTATAGATCAGTGGCATTTTATCAAAATGATAAGCAAAAAAACTTAATAGAAAATAGTATTAAGGAAATAGAGAAAAAATTCAAAAAAAAAGTAGTAACTTATGTAAGAAAATTTGATAAGTTTTATATTGCAGAGGCTGTTCATCAAGATTATTACCAAATAAATTTTCTTAATTACTTAAGATATAAAAAAGGATGTAGACGCGAAGCAATATTAAATAGTATTTGGGGGAATTAATATGTCTGTGATTAGTAAATACGTATCTTTAAAAAATTATATTCCAACCGGATTACCAAAAGAGACAGATTTTGAAATAAAATCAAAAGAAATTTCAATTAATGATGAAAAAAATATTTTAGTGTCAAATTCATGGATATCAGTTGATCCATACATGCGAGCAAGAATGACTGAGAGAAAAAATTATAAACCACCATTTAAAATCGGTGAAGAAATGGAAGGGTATGCAATTGGTAAAGTAAAACTCTCAAATGATAAAGATTTTAGTGTTGGAGATTTAGTGTTTAGCAGTCTTGGTATGAGAGATAAATTTGTTTGTAGTTCTGATGAACTAAAGAAACTAAAACCAATTGATATGCCTATACAGTCGTACTTGGGTCCACTTGGAATGACAGGGCATACAGCTTATATTGGACTTTTCAAACATGGAAAATTGAAATCTGGACAAACTATATTGGTCTCTTCTGCTGGAGGTAGTGTTGGATCTACAGTTTGTCAAATTGCAAAAAATCTTGGATGTAATGTTATTGCCAGCACAGGGTCTGATGAAAAAGTTGATTGGTTAAAAAATGAATTAAAAGTTGATCATGCTTTTAATTATAAGAAAGTAGAAAACCTTGTATTACATTTCAAGGAAATTTGTCCTGATGGTTTTGATCTTTATTTTGATAATGTTGGTGGAGACTTTTTAGAGTCTGCTATTTTCCAAATGAAAACATATGGTCGTATTGTGATTTGTGGAAGAATTTCACAAATGAATGCAACAAATCCTGGTTCTGGTTTGAAAAATATGGCTTATGTTTTAGTAAAAAGACTTACCATTAAAGGATTTCTTATTTTTGATCACGATAATGAAAGAGAGCCATTTGAAACTGAAATGTCAAAATGGTTGGCGGATGGTAAAATAAAATTTAAAGAAACTATCTACGAAGGAATAGAGAATGCTCCAAAGTCATTTATTGATTTATTAAACGGTAAAAATATTGGCAAAATGCTTGTCAAAATTTAGTTTAGAAAATTTGTGACTAAAAATCCTCAATAAATGATTAAAACATTTCCTTTACTATTTATATTGCTATGGTCATCTGCATTCATCTCAGGTGATATTATAGTTCAGAATGCATCACCTTTTGCAGCACTTGCCTTTAGATTTGGAATTGTAACTATAGGTTTCTTCTTATTCGCATTACTTAAAAAAGAGATAATTTTTACAAAAGTGAGATATATATTAGAAAGTATAACTACAGGTGTATTATTTCATGGATTATATCTTGGTGGTTGTTGGTACGCTTTTCATGTAGGAGTTCCTGCAAGTGTTGTAGCATTAATTGTTACTCTTCAACCAATCTTAACTAATTTGTTATCAGGACCAATTTATAAAGAGATAATAGGATGGAGGCAGTGGGTTGGTATTGTGTTTGGTTTTGTAGGCTCGTTGCTAGTTCTTGGGGTAGATTTTGGAGATGAATTTCCTAAAGATGGATTGGTAACTTGTTTTATTGCCCTTGCTGCAATCACTACAGGAACTTTGTGGCAAAAAAAACTAAGCGGCAATGTCCCATTATCAGTTAATAATGGATTTCAAGCTTTTGGGGGCTGTTCTTTTAATTTAATTTTAATATCAATATTTGAAACTCCTTATATAAATTTTACAACAGGATTTTTATTAGGAATGACACATCAGATTATTCTAGTGTCGTTTGGAGCCTTTACAATTTTAATGTTTTTAATAAAAGCAGGCTCAGTGAGTAAAACTTCAACATTATTTTTTCTTGTCCCACCTACAACGGCTGTGATGGCATATTTATTTTTAGGAGAAAAGTTATCTAATATTGATATAGCAGGATTTATACTTGCAACAATTGGCGTTTATATTGCAACAAGAAAGTAAGTGAAAATTTTAAATTTTATAAAAAAATTTTATCGGCCTTTTGTGTTAACTTATCTTTTTTTTTCGATTGGCATTAGTTTTTATCCATCCTTTGAATTTTACTCGTTTAAAGGACAATTATTGATATTAGCTGTATCTATATTTAACGGAATACTAGGAGTTTATATTAAAAAATTATAAAACGTAAGGTTCTGGTCTAGCATTACTTTTTAAAACTCTTTCTACATCAAAAACACTTATATCTATTGATTGGTAGCTACCTGTTGTGATCAATTCAGTCAGAGCCCTTCCAATACCTGGTGCCTGCATTAAACCTCTTCCAGTGAAACCAGAGGCTAAATAAACATTGTCATATTTTGGATGTTTGCCTACAACTGCATTGTTATCAAGTTTATTACAATCATAAAATCCTGCCCAACCACCGGTTAATTTTAGTTCTTCAAAGGCTGGAACTCTTTTTGCCAGAGCAGGCCAAACTAATTCTTCAAAATCATTCCATGCTGGTTCTAAATCTTTTGCATCAAATACAGATATAGGTGAACCTGCTAAGAACTCTTTACCCTCTGGTCTCCAATATACACCAGTTGTTAAATCTCCAGTTAGTGGCATATCAGGAAAATGTTTTGGACATTTAACTCGAAATACAGTGTGCTTTTGTGGTTCAACTGGAATATCTGATAACAATTCTTTAGTCCAACATCCTGCTGCTGAAATGATAGTTTTTGCATTTATCTCAGACAAATTTTTAACCTCACCTTTAAGAAACTCTGCGCCTAACTCAATTGCTTTACTTTTTAAAGCACTATGAAACATAAAAGGATCAATCCAACCTTCACTTTTATTATCAGTATATGTAGCTGTTTCTATACCTTCGTTATTTATATATGGAAAAATTTTATTTAATTCTGAACCTTTAATATTTTTTGTACCAGCATCGCATTCTCTATGATTTTCCAAAGCTTTATATTGTTCCTCTGCATGTTCTGGTCCAAACATTAAAAGGTATCCATTAGGAACCATGCTTGCCGTTGGGTTTGGATTTTTTTTTGTTTTTAATAATTCTGGTATTTTAAAGATGAATTCTCTAGCAAATTTACCTAAAAGTATATTTTCTTTTTGAAAAAATTGTCTTCTAAATCCACCTAAAGATAAAGGAAATGAGGCAGTCTTATATGTAGGGTCTCTCTCAATTACCTTAACTTTTCTACCTTCCATTGATAAAAAGTATGCAGTTGCAGCGCCTATTATACCTCCACCAACTATGACGACATCATCCATAAATTTTAATATATACTATTTTCTTTGCATTAACCATAAAGCATCTTGAGATAAAAAATAAATTTTTCCGTTAGAGGGATGCACTTGAATGTCTCTAATTCTTCCAATTTTATTTTTAAAAATAACCTCTTCTTTTACATTTGATAAATCATCAAATATCAGTTTTCTTAAGGATTTATCTTTTAAAGAAGTGATTAAAGCATGACTATTCCACTCATTAAACTCGTCACCTTTATAAATAGTTATTGCGCTAGTTGCTATTGAGGGTACCCAATATTGAATAGCTTTTGTAAATCCAGGTTTCCATTTTGGGCCAATTGGAATTCCAGAATAATTGGTTCCTCCCCATCCTAAAATTTTCCATCCATAATTTTCACCTTTTTTAACTTCTCCGAACCAATCTCCACCTTTTGCCCCATGATTACTCATGTAAACTTTTCCATCAAATTCAGAAAGTGCCATCCCTTGAGGATTTCTAATTCCAATTTGATAAATCTCTGGCAACCAATCTACCATACCCTCAAACTTTGGATTATCTTTTGGTATACTTCCATCTAAATGAATTCTTATAATACTACCTGGATGCTTTGAGGCGTCTTGTGCAATCATACCTTGCCCTCTCTCACCCGCAGAAGCAAATATAAAATTATCTTTGATAACTAATCTTGATCCAAAATGATAACCAGAGTCTATTGGAGGATTTGCTTGAAAAATAGTTTTAAAGTTTAATTGTTTCTTATTAAATTCTGCTTTTGCAATAGAAGTGCTAGTTTTATATCCACCTCTATCTTCAGTATATGAAATCCAAATATTATTGTCTTTATGAATAATATCTAATAAGCCTCCTTGACCATGGACAACAAAGTTAAGTTGATGACTAATTTCTTGAACTTCTCTAGATAAAATATTTACAATTTTTATTTTGCCACTTTTTTCTGTAATTATTATTTCATTACTATTAATAAAAGAGGATCCCCAAGGCGAGTCTAGTTTAACTAATTTTTCTAATTTAAAGTTTTGTGAATACGATTTTGAGGCAAATACGAAAAAAAGAATTAAAACGTATATTATTTTTTTCACTTTATGAAAGTTTTGATCTTCCACCATCAACTGCAATTATTTGACCTGTTACCCAGGAACTTTCCTCGGTAAGTAAAAATTTTGCTAAAGCTGCTCCATCTTTGCCCTCACCTAGTCTTTTAAGTGGGTGGGCTTTAGCTATTCCTTGAGCAATTGCTGTATTTTTTAACATTGGTTGAGCTATCTTAGAATTAGTTAAACTTAGAGCAACACTATTAACTCTTATGTTTGGAGCAAATTCAGCTGCTAATGATACAGTTAGTCCCTCAATAGCCGCTTTGGTTGATGCTATTATTGAATGATTTGTAAAACCTCTTTGAGCTGCAACTGTTGAAAATAAAACAATTGAACCATTATTTTGTTTTAGGTTATCTTGATATCCTTTGATTAAGTCCACCGCAGAATAAAAATTAAGTTTCATACATTTATTGAAATCATTCTCAGTTGCCATCTTTAAAGGCTTCAAATCTATAGATCCAACACAATATGCTACACCTTTGATTTCTGATATGTCTGATTTAATTGTATCCACGAACCCCTCGTGTAATACATCTGCCACAGTATAAGGAGAGTTCAATTTCTCAGCTAAATTTTTAAGTTGACTTTCATCTCTTCCAACTAAATGAATTTCTTTACCAGAAGAATACATTTGCTCAGCTAAATTGGATCCGATAGAACCTGTCGCACCGACAATTAGATATTTTTCTGACATATAATAATTAATGAAATTATTTTTTATACTTGGAAATCAGTTATTTCCATTAAAAAACCTCGACCGCTTCAAAAAAGACCACCTATTTTTTATGTCAGAAGACTACCAATTATGTACATATGAAAGACATCATAAATTTAAAATTCTACTATTTTTATCTTCAATGAGATCTTATGCGGATAAATTGAAGGAAAATAAATTTAAGCTTAATTACTCAAAAATTGATTCTACTGATTTTAAAAAGGACTATACGAAGAAATTAGAAAAATTGTTAAAGATGAATAAGATAAAAGAAGTAACTAGTTTTGAAATAGAGGATAAATTTTTTGAAACAAAAATAAATAATTTTTTAAAAAAACAAAATATTCAGTGGAATATAATTCAATCACCAATGTTTTTAGATAGTCGTGAAGATTTTAAAAAATATTTATCAAAAACAAAAAAACCCTTTATGGCAAAGTTTTATAAAGAAAAGCGAGAAAGATTAAATATTTTGTTAAACAAAGATGGTACACCAGAGGGAGGAAAATGGAGTTTTGATGAGGATAATAGAAAAAAACTGCCAAAAAATATCTTAATACCAAAATTTCCAGAAATTAAAGAAACTAAACATACAAAAAGTTTAAAACCAATTATTGAAAAATTATTTAGTAAACATCCAGGTGATACCAAAAAATTTTGGTTTGCAACTGAATATAAAGATATTTCAAAATTATTAGATTTTTTTATTAAAGATAAGTTAAACCTATTTGGTGATTACGAAGATGCAGTTGATCAAAAAAATAATATTTTATTTCACAGTGCTCTTAGTCCGTATTTAAATCTAGGTTTAATAACTCCAGACATTATCATTCAAAAAATAATGACTTATCACCATAGCAAGAGTGTGAGACTAAATTCTTTAGAAGGTTATATAAGACAAATAATTGGTTGGAGAGAGTTTATGAGAGGAATATATCAAAATTATAATAAAGAAATGGAAAGTGGAAATTTCTTTAAACATAATAGAAAAATGAAAGATACATTCTATGATGGCAGCACTGGTTTGGATCCTCTAGATCATGCAATTAAAAATGCTGACAAATTTGGTTGGTCGCACCACATTGAAAGATTAATGATATTATCAAATATTATGAATTTATGCGAAGTTGAACCAAAATCAGTTTATAAATGGTTCATGGAAATGTTTGTAGACTCATCAGATTGGGTTATGGTTCCAAATGTTTATGGAATGGGTTTATTTAGTGATGGTGGAATTTTCGCAACTAAGCCTTATATCTGTGGATCAAGTTATTTTATGAAAATGATGGATTTTAAAAGGGGCAACTGGTGTAATGTTATGGATGGTCTTTATTGGCGTTTCATAGATAGAAATAGAAAATTTTTTTTGAAAAATCCAAGGTTGTCTATGATGGTAAGAATTTTTGATAAAATGAAAGAAGATAGAAAAAAATTAATATTATCAGAAGCAAACAAATTCATTAAAGATAATACTTATGAGCATTAAAGTTTATTTTAACGATTCTTGCAATATTTGTAGAATGGAAATAAATCATTATAAAAAAATTGCAAATAGTGATTTGGAGTGGATAGATATTACAAATAACGATGAGGCCATAAAAATAACATCTAAGTCGCAAAAAGAGTTGCTCAGAAGGTTGCATGTAATAAACGATGGTGAAGTTATTGGAGGTGCTAAGGCATTTATTATAATTTGGTCAAAAATACCAAAATATAAAATCCTATCTAAAATTTTTTCAATAAAACCCTTATTTATTATTTTTCATTATATATATGAAATTGCTGCATTTTTCTTATTTTTAAAAAACAGAAAACAATTAAATGAAAAAACAAAACCTACCAACTAAGGTATGCAAAGTTTGTAACAAGCCTTTTTCTTGGAGAAAAAAATGGAAACTTAATTGGGAAAAAGTTAAGTATTGCTCTAAGAGATGCGCCTCTAGTAATTAATTATTGTGTATTATTTTTTCTAGGATCTTTAAGTGATTTTAAGATTTTTGATAGCCCTGTAATTTTTAAACTATAATAAATCACATAAATTAAAGTTAGTCCTAAAGCCATGGTAGATAGAAACACAAAGATGGCTGTCAAAATTTTTTCTTGGAACCAGTTCTCTACTCCAGAGTTAGAATAATAAAGAACATTCCAAAACGCGACGAAAATTAACTCATATATGATTATAATTTTGAACATATGGTTGATATAGTTCTCAATATAATTAATACTATTCAATTCTTGTCGCATGTCGATAAAAATTTATGAGATAAAACAAAGAAAATAGATGAAAAAAGTAATTTGGATAACTGGCGGTAGCAGTGGAATAGGAAAAGCAGTTGCATTAAAGTTTGCAAATAAAGGATGGCAGGTAATTATATCATCAAGACGTGAGGAAGTCTTAAAAGATATTTCAGATAAAAATGAAAATATTGATTATTTGAAATTAGATATTGTTGATTATGAAGCATGTAATTCAGTTTTTAAAACTATTTTAGAGAAATACAATAAAGTTGATATTTGTTTTTTTTCTACTGCAATTTATGAGCCTGAAAAAGAGAAGGATTTTGATCTTCAGAATATAATTGATGTTACGAATGTGAATTATATTGGAACCATAAATTGTATTAAAGCTGTTGAAAAATATTACAAAGAAAAAAGGCAAGGAGTTATATCTATTGTATCTTCTACTGCAGGATACAGAGGATTGCCAAATTCAACTGCCTATGGGCCTGCAAAAGCAGCTCTTATTAATTTAGCAGAAAGTTTATATCTTGATTTTCAAAGATATGATGTTCGCGTATGTCTAGTCAGCCCTGGATTTATCAAAACAAGACTTACGGATAAAAACACATTTAAAATGCCATTTTTAAAAACCACACAATATGCGGCTGAACAGATTTATGATGGTTTAATAAATAAAAATTCATTTGAAATAGCTTTTCCTAGAAGTTTATTTTTAATATTAAAATTTTTTAAGATTTTGCCAAATGGGATCTACTTATATTTGATAAGAAAAATGACGAAGCTTCAAAAAAAATAAATTTAATCTTTTACAAACATCACAGTTAATTCTGCAACTTTAATACCAAACTTTGTCATTTTTGCTCTATTAATTGCTACTCTTTCATCTTGCATAAAGATCCAATCATCAAAAGTTATTTTCATTTCTCTTCCTTTTACAGGAACTAACAGTACATATTCAAACTTAAATGCAGGACCATAAGAAAAACCTTTTGCAATTCCAACTACATCTCCAGCAGTACCTTCATAGTTGTGTTCGTCGATTTTATTGATTGTCCATTGCCTATTTTGAATTTCTCCATCGTTCCAAACAAATTTTTCGTCAAGTATCAATTGTTTTCCATCCCACTTTCCATCTAGGTCTGCAGAAAATTGTCTTGTCACTTTACCTGATCTATTTTGTAAAATTCCCCATGCTTTTACATTTCCAGATAAATACTCTTCTATTATTAATCTAGGTTTTTGGTTTTTGAAATCTTCTGGTTTCATTGCTTGGTTTGATGAACAACTTGTAATCAATACTGAGAATATTATCAATAATAAATGTTTTATTTTCATAGTATTTTTTATTTTTGAAGAGCAAATTGGATTAAGTCTAGATTTTTTGATTTAAAACCTGCTTCACAATAAGATAAATAAAAATTCCACATTCTTTTAAAAGTATTGTCAAAGCCTTGTGATGAAATTTGTTCCCATTTTTCTAAGAACTCTTCTCTCCATATATTTAGTGTATTTGAGTAATGATCACCATAAGAATTACAATTTTCAAACTTAAGTCCAGATTGATTTGCTAGATTTACTAACTCATTTTTACTAGGTAAAAAACCACCAGGAAAAATATATTTTTGGATAAAATCAGTTTTACTTTTATATCTATCATAGATGGAGTCATCTATAGTAATTGATTGTATAGCTGCTGTTCCTCCATCAACTAAGTTTTCTTTAATAGTATTAAAATAATTTTTTAAATAACTCTGCCCTACCGCTTCTATCATTTCTATAGAGGCTATTGAATTATAATTATTCTTAACATCTCTAAAATCTAACATTTGTATATTTATTTTTTCATTCAAACCTTCATTGTGAATTCTTTCTTTTGAATATTCGTATTGTTTTTTGGAGATTGTTATACAATCTAACTTTACATCATAATTTTTTCCAATATATTCTGCAAATCCTCCCCACCCACAACCAATCTCAAGCATCTTATCCCCTGATTTAGGCTTAACAAGACTCGAGAGTTTTTTATATTTATTTAACTGAGCTTTTTCCAAATCATTACTTTTGTCAAAAATTGCACTTGAATAAGTTAGGGTTTTATCAAGCCATAATGAGAAAAATTCATTCCCTAAATCGTAATGCTTTCTAATATTTTCTTTACTCCTAGATTTATTATTTTTAATAAACAAACCTTTGATTTTATTAAATATTGAAAGATCGAAAGAGCCAGAAAATTTATGAACTATTTTTATATTTTTTGCCGCTAGCTCTATAAGATTAGTTAAATTATTTGTCTCAAAATAATTATCCATATATGCTTCTGCCAGACCTACACTTCCATTTTTGATGATTTTAAAAGTTAAACCTGGTTTATTTATTTTGAGATCAGCATTTAATCTTACGTTACTATTTCCGAAAGTATATTCTTTTCCATCATGGTTTGTTATTTTTAAATTTCCATGTTTAATAAATTTTAGTGAGTTAAAGACAATTTTGTCTGATAATTTATTCAAATTCACTTTTTTCTACCGAACTATTATTTTTAATATTTATTTTTTTTTTAATAAACTTTATTCCTTTTAACCATAGTTTAAATGCCTCATAGTGGATTGCGACAATAACTTTAAACGTCATCAAGGGGTGAAAAATATAGGAAACAAATAGATTTTTATTACTAAATTCTTTTGCAGTACCGTCCTGGGAAGCGAATAAAAGTTTACCATCATTATCAGATTGGTCAATTATAACTGATATTTTGTCTGAGGGCTTATTTACTCTAAATTTATAATTACACTCCATATCTATGAAGGGCGATACATGAAATTTTTTTACACAACCATTTCTTAAAGTTTCATTATCTTCAGCTTTGAAAATGTATGTGTGTTGTTCACCAAATGTATTTTTAACCTCATAAAATATAGAGATTATTTTATCGTTCTTATCATATATAAAAAAAACACTTAGAGGATTAAATACGTAACCTAGGATTCTTGGATAACAGAATAATTTGATTTTAATCTCTTTATTATCGACACCAATATTTTCTAGTTTTTTTTTTACCCAGTTTTTTAAAGATGTACCATCTCTATCCCCATGGTCTTTGTCAAAAAAACTAATAATATTGAATTTATTGTATGAAAATAACTTAATTTTATTATCAATTTCATTTAGATCATCTAAGTCTATCAATAATGAAAAAACCCTATATTTAAAATAATGATTTTTAGGTTTAAATCGTCTGTGTATTACTTTTCCTACGTATATCTTAGAGCTTTTAAGCATTTATATACTTAATCATATCTATTGATGATTTTATACCATCTTCATGGAATCCATAGCCAAAATAACTACCACAAAATAAAATATTATTTTTATTTTGAATTAGGTGAAGATCTTTCTGACTATTGATTGCATTTTGATCAAAGTAAGGGTGTGTAAATATAACTTTTCGGATTATTTTATCTTCAGGTATTTCTAAATAAGGATTTAATGTTAAAAAAATATTTTTATTTATATTCAAATTTTGTAATAGGTTTAACCAATAAGTAATTGAATTTTTTTCACTATTCTCAGACTCGATCGAGGAATTCCATGAACACCAAGCACTTTTATTATTTGGCATATAACTTATATCCTCATGGACTATAGCCTCATTTGTTTTATATTTAAAATTACTTAAGATCTTATTTTCTATTTCTTCAGGATTTTCAATTAAAGAAAGGGCTTGATTAGCATGAGTGGCCAATACAACTTTATCGTAAGTAAAATATTCATTTTTATCTCCATAATAAACCTGAACTCCTGATCCAATTCTTTTAATTTTATTAATATTATAATTTTTATAATATTCGCCACTGATTTTACTTAGAATTTTATCTACATATGTTCTACTTCTTTTGGAAACTGTGAACCATTGTGGTCGATCTTTTAATTTGAATAATCCATGATTTTGAAAAAATTTAAAAAAAAATTTCAATGGCATTTGTTTTGCCTCGTAAGGAGGCATTGACCATATAGCTGATACCATAGGAATAATATGGAATTTGATAAAATACTCTGACAATTTTAAATTGTCTAAATAACTACCTAAAGAAATATTTTCGTTTATTGGATCTTGGTTTTCACTTTGTTTATAAAAACTGATTATAGTAAAAAACATCTTCAAAAATTTTATGTTTAACAAGTTTGATTTATTGCTAAAAATTCCAGAAAGACCTTTTCCACAATATTCTATATTTGAGTCTCTTACAGATACTGAGAATGACATATTGCTTTCTTCTATAGCAATATCATTTTCTTGAAAAAAATTTATTAAATTTGGATAGGTTTTTTTATTAAATACAATAAAGCCTATATCAACAGGGACTATATTGTCTCCAACATTAACATCTATAGTATGAGAATGGCCTCCAAAATGGTCTTCTTTCTCAAATAGATCTACTTTATATTTTTTAGATAAACTATACGCTGCACTTAGACCTGATATGCCAGAGCCTATAATAGCTAATTTCATTATTGAGGATTATATTTATTTTCCTTTGTAAAGGATGAGACAAATTGTAGAAAAACTGCAAAAATTATAATGCTTCCTCCTATTAATACGTAGAATGAAGGGTTTTCATTTACAAATAGCCAAGCCCAAAGAGGACCAAGTATTGCCTCTGTAAGCATTATTATGCCAACCATAGCTGATAGAGTTTTTCTCGCACCAATTGTTATTAAAATAAAGCCAAGTCCTATTTGAAATGTCCCAGACAAAAATGCCAAAAACATATCATTTAAAGATATAGAAATTTTTGTTGAAGCTAAAAAACCTATTATCATTGCAACTATTCCTGCGATTAATTGTAGGGGTACCATATCCACATGGGGATATCTTCTTACAATTAAAATTAGAGTTGCAAAGGTAATAGGCATAACAAAGGCAACAATATTTCCAGACATTTGTCCACTTGATAGAGTATTTCCTAGCATTAAAATTAATCCAGAAATTGCTAAAATAATAGAAGCTAAAGTAATTTTTGAAATTTTTTCTTTCAAAAAAAAATATCCAAATATTGCTAAGAAAATTGTTTGTGTTTGTATTATGAAATTTGTATTTGCAACTGTAGTATTGTACATAGCAAAGACATAACTGCTAAATCCAATACCCAATATAATTCCACCAATTAAACCAGGAACTCCCGATACATAAATTTTTTTAAATACCTCTCTTTTGTAAGTTACAATTAAAAAAATAGTTACAACAATTATAAAAAAAACCTGTCTCCAAAATAAGATTTGCCATAAAGTTGATCCTTCAAATGATTTAACAATCAACCCACCAAAACTTAGACAAAATGCGCCAAAAAAGATTAATAATGGACCTGGTATCTTTGAAAGAAAATTCATTTAATATTGGAAATCAAATTTTGAGTTTCCATCTCATACAACTTAAAAATAGTTTCTGCATCTTTTAAATTAATTTCTTTGAATTTAATTTTTGATCCTGGAGGTATTTGTACTAGTTTGTCATAATCAGCACTTATTACAACTGCAATCTTAGGGTAACCCCCTATAGTTCCATGATCAGATAGCATAATTATTGGATCCCCATCTGCAGTGATTTGGATAACACCCTTCACTAACCCCTCTGACTTTATATTTGTATTTTTAATATTACTAATCTTAGGTCCTTTAAGTCTTATTCCCATACGGTCACTTAATTTTGTCACATTAAATTCATTACTAAAAAATAAATCTATTGCATCCTTTGAAAAATAATCAAAATGAGGTCCTTTTATTATTCTAATATTTTCAATTTTTGAATTTAGGTATTCTATTTTATTTTTTGGCAGGATTTTTTTTATATTTTTTAATTGAATTATTTGTCCTTTCTCAAGTTTTTCTCCACTATTTGCGCCAATTTTAGCTTTAGTATTTGTAGAACAGCTATTTAAATAATAATCTACCTCAAATGTACCTCCAATAGATAAATAGCCATATACTGATCGATTGGTAGACAGTATATCTAAGCAATCATTATTTTCTAAAACAATATTTTCGTAACAACTAAATTCTAAATTTTTGTTTTTTCTTATAATTTTAAAATTAACATCTCCAGTAACATTGATGGAGATATTTTCTCCTATATATTTTAATTTTGGACCTTGATATGCAAATTCTAGCACTGGGTTATTTATTCCATTGTTTGAAATGGTATTTGCTAATAAAAAATTCCTATTATCCATTGCTCCACTGAAAGGTATGCCTATGTGATAAAAGTTATTTCTACCATTGTCTTGAAATGTAGAATTGATTCCTGGTCGCAATACCTCAAAATAGTTTTTATTCATATTTTTTTTTCATACTCTTGTTTAGAAATTGGGTAAAATGATATTGTATCACCTGGATTGATTAGATTTGGTTCAGTATTTTTTTTATTATCAAAAATATCAACTGAAGTTTTGCCAATTATATTCCAACCACCTGGACTTTCAAAAGTATAAATATTACAAAATTGCTCTGTTATACCTATAGAATTTTTTGGGACCTTAACTCGTGGTGTTTCTAAACGCTTTGCAAAAAGAGATTTATCCATATCTCCTAAGAATGGCATTCCCGCAATAAAACCTGTCATATAACAATAATAATTTTTTGAAAAGAATGTTTCATAAATTTTTGCCTCATTTATTTTTAGTAATTTTTGTAAACGTTTTATATCTAATGCAAATTCCTCCGTACAACAAACTGGGATTTTAATTAGATTATTTTTTGAATTAATTTTTTTTTTTAACTCTAGATTTTCAACTTGTTTTTTTAATTTAGCAAAACTCGTAATTTTTAAATCAAAACTAATTACTAGTTTATTATAACTTGGTGTAATATTTGTAATACCTAAAAAATTACTATCTCTTAAATTATTAAAATAATTTATAACATTTCTGTTTATTTCTTTATTTACCTCGGTACCAAAGTCACAGTACAATGCTGCGTCACCAAGATTTGATATATTTTTAATCATGTCATGTTATACTTTAAGCTTTATAGTATGGAAATTAATTTAAATTGTGATTTAGGTGAAAAATCAAAGCATCATTCAAATGACAATGATCCCGATTTACTCAAAATAGTAAATTCTGCAAATGTTGCTTGTGGGTACCACGCAGGCGATGAGGAAACTATGAGAGAAGTTGTAGAGATTTCAAAGCAAAATAATGTAAGTATTGGTGCACATCCATCTTTCAATGATCCAGAAAACTTCGGAAGAAAACGGATTAATCTTGGTGCTGATGAGATTTCTAAACTTTTAATAGATCAATATGAAATTTTGCAAAATATTGCCATTAAATTAGATGAAAAGGTATCTCATATTAAACCACATGGAGCCTTGAATAATATGGCCTGTGAGGACCTTGAACTAGCAACAATTTTAGCAAAAACTATTTATAGTATTGATAAAGATATAATTTATTTAGTACCAACAGGTTCAAAAATGGAAATTGCAGCGAAAAAATTAAATATGAAAATCGCATGTGAAATTTTTGCAGATAGAAATTATGAAGACGACGGAACGCTTGTGTCAAGAAGTAAGGATCATGCCCTAATAACCGATCCTGAGCGAGCTAAAGAACACGTATTCAATATGGTAAAAAACCAAACTCTTAATTGTCACAGTGGAAAACAAATACCTTGTGAAATCGATTCAATTTGCATACATGGAGATAATTCAAGTTCTCTTTCGACCGCAAAACAGGTAAGAGAAAACTTGATAAAAAATAATTTAGAATTAAAGCCTCTAAATAAAATGAAAAAATTTATATAATTATGATTAGAAAACTATTTACTCTTTTTATATTCTTTTTTTTAACTGTTGAAACTCTTGCTGCTGGAACAAGTTCATCAGATAAAAAACCAAGCTATAAAAATGCTGTAAAAATAATTGAAGCCGCTAAGAAATATGAATCCAAAAATAAAATGGATAAAGCATTAAAAAGATACGAAAAAGCTCAAAAAATTTTATTGAAACTCGACAAAGAAAAGCCCTTACAAGCTGATACACTAAACTACCTAGGCTTTACAACTAGAAAACTTGGAGACTTTGAAGCAGGAGAAAAATATTATTTGTTAGGTTTGCAAGTCGATCCAAAGCACGTTGGTATAAATGAATACCTAGGTGAATTATATGTTGTAACCAACAGAATTGATTTAGCAAAAGAAAGATTGGAAATTTTGAAAAGCTGTAATTGTGAAGAGTATCAAGAGCTAAAAGAAATTATTGAAGGAACAAAAAAATCAAAATACTAATTGATATTTTGAATCATCTGTTCGGGCATCCATAAAGCGATTTGAGGGAACAGTACAATCAATAGAACTGCAAAAATCATTAATAAAAATAATGGAAAAGCACTCTTTGCTATAAACCCCATATCTTTATTTGCCATTCCTTGAAGAACAAATAGATTAAAACCAACAGGTGGTGTAATTTGAGCCATTTCTACAACTATAACTAAAAATATTCCAAACCAAATCATATCAAAGCCTGCCTGCCTTATCATTGGTTCAATTATTGCCATTGTTAGAACAACTGCAGAAATCCCATCAAGAAACATCCCAAGAATTATGTAAAAAATCATTAATACAAATATTAATACATATGGTGATAACTCCATATTCTGTATCCACAACGCTAGATTTCTAGGCAAACCTGTAAATCCCATAGCAAGTGACAAGAAAGTTGCCCCAGCTAAAATAAATGCAATCATACACGAGGTTTTAGTTGCTCCTAACAAGGAGTCTTTAAATGTTTTTAAAGTTAAGCTCTTTTGAAAATAAGAGAGAATTAAAGCCCCAACAACACCTAAAGATGCAGCCTCAGTTGCTGTTGCTATTCCAGTATATATTGAACCAATCACGCCAAGTATTAATAAAATTACTGGAATTAATTGTTTGGATTTACTTAGTTTATTTAAAAATGAAAAATTTTCATAGTTAGTTGGCATTTTATTTTTATTTAATAAAGACCAAACAATTACATAGCCCATAAAGATTAGAGCAATCATTATCCCTGGAATTATTCCAGCTATAAACAGTTTTGCAATTGATTCTTGAACAGTCACACCATAAATAATTAAAATTATTGAGGGTGGAATTAAAAGACCTAAAGTTCCTGAGCCTGCCAAACTTCCAAGCAAAATTTTTTCAGGATATTTTCTTTTTCTTAGTTCTGGAATTGACATTTTTCCAACTGTAGCAACTGTTGCAGCAGATGATCCAGAGATAGCGGCAAACAAGGCACAACCAACAACATTAACGTGTATCAAACCTCCTGGTAACTTCTGAAGCCAAGGTGCCAATCCTTCAAATAAATTTTCTGATAATTTAGTTCTAAAAAGAATTTCACCCATCCACACAAATAATGGTAATGCTGTTAGTGTCCAAGATGATGAAGCTCCCCATATAGTTGTAGCCATCGCATCACCTACTGGTCTAGAAGTAAACAAAATCATACCTATTGAAGATACTCCAACCATACTGATGGCCACCCATATCCCAGATCCTAAAAAAAATAGTAAAACACTTATAAAAAAAAATGCTAATAAAATTTCAATCATACTTATTAACTATTCTTAAAATTAATTGATGAAAGACACATACAAAAAATAATAATGAGCCAATTGCTACACTTGATTGGGGTATCCAAATTAAAATTTCGTCAGCTCCTTCACTTCTTTCTTGAAACTCATAAGATATCTTTAACATTTTAAGAAAATAAAAGGCCATATATCCTGAAAAAATAGATGCAATAATTAAACTCCAAATTTCTAGAAACTTTTTTCTTAGGTCAGTAGCTTTTTCTAAAAATAATGTGATCCTTATATGGCCTCCATTTACAAAAGTGTATGAAAGTGCAAAAAATGAGGAAGCTGCCATACAGTATCCAGAATACTCAGCTAAACCTCTTATATAAAAACCAAACATTCTTGAGGCAATCCCAGTTAAAATAAAAACTGCTATCAAAATTAAAAAAAACGCAGCGATATATCCTGAGAAATTATAAAGATTATTTAAAGATTTATTAATTTTTTGTAACATAAAAAAGGCCGTTTTTTTAAACGGCCTTTCTCATTATATTAATTTTATTTATAAGCAGCAAGTACGCTAGCTCCTGTTTTGCCAGCCTTTTTCTTCCATTCCTTTGCCATTTTTTTTCCAACTTTTTGGAAATGTTTTTCTAAATCAGCGTTTACTTTGCCTACGGTCATTCCTGCAGCAGCTAAAGCTTTTTTATCTTCAATATTTCCAACTCTAGAAAGCATCCAACCTTTTTCTTCTGCAGCAGTTGCTTCTTTCATTATTAGATTTTGAGTATCCGCATCTAGTTTGTTCCAAGATCCTCTATGAGCAACTACCATATTTTTTGGAAACCAAGCAGCGATATCATAGAAATATTTTACTCCGTTCTCCCAAATTTTACTATTTTTTCCAGTAGTTGGCGAAGTAATCATACTCTCAACTGCCCCAGTTGAAAATGCTTGACTTATTTCTGCAGCTTCAATTTTTGTCGGAGCCATACCAGTCAATTCAGCAATTCTAATTGTTGCTGAATTATAAGCTCTAAATTTTAAACCTTGTAAATCTGAAACACTATTAATCTCATTTTTACTATACAAACCTTGTGCAGGCCATGGCACAGCATACAAAAATACCAATCCTTTTTGACTTAAGCTTTCTATGATTGCTGGTTTCGATGCTTGGTAAAGTTTCATAGCATCATCGTAAGATGTTGCTAAGAATGGCTGTGAGTCAATCTCAAGAATAGGATCTACTTTTCCAAGAGCAGACATAAATCTTTCTCCCATTTGGGCTTGACCAGTTCTAACTGCTCTAAAGATTTCTCCACCTTTAAATAATGATCCGCCAGGATGAGTTACAATTGTTAATTTACCTCCACTTTTTTCTGAAACGTTTTTAGCAAATTCTGCAGCATTAGCTGAATGAAAATTGCTTGCACCATAAGCTAAAGCCATATCCCACTTCTCAGCAGCATTTACGTTAGCGGTTAACAAAACAGAAAATAAAATAGAAATTAAAGTTTTTAAATTTTTCATTAATCCTCCTTATTTTTAAAAAAATACATCTGATTATGTATTATTTATTAAATCAATAAAAATTTCATGTGTTTTATTGAAAATTTTAAAATAATTACTATTATATAATCATCTTGATAGAAGAATCCCTTATTTTATTACAAATTATCTTTATAGATATAATCTTAGCTGCTGATAACGCTATTATAATTGGTTTAATTGCAGCTAATTTTGTACCTAAAAATAGAAAAAAGATAATTTTTTGGGGAGTAGTTGGTGCTCTAGTTTTTAAAGTTCTATTTGCAGTATTTGCAACATATTTATTCAAATTCTACTTTATAAAAATTTTGGGAGGGTTACTTTTAATTTGGATAGTTAATGATTTGAGAAAAGATCTTTTTCAAATTCAGAAAAAATCAAAATCACCCACAAAAAAATCATTAGAACCTTCATTTGCAAAAGGTATGTATAAAGTGCTCTTTGCAGATATCACAATTAGTTTTGATAACGTCATAGGAGTTGTTGGGGCTTCCAAGGGTAACTTTGGGTTTATGATTTTTGGTTTGCTGTTATCAGTAGTCCTTACTGGAGCAATGGCAACTTACTTGGCTAATTATATACAGAAACATTTATGGGTTGTGTATATTGGTCTAGCATTTATTCTTTTAGTTGCAATACAACTTATTATTGGCGGACTTGTGGATTTAGAAATTTTAAATATTAACGAAGGATTTAAAAAGTATTTTTAGTAGGAATATTTAGATGAGGGGTATGACCCACTTTTAACATCTAATTTAAACTTTTTAACTGCATTTCTTACATTGCTTTTCAAATTAGTATATCTTTTTACAAATTTGACTTTCGTATCTGTCAAACCCAATAAATCATCTGTGACTAAAATCTGACCATCACAAAATTTTGATGAACCTATTCCTATTGTGGGAATTTTAATTGACCCTGTAATTTCTTTCGAAACTTTTTTTTCAATACATTCTAAAACAATTGCAAATACTCCAGCTTCTTCTAATGACTTAGAATCTTTTAACAAATTTTTTATTTCTAGATCAGTTTTGCCTTTGTACCTAAATTTACCTCTTACAGTTTGTGGTGTTATACCTATATGACCCATTACAGGAATTTTAAATTTAATTAAATATTTTATAATTTCTGTAATTTTTCTGCCTCCCTCTAATTTTATTCCATCACATTTTGTTTCTTTCATTACTTTTTTACAATTTTTAAGTGCTTGAGATTTATTGTTGTATGTATTGAAAGGCATGTCTACGATCATTAAACTTTTTTTAACTCCTTTTCTTACACTCTTGGAGTGCTCAATCATCATTGATAAATTTACTTTTCTTGTAGTTTCAAAATTATACAAAACTGACCCTAATGAATCACCTACAAGTATTAAATCTACGTAGCTATCAATCTCTTCTGCAATATTTTTTGAATAAGCAGTTAAACAAACAATTTTTGACTTATTTTTTTTTTTTAGAATAAGCCTACTTATTTTTGTAAGCATAAATATTTGCTTACCAAGTGCCCGTATTTTCCATAGATTTCCAAGGCTCGATGGGTTCTAAATAACCATCTTGAAGAATTTCAACTGAAATTTTATCTGGTGATCTTACAAAAGCCATGTGACCATCTCTAGGGGGTCTGTTTATCGTGTAACCCATATCTTTTAATCTTTGACAAGTCTCATAAATATTATCAACTCTGTAAGCTAAATGTCCAAAATTTCTAGATCCTTCACCTAAATTGTCTCCATCCCAGTTATAAGTTAGTTCAATTTCAGCATTTTTGTCATTTGGAGCTGCTAGGAAAACTAGTGTGTATCTCCCCTTTTCGCTTTCTTTTCTTCTTGTTTCTATTAATCCTAATCCATCACAAAAAAATTTGAGTGAATCTTCAATATTTGAAACTCTAATCATTGTATGTAAATATTTCATAATTTATTTATACAGGCTTATTATTCCAATTCAATAGTGCTTGGTGGCTTTGAAGTAATATCATAAACAACTCTATTAATACCTCTAATATTATTTACAATTTGATTAGATATTGACTGCATGAAGGATTTTTTAAATTGAAAAAAATCCGCTGTCATACCATCTTCTGAGGTTATTGCTCTTAACAGACAAAGATACTCATAAGTTCTATTGTCGCCCATTACACCGACAGTCTTAACAGGAAGTAAGGCTGCGTAAGCCTGCCAAATCTTATGATATAAATTGTTGTCTTTTAAAGATTTGATAAAGTAATTATCTGCTTCTTTTAAAATTTTTATTTTTTCTTTAGTTATTATGCCAGGCATTCTAATTGCAAGGCCTGGTCCAGGAAATGGGTGTCTAGATATTATTTCATAACTTAATCCAAGTTCTAATCCTAGTTTTCTGACTTCATCTTTAAAAAGATATTTAAGTGGTTCTACTAATTTAAGTTTCATTTTTTTTGGCAAACCTCCCACATTATGATGAGATTTTATTTTTGATGTTTGGCTTCCAGTTACAGACTTACTTTCAATTAGATCAGGGTACAAAGTTCCTTGAGCCAAAAATTTTACATTTTTAATTTTATTTGCATATTTTTCAAATATTTTAATAAAAAGATTTCCTATTATTTTTCTTTTTTTTTCTGGATCAGAAATATTTTTTAATTTAGATAAAAATAAATTTTCTGCATTTACATAGATTAGATTAATTTTAAATCTCTTCTTAAATGTGTCGACAACTTGCTTTTCTTCATCTTTCCTAAGTAGTCCTGTATTGACAAATATGCATGTTAATTTTTTTCCAATAGCATTTGATAGTAATTTAGCAACTACACTGCTATCAACTCCTCCAGATAATGCACAAATAACCTTTGAATTTCCTACTCTATTTCTTACTTCATTTATTAATTTTTTTTTCTGATCCCTTGAGGACCAATTTTTAGATAATTTACATATAGAAAATATAAAATTTTTTAATATTAGTTTTCCTTTAATTGTATGACTTACCTCTGGGTGAAATTGAATACCAAACATTTTTTTTTGAACATTTTCAATAACACACATCTTAGAATTTTTACTTTGTGCAATTATTTTAAAATTTTTTGGTAACTTTGTTACTTGATCAGCGTGGCTCATCCATACATTATTTTTTCCCTTAGAAAAAAAATCTTCAGTTAACTTACTTTTTCTAGTTTCTTTTACTTCAGCAAGCCCAAATTCTCTATGTTTAGAGCTTCTTACACTTCCTCCCATTGCTTTTGAAATAATTTGATGACCAAAACATATGCCTAGCACAGGTACTCCTAGTTTAAGAATTTTATTATTAAATTTTACTTTTTTACTCTCATAGACATTTAAAGGACCACCAGATAAAACTATTCCTTTAATATTTTTTTCAAACTTTGTGAGTTTTTCTATTTTTTTGTGACTTACTATCTCACAATAAATACCCAGTTCTCTAATTTTTCTTGCAATTAACTGTGTAAATTGGGAACCAAAGTCTACAATTAGTATTTTATTGAGAGTATCCTCAAGACGCATCTTTTCTTTCAAAATCTTTTAAACGACTTTCAATTGAAGTAATTTTATCACACATTTCTACACAAATTTTCTTAAAATCTTTACTCAATTCATCTGCTTTTGAAAAATTTGATCTTTCTAATTCCATATCAATTAAAAGGAACATTGCCTCTTCATTCTTAGGGTCTAAAAGTAAAGTAGTTTTTATATTCTTTTCTTCTTGTCTTTTATCTTCTTCAATTTTAAAAATTTTAGCTAAATAGAGGTAGGATGCTGAGTCTTTTGGGTTATAGACTATATTTCTATGAAATAAAAACTTTGAATCTTCATATTTTTCCTTGTCAAATAAATCCTTGGCTTCCTTAAAAAAATTATTTTCATTCGCCTTAGCAAAAAGGCTAAATGAAATAAATATAAAAATTAAAATTAAGTATTTCATAGTTATTTTTTAACAACATCTATATTATGTACCATACTTTCATAAAAACCTGCTTTAGTAATTTTAACAAATTTTGGTTTTTTTCTCAGATCAATTACTTTCTTAGCTCCCATGTAACCCATTGAAGATTTCAAACCTCCAACTAAATTGTATATTATTTTATCGACTTTACCTTTGTATTTAATGTATCCCTCTACACCTTCCGCTACATATTTTGATGTATCTTTTTGTTTCGTTTGAAAATATCTATCTGCTGAACCTTTATTCATTGCACCTATTGACCCCATACCTCTGAAATATTTATATAATTTACCATTTTTCTTTATTTTTTTTCCAGGTGCTTCATCTGTACCTGCAAATAATGAACCTATCATAACTGCATCTGCTCCAGCAGCTAATGCTTTAGCAATATCACCAGAAAATTTAATTCCACCGTCAGCAATTAAACTTGTTTTACTTTTCCCAATACCTTTTTTAACATTTATAATTGCACTTAATTGTGGAACTCCTATCCCTGCTACAAGTCTTGTTGTACAAATAGATCCTGGGCCTATTCCTACTTTTATAATGTCAACACCTAATCCAACCAAAAACTTTGCAGCTTCTGCTGTAGCTATATTTCCAGCACAAATTGCTGTTTTTTTGGGACGTATTTTTTTTATTTTTTTAATTATATCTCCTACTTTTTTGGTATGTCCGTGTGCTGTATCAATTACTATTATGTCTAAGTTTTCTTTTAATAATTTTTCAGCTCTCTTTAATTCTTTTTCATTTGCACCAACTGCTGCACCTACTAATATTTTTTTTGATTTTACTTTTCTAATTTCTTTAATCTGTTCTTCAATATTTAAGTTTCTATGAATTATTCCTAATCCCCCAGCTCTCCCCATAGCAATTCCCATTGAAGACTCTGTAACAGTATCCATTGCAGATGACAGAAGTGGTATTTTCATCTTTAGACTTTCTGTTAAATTTATGGAGGTGTTTACTTCACTAGGTAGGATTGATGAGTAATTTGGAGCTAATGTAACATCATCAAATGTTAAAGCTTCTTTAATAGTTTCCATGTCCTTATATAAATGATTCTTGAAAAAATAAAAGGATAACTATCTCAAATTTCTACAAATAATAAAATTTTCTTTAGAGTCTTTTCTGCTTGAAGGTGGCTTGAAGATATCTACATCTTTAAAAGATTTTTTTCCTAATGCGACAATCTCGTTAAAAGATGATCCCATAAAAAGTTTAGAAATAAAATTTCCTTTTTTATTAAGTAATTCAATAGCAAAATTCATTGCTTCTATACATAATTCTCCTGTAACTAGGGAATCCACACTTTTATTGCCTGTGGTATTAACTGCCATATCAGAGACTATAAGATCTACTTTCTTACCAAAATAACTTTTGATATTTTTTTTTTGCTGCTCTTCAGTAAAGTCCCCTTTGATATGTACTAAATTCTTAATTGGCTCAATATCTTTTAAATCAATTGAAATTATTTTAGAATTACCAAAATTTCTCGATATATACTGAGACCAGCTTCCGGGGGCTGCACCAAGATCTATAACTAAAATATTATTTTTGATTATTTTAAATTTATCGTTTATCTCTTGCAATTTATATACTGCCCTTGACCTATAACCCTCTAATTTTGATTTTTTTACGTAAATATCTCTTTTTTGCTTAATGATCCAATTCTTAGAAAATTTATTCTTTTTCAACTAATTCTCAAATCTTAAAGATTTTTCAATTATATCTCCATCCAATGTTTTAATTTTGGATATATAATTTTTATTATTTCTAATATTATCATTATTTTTTCCTGCTAAATGAATAATTCCTATAACATGATTTGGTAAATAAGGTTCTACAAAAGTATTTTGTTTTTTGTCAAATTTAATTGCTTCAATTAGAGTCCAGTTACAATAGGCAGGTAAAATTTCTACCTCTAAATTATCTGAATATATTGTAATATTCATTGCTATTTGCTCTGAACCCCAAATTTTTCCAGAGGACAATGCTTTTTTTAAATTTTTTTGCCATATTTCCCAATGAGGAGCGCTTTCTTCCAAACAAAACAATCCAATATTCAAATGAGGTTTAAGTGCCACTTCTCTTGAAACTTTTTCTGAAAATCCAGATGATTTAGCATGTTTGTAATTTTGTGATTTTATTCTTGCAAAACTTCCAAATACCCATTCTGCTCTTAAAACTCTTCCATAGGATCTATCTGCTGATGTTGCTATTGATAATTTATTATTCTCACATCCTTTAAAATAAAGATCAATTGCATACCAAGAGTTTACCCATGCATCAGCATCTATCCATAAATATTTTTTATATCCTGGAAAATAATTTGGTAAGAATGCTCTAGATACCTGACTTTTCAACCACTCTCTTCCTTTTATCTTAAAATTTGGAACTTCTATATCCCACTCAGCCTTTTTGATTTGGAATACTTTTTTTTCTAATATTTTAATTTGTTCATCAGTTAATCCTGCATCCATGATGCAAATATCTAATGTTTTGCTTTGTTCAAATCTATTAATTGAATCAATTAATTCGTTAAGAAGATTGAAATAATTTGAATCTGCTAATGAGATTATTGTATTTTCCCTCATTTATAACACATCTTCATGATGATCAGTATCATCTGCGATGGCTTTAGCATTTTTTTTGGTCATAAGATAATGCATTGAACTTATTGGTACCATTAACAAATAAATTAAACCTGAAATAATAATAGCATTAAATGTATAAACGAGAATTAAGCCAAAATATAAGATTATTCCAAATAACAAAAATATTGATGTACTTCTTGGGACAGCTATCCTTTTAAAAGAATAAGTTGGTATTTTGCTTATTAATAGTATTGAAACAATTATAAACATAATTGGTACCATAATTTGGTAATTTAAGTTTAAAAACTGAAATTCACTAATACTTAATATCAAAGGCATTAAAACAAGAACTCCACCTGCTGGAGAAGGAATACCTTCAAAAAAATTATCTTTCCAAGAACTCTCTTCGTTTGATGAAACATTAAACCTTGCAAGTCTAAGTGCAACACAAACAACATAAATTAATGAAATTAACCAACCTACTCTTCCAGTTTCAGACAACGCCCAAAAATACATTATAAAAGCTGGGGCAACACCAAAACTTATAACATCAGTAAGAGAGTCTAATTCTTTTCCAACTTTAGAAGTTCCTTTAATTAACCTTGCAATTCTACCGTCTAATCCATCAATAATTGCAGCAACAATAACTGCGATAATTGATAATTCAAATTTACCATCAAATGCAAACTTTATTGAAGTTAGTCCAATACATACTCCAACAAGTGTTAAAATATTTGGAAGAATAACTCTTGTTTTTTTACTAGAAACTAATTTAATATTTTTATTTTGAGGCTCCATTAAATTATTTTTTTGCAATTAAAGTTTCGCCAGCTATAGTTTTTTGATCAACTTTTACCAAAGGAGTATAATTTTCAAAATACATATCAGCTCTACTTCCAAATCTAATCATTCCTATTCTTGAACCTTGTTCTACAAGCTCATCTTTAGAAACCTCTGTTACAATCCGTCTTGCAACAAGTCCTGCTATTTGGACGACAATTATATCTTCTCCTTCAGAATTTTTTATTTTATAATAATTTCTTTCATTATCTTCACTAGCCTTATCTAAAGATGCATTAAAAAACTTTCCTGGTTTATAAAGTATCTCGGATATTGCTCCGGAACATGGCGACCTATTTACATGGCAATCAAACACATCCATAAAAATACTTATTTTTTTCATTTGTTTATTTTCTAAACCTAATTCTTTTGGACCATTAGTATCCATTACTTGCAGTACAACTCCATCGGCTGGACTTGTAAGATAGTTATCATCACCTATTGAAGTTCTTTCAGGGTCTCTAAAAAAATAATAACACCAAATAGTTAATACCAATCCTATAAAACCTAGAAATCCGTTTAGGAAATAGAGAATTATAGTTACGATTGCAAAAATAATAATAAATTTGTATCCTTCATTGTGTATTTTTGGAAATATTTTACTCATGACAATCCTATAATTGATAATTTTTGATTAATATGTATACAAAAAGAATAAATTCAACTATTAAGATATATCGAAAAAATGAGTAAAATTAAGGTTAAAAACCCCATTGTAGAGTTAGATGGCGATGAAATGACCAGAGTTATATGGGACTTCATAAAAAATAAGCTCGTTTTAACTTACCTTGATCTCAAAATTGAGTACTACGATTTAGGAATGGAAAGCAGGGATAAAACTGAGGACAAAATAACAATTGAATGTGCTAATGCAATTAAAAAAAATGGTGTAGGTATTAAATGTGCAACCATCACACCCGATGAAGCTAGAGTAAGAGAATTTAATCTTAAAAAAATGTGGAGATCTCCAAATGGTACAATAAGGAATATAATTGGAGGAACTGTTTTTAGAGAACCCATAATTTGTAAAAATATTCCAAAACTTGTGCCCTCATGGACAGATCCATTGATTATAGGTAGACATGCATTTGGTGATCAATACAGAGCAACAGACTTTACGGTACCCGGTAAAGGTAAATTAGAAATAAAATGGACAGCTAAAGATGGTTCTGATGAGAGGAAATATGAAGTCTTTAATTTTCCAGGACCTGGAATAGCTTTATCAATGTATAATTTAGATAAATCAATAGAAGACTTTGCTAGATCTTGCTTTAACTATGGATTAATAAAAAAATGGCCAGTTTACCTTTCTACTAAAAATACAATTTTAAAAAGATACGATGGAAGATTTAAAGATATTTTTGAAGAAGTTTTTGAAAAAGAATTTAAGGATAGATTTGATCAAAATAAAATTACTTATGAACATAGATTAATTGATGACATGGTAGCATGTGCTATGAAATGGCATGGCAAATATATTTGGGCATGCAAAAATTATGATGGAGATGTACAATCAGATACAGTTGCTCAAGGATATGGATCTTTAGGTTTAATGACAAGTGTTTTGCTTGCTCCTGATGGCAAAACAATGGAAGCTGAAGCTGCACATGGAACAGTAACCAGACACTTTAGAATGCATCAACAAGGTAAAGAAACCTCAACAAATCCTATTGCATCTATTTTTGCTTGGACAAGAGGATTGGCTCATAGAGGAAAATTAGATGGAAATGAAGAATTGATAAAATTTGCAGAAACACTTGAAAAAGTATGTGTTGATTGTGTTGAAGAAGGATCAATGACTAAGGACTTAGCTATTTTGATAGGACCTTCAACAAAGTATTTAACAACTAATCAATTTTTAGATACTTTAGATGGTAAGTTGAGACAAAAACTAAATTAAAGTTTTAATTTTTTCAAAAGCCTCATCAATTTTATCTTTAAATTGGCCTCCTGCTTGTGCAAAATCTTTTCTACCGCCACCACCTTTCCCACCAATAATTTCAGATCCTGTTTTAGCAAATGTGACTGCATCATACTTATCAGTAAGCTTATCTGTTATCCCAACTGCAAGACCTACTTTGTCTTCTAAACTAGCAAAAACTATAACAATTCCTGTTTTTAGATCTTTTTTTCCAGCATCAACCAATTTTCTTAACTCTTTAGGAGGAAGATCATCAACTTTTTGAAATCTTATACTTATATTATTTATTTTAACATCTTGAATTATATTTTTTGAATTATTTTCTAAAATTGAACTAAATTTTAATTGCTCTAGTTGTTTTGATAACTCTTTAATTAAAATCCTATTATCTTCATTTTCTAAATTTGGTTTGCCACCTAATTTAATTATCTGTTTTGATAAGTCATTAATCATTTCTTCATCTTTTTGTGCAGATAAATCAGATAATTTTTCTTTATTTTGTAAAAAACTATTTAATTGATTTTCTCTAAGTGCTTCTACTCTTCTCACACCTGCTGCAATTGATGATTGGCTAATAATTTTGAATTTTCCAATGTCACCAGTATTTCGTACATGCGTACCTCCACATAATTCAGTGGAAAAATATCTTTCTTTCTCGTCACCCATGGATAACACTCTTACCTCTTCTCCATATTTTTCTCCAAAGAGTGCCAGAGCTCCGTTGTTTACTGCTTCTTTAGGAGTCATGATCCTTGTTTTAACTTCTGATTTTTTTTGTACCATTGAATTAACGTGATTTTCTATTTTTTCTATTTCCTGGTCTGAAATTGGTTTCATGTGACTAAAATCAAATCTTAATCTATCTGGTGCTACTAATGATCCTTTTTGTGTAACGTGAGTGCCTAATACTCTTCTTAAAGACTCATGCAAAAGGTGTGTTGCAGAGTGATAGGCTCTTATATTATTACGTCTATCAATATCAATTTTCATCTCAACATTGTCTTTGATTTTTATACTTCCTGATTTAACTTTGCCGTAATGTACAAATAGATCACCTAATTTTTTTTGGACATCTGTTATCTCGAATTTAAAGTTTCCAGATATTATTTCACCAGTATCTCCTACCTGTCCCCCAGACTCTCCATAAAAAGGAGTTTGATTTAAAATGATAATTCCTTCATCGTTTTCATTTAATTCATTTACTTCTTTGTTGTCTTTTAATAGTGATAAAATAATACCTTCTGCTTGGTCAGTTTCATAACCTAAGAATTCTGAAGGACCTAATCTATCTTTTATCGAAAACCAAATATCGTCTACCGCACTATCGCCTGAGCCTTTCCAATTTTTCTTAGCAAGTTCTTTACTTTCTTTCATTAAACTTTGAAATTTATCATTATCAATTGTCAAAGATTTATTTTTTAAAATATCTTGCGTAAGATCCAATGGAAAACCATAGGTATCATAGAGTTTAAAGGCTACTTCTCCAGGTAGTATCTTGTCTATTTTAGTCATTTCCTCATTTAATATTTTAATACCCCTGTCTAAAAGAATTAAAAATTTTTCTTCTTCCATTCTTAATGTCTCTTTTATTAAAGACTCAGCTCTTTCTATTTCTGAGTAATTACCTCTCATCTCATCTTTTAAAGTTTTAAAAATATTATAAAAAATTGGTTCTTTAGAACCAAGCAAGTGGGAATGCCTCATTCCTCTTCTCATAATTCTTCTTAGGACATAACCTCTTCCTTCATTTGATGGCAAAACTCCCTCGGCAATTAAAAATGAGCTTGCTCGTAGGTGATCTGCTATTACTCTAAAACTTGCTAAATTATCTTTATTAGGCTCAACTTTTAAAATTTCTGCAGCAGAGTTTATTATTTTTTTAAAGTGATCTGTTTCATAGTTGTCGTGAGTTCCTTGAAGTAATGCAGCAATTCTCTCTAAACCCATTCCAGTATCAACTGATGGTTTTGGCAGATTAATTCGCTTGTCTTTAGAAATTTGTTCATACTGCATAAAGACTAAATTCCAAATTTCTATAAATCTATCCCCATCCTCATTTTTTGTTCCTGGTAATCCACCTTCTAAGTGTTCTCCATGATCATAAAATATTTCTGAACAAGGACCGCAAGGGCCTGTTTCACCCATAGACCAAAAATTATCAGATGTTGCTATTCTTATGATTTTATCTTCACTTAACCCAGCAATTTGTTTCCAGTAATTAAAGGCTTCATCATCATCATGGTAGACAGTTACATAAAGCCTGTTCTTATCTAAACCAAATTCTTTTGTTATTAAATTCCACGCAAGTTCAATAGCTCTTTCTTTAAAATAATCACCAAAAGAAAAGTTTCCCAACATTTCAAAAAACGTATGGTGTCTTGGAGTATAGCCAACATTTTCAAGATCATTATGCTTACCACCTGCTCTTACACATTTTTGAGATGTTGTAGCTCTTTGATAGTCTCTCTTTTCCAGTCCAGTAAACACATTTTTAAATTGGACCATTCCAGAATTGGCAAACATCAATGTTGGGTCATTATTTGGGACTAAATTGCTAGACTCAACTATTTTATGATCATTTTTTTCAAAATAATCTAAGAATGCTGACCTAATTTCATTTAATGTTTTAGCCATATTTTAACAAAATACAGCATTTTTATATGATGTCTACACTTCTGAAGGGAAAAAAGGCGCCCAATAGAGCGCCTTTTTTTAATAACTAAAAGTTATCTGCTAATTCTTTTTAGAAGGAACTTCTTCCTCTTTTTTCTGCGCCTCAAGCTTTTCTTCACTTAAGGGATTGCCTTCAATCTTCTTTGAAATAACACCAGCTTTTTCTCTTATAGCCATTTCAATCTCAGCCGCAGCTTTTGGGTTTTGTTCAAGGTAAAGTTTAGCATTCTCTCTACCTTGACCAATTTTTTCACCTTTATAAGCGTACCAAGCTCCAGATTTTTCAACAATCTCAGCTTTGGCACCAAGGTCGATTAGTTCCCCTACTTTACTAATTCCTTTTCCATACATTAAGTCAAACTCAACAACTTTAAATGGTGGTGCAACTTTGTTTTTAACAACTTTTACTCTTGTTGTATTTCCAACAATTTGCTCTTTATCTTTTATTGCTCCAATTCTTCTAATATCCATTCTTACTGAAGAATAAAATTTCAAAGAATTACCTCCAGAAGTTGTTTCTGGACTTCCAAACATTACACCAATTTTCATTCTAATTTGGTTAATAAATATAACCATTGTATTAGTTCTTGAAATTGATCCTGTTAATTTTCTAAGAGCTTGAGACATTAATCTTGCTTGAAGACCAACATGGTGATCTCCCATATCTCCTTCAATTTCTGCTCTTGGAGTTAATGCCGCAACAGAGTCGACTACTAAAACTGACATTGAACCAGATTTGATTAAAGTATCAGTTATTTCTAATGCTTGTTCACCAGTGTCTGGTTGTGAAATAAGCAACTCCTCTGTGTTAACTCCTAATTTCTTTGCATAGACTGGATCCAATGCATGTTCTGCATCTACAAATCCACAAATTCCACCTGCTTTTTGCGCTTCAGCAACAACTTGTAATGCTAATGTAGTTTTACCAGATGACTCTGGTCCATAAATTTCAACAATTCTGCCTTTTGGTAATCCACCTATTCCAAGTGCCAAGTCTAAACTCAAAGATCCAGTAGAAATGGACTCAATATCCATTGCTTTTTGTTCTCCAAGCTTCATCACAGAGCCTTTTCCAAAGCTGTCTGTTATCTGGCTGATTGCTGCATCTAGTGCTTTATTTTTTTCTTTATCTTCCAATTCTTTATCTTTTGTGGATTTCACCACTTTTAAGTTATTTTTAGTCATTTTTTGCCTCGTTTTTTTCATTTATTAACATTCGAATCATGAAAATAAATGTACACATTTTGTTCTCATTAGCAATATTTTTTTAAAATTAGGGCTAGAAGTCGCTATTTATCTAAGTTTTAAGTACTCGCTATTAAGTAGGCCAACGGACTTTATTAATCTGTATTGGGCTAAAAGATAGTTTCTCTCAGCCTCAGCAAGATTTATTTTTGCATTTATTAGATTTGATCTTGATTGAAGGACATCAAACGTAGATCTGTTCAGCCCACTCTCATATTCAAAGCTAATTCCCTCATTTGCTATTTCTGCTGCTTTAACTTGTGCCTGTACAGCTCTTAAAAAACTCTTTGACGACTCGAGTGTGGACCAAGCGGCAGTAACTGACTGCGTATTATTTCTATATGCGTTTTCAAGCAATAATTTTTTCATACCTTTTACTTGAAGATTTTTATTAACATTTGATTTATTTTTTCCACCAAACTGAAAAGGCCAACTCACAGTTGCTTGAAGAACATCTTTTTCTCTTTCATCATAAGTTGCACTTAAATCATCAACATAAGTTCTCTCCAATGATAGTTTTGCTGTTGGAGAAAGATCTGAACGAGCAATCTTAACATCTAATTCAGATTGTCCATATTCAATATCTGCAATAATTAGTTCTGGGCTTTTTTGTTCAGATGTTTTTTTTGCTTCAGCAAGACTTGATGGAATTAAAACATCTGCATTGTATATCTTTTTTAATTTTTCATTAATATTGATTGGCCCAATAATATTTTCATAAGCTAACTTGCTTGTTACAATACTATTTTGTGCTCCAATGAATCCAGCTTGCGCTCCAGCTAAAGAAGATTGTGATTGGGCTAAATCAGTTGCTGTTATTTGAGCTCTTGAGAGTCTTGCATTATCAATTTCAAATTGTCTTTGAAGCAAATCTACGTTTTCCTGGTTAATATTTAATTTTTCGTAAGCAAGAATTAAAGCTGTGTAAGCTTCAATTGCTTTTAAAAATACTTCTTGCTCTTTTTTAATAAGTTGAGCTTCAGACAAATTTAATCCCAACTTGCTTTTTTCGTATTTGGTATCGCGTCCACTACCATCTAAAAGTGTTTGCTCTAATTTTACAGAAGATGTCATGGGATTTGTATTAGTTATTGAAGCATCAGTACCATTTTGATTTGTAAGTTTATTAGTATCTTCGAAACTTTTAGTTCCTGTAAGAGTTAAAGTTGGAAAAAAGTCACTTTTTGAAATATTTAAAACTTCTTTTTGAACTTCTAAATTTTTTCTCTCTGCTTTAAGCTCTAAATTATTCTCATAGGTCTGTTTTAGTGCATCATTTAAAGTTACTGCACTAACTGGTAGTGTAAAGACTATTAAACAAAAGATAATTAAGGATATTTTTTTCATTTATTATATTTTATGGATTTAATTTGATGATTACTATTTAAATTTAATACAACTGACGAATATTTTGGAGCAAATTTAAACATATTTTGTGTGACTCTTTGGTAAGTCTGCATAAATGTTAATACCTCATTTTTACTCATAACCTTACTATTTGCCTTATTTTTTGAGTTTAATTTTAGTAACGCCTCCTGTTTAAGTCTCCAGGTCTGCAATAATTTGAAATTTCCAGCTTTTAAAAATAACAAACAGTCTAATTTAGAAAATAATTTTTTATATTTTGTTTGTAGTTGACCATTTACATATTTCCTCCATCTTAAATTTTTATCTGCTGTTCTTTCAAGAGAATTAATCGATTTTTTTAAAGTTGCATTTTTTTCTGCTCTAGCTCCTACACACCATCCTTCAAAGATTATAACATCTGGTACCTTTTTAACTAAGTACCAGTACTTTCTTTTTAATCTGTCATCTATTGCCTTATTAAACTTAGGAAGACTCTGTTGATTGAATTGCTTTCCCTTTGTTTTTTTTAGAAGATCAAAAATAAAATTTATGTCGTGGGTACCTGGAACACCTCTAGTCATTAATAAGGGATGAATTTTTTTAGACAATTTTATTCTATCTTTTCGGGTTTTGTATAAATCATCAATTGAGATTTTAAAAACGTTTAGCTTAAAATATTTTGTTAGAACAATTTTTAGAATAGAACTAATCGTTGTTTTACCGGTTCCTTGACCTCCTGCTAAACCTATTAAGTAAGGTTTAGATTTATTTATTCTATTATTGATCCAGAAGCAAATTGGAATTAGAAAAGATTTTATCATCTTTTCTTTATTTTTAAATTTTTCTTTAGATGTTTCTTGAGATCTTATAAATTTAAAACAATCTTTACCGACTTTTCTATAACACTCAGCAATTGATTGCATAAAAAATTTATTGTTTTTGATCTAATGGATGGTTTTTGCCATCATTCACTGGCACATCTTCAATTTCGAATGGCTCTACACCTTCAATACAAGCAATATTTACACCATATATTTTTGGATTACTTCTAGGTCTGTTATGAGTGTGAATTCCACAAATTGAACAAAAATAATGTTTGGCAGTATTAGTATAAAACTGATAAAGCGATAACTTATCTTCTCCTTTTGTAAGTTTAAAATCATCAGGACCAAGGACCCCTATAATGTAACCTTTTTTTTTGCAGATCGAACAATTGCAACGCATGATTTTTTCAACACCACCTATAGGAATTTTAACTTCAGCTTCAATTGCTCCGCAGTGACAAGTTAACTTTTTCATATTTTAATCTCCTAATAAAATTATTTATTAATAACTTTTAAATATTCTCCGTATCTTTTTAAACTTTCCTCTGGCCATGTTTTTTTAGGATCATACATCTTTTCAAAACAAATTACATCCTCTGTAAGGTTCAGCCATGGATCTTTATCTTTTGTAAATATATGCGCTTCAGGAGGAAAGTTTTCGGAATTATCTAAAGTTTTAGTTCTAACTGTTGATCGACCAACCGCTGTAGCATAATCTGTATAAATATAAGTACCACATTTGTTACAAAAATAAGCTCTTGAGGTAGCTCCACTACCTGTTTTAAGTTCTGTTGATGCAACTTTTCCTTCTATAATTAAAGTGTTATCTAATACGCTTGTATTAATAACATATGAAGACCCAGTTATAATTTTACAATCTTTACAATGACAAGCTTGGGTGAATAGAGGTTTTTCTGTAATTGTATACTTAACTTGCCCGCATATACATCCGCCGGTTAAGTTTTTATTTTTTTCCATTTTAATATTTAATCTATTTGTGGTTAAAGTTATCCACATGTATACAACATGTGGTTTCGATGTTCACGTTTTGATTCACTTTTGATTCAGTTACAGACTCAAAATACAACCTGGTTGACACTATTGAATAACTTGGATATTAATTAGAACAAAATAAGAACATTTATGAAGCTAACAATACCTTACTATTTACATAAAGCTGGCGCGGGTTTTCCATCCCCTGCTACGGACTATATTGAGGAAGACATCGATTTAAATGTTCATTTAATCAAAAATGTTCCAGCAACTTTCATCATAAGAGTTCAAGGAAAATCAATGGTAGATGTTGGAATTAATGATGGCGATCTATTAGTTGTTGATAAGAGTTTAACGCCAAAAAATTTCTCAACAGTTATTGCAAATGTCCATGATGAATTAGTTGTTAAAAGTTTAGTTCAAGAAAGAGATAAAAAATTTTTAACATCAGGTTCTAAAGAATTTACAGATCGAATTTTAATAAATGAAGATGAAGATATATTTATTTGGGGAGTTGTAACTTATGTCATCCATTCAGTATACTAAAAAAATAGCACTTATTGATTGTAACTCTTTTTATGTTTCTTGTGAAAGATTATTCAATCCTAAAATAAGAAAAAAACCTGTTGTAGTTTTATCTAACAATGATGGTTGTATAATTTCAAGATCAACTGAAGCAAAAGCTCTAGGTATTAAAATGGGAGAACCTTACTTCAAAGCAAAAGATATTATTATTAAAAATAAAGTTGAAGTTTTTTCATCTAATTATTCTTTGTACGGAGACTTATCTAGAAGAGTGATGCGAACACTAAAAAGATTTAATTCTGCTATTGAAGTTTATTCTATTGATGAAGCATTTTTAGACTTATCAAATTTTGCAGATAGTGAAGTTGAAAAAGTCGGAAAAGAAATTAGAGAAACAGTTTTAAAATGGACAGGTATTCCAACTAGTATTGGAATTGCTAAAACCAAAACCTTAAGTAAAGTTGCAAATCATATCGCTAAGAAAAAAAAGTCAGGTGTAACAAGTTTGATAGGAATTGAAAATATTGATCCTATATTAGAAAAAGTTGAAATTAATGATGTGTGGGGTGTAGGAAGGCAATTGACAAAGTTCTATCATAAAAATGGAATTTATAACGCTAAGCAACTAAAAAATAAATCAAATACATGGGTAAAGAAAAATTCAAATGTTTTGGGTTCAAGAACTGCAATGGAGCTAAGAGGAGTTCCTTGTATTGATATTGAGACGACACAGTCAAAAAGAAAAAGTTGTGTAGTATCTCGTTCATTTGGTCAAAGAATTGAGAAATACCAGGAATTAAAAGAAGCAGTTGCAAATTATTGTTTAAATGCATCAGAAAAAATAAGATCTGAGTCTTTAGTAGCAAAATCAATTACTGTTTTTGTTAGAACAAGTCCTTTTCAAAGTAGATTTGGATATTATTCAAACTCAAAGACAATAGATTTTGCAATTTCAACGAATAATAGTATTGAAATAGTTAAAACTGCTTTAGTTGCTTTAGACTCTATCTTTAAAAATGGCTATCGTTACCAAAAAGCAGGAGTAATGCTTACAGGTTTATCTAATGAAGACGGTAGTAAGAACCTGTTTTATTCTGAAAAAGATGAGAAAATAAAGGGTTTAATGAAGTCTATTGATAATACGAACTATCGATATGGAAGATCTACTCTAAGTCTTGCTAGTGCTGGTGTTCAAAAAAGATGGAACATGAGAAGAGAGCATTCATCTAAAATAGATACTGCAGATTTTTATTTACTACCAACGATCAGAACTTAGTTTAAAAACATTAAAATAATCTTAATATTTTCAATTGTTTGCTACAGCATTATAAATGCAACCTATTCCTATTCCAATTTGTAAACCGTTTTTCAAACTTGAGCTATCTACTAATACTTTCTTAAGCCACTTTGAAATTTCGTGATCAGGATATCTTACTTGAAAAATATGAAACCATCCGGATGCATACCCTTGCCTATTTATTTTTCTGAATACCTGATTACCATTGGATGGTTGAGAATTGTATTTTTTTTTTGCCCAAGGTTCTATTGACATAGGGTCCAGATAGCCTTCATGAAATATCTGAACAGCTTTTAATAATTTAGTTTCCATATTTTTAGGCAGATCTAAATTTGCTGCATAAGCCATTTCAATAACTAAAAATAACTCAGCTAAAGATTGATTATGATAGTGAAGAGCTCTATTTCCACGAGTTGTTCTATCTTTAAAACTTCCATCTTTTAAAAGTTCTTTATTCATTCCTTTTAATACTTTTTTTATGTTATTTTTGTATTTTTTATGTTGTGAATGTTTAATAAATACATTTGGAAATGACCAACCACCTTGATGACCATAAAAATCATTAACTGATTGATTTGGTATTCTTTTGTAAAAACTTTTAAACCATTTATTTATAATTTTATGTCGATTATCTTCAATTTTAAATCCTTTAAAATAAAAATCATAAATATAATTTAAATTAAGTATTGTTAATAATGTGCTAGCATCATCAAATTTAATTGCTAGATCTTGTCCATCTTTATCTTTCCACATACTTTTGCAATCTTTTGATTTGAGATTTTTTTGTTTATCACTAGAATAACATGGTTTAGTTTTAGTAAGTGCATCATTCGAAGCCCATATAAATAATTTATCAAAAAGTCTTTCTTTTAATATTTGATCATCTGTGGCTGACATAAAAATAGTTGCTTTACTAAATTGTTGGAAAACATCCTCAAAATGTCCACCTTCAACCTCATCAATGTTATCCATTCGAGAATTAAACCCTTTAATTCTTTGAGGTAAATCTTTATCAATTATATCAAAACGTGGCTTATATTTATCAAACTCACAATATTTAATTTTATGTTCTTTACTCAAAGAATTATAGGTTTGTAAAATACTGTTTGGAACAAAAACATTCTCACTTAACTGATAGGCATAAGAAGAAGAATAAAAAAAATAAACAATTAAGAAAACTAAAATTTTTCTCATATCTTAAATTTATATTTTACTAAATGTAGATTTTTTTTTGTTCTTTAATGATAAATTATTGTAATTATAAGTTGTAGTACCTGTATCTCCAATTCGGTAAATTCCTATTTTAATATAAGGTTTATTGGGACCATAAGGCCCATCTGTTTTTTTTGAAGATATGGGTACATCATAATGCTGTAAAATAAATTCATCATCCAAGTAATATTTAATAGATAAATATTTTGATTTTTTTTGATAATCAATTTCTGCCCTAAATTTATAAATTTTGCCTACTTTTAAAGTTATAAAATTATGCATTTTACAATTATCTTCAGAACATTCTCCTTTTGGAAACTTGTGAATTATACTCCACTTACCATTTAATCCAATCCACGAAGGTGGTCCACCACTATTTCTACCATCATGAATTTGAAAAATAGTAGTCCTTTTTGATGGAGCGCCTTCTATTAATAAATCTGTTTCAAATATTGAGTGACCAATTGGTAGTTTATGAGTAACTTCTTGTCTCCCTGAGTAAGGATATCCTCCTGAGGACTTTTTATCATTTTTACATTTACCAATATCACCTTTGTCTAACTTAAATGTTATATTTTTAACTTTAAACTCATTTTTGTTATAACTTTTTTTTGACTTTCCATTCACAACAAGCGCTTCTTTATCAACTATACCACACGAAACTTTCCATTTATTTTTATTTTTCCATTCTCCAGCAATTGCAGAAATATTAAATAATATAATGCTCAAGAATATAAAAATTATTTTTTTCATTTTTTATTGTTTGCCAACAATTAAAGGTTGATTAAGATTAATTTTAAAAAGTTTAGCTGCATTTTTATATGCAATTTTTTCTTGCACATCTGGGCTTAAAGATCCAATCATCAAACGAACATGCTTCATATAGTGTTCAACAAAAACATCATGTGCTGGGCTTTTACCTAATTTATGATCAGAACCAAAAAAATATCTATCGGAATATTTTTCCATCGATTTTGCCCAAACCTCGTGTAATTTAAATCTATAATCATTTGGGATATGCAAATCCTCAAAGCCCCAAAGAGAAGACCAATGAAATGCTATTTTCCAGTCAGTATATGTATTAGGACAATAATCAAAAATTTCTTCAAGGTCTTTTGTTGGCATCATTCCTGTATGAGCTATCACAATTTTTGCGTTGGGGTATTTTTCACATTTTTTTTTATAAAAATTTTTAAACTCTGTTAATCTATCTATCCCATCTATTTCATGAAAAGGCTCCAGGTGTAAATTAATCGGCATACGGTGTTCATTGACAAATTTGAACGCCTTATCAATAATTGGGTTTTTAAGATCTAAATCTAATTGGGGTTGATACCCACCATAAGGGGGATTTTTTTTCTTTTTATTATAGTGAACCAGTCCAGTTTCTCCCAATCCATAACATTGTCCTTTTTTAAATCTTTTAATAGTTTCTTTAAACTCTTTATTAACTTCTGAGTTCTTATATTTTTTTTTATTTGCTGACATTCCAATAAAATTGGAATGACAATTAGTTAAAACATTCTGATGCTCTGCAGCAAAATCATAATAATAATTCCAATTATCTTCTGATTTGTAAGTATTTGGAGTTCCCATAATTACAGACATAAAAACATTTGCCTTATTTGTTAACATTGGCAAATCTTCTATAAAATACTCAGTACCTATATCTAAAGCTTTTCCGGTGGATTTTCTAGGATGTGCATGACCATCTATTATAGCTCCTAAATAAGGTTTATTTGTATCTCTTACCTCAAGATTATTAAGTTTATAACTGTCTAAAAGTTTTTTTGCTTCTTCACGACTTTCGGTTTTTCCAAACATAATTCTTTCATAAGCCCAGTGATCAAACTTATAATGATCATCAAAACTGTTGGCAAACGTTGGTAAAATTAAAAAAATAAAAAACAAAATTATTTTCATTATCCAAGATTACCAAATCCTGAGCCGTGAGTCTATTTGCTTTAAAAATGGTTATTTGGTTTATCTATTTTGGAACTTTGCCATAAAAATGTTTAATAATTTTGCCATCTTTAAGTTGATCTATTTCAAGATAAGTAAAGTTAGGATCAAATCCTTTAACAGTTTTAACTACGACCTCTGGAGTATCAATTAAACACTTAATTTCTGGTTCTGTGTTCCAACTAGTCATCGCATCTTTTATCATTTCCATCATTTCATCATAGTTCTTTATGCTACCGCCAAAACTTGATTTATGTATAGCCTCACAATGTACTTCCTTAGAAACTATATCTTTGAAAGGTTCAATATTTGATTTAAAAAATTCTTTGGTTGCTTCTTCAATTTTACTGTAACTCATACTTTTTACTAATTAAATTAACCTTAAAATATTTATGTAAAACATTTGTTTAAAAATTATTAAGATATTGTTTAATTTTAATGTAAATTATAATTAAACTTTGTAATGAATTTGAAATAATTATTTAACATTAAATACATGTGAGTCTTTTATTAAGGATTCGTGCCGATAAATACTTTATTTAGAAAAGTTAACCAACATAAAAGGTTTAATATAAATACCTATGATTTTTTTAAGCCTTCGTTTAACGTCAAACTAGCTGAAAGCAGAGGAGAAATAAAACTCGCACAAAAACTTAGGTATAAAGTCTTCTTCTCCGAAAGAATTAAAAACCCTATATATAATATAGGAAATTTTAGAAGAGACTCTGATAAATTTGACAATTATGCAGATCATATAATTGTGACCCACAAAAAATCAAAATTTTCCAAAACAAGAGTAGTAGGAACTTATCGTTTACTTAAGCAATCTGTTGCGGAAAAAAAATCAGGTTTTTATAGTTGCGATGAATTTAATTTAGATAATTTACTAAATTCTGGAGTTTACGACAATATGCTAGAATTAAGTCGATCATGTATATCTTATAAATTTAGAAATAAAAATGTTCTTAAATTAATGTGGAAAGAAATATATAATTATATTAACAGAAATAATATAGATGCTTTGTTTGGTACGGCCAGTTTCTTAAGTACTAATATTAACAAGATTGAAGATCAATTGATATATCTTAACAATTATCATAAAATGTCAGGTAACATTACAGTCAGTGCTTTACCAAAATGTAGACTAAATATTGATTATCAAAAAAACATTAATGTGAATATTAAATTAATTTCAAAATTACCAACTTTAATTAAAGCTTATATAAAGTTTAACGCTTCTATTGGGAAAGGTGCAGTAATTGATAATAAATTTAAGACAACTGATGTTTTTGTTTTTTTACCAATTGAAAAAATAAATAAAGAATATGTTAATAAAATTTTAGACTAATGCAGCAAATTTTAGAGAAAATTTCAAAAATTGATGAAATCAAATCTATATATAAAGTTAATTATGAAGAGTTAAAACAGTCAAAGAATTTTTGGAAAAAAACTTTAGATATTTTTAACATTAATTACATCGCAGAAAATGTTGCCAATATACCTGAAGAAGGATCAAGTATAATAGTTGCAAATCATCCATTTGGATTATTAGATGGACTTATAATTTGTTCAATAATTTGTGATATCCGACAGGATTATAAAATTTTAATTAACGAAGAACTTTCACAAATTGATCAAATAAGAGAGTACTTATTGCCAATTAAATTTTCAAAATTTACAGAGGATATAAAAAAAAATATCATTTCTAAAAAGAAGGCAATTGAACACTTAAATGCAAATGGAATTTTAATAACTTTTCCTTCAGGTGAAGTTGCTACATCCTCTTTTATTTTTAATGAGGCTAATGAAAGAAGATGGAAACCATTAATTGGATCTATAATTAATAAAACCAAGGCGGAAATTATTCCTGTACGTTTTTTTGGTAAGAATAGCTTATTCTTTCAAACAGTAGGCTTTATAAATAATAATTTAAGAAGAATTTTATTTATAAGAGAATTAATAAATAAAAAAAATCGAACATATAAGCTTAGTATTGGTGAAAAAATCTCCTCGCTACAAAAAGAAAAATTAAATAATAAACAAATTGTTGATAAACTTAGATCTATAGTTTTAAATATTAACTAGTAGACATGAAACTTTTCGACATGTAAATGTTTTGTAGTGTCGGCATTGCTTTTCCATTTCTTTTTTGTCTCGAAGTGTGTCGTGTGTGTGTCGAGATTTTATTAAAACTTTACATGAAAGTTTATGGCGGGGGCTAACGCCCCCACAAGCTTAATTAAGTTGTTAATCTAAGCTATAAATTGTAACTGATCTTTCTTTATCAACTTCGTTAGCACTTATAAACAAGTTCCGTTGTGGAATAGCAACCAAACCTTCTGGTCCAATACCCGTTGGTAAAATAGAAACTAATTCTGGGTTTTTCAAATCGTTTGCTTTATAAACGCCGATAGCATTTGCTCTTTCAGCACCAACAAAGATATAACGTGTATCACCATATATTGCTACTTCAACTGACTCTGGTTCTACACCTTTTTTCTCTGCACGTTTTTCTGGCCAGTAACCTGCTGAAGCGAGTGCTCTTTCATATGACGAACCTGACTCGTATACCACTGCACCATTTTTATTGAAGATTGTCCATCCACGACTACCACCACGTTTTGCTTGACCTGGTGCTTCATGTTTATAGTCACCCTCATTTGCGGTTGCAAAATGATCATTGCCAATCCATTTAACTGCATCTGGCTCTCTTCTAACATTTTCAATAGTATCAGTCATGTTTAGTTTACCATCTTTTTTATTATCGATACCTACAAGTGTTACTAATCCTGCATCAAATTCTGAAATTACTTTTCCATTTCGATCAATAACCGCCATCCAGTTATTCTCTTGCATAGTAACAACTATTTCACCTAAATTATTGATATCAACAAACTCAGGCTCTGGATCGTTAGGAGCAATAGTTGAAAAACCAACTAGGTCCGCTTTAGTAACACTGTTATCAGCTAAATTAACAATTGCCACAAAACCCCCTGGAAGTTGTGGAATTTTTTCATCATTGATATCTTCGTTACGCTCATTTTCAATAGCGACTGCCACAAAAGTTCCATCTGGACTAACTGCAACCGAGTCTGGTTGTCCGCCTAATTCAACTTTTGTAACTTCTTTTCCTGAGGCAAGATCAACAACTAATAAGTGACCACTTGGTTCTACATAGTTTGGAGAAGTATTAATACCTACAAATGCTTGTCCATTTTTGATTGCAACACTAGTTGGTTCACCACCCAAATCCATTGAGCCTAATGGTTTCGGATTTGCTGGGTCAGTAATATCAATCATGCCTAATGCGTTTGCAGGGCTATCGCTATATACCAGTTTCATGCCATCTGCTGTTGCCGCAATTATTTCTGCTGATGTTTCTTCTGCACTAGGGTTATTTGCTGGTGTTCCAAATTTCCCAATTTCTTTAAAATCTGCATTTACTGTGCTAACAAATGCGGTCGAAGCCAGAAGGCCTGCTAAGATAAGTTTTATCATTATATATTCCTTTTTTGATTATCTGAGAAGTTATCTAAATAAGATGAAAAATTTGTAACAGTTTAATTACAATTATATTTAAATGCACATGAACGATTTTAAAATAGGTTTAAAGACCAATTTGTCACTGCAATAACCACAAGATAACGCGCCACTTTCCCTATAGCAACCAGGACTAAAAATTCTAAGAAACGAATTCGCATAGTACCCGCAACAAAAGTTAGTGGATCTCCAACTATAGGCAACCAAGCAAACAATAAAGACCATTTACCATACTTCAAAAACCATTTGGAAGATCGCTTCATTTGCTTTTGATTAAATGGAAACCATTTTTTGGACTCAAATTTTCTAGAATAAATTCCCAAAAACCAATTAAAAGATGAACCAAGTATGTTGCCCAAGCTTGCTACAAGCAGTAATATGAAATTGTTATAAGATTGAACAGCCATAAGTCCTGCAAGCGTAATCTCTGATGACAAGGGTAAAATAGTAGCTGCTAAAAAAGAAATGACAAAAAGAGTTATATAACTCACATTTCAAACTCAAGAAAGTTTGCATTAGCATTGCTACAAACTAACAAACTAAGAACTATTATCCCTAAAAGTTTTTTCATTTCAAAAATGATTTTGAAACCTTAAGAATGTGGCTAGGATTAAATTTTTTATCATTTTTTCTATATGAATAAACTTCATATTTTTCAACATTTTGTGACACAAGCTTTTGACATTCAGATTTATTAAATAATTTTTCACATTTTTTTTCAGATCTTACCCCATCAAAAAAAATAATTCTTTGAGGCATTTTGTTTGTTTCAAATAAATTTTTATATCTAGACATTGAGCTATTATATAATCCATATCTTAAGCTTTGCTCTTTACCTTTGCTTGGATGATTTGAGATACCCTTAAAATCAATCTTTAATTGTCCATCTATCCAGACCCTCATGAAACCCTTATCGGGGTCAGGGTGCCAATTAGTATTAAAAATAATTTGAGTCCAATTACCTAATAATTCTTCATTTTTTTTTAATAGTATGTACGAGTCTCTAAATGTATCTCCATTTCTATTAAAAGTTAAACCGGCATGCATATGCTGAAACATTACTAATACTTTTGAAGGTTTGTGCCTTTTCCATTGTATTAAAGACATCTTAGATGGTGCAACTGAATTATAACCATCTGGTAAGAAAATATAAAATTGGTACCATCTCTCATATTTAGAAGGATATCTTTTGTAATATAATTCAGTTCTTTCTCTATCATTTTCACAATCACTCCATTTTGGTTCATAACCACATTCGCCGTCATTTAGTTCAAATCTAATTGATTTTTCTCCAATAATAGAAAAATCAGATACAGAAACAGGATTAACTGCATGTCTTGCATTGAGAAAATGAAATTGTTCAGGAATTGCTTTTCCGTATTTATCCTCTTTTAAAGCTTTTTTGACTTTTGAAAATTTTGTTTTTGCAAATGCAGCACCAGAAATCATGCTTAATATCATTAAAAATAACAATAAATTTTTCATTAATTAATTTTGATAACAGGTAGTGGTTTTGTCCATTTGATTGATTTAGTAATTTTTTTTCCATATGTAGGCATCCTATAACTACTTTTTCTGTATCTTACATAGGAAACAGACTCTTTGCTTTCTGATAGGTAGGAACATTTTTCTTTATCTAAAATTTCCTCACATTTATCACTATAACCAAATTCTTTTACTGTTAAAGATTGTGTAGGAGTTTCATTTAAAAATGCATCTTTAAGCCATCTATAGAAACCCCATTTGAATGTGTGACCATTGCCTATTGTAAAATTAGGGCCATAAATCTCAAAAACTTTTTTATTATCAAGCCAACCTATCAATTCTCCATTATTCTCTTTTGAAGCTAAAATTTTTAAACTTAATGTTCTATAATTTTTAAAATCATCAACAAGTCCTAAAGGAAATAAATATTGAACTTTATCAAAATTAGAATTTTCTGGATCTCCTTTTAAATAAAAAACTTCTTTTGTGAAGTTTATTTGATGTAAAACTTGACTACCTCTAAATTGTAATTTCATCCAAGGTAAAATTCTAGACTCTCCTTTGTTAGCAATAACTTGAAGAAAACTACCTCCAACCGCAGGATGAGTTGGAAACTCATTTAACTTAAATGTATATTTTACATATACTGGCTTTTTAAATTTTCTTGGTCTTTTTTTGTTTGCCATTTCCCATCTTTGATTCCTTTCACCTGTTCTTTCCCAATCTTTTTTGTTTCCTTTAAATTTAGTATCCAGTGTGATTTTTATTGCTTTACCGTCTTCATCTTCATAAATAGCCAAAGCTTTCTTCTTTGGTATTGACCTACTATCATTAGTCAGTTCTTTCTTAGCTTTACCAATCAAAATCTCTTTTTTTAAAAATTTGTATGGATTTTCAGAAGCGTGGGAATATGTTGAGATTAAAACAAGAGATAATAAAATTAAAAAGAGTTTTTTTGTCATGCTTTAAATAATTTATCTGATAAGTTTTGAAGTTCATCTCCCCAGAAAACTTCTTTCTGAATTCTTTTAAAATCAATATCAAAAACAGTAGACATGGCTGATGCATAAACAGATCTAGCATCAATTGTTGAATTTAAATCCCTTCCTTCAAATAATTCTTTTTTCTTTAATCCAGGCCAATCAGAATAAACTTGAGATTGTTTTAGTAGACCACCTGCCATAAATATTGCTGAACCATAACCATGTTCTGTTCCACGCCCACCATTTTGCTCAATAGTTCTTCCAAATTCAGTTAAAGTTAAGACTAAAGTATTTTCTATTTCTAAACCTAGACCTTTTTCTAAACTTTTAAAAATTGAGTCCATTTCAATTAAGCTATCTGAGTGAGAACCATTGACTCCTCCTTGTGCAGCATGTGTATCGAAACCATCAACTTCAAAAACAGCAACCCTAGGACCATTTATTTTTTTAAGTTCTAGACCTGCTTTCAATGCTAAAGATGAATTCTTTCTAGACATAGAGGTACCTCCATTATTCATCATAGATCTGTTAGCAATTATTTCCATCATGTTAGCTAAATCATGTTCAGATTTATCTGCATAAATTGATTTTAGAAGTTGCAAAAGTTCTGTTCTTGGAAGTCTTTTTTTTGAAGGATAAAAATTATCATTACTAGGAATTCCTCTAAGAAGTAATGGCATTGGTAATGCCAATGCAAGACCATCCCCTTTTAGTTCAGCTAATTTCATTCCTCTTCCTAGCCAACCAGTTTTAATTGCATAAGGAATATGACCACCTGTTTCCATAAGATTTTGACCATCAAAATGAGATCTTTTTGTATACGGGATATTCGTTGCATGCACGATCGCTCCTAGATTATTTTGCCATAAATTATGAAAATTTTTTAGTTTGGAATGAAGTGCAAAGTCAGAATTTAATTTAATTGTTTTATCTAAAATTAAATCTTTTCTTCTTTTTTCAAAATTCTTATCACCTATTATTGGAACGGCACATAAACCATCCATTCCACCTCTTAACATTATAATAACAAGATTTTTTTTCTTATCAGTACTTGCTAAAACAGGAAAATTAAAACCAGCTAAAAATAATGTAGTTGCTGAACCTTTTAAAAAATTTCTTCTTGATATTTTCATGATTTAAGTGTCTCCGGTAAATTAAATAATATTACATGTTTATGAACAAGTTCTTTGTGCTGATTTAATATCTGAAGAATTTCATTTGGATTATCATAATTTTTTTGAATCATTTCTTCATAAAATTCAGGTGTCTGCGACTTACTTGATTTTCTATAGTAAGCTTCTTTTGCGTAAACTAGCCTTCTAATTAACAATTCAGGGGACATCCAATCGTCAGATATATCTGACCATCCATTAGGTTGTTTTGCTAAATACGGATGATGACCTAATTCTCTTAGCAAGCGTTCTGATGATCTTTGACCATTTGTTGGTTTTTGGCCTAAAGAGTATAAATCCATCAACGTAGGTGTTGGAATTAAATCTACATCAGACATTTTACTCATTTGTAGAAGCCAATTCTCTGGATTTTGAAATTTGTTATGTTTATCAGAATAATTGAAAGCAACTTCAATTGCTGCCTTATGAACCTCTGGTAAAAAACCATCTGATTTTTCCCAAGCTTTTATAATTGGTTCCATCATTTCTTTCGTAGGATTATCAGTAATTAAATATCTACAAAGTTTCATGGCTATAAATTCTCTACACGATGAATGATTAACTAAATCTGTAATTGCATTTGATAAACCTTTTCTTCCACTTTTATATTTTTTACCTAAAACTATTTTTGAACCAGGTTGATGGGCCTTCGGATCAAAATGGACATCTCCAGTTTCTAATCTTTTTTTTCCCCATTCGGGTCTCCAACCTGACATAATATATGCCATTTGAATTACATCTTCTTGAGAGTAACCACAATTTGCTGAAACAGTGTGCAGTTCTAAAAGTTCTCTTGCATGATTTTCATTTACACCTCTTTTTTTTCCTTCCTTTTTAGCCCAAATTGCATTTTGACTTTTTGGACCAATATTTTGTTCGTTATCCAGATGATGTATCATAGACCAACCTTTAGTTGCCTCTTGAGCCATTTTTTCAAAATTTTGATTCATGTTAGCTCTAATAATTTCTCGCTGATATGCTCCAGTTGTATATTGTGCTAAAAAATCTTTTTCACTAATTGCGAAATGATTTCCCCAAAAGTACCAAAGTTTTGCTAAAACTGGTGTTTCACTTTTTATAGCCTCTGAATGTCTAATACAAAGTTCAAGGTTCCACCAAAATTTTTGTCCAGTTGCATGCCTTAACTTATTTTTTTCTCTTTTGTAGCCATCTTTATCATTTTTAAATTTTTTTCTTAAAACTTTTCTATCTCCATAAACCCATTCTCTGTAATAACCTCTAAGCTCTTTCTCTGGTAAGATTTTTCCTTTCCAGGAATACTCAGGAATTTCATTTAATTGATTTGTAGCCCATTGTAATGGGTCAGAAGGTGCCTTATCGTCTGGTCCAAGGCCAAATGCCACTTTACGATAAAAATTTTTCATCAATTATTTTAAAATATATTATTTCAAAATGTCAATGTCTGAAATGTTTGTTAAAGAATTATTAAACTCATTCAAATTTTCTCTCCCTGAAATTTTTAAGATAACTAGACCAAAAATAATGATTAAAGCTAAAGGGATTGCTGTAATTACGCTTATATACTCTGCCATTATTATTAAATATATTGCATAAAATGCTATCGATCTAAAGATTACCCCAGTTTTAAATACAGCAATAATTGCTAAAGAATGCTTTATCAAATTTAAAAAGCTCATCTTTGAAGGGCCAAAGTATCTTGAGCCTCTTATTGATGGAGATTTAATTAAATTATTTTCAGTTTTTGCCAAAGAACCAGAAAAACTACTCCAAGTTGCTTTCTCTTCCATTAATTTTTTAACAGTTTGTTTTGTAAGGCAAGTGAAATTTCCAAATTTTATAAATTTTCCTGTAAATGTATAAGTAATTATTTTGTGAAAAAAATAACAGATTTTAAAAATAAAACCTTCTGATCTTTTTACTCTTTCTCCAACAATGGTATTATTAGGATTATCTATAATCTTTTGTACAAAGTTTCTAATCTCTTCTGGTCTGTCTTCTCCATCACCATCCATTGGAATTATATAATCAAAATCTTCATTTTCTGAAATATGTTTGAGCCCTGCTGCAATACAACGTGTATGTCCTTTATTATTTCTCATATTTATTAATTTTAGTGATTTAATATTATTTAAATTTTTAGTTTCTAAAATTTTTTCCTCAGTAGAAGCATCGTTTACTACTATTACTGAAAATGCTGCTTTCAGCTCAGAAATATTAATATCAATTTCTTCAATTAATTTTGATGCAGATTTAAAGTCATTAAAGACTGGAATTAGAATTGCTATTTTCATTAACTTACTGAGCCTATCAGTCTAAATAGAGAAGCAAAAAAGCCATATCCGGAGAGTTCAATTAAAACAACAATTCCAATAATGAATAAAAGTCTCTTGTTTTTTTGGTTTAATTGAAATTTCATTTATATGTTAAGCATTTCATATCTTTGTTGCACAATTGGACTTCATTTGAACTATAAATCCATTTTGGTCTTTCTGGAAGATGGTAAGATATATTTCCTGCAATCCATTCATTGCCCTTAATATATTCCATTTTTCCAAGATCCTTGGCCTTAGTTTCATAAAAAAGTTTGGCCTGTTGAGCTAACTTTTTTCCACCAAAACCAGTTCTTTTATCAGTTTGAGTAATTGAAATATAAGAATACAAAATTGGAGATAATAAGAATAATGCTAAAAAGACGGAGGTAAAAGCTCTCATTTTTTCAAAATTAATTTGTAATTTCAAAACATAAACAAATAACAAGCCAAAGCTTATATAAAATGGCGTCATCCACATAGTTCTAATTTTTACACCCATAGTAAATGATGTAAGAAAAATAAAAAAAATTGGAATTAAATTAATTGATAATAAAAACAAAAGCTTTTCGTCGTTTAAATTAATATTTAATTTAAATTTTTTAACTAAAACAAAAATCATTAGTAAAAACGGCAATAATATACCAATTTGCTTTCCTATAAATATCAGAGGATGCTTTATATGATTAAAAATACTTGCTTCTTCTGATCCAGTTCTGAGAAGTCCATAAGTAATGGTTATATAATCATTCTCAGATAACCAAATAATGTGTGGTAATAAAATTATAATAAAAGGAACGAAAGAAACTAAACACTTTAAATTTAGTCTTTTAGTATAAATCATGTAAATTAAGAGTACATCTATTGCTAAACCTAAATAGACAAATAAATATTTAGATAGAAACCCAAGTCCAGCAAATAGACCGAGCAGTAACCAATCTAATATTTTATTATTCTTAATTCCCCTCCATAAGTAAAAAACTGAAAGAGACCAAAAGGGTATTAAGCAAACATTTACATTAAATTCAGGTGTAGTGAAGTTATAGAAATAAATTCCCTCTAATAACAAAACCGATAGCAAACAATAAATTTTGTTATCAAAAAAATCTTCAGCTAACTTAAAAACGACAAGAAATGAGACTATGATACAGATTTGACTTAAAAAATAATAAGCCCAGTCTTGAGGTCCAAAAATTTGATAGAATATTTCAGGTAAAAATGCACTCATTGGCGGATGCTTATTAAATCCCCAGTCTAGATTACTACCCCATGCTAATGCCTCGATAGTATCAAGTGGTAAATTGTGATTTGTTAAACTTGGAACCAATGTCCAAATTAATAAATGTGTTGTAACAAAAATATAAAATAAACTATTAATATTTTTATAAATGGCCATTTTTATTAATTTATACAATTAATGCATTCTTGACACTGATTAAATGATGAATATATTCTCGAAATTCATAAATTTGAGCATGGTAAAAATCTCTAAAAAATATATCCCAAAAGAAACAGAAAAGTATATGTGCGCTAAACATCTTGCTTTTTTTAAACAAAAGTTAACAGAATGGAAAAAAGATCTCAAAAGAACAAACAATGAAGCAATATTTAATGCTTCAATGGATGATAATAGTGCATCTGCAGATATTGTTGATCAAGCAAGCTCATATACAGAAAAAAACGTTGAGATGAGAGCAATCAATAGACAAATTAAATTGATTTCCAAAATTGATGGAGCTTTAAAAAAAATTCAAGATGGAACTTATGGTTTTTGTGAGGAAACAGCTGAACCTATCGGTCTTAAAAGATTAATGGCAAGACCAGTTGCAACTTTATGCATAGCAGCTCAGGAAGAGCACGAAAAAGAAGAAAAAGTTTACGCTGATATTTAAGGGTAGTCTATTTCAGCATCTTTATTTAATACTTTTAATCCTTTAATCACCGCAGGTCGTTTAGCGATATTAACAAACCATCTTGATAAACCTTTAAAGTTTTCTAATCCTATGTCATGTCTTTTATGTCTTGCTATCCAAGACCATGTTGCGATATCTGCAATTGAATACTCATTGCCAGCTAAATAATCACTCACAGAAAGTCTCGCTTCTAAATCTTCATAAAGTTTTCTCGTAATCTTGAAATATCTTTCTTCTCCCCATTCACTTTTTCCTTGATGGTAATAATGAAACTGATGATGTTGTCCTATCATAGGACCAATCAAACCCATTTGGGCCATTAACCATTGATTTATCTCTAGTCTGCTTTCCACAGGATATAACATTTTACTTTTTTCACCCAAATACATCAGTATCGCTCCAGACTCGAATACTGATTTATTATTTTCGTGATCTGTAATTACTGGAATTTTATTAAAAGGACTAATTTTTTTAAATTCCGGTTTATGTTGTTCCCCTTCGCTTAGGTTGACTTTTGTTATTTTATACTCAAGATTTATCTCCTCAAGCATAATACTAATTTTCCAGCCATTTGGAGTATCGGCAGTGAATAGTTCTATCACTATTTTATGCCCAATCTATCTTTAATAGTATTTGATGCAGTTGTGAATTCAAATCTGTATTTTTCGTTAGGTCTTGCATATTTAAAACAACCTCTTGCTGCTAAAGCTCCTTCATGAAAACCAGAAAGTATTAGTTTAAGTTTTCCTGGATAGGTACAGATGTCTCCAATTGCAAATATACCTTTCTTATTGGTTTCAAAGTTTTCAGTATTAACTGGAATTGTTTTTTTATCTAAATTAAGGCCCCAGTCAGCTATAGGGCCAAGTTGCATTATTAAACCAAAGAAGCCCAATACATAATCAGCTTTAATTGTTTTGCTTTCACCTTCTTCACTTTTAATCTCAATTTCCTCTAAAGTTCCATTTCCTTTAACATCTTTGATTGAATACTTTGTAAATAGATTAATAATACTATTCTTACTTAGCTCTTTTATTTTTTGAACACTTGCTGGAGCTCCTCTAAATTCATCTCTTCTATGAATTAGTGAAACTTTAGAACTGTTGGATAATTCTATCGCCCAGTCCAGTGCACTATCTCCACCACCAAATATCGCTACTGATTTATCTTTAAAAATTGTTTTGTCTTTAATTGAATATAAAACTGAAGTTCCATCAAACTTTTCTGCACTTTTTGTTGGAAACTTTCTTGGCTCAAACGAACCCACACCACCTGCTATCACAACATTTGGTGTATGAAATTCTTTTCCATTTGTTGTTTTAACAACCCAATTATCATTTTCATTTGTTAATTCTTGAACTCTGTCATTTAAATGAAAATTAAAGTTAAAAGGTTTTATTTGTTTAATTAAATTGTTAGTAAGCTCTTCTCCAGTACACTCTGGAACTGCGGGAATATCATAAATTGGTTTATCTGGATAAAGTTCAATACACTGACCCCCTATTTTGTCTAAGTTATCAACTATTTCACACTTCAATCCAATAATACCAAGTTGATGTGCACAGAATAATCCTGTTGGACCTGCGCCGACTATTACAACATCAGTTTTAATCATTAAACTTGTTTCTCTGGCATATAAACACTCAGACCATCTAACTCATTTGAAACCATGATTTGACAACTCAACCTACTACTTGAATTAGGTTCATAAGCTTGGTCTAACATATCATCTTCGCCCATTTCTTTTTTTGATAATTTATCATACCAATCCTCTTTGACATAAACATGGCATGTAGCGCAAGACATGCTTCCTCCACAATCTGCATCAATACCAGGGATATCATTTTGAATGGCACCTTCCATGACTGTAAGCCCATTTTGGACCTCAACTATGTGCTCTTTTCCATTATGTTCAATATATTTGATTTTAGCCATTGCTTTTATATAAGCACAAAAAAAAATAGGGCAAGTAATCAAACTCGCCCTATTTTATATATCGTAACTAATTGTTACTAAGCTCTTCTTGTAGAGTTAGAAACTGCACAAGACCAGATAATTAAACCGAATGCGATTTTATTAACAAAGTCTGCTAAGTTATAGATAACGTTTAACGCATTACCATCTATTCCACCTGTTAGGTAACCAAAAATGTAACCTAATGGGTAAATAGCCCAACCTACAGTAACAATCATTCTTAAAGCTCCAAATGCAGTTACTAAAGATTTATTTCCAGATTTAGCAGCAACTTTTCCTGCTTCTCCTGAAAAGATTTCATAAAGAATGTAAATCCATCCAGCCATACCGATTATGAAACCTAGTGTAGCATTAATGAATCCAGCTTCTCCAAGATATCCACCTATTAACATAACTAGTGAACCGATTAAGATTCTCCAGAATATATTTGTGTCAACTTTTCGTACTGCTGAAAGAATTAAGTAAAATTCTACTAGCTGTAGTGGTACAGTAATTAACCAGTCAATGTATCTGTAAACAGTTGGAGTATCACCTGTTTCGATCCAAACTGCTCTCATATACATATAGTGAATAAATGCTATACCTGTTACTAATCCAGCTACGTTTACTGATTTTCTCCATTGCGAACTGACGTTAGCCTGTTCCATAAAGAAAAATGCTGTAGCTGCTAACATACCCATTGATATTAACCAAAACGAAATTCCTACGAAATCGTCTGTAGCTAAAAAGGCTGTTGCCGCGTTAGCTGCTGTAGTTGCTCCGAAAAGCACTGCCGCTAATGCTAACATTTTCATTGTCTTCATAAAAAACTCCCTCATAGTTAGTTTTTTTTAGTTTAAATTTAAACTACAGACCAATCTAATGAATGATCTAAAGTTAGGGGTTAAATAACAAATAAAATAAGTTTGTTGAAGAGTTATTTTGAAGCAATAAGTATTGATTTTATTAACTTTATGAAATTAAATACAACCTATTATATAAAATCATTAAAAAAGTGAATCAAAAAACAAATCAATATGAAAAATATTTTTGACAAAATTTATCAAGAATCTATTCAAAATCCTGAGGAATTTTGGAAAAATGTATCTGATGATGTCTTCTGGTTTAAAAAACCTACCAAGATTTTAAACAAATCTACCCCACCATTTTATAAATGGTTTGAAGATGGCGTTACAAACACCTGTTACAACGCTATTGATGTTCATATTGACAACGGTAATGGTGATAAGACTGCTTTAATCTATGACAGTCCAATAACTAAAAGTAAAGCAAAGTTTACATACAATGAATTAAGAGAAAAAATATCAAAATTTGCTGGAGCATTAGACAATCAAGGTGTCAAAAAAGGTGACAGAGTAATAATTTATATGCCAATGATACCTGAGGCGGTAATAGCGATGCTTGCTTGTGGAAGAATTGGTGCAATACACTCAGTTGTCTTTGGTGGATTTGCTTCAAATGAACTTGCGAGCAGAATTGATGACAGTAAAGCAAAAATTCTAATCACTGCCTCTTGTGGATTTGAACCTGGAAGAACTGTTGAATACAGACCTTTAGTTGATGGAGCATTAAGGCTTGCCAAGCATAAAGTTGAAAAAGTAATTTTCTTTCAAAGGAAAGATCACGAGGTAAAACTCAACTCTCCGCTTGAAATCAGTTGGGAGGAGGCACTTGTAAATGCAAAAAATAAAGACTGTGTTGAGATTGGAGCAAATGAATTTGCCTATATTTTGTACACATCAGGAACTACTGGCATTCCAAAGGGCATTGTAAGGGATGTTGGGGGTCATATCGTTGCTCTTAAATGGACTATGAAAAATATTTATAACATTGATGAAAGTGATGTTTGGTGGTCGGCAAGTGATATTGGTTGGATAGTTGGTCATTCATATATTGTTTACGCTCCATTGTTTAAAGGGTGTACAACAGTTTTATTTGAAGGAAAACCAGTAGGAACACCCGATGCAGGAGTATTTTGGAGAATAATTTCAGAGTATAAAATTAAATCTTTATTTACAGCCCCAACAGCATTTAGAGCAATTAAAAAAGAAGACCCAGATGGAAAGTTTTTCTCAAAATATGATTTAAGTTCTTTTGAATCTTTGTTTCTAGCTGGAGAAAGAGCTGATCCAGATACAATAAAATGGGCTGAAAATCTTTTAAATGTTCCCGTTATAGATCACTGGTGGCAAACAGAAACTAGTTGGGCAATAAGTTCAAATTGTACCGGGATAGAAATGCAAAAAACTAAGTATGGTTCAGCGTGTAAAGCAGTTCCAGGTTATGATGTAAAAATAATTAAACCAGATCATTCAATAGCAGAACCTAATGAGATGGGTGATATAGTTGTTAAATTACCTTTGCCACCAGGTACATTTCCTACACTATGGAATGCTAATAAGAGATATGAAGAAAATTATATGACTAATTATAAGGGTTACTATCAAACTTATGATGCAGGTCATATAGATGAAGATGGATACATATGGATTATGTCACGGACTGATGACATTATTAATGTTGCTGGTCATAGATTATCAACGGGTGCAATTGAAGAAGTATTATCTGAACATCAATCAGTTGCTGAGTGTGCTGTTCTTGGAATTGCGGATAAGTTAAAAGGACAATTACCCATTGGTTTAGTTGTTTTAAAATCTGGTGTAGAAAAAGAAAATGAAACTATCTCAAAAGAATGTATTCAAATGGTTAGAGATAAAATTGGACCAGTTGCTGCATTTAAAGTTGTAATAGTTATAAAAAGATTACCAAAAACAAGATCAGGAAAAATATTAAGAGGAACAATTCGTAAAATTGCTGACAAAGAAGATTATAAAATGCCAGCAACAATCGATGATCCAGCAATTCTAGATGAAATTACTCAAAGTTTAATAGAAAATAAAATTCTTATCTAATATAAAATCTTAATTTTCAAACCTCATAGCTTTGCCTGATGCTTCTCCAAGAATTTCACCATCTTTCATTTTAATTTCACCATTTATAATTGTATAAACTGGAGTCCCTTTAAACTTATGACCATCGAAAGGTGACCATCCACACTTACTTTCAATTTTTTCATTTTTAATTTCGATAACTTTATTCATATCCACAATTGTAAAGTCTGCATCATAGTTTTCTTTTATATGTCCCTTTCCTATAATACCAAAAATTTTTGCTGGATTTTCACAGACAAGATTCATAAGCTGAACTAAAGTCAGTTTTCCATCATTTACATGGTTCAGCATCACAGGTAATAAGGTCTGAACCCCTGGCATTCCTGAGGGGGTATCTGGATATTCTTTGTCTTTATTTACCTTTAGATGAGGAGCGTGATCCGAACCGATAGTATCATTATAATTATTTCTTACCGCATACCACAGCCTGTCGTAATGACTTTTTTCTCTAATAGGTGGATTCATCTGAGCATAGGTACCTAGTTTGTCGTAACAATCTGGTGCAAACATTGTTAAATGCTGTGGAGTAATTTCAAAAGTAATATCTCCCTTATTCTGAGATAAAAAATCAATTTCCTGTTTAGTAGTAATATGCAAAATATGAGCTTTTTTTCCTAATCTTTTAGCAATTTTAACAATTTTTCTAGTTGAGGAAATCGCACATTCCTCATCTCTCCATATCGGATGAGAGTGAACATTACCTTTCTCTCTTAATTTCTTTCTTAAATTTAAAATATCCTCATCTTCTGAGTGAACTGCAACAATTTTAGATGTACTTTCAAAAACTTTTTCAATGTCTTCTTCTTTATGAACTAGCAAAGTTCCAGTGGAGGAGCCTGCAAATAATTTCACTCCGCAACATCCATCTAAACCTTTAAGATCAGCTAATTCACTTTGATTAGTTGGAGTAGCTCCAAAATAAAAAGCATGATTACAGTACATTCTATTTTTTGCTAAATCTATTTTTCTTTGAAATTCTGCTTTGTTTGTAGTTGCAGGATTAGTATTTGGCATTTCAAATACTGAAGTTATACCCCCAACAATTGCTGCTCTACTTCCTGAAGCTAAGTCCTCCGTATCTGTTGAGCCCGGTTCTCTAAAATGCGTTTGAGTATCAATGCAACCAGGAAGAACTGTAAGGCCAGTTGCATCAATTGACTGACTTGCATCTTCATCTAGCTTTCCAATTTTTACAATCTTGCTGTTTTGAATGCCTATATCAACATCTTTGAGATCTTTATCAATATAGCATTTTCCATTTTTGATTATAAGGTCTAACATTTATTAAAAAAGTACTTATATCATAAGTTATAATATTACAACATGAACAAAAATAATGTTTACATACTAGAAGATAGAGGTCTTCTTTATATTAACGGAGACGATGCTAAAGAATTTTTACAAAATATAATTACAAACAATATTGATAATGTATCAGAAGTTAAAAGTTGTTTCTCTGCTCTTTTAACTCCTCAGGGTAAATATCTTTATGATTTTATAATTATAAAACATAAATTGGGTTATTTTTTGGATTGCGAAAAAAAAAATATTGAAAATTTATATAAACAATTAAATTTATATAAACTAAGATCTAATGTAGATATCTTAAATCTTAGTAACGAATTTGTAGTTGCTAATTTAACAAAGGAAAAGTTTTTAGAATTAGAAAATTCTAAAGATGAAGTGGGTTTTACAATTAAATTTAGAGAAGATCCTATTCTTTTAGATCCTAGGTCTGATAAGTTAGGTGCTAGACTGGTTATTAATTTAGAAAAATTATATCTTTCTATCAAAAAATTGGGATTGAATGTCTCTGATGCTAGTGAATATTATAATTACAGTCATGAATTAGGTATTGCTCAAATTGATACAAATAAGCTGCAAGATAAAATATTTGGAATCGAATGTAATTTTGAAGAGCTAAATGGTATTGATTTTAAAAAAGGATGTTATGTAGGACAAGAAAATACAGCAAGAATTAAACTTAAAGATAAACTTAATAAAAGACTATTTGCTGTAAAACTTAAAGAAGGTCAAATAACTGGTGATGAAATAACATTTGATAATAAAAATATTGGTAAATTATTAATCAATAATAAAAATCCATTTGCTTTACTAAAACTAGAAAACAAAAAATTTAATTTTGATGCAGATCTAAGATGCGGTGATGCAAAAATTAAGGCCTTAAAACCAAATTGGCTATAAATTATTTTATAAATTTAGATAAATCTGGTTTAAAATATTCTGGTCCTTTCATAACTTTTCCAGACTCATTGAATATTGGTTTTCCATCTTTTCCCAATTTACTCATATTAGATTTTTGAACTTCCTCAAAACAATTATCCAAGTTAATACCAAAGGCATGTCCTGCTCCATAAGTGACATACAAAATATCTGTTAATGCATCTGCAACTTCTGTTAAATTTTTTTCTGATATTGCTTGTTTAAGCTCTTCTAACTCTTCGTTAATTAGTGAAATTCTAAGCTTATTAATTTTGTCTGTGCTCAGACTTGATGAATCTTTAACATCTTGATTAAAAGTTTTCATGAACACACCAACTTTTTCAAAATTTGTCATTTTACTCCTATATGATTTTATAATTTTTTAATGTATAAGTGATTAAATATACTCTCAAAATTAAAACTATGAAATTCAGAAAAGAATACGACAGCATAGGTTCTATAAACGTGCCTGTGGATAAGTATTGGGGAGCATCTACAGAAAGATCAAAAAAATACTTTAATATTGGAGATGTTTTAGTGGGATCAAAGTTAATAAAATCCATAGCTATAATAAAAAAAGCAGCTGCTATTACAAATTATAAGAATAAAGATATTAGTTCAAAAATTTATAGATCAATCGTGCGTGCTTCCGACGAAGTAATTAAGGGAAAATTAGATAATCACTTCCCCCTTAAAGTTTGGCAAACTGGCTCTGGTACTCAAACAAATATGAACGTTAACGAAGTAATTTCTAATAGAGCAATTGAAATGCTCAAGGGGAAGAAGGGCACAAAAAAACCTGTTCATCCAAACGATCATGTAAATAAATCTCAATCTACTAATGATGTATTTCCAACAGCAATGCATATAGCAATAGCAATGGAAACTAGGGAAAAACTATTGCCAAGCTTAGTACTGTTGAATAAAGAATTAAAAAAAAAAATTAGAGAATTTAGTAAAATTGTTAAAATAGGACGAACGCATTTGCAAGATGCAACTCCATTATCTCTCGGTCAAGAATTTTCAGGTTATCAATCACAACTAGAAGAGTGTATTAAAAGAATAGAAGTATCACTTAATGAAATTTATTACTTAGCTCAGGGTGGAACTGCCGTTGGCACTGGTATAAATACAAAAAAAAATTTTGATAAAAAAATAGTTAGTGAAATAATAAAAATAACTAAATTACCTTTCAAACCAGCTAAAAATAAGTTTGCAGCACTTGCCGCTCATGATGCAATCGTAAATTATTCAGGGACATTGAATACTACAGCAGTGTGTTTGATGAAAGTGGCAAATGATATTCGATTTTTAGGCTCAGGACCTAGAGCAGGATACGGAGAATTGATATTACCAGAGAATGAACCTGGATCTTCAATAATGCCTGGAAAGGTAAATCCAACTCAATGTGAGGCTGTTACTATGGTTTGTGTAAAAGTAATTGGAAACCACAATGGAATTACTATGGCTGGATCACATGGTCATTTCGAACTAAATGTTTTTAAGCCTTTAATAATTCACAATGTGCTACAATCCATTCAAATTCTCTCCGATAGCACTAGAAGTTTTGCGAAATATTGTATTTCTGGACTTAAAGCTGACAAAAATAGAATTAAACATTTGGTAGATAATTCTTTAATGCTAGTAACTGCTCTATCTCCTAAAATAGGTTACGATAATGCTGCGAAGATAGCTAAGAATGCACTAAAAAATAAAACTACTCTTAAAGTTGAAGCAATGAAGTCAGGTCTAATAAACGAGAGAGAATATGATAAAATTGTTGATCCTAATAAAATGATTAAACCTGATTAACTGTTGATAATTCTTTTCATTAATGATTTCAGCTCTTGAGAATTTTTAATATTATATTTTAATTTACTGTTATTCTTATCTTTATATTCTACTTTATTAATTTTTATATCAAATATTGATATTTGTCTGGTATTAATATTTCTCTCAACTTTAAAATAAATCTCATCTAAATTTTTTACTTTGTCAGGTCTTACTTGGAACTTTTTAGCAAATTCTTTTTTATTTTTAATTAATAAAGAATTAGATGAATTAAAAATTATATCTCCATCTTTTTCATTATATTTTATTTCAGAGTTTATTTGAGCAATATTACCAAAATTAAATAAAACTTCTCTTAAATTGATAGTATTTTGACTTATATTAAAACTTATTTTACCACTTCTTAAAAGTTCATGCTCAATATTAGTTAATAGTAATTCTATATCTCCATTAATATTACCTAATAAATCAGGTTCCATATTTAATAGCGAAAATATTAATTCATCAATCATAAAATTCATATTTTGCTTATTCAAAATAATATTTGAATTTAAATAAAATGGTTTTAACTCAATTGATGCACCAATTTTTATGTCATTAGCGTTTTCGGGTGATGATAAAGTAATTTTATTATTTTCTAATATATAATCAATTTCAATATTTTGATTAAAGAAAGTAAGCAATGTTGAACCGTCAAGACTGGAGCTATTATTATAATTTAATTGATTTTTAATTAAAAAATTTGGTTCCTTAAAATCTACTTCTATTTGAGAATTCATTTCTGAATTATATTTTTTTTTCCATATTGATTTAAAATTCAGATCAAATAAAATTCCTTTAATATTTAATTTTTTAAAGTTGTCTTGTTTTGATGTAATAAAATTTATTTTTTCAATAGGTGATATAACTAATGTTTCATCTTTATCGTCAACTATAAATATTTTACTTTTTTTTATATGAAATGGTTTACTTTCGCTATTGTGGAAATAATGTCTTAAAGTTACATATTCTTTTTTTTTTAAAATAAAATTTGTATTTTGTATTTCAAATTTTTCAAAATTAATTTTAGATTTTGGATATAAACTATTAGAATTCATGAAAACTTTTAAATTCTTAATATCAAAGGAAATATCCTCATTATTTTTTTCAATTATTGATAATGATGAATCACTAATTAATAAATTAGGCTTTGGGAGTAATTGATACTTTATGTCACCATTTATATTTAAGTTAATATTAAAATCAGAATAAAATTTACTTTCGATAATGTTTTCTATGCTTTTATAATTAAATAAAACTGGTATTGATAAATAAATGCCTAATGTAAAAAACAATGCTATTAATAAAAAAATGCCTTTAGTAAATATTGGTATTTTCATAGTTTTAATTATTAAATTAATATCGCTTAAATTAAAAAAAAATACACGATGAATTTAGATTATTTAACAAATCTAAACGAAAGTCAGGAAGAGGCAGTTCTACATTTAAATGGACCCCTTTTAATCGTTGCAGGAGCAGGGTCTGGAAAAACAAGAGTTCTTACAGCTAGAATTGCGCATATTGTTAAACAACATAAGGCATTTCCTAATCAAGTCTTGGCAGTGACATTTACAAATAAAGCAGCAAAAGAAATGCAATTAAGAGTATCTAAATTCTTGAGAAAAGAAGCGACTGGTCTTCCATGGTTAGGGACATTTCACTCAATTAGTGCAAAAATATTGAGAAAACATGCAGAAGCGGCTGGGTTAAAATCAAACTTTTCAATTATTGATCAAGACGACCAAGTAAGATTAATAAAAAATATCTGTAAATCTGAGAACATAGATACAAAAAAAATATCTCCAAGATATATTTTGGCAGTAATTGATAAATGGAAGAATAAAGGCTTTTACCCTGATGAAGTTATACTCAAGCGTAAAGACATATTAGAAAAAAGCTTCCTAGGAATCTACAAAATTTATCAACAAAAATTAATAGACTTAAACGCTGCTGATTTTAGTGACTTAATACTTCATACTGTTAAAATTTTTGAAAGACATAGTGATATATCAAAAATGTATTCTAAAAAATTTAAATATATTTTAGTCGATGAATATCAAGATACAAACTTTATTCAAAGTGAATGGCTAAAATACTTAGCAGAACATAATCAAAATATTTGCTGTGTTGGGGATGATGATCAGTCAATATATAGTTGGAGAGGAGCAGAAATTAAGAATTTTCTTCAATTTGAAAATGTTTACAAAAATACCAAAATAATAAGATTAGAAAAAAATTATAGATCAACTCAAAATATTTTAAATGTTGCATCTAATATAATTGAAAATAATCAAAATAGAGTTGGAAAAAAACTTTTTACAGATCAAGAAGATGGAGAGCTTGTAACATTAAACTGTTTTCGAAATGTAAAAGATGAGGCGACTGAAATAGGCTCTAATATTGAAGATTTCAAAAATAGATTTTCTTTAAATGAAGTTGCAATTCTTGTGAGAGCTATTTTTCAGACTAGAGAATTTGAAGAAAGGTTTTTAAAAATTGGTGTTCCATACAGAATTATTGGTGGAATTAAATTTTATGAAAGAGCAGAAGTAAAAGATTGTGTTGCATACTTAAAAACAGTTTTTCAACCTCAAGACGACTTAGCTTTTGAGAGAATTTTAAATGTACCAAAAAGATCTATAGGGGATACCACTGTAAAAGCTATTAATAATTTTGCCAAATTAAATAAATGCTCATTAGAAGTTGCTTCAAAACATTTAATTGAACAAAACAAAATTAAACCTAAAACAAGATTAGGTTTAAATTCTCTGCTAAATCTTTTAGCCAAATGGAGAAGTGATTTAAAGAATAAAGTGAATCATAATAAATTATTACAAACAATACTTGATGAGTCTGGATATAGTGAAATGCTTAAAAATAAGAAAGACTTAGAAAATGAAAATAGATTAGAGAATATAAAAGAATTGTTAAGTGCAATGAAAGAATTTGATAATTTGGAAAGTTTTTTAGAGCATGTTGCTCTTGCAACATCACTTGATCAAGATTGGCAGAGTGAAAAAGTTAATTTAATGACAATACACGCTTCTAAAGGACTGGAATTTGATGTCGTGTTCTTACCAGGATGGGAGGAAGGTTTATTTCCACATCAGAAAAGTATTGAGGAAAAAGGTGAAAGCGGATTAGAGGAAGAAAGAAGATTAGCTTATGTTGCAATTACTAGAGCAAAAAAACTAGCAAAAATATCATTTTCTATGAACAGGTTCTATCAAGGAGACTGGATTGACAGCATGGCATCAAGGTTTGTGGATGAACTACCTGATGAATATATTAGAAAAAATAATAATTTTATTGATGAAAAAGAGGAAGATTTTGAATTCAACCAAGATATAGATTTTGATAGTGATACTGAAATTAGAAGTCCTGGTTGGATACGTTACCAAAAAAAATTAAAATGAGTGTCGTAATTAATAAAATTATTTTATCAAATGATTTGGATGGATATATCTTGCCAAAAAATGATAATTATTTCACGGAGTATTCTAAAATAAATAATCTTAAATCAATTACAAATTTTTCTGGTTCTGCAGGATTTGCTATTTTCCTAAAAAATAAAAAATATTTATTTGTTGACGGAAGATATACTATTCAAGCTGAAAAAGAGGTTGGAAAAGAATTTGAAATTTGTGAAATTCCTTATATTTGGCCTAAGGATATTCTAAAGAAAAAAATAAAAATTGGTTTTGATCCAGATCTTTTTACTTGGGAAACACTAAATAAATACTTTGGAGATAATTATAACTTATTACCTTTAAAATTTAAATTTGAAAATAAAAGTAATACAAAAAATAGTTATCCTTTCTTTAATCTAAAAGCATCTGTTGCAGGGGAAAGTATTAATTCTAAAATAAGTCGATTGATCAAAATAATGAAAAAAAAGAAAGTTGATTATAACTTTATAAGCTCAGGCGAAAATATTTGCTGGCTTTTAAATATTAGAGGAAAAGATCTCCCAAATTCTCCAGTTGCAAATTGTAAAATGGTGCTAACAAAAGAAAAAAAAATTTATTTTTTTTCTAATAAATACAAGATAAAAAAAATAAAGTTGAGCCATAAAAAATTAAAAATAAATTTTTTAAAGGAAGATGATTTTTTTAAATGCCTAATTAATTTGAAAATTGGAAATTTTTGTATTGACAGTAAAACCTGCTCCGTTTCTGATGAAAGTTTAATTAATTATAAATTTAAAATAATTGATAGAGAAGATTCTATTTATATTATGAAATCTTTAAAAAATAAAACTGAGATTAAAAATATGATTAATGCACACTTTGAAGATGGTGTTGCTTTAACAAAATTTTTATATTGGATAAAAAATCTTAAAAAAAATAACCTTACAGAGAAAAAAATTGAGAAAAAATTAGAGAGTTTTAGAAAAAGAAATAAAAATTATTTATACCCAAGCTTTGATACAATTGCTGGATCTGGGCCAAATGGAGCAGTAATACATTATAGATCTGATAAATTTTCTAACAGAGAATTAAAAAAAGATGACTTACTATTACTTGATTCTGGTGGTCAGTATAAATGGGGAACTACAGATGTAACAAGGACAGTATGTTTTTCTAATGTCACAAATACAGTGAAGAATATTTTCACTAGAGTTTTAAAGGGACACATTGGTGTAGCCTTGTCTAATATAAATAAAGAGAGAAATGGGCATAATATTGATAAAATTGCCAGAAAGAGCCTCAATTCAGTAGGCCTTGATTATGGTCACGGTACTGGTCATGGAGTGGGAGCATTTCTTAATGTTCATGAAGGACCACAAGGAATATCAAAAAATAATTACGTACAACTAAAAGAAGGAATGGTTTTAAGTAATGAACCTGGTTTTTATAAAAAAAATGAATTTGGAATAAGAATTGAAAACTTGGTTTTTATTAAAAGAGTTAAATCTAAACTTTTATTTGAAAATTTAACAATGGCACCAATCGATACTGACCTAATTAATTTTAAAATGCTTAATAAAAAGGAAAAAGATTATTTATTTAAATATCACTTTGAGGTTTACAATAATATTTCACCATTTTTAAATAAAAATGAGAAAAAATGGTTAGCTAAGCTAATTTAATAAATTAAGCCACTCTTTTTGAGATAAAATTTTTATTCCAAGTTCTTTAGCTTTTTGAACTTTTCGGTTTGTTGGTTTTTCACCAATTATTAAATATTTTAACTTTTTGTTAACTGAACTTACAACAGATCCTGAATTTTCTTCAATCAAAGATTTTGCTTCAGCTCTACTCATATTTGATAATTTTCCTGTGAACATAAATGTATTGTTTAAAAGTTTGCCATCTTTATTTAATTTAAGATCAGAAATATTTAACATGGAAGATAACTTTTCAATTATTTTATAGTTTGATTTATTTTCAAAAAATTTTTTTAATGAATTAATTTGAGTTTCTCCAATTCCATCTATATTTAAAAATTCATTAAATTTTTTATTTTTGATTAAGTTTAAGAAATTAGTTATTGATTTTGTATATTCTGCTAAAAGCTTAGCGTTTTCAATTCCAATATGTCTAATACCTATAGAATAAATAAATCTATCCAAAGAAACTTTTTTTGATTGATCAATTGAATATTTTAAGTTTGAGACTGAGAGATCACCCCAACCATCTAATTTAGAAATTTTAGCATAATCAAGGTTAAAAATATCTTGTGGATATCTTATTAATTTTAGATTCCAAAAATTTTCCACGACTTTTTTCCCTAAACCGTCAATATTTAGTGCTTCTTTTGATATAAAATGTTTAATTTTTTCTACAGCTATTTTTTCACATTCAAATCCTCGATCTGGACACCTTCTCACTGCATCATATTTTTTCGTAAATTTATTAAATTCTTTTATGGTATCAAAACCACATGGGCATTTTTTTGGAAATACAAATTTTTTTGACTCTTTTTTTCTTTTTTTTAGATCAACCAATACAACATGAGGAATAACGTCACCTGCTCTCTCTACTTTTACAGTATCACCAAGTCTTATATCTTTTCTAATTATTTCATCTTCATTATGAAGTGTTGCATTAGAAACTACTACACCCCCAATATTTACTGGTTTTATTCTTGCTACTGGAGTTAATGCACCTGTTCTACCAACCTGAATATTTATGTCTTTTATTAAAGAATATGCACTATCTGCTGAAAATTTATGAGCTATAGCCCACCTGGGAGAATTTGCTGTAAATCCTAATCTATTTTGAAGATCAAGATTATTAATTTTATAGACTAAACCATCAACATCATACTTTAAATTAAATCTATCATTCTCAAATTGTTTGTGAAAAATTTCTAAATCTTTAATAGTTTTAAAAACCTTATTATGCTCATTTATTTTAAAACCCCATTTTTTCAACGATATTAAAAAATCAGACTGTTTCTTTATTTTATTATTTTCAAAGTAACCATAAGTATAAGCAACAAAGTTAAGTGGAATTTTTTTAGTTTCTAATGGATTTTTTTGTCTCAGGGAACCTGATGCTGCATTTCTAGGATTAGCGAAATCATTTTTTAACTTTTTAAAATCATCCTTTTCTATGAAAACCTCGCCTCTAATATCTATATCTTTTGGGAAGTCTTTATTAGTTATTTTATGCGGTATATCATTAATTGTTTTTAAATTTTCAGTAATTACTTCACCTGTAGTACCATCTCCCCTTGAAGTACCCATGACTAATAATCCATTTTTGTAAGTTAATGACGCTGAAATTCCATCTATTTTCGGTTCAACACTGTATTCAATATCAATTCTCTTGTTGAGATAATTAAATATTTTCTTTTCGAAATTTTCTAAATCCTTTAAGCCAAAAGCATTTGATAAAGATAACATTTTTACTCTGTGAGTAGATTTTATGAAATTTTTTGAGGGAGCAAATCCTAGAGAATTGGATGGAGAAAAAGAACTCTTTAAAAAAGAAAAATTATTTTCTAAATCAAGTATTTCTTTTTTAATTTCATCATATTCTTTATCAGATATTTTTGGCGAACTTTTTTCAAAATATAATTTGTTATGATTTTTTAATTCATTTATTTTTTTCTTATAGTATTTTTTTATTTCTACTTCCTTCATTTAACTCACTATTGAAATAATTGTTTAAATTTTTTGAGTAATGATTTTTGCTTATTGAGATCCTTTTTAATTTGAGGTTTTTCATAATTAGTATTTAAGATTTTATATGATCTCTCATACCAATCACTTGACTGATAATTATATCCAAGGAGAGCTGTATATTTTTTTGCCTCATCCATTAGTCCTAACTTGTAATTTAATTCTACAAGTCTGTATAATGCCTCTTCAATGAAGATAGTTGTATCATATTCATTTACGATTTTTTTATATCTATTCATTGCTGGTATCCATTTTTCTCGTTCTAAATAATAGTTTGCGAGATATAATTCTTTTGAAGCTAATATTTCCTCAATAAGCTCTAACTTAAAGTTTGCATCCTCAGCAAAATCTGTTCCAGGATATTCATTGATTAATAAAGTAAAATATTCTTTGGCTTTAACAATTTGTCCTAGATCTTTTTTCTCATCTGTAATTTGATTATAATGACAAATAGCTAATAAATAGTATGCATAATCAGTATTAGGATGATTTTTATATTTATCTAAAAATCGTTCTAATTCAACTATCGCATATGTAAAGTATAATTGAGTATAGTAAGAGTAAGCAGCCATTAAATTAGATCTTGGTGCCCAAATTGATTGAGGATATAAAAGTTCCACCTCATTAAATTTTTTTGCAGCAAAAAAAATATCACCTCTATTAAATTCTTTTAACCCTTCATTATAAGCTTCTATCATCTGCATTTCTAAATTATCTTCTTTAATTAATGAGACTTTTTCTTGTTTTTCGGAACAAGAAATTAAACCAAAAATAATTATTTGAATTAATAAAAAATTACAAATTTTCATCAATGAATTTTATCAGAAAAATTTTAAAATTCTAATTTTTAAGCTATAGATTTTAAATTATTACGATTATTTATTAGCGTATGAGGTAAATTTTTACCTTTAATTTCAATTAAGGAATAATTTTTATTATCGCTAAATACTTTTCTTAACAATTTATTTGTTAGACTGTGACCACCATGTCTACATTTAATAGATCCGATTAACCTATAACCAACTAGATAAAGATCGCCCATACAATCAAGAATTTTGTGATTCACAAACTCATTTTTATTTCTTAATCCTTCTTCATTCAAGATGCTGTTTTCTCTTACAACGATTGCATTATCTAGAGATCCTCCTTTTCCCAAACCTATTTTCTTTAATTTATCAATATCTTCATACAAACAAAATGTTCTAGAATTAAATACATCATCTAATTTGTCCTCAAAAACATTTATTTTATTTTGTTGTTTTTGAATAAGTTGATTTTTATAATTTATCTCAAAATCAATTTCCAAGGAAGTATTGGATTTTTCAATAGAAATGAATTTATCTCCCTCTTCTATTTCAACACTGTTATTTATTTTTATCAATTTAATAGGTACATCACTATTTTTTAATCCAGTTTCTTTAAGAATTTTAACAAAATTCATTGCAGATCCATCAAGAATAGGTACTTCTTGTGAATCAAGTTCAACAACTGCATTATCAATACCCAAACCTAAAAATGCAGCCATAAGGTGTTCGATTGTTGAAACTTTTACTCCATGTTGATTTGATATTGTTGTGCAAAGCGTTGCTTCACAAACATTCTCAAAATTAGGAATTACTATATTATTATTTTTTATATCAACTCTTTTGAATATAATCCCAGAGTTAGGTGCAGAAGGTAAAATTTGAAGATTTACTTTTTCACCAGTGTGAATTCCAATTCCGGATAATAAAATTTTTTTTGATATTGTTGATTGGGATAACAGTGACATAAGCAAGAGTATATAAAAACAAGCCCAGTTTAATATTCAAGTAATGTTACAAGAAAATACAATTATCGAGAAAAAAGATTAAAGAACTTCTCAAAAAAGCCTGTTTTTTTAAGCTTTTTTTCAATGTTTATTAAAGATCTTTCATCACTTTTATGATAATTTATGCCTGCTTCACATATCTTAGTGTCGCTTTCATCAAAAAAGATCAATTCTGAAAAAGAATTTTTTAAATTAAAATTGTTAATGAATGATATCAACTTTGATCCATTTCCAATAAAAATTATTTTAGGTTTTTCAGAAGAATTAATATTTTTAAAGTAATTATTTTGTATAATTGAGATATTAATAATTTCGTCTACTCTTGCTTGAATAACTTGTTTCAATAAATCTATCGAAATATTTTTTTCTGATATTTCACTAAATAAATTTATGTCATTTGTAGAGATTTTATTAAATGATATTTCATTCTCATTTTTATCAAATTTTGTTTTTAAATCTTCAGAATAACTAATGTCTAATTTTAGTACTTTTGAAATATCCTTTGTTATATTATTTCCACCTATGGGTACAGAATTTAAAAATTGGAATTTATTATTATTAAAAAATAAAGCACTAGTTGTTTCATATCCAATATCTAAGAATATAATATTTTTTCTAGTATCTATACTTTTTTTATAAAAAAATGATTTAACATAGCTTGAGCAGTATATACATAAGATATTTAAATTATTTTTTTTAAATTTATTTGATAAATTATTTATTGTAGATTTTTTTAAACAAATAAATTTTATTTCTAATATCAAAGATTTTATTTTTATATCATCAAATAAGTTTTCTAATTTTCTATTTTCATCAACAATTATATTGTTTATATCAATATGAATGACCTGATCTCTAAAATTATTTTCTGAAATAATAAAGTTCGCTTCTTCAATTAGACTTTTATAATGTTTTGATATTAAAGTAGGTTGATCAAATGATTTTTTAATTGAAAAATCGATGAAATTAAATTCTGAGGAATCATAAAGTATATTAACATCAGCCAAGTGTGTGGATAGTTGCTTTTCTGCATCTCTTACCAAATTCTTCAAAGCATTATCTAGATTGTTATTTTCTAAAACCTCATTAATTTTAATATTTGATGAATAAACTTTTTCAGATGATTGATTAAATACACCTAGTCTTAAGTTTTTAGACCCAAAATCTATTATTGTATCTAAATTATTCATTATTTTTAGTCATTATAATTTGGTTGCTTACTCTAAGGTCAATAATTTTTGTGTTTGTTAATTTATCATTATCAATTAATTTTTTAAAAATTTTAATTGAGTCTTTTTTGTTTTTTGCAGGTAGCTTAAGGGTCAATCCATTAGAGAATACCAAATCCCATCTTCTATTTTTAAAATAATAATAATAATCTATCTCATTAATTTCTAACTGTTGACTATTTAAAATATTATATAAATCCAAAAATTCTTTTACTTCGAACGTTCCAAATACGGTAGCTGTTTTGTATTTTTCAAAAAATTGATTAGAATTTATAAATTTGCCATTTTTACCGATATAAAACTCTTCTCCATTTAAAAAGGTTTTTCCAAGGATAGTTGTCATTGATAAATTTATATTGATTGAGGAGGGAAAAATTTTCTTTACATATATACCATCTATAAAATTAAATGTTGCTAATTTCTTAAAAACTTTAATCTCATTTATTTTAAAAATATTTGTATTTTTTAACTTATTTAATTCTTCTTCAATATTTATTCGTTCATTATAAGATACTCCTTTAATGTTAATCGTTTTTAATCTGAACATGTCGTTATAATTTTCTAAATATTTAAAATTAAATATTGAACTCAGAAAAATTAAAAAAAATAAATAAAGATATACTTTATATTTACTTATTGATGCCCGCATCTCTCATTATTTCTTCTATAAGTTTTATAAAACTAATATTCTGGTATTTTGCTATTTCAGGTACTAAAGAAAGTGAAGTCATGCCTGGCTGAGTATTAATTTCTAATAAATAAAATTTATTGTTATAAAATCTGAAATCTGATCTGGATACCCCTCTACATTTTAATAACTTATGTGCTTTCATAGCTATTGAATTAACTTTATTATAATTTCTTAAACTTAAATTTACTGGTATTATATGCTCAGTTTTTGCACTAGTACTATACTTTGCTTTATAATCATAAAATTTCCTTTTAGGTTTTAGCTCAATTATTCCTAATTTTTTTTTACCTAAAATAGCAGCTTGAATTTCTCTTCCAGGTATATATTTCTCAATTAAAATATCTCTAAATTTTTTTAACTTCATCAAATTTCTATTAAAATTTTTTTTAGTGCAAATATATACACCTACACTAGAGCCCTCGTTAATAGGCTTCAAAACTACAGGGAATTTAAAATTTGTATCAATTTTTTTTATTGTATTTTTAATATTAGAATTATTTTTAAAAGAAAATTTGATATGTGGGGGTGTTAAAATATTATTTTCAGTAAAAATTTTTTTTGATATTTCTTTATCAATTGCAAGAGAAGAAGAAAGTACACCAGAATGAGAATATCTTACTTTTTCTGACTCAAGTATTGACTGAATGTAACCATCTTCGCCATACCTACCATGTAGAAGATTTAAAACCAAATTTGGTTTAAATTTCCTCAATTTTTTTACAAAACTCCCATCTGGTTCAATTAATAGAAGCTTATACTTTTTATTTTTTTTTAATTCATAGATCACGCTTTTGGCTGTTATTAAGCTAATCTCTCTTTCATTAGAATATCCCCCTGCTAATATTAAAATTTTAGTCATTATTCAACCACCACAATTTCTAATTCTAATTTTATTCCAGTCTGATCTTTTACTTTCTTTTTGACGAAATTTATTAAAGACTTCATATCATCAGATTTCGCATTTTTTTTATTCACAAAAAAATTAGCATGTTTCTTAGAGATCACAGCATCACCATAACTTATTTCATTATCAACACTTGCTCTGATTAATTCCCAAACCTTTTTATCTGTTTGATTAATAGGGTTTTTAAATGTACTACCGCTTGTTTTAATTTTTGTTGGTTGAGCCATATTTTTAATTTTATTTAGCTCATTCATATATTTACTTATATGTTCACTATTTTTTTTTTTTCCTTTTAAAGTAGCGCTTAAAAATATTAAATCTTTAGGTAATTCTATTGATCTATAATTAAAATTAATTTTATTTGTTGGTATACTTCTTACTAAACCTTTAAAATCAACTAATTGAATAGATATTAGAATATCTTTAAATTCTTTTTTAAAACATCCAGAGTTCATTCTTATACCACCCCCTATAGATCCAGGAATACACGACATAAACTCTAATCCAGAAATATTATTATCCTTTGCAAATTCTGAAACTTTTTTTTGCGAGGTAGCAGCTCCAGCAATGATTGTTTCGTTATCTAGCAGAGCAATATTCGAAAAACTTTTACCCAATTTAATCACTGTACCTTGGTATGTATCGTCATCAAATAATACATTTGACCCATTCCCTAAAATAAATATTTTACCTCTTAAATTATAAAGTTTAAGATATTCTATTAAACTCTTAAGTGATTTTGGTTTAAAAAAAATTTTAGTTTTTCCTCCAATATTAAACCAGTTTAGATTTTTAATACTTTGATTAAAGAAAATTTCCCCATCAATTAATAATGCTGAATTTTTAATATCCTCTATTTCCATTAAAAAATATTTTCCAAATTTTTCATCCAATTTGATATAGATCCAGCACCCATTCCTATATAAATTTTTTCACCAAATGCATTCTGTTTTATAAATCTTTGTAATTGTAATTCATCATCAACTTGCACTAACTTAACATTGGAATTTTTTATTATTAATTTTGCAAATGAATTATATGTAAAATTAAGTCTTAGTTTTTCATTAGCTGTGTAGATAGGACACAATAAAACTGTGTCTGCCATTTTAAAACATTTCGAAAATTCTTTTTTTAGATTTATTACTCTTGAGATTCTATGTGGTTGAAAAATGCACACAATTTCTTTGTTTTTGTATACTTTTCTTACGCCATTTAGAACTGAACTTATTTCTGTTGGATGATGAGCATAGTCATCATAAAAACTAATATTATTATGATTAAATAAATGAGAAAATCTTCTTTGAACTCCTTTAAAATTGTATAATCCAACCTTGATATTTTTTTCAGGTAGTCCAATTGTAAATGCTAAAGAAACTGCAGCAGCTGCATTGAGAATGTTATGGATTCCAATCATTGGAAGTTTAATTCCTTTAATTATTTTTTTCTTGCTCGGTATATTTACTTTAATATCGAAACCAGAAAAATTAGATTTTTGCTTTATATTTATTATTTGGAAATTTGACCTCTTATTTTTACCATATGTATAAAAATTTTTATTTGCTGATTTTTCTAGAACTTTTTTAAGATTTTGATCGTCACAACATATAAAGCCTTTACCTACAGACGGGATTTTTTCAATAAATTTTAGAAAACTTTTTTTAAGGTTATTTATATTTTTATAAAAATCTAAGTGCTCAGAGTCTAAATTGGTAGCTATAGAATATGTAAAGGGGATTTTTAAAAAACTTCCATCTGACTCATCAGACTCTGTTACACACCAATTACTTTTACCTAATTTTGCAGAATTACCAAATGAATTTAATACACCACCGTTAATTATAGTTGGGTCTAAATTAGCTGCTGTAAAAATACTAGACACTAATGATGTTGTTGTTGTTTTTCCATGTGAACCAGTTATCACAACATTCCTCATGAACGATACTATATGACCCAACATGTCTCCTCTTGTGTAAACTGGCAAATTTTTTTTTAAAGCCTCAACTAATTCTGGATTATTTTTTTTAATAGCTGAGGAAATCACAAGAACAGTCGTTTTTTTTATATTTTTTTTTTTATGATCTAGAAATATCCTTATCTTTTTTTCTTTTAATCTTCCAATATTTCGATTATTAGCAATATCACTTCCTTGTACTTTATAGCCTAGCCCATTCATAATTAGAGCTAAACCACTCATACCTATTCCTCCAATACCAACAAAGTGAATAAGTTCATTTTTTCCTAAATCAATTTTCATTTAAAAGCTCGATTAGTTTAAATTTGTTTTTTTCCCAGGTATTTTCTTTAGTAAGTTGAATCAAATTATTTTTTTTCACAAAATATTCATTTTGATCCTTAAAAATTTTTATTATAAAATCTGTAAAATTATTTTCGTCTAGATCATTTTGCATAATTAACCAGCAAGATTTATTTTTTTCATAAAATTCTGCATTATGATATTGATGATTATCTTTAGCATACGGATATGGAATTGCTACAAATGGAATGTTTAAATAACCTAGTTCTGAAATTACAGATGCACCAGATCGTGTTATGGCTAAATCATAATTTAAAGCTTTTAGTAGCACTTTGTCATCGAAGTGAAATAACTCGTGCTCTATATGGTTTTTTTGATAAAGTTCTTTGATATTTTCTCTCTTATTTACATTAATTACTTGTTGAAGAACTTGAATTTTTTCTATTTTTGAGAGTTTTATTATAATTTTAGTGATAAATTCGTCAAAGAATTTTGCCCCCTGACTGCCTCCGATAATTAGTATTTTTTTTTTTTCTGCAATCTTTGTATTTTCATTTTTTTTATATTTATATATTTCTTTTCTAAGTAATGGTTTAACTAAATAAATCTTATTTGACAGCTTTTTAGAAATACCTTTTAAATTTTTGTCATAACAAATAATTTTCTTTGCAAAGTTAAGAATTAATTTGTTTGCTCTACCTAGAACTGAGTTTGGTTCAAAAATATAAATTTTTATATTCAATAAATTTGAAGCTAGACATAAAGGTAGAGACATATATCCACCAGTACTAATTAGGATATTAAAATTATTTAATTTTAAGTATTTGTAAGATTTTATTATTGAATAGCAAAATTTTATTAAATTATATGGAAGTAATAATAAATTTGAAAATAAATTTGGTACATCAATTAATGAGTAATTATAATTCTCATTATAAATGAATTTTGACCCTCTTGAGTCAGTTGAAATTTTTACTTCAAAGTCATCCTTTAAAGCATCATATATACTTAATGATGGAATTACATGTCCACCTGATCCACCTGTTGCAATAAGTATTTTTTTCATCAGTTAATTTAATTTTCTTTTGGTTAAATTTAAAATTAATCCTGATAAAATTGCTGTACTAACTATAGACGATCCACCATAACTTAAAAAAGGTAATGTCATTCCCGTTGTTGGAAGAATTCTTAGATTTACACCTACGTGAATAAAGGTTTGTAACAAAATTAAAGAAACACATCCGGTTAAAATAAGTTTTGATAAATCTTCTTTTAGAAAATTAATTTTTTGGATCACCCTATATGAAAAAATTAGATATAAAAATAAAATTCCTATGACTATAATAGCACCAAACTCTTCTGAGATAACTGAAACTATATAATCTGTATGAGCTTCAGGGACTCTCGAATTCAAAGTACCTTCTCCAATACCTTTTCCAAAAAAACCACCATTTATAATTGCATCACTTGCTTTTTCAGCTTGATAATTATTACTCGAACTCGAGTCTAAAAAGGCAAAAAGTCTGATTTTTATATATTCAAATTTTGGAACAAATAACACCAAATAACTTACAGAAGAACCAATTATAAAAAAGAATATAAAAAATACAAAAATATTTATTCCAGAGATAAAAATTAAAGCTAACCAAACCATTGATATTAATAGAGTTTGTCCAATATCAGGTTGATTAACAAGCAACATTAATATTGGAACTGTGAATAATGTACTTAATAGGTATTTAAAATATAATCGTCTGTTTTGAATAGTTAACATAAATGATAAAGCTACTATAAAAAAGGGTTTGACAATTTCAACAGGCTGAAATCTTGGCAAAAAAAGCAGATCTAGCCATCTTTTTGATCCCTTTACCTCAATTCCCAGGAAAGGAACTAACAACAAACTTAAAAATGAGACTAAAAATAAGATCAATGAAAATTTTGTTATAATTTTTTGTTTCAAAAAAGAAAATGTAATCAATATGAATATCGCTAAAATTATGTAAGCAAAATGTTTAAAAAAAAAATAATATGATTTAGTGTTTAATTTATCTGAAACTATCAGGGAAGTAGAGACTAATGAAAAAAAAAGACCTAATAAAAATAAAGTTAGAATTAATAACAATATAAATTTATCTATATTTTTCCACCAGTCATAAAAAGTATCTAAATATTTGTTCATATTTTGATTTTCTTAAATTTATTTATTATAATTTTGTTAAAAAATTTTCCCCTTTCCTCAAAGTTTTTGAATTGATCAAATGATGCAGCACTAGGACTAAAAATAATTACTTTTTTTGAGTTGTCATTTTTAATATCTTTATTTAAATTTTTCATAATATTTGAAAGTGTTGATGAAGACTGAAAAGGAATTTGATTTGGTAGTGAATAAATCAAAAAATTTCTATCTTTTCCATAAACATAAGCTTTAATATTTGGAAAAAATTTTTTATTTAATTTTAGTTTATCTCCTTTTTTAGCAAGTCCTCCTAATATCCAATAGATATTTTTATAACTTTCAAGTAATGGTATGGTTGATGAAAAACTAGTGGATTTTGAATCATTAATAATTAATAATTTTTTTGATTTATAAATTATTTGTTGCCTATAATCTAAACCTCTAAATTTATTTATAGTATTTAAAACTATTTTTAAATTGAGTTTAAGAACCTTAGCAATACTAAAAACAAAGCTAAGATTTATTCTGTTTGCAGAATTATTAAAGTAAATATTATTTATTTGTCCAAAGTATTTTTTATACTTCAAATAATTTATTTTTATAACTTTTGATTTTACTTGATTGTTTTTGACTAATTTATTTAAAAAATTATTTTTATTCTCTATGAAAGCATAGTCACTTTTAGTTTGAGATTTAACTATTTTAAATTTTGCTTCCGCATAATTTTTAAAAGTTCCATGCCTTTCAAGGTGATCTGGATTTAAATTAAGTATAATTGAATACTTAGATCTAAAATATTTGCTGTAATCAAGTTGATAAGAAGATGCCTCAATAACAAAAATTGTATTATTTTTAATTTTTTTTTCTATTAAAATTGGAAATCCAATATTACCCGTTAATCTTACATCTTTTTTGTTATTTTTTAGAATCTCGTAAAGTAGTTTTGAAGTAGTCGATTTACCATTTGTTCCAGTGATTGTGATTTTATTTATATTTGGGTAACTAATTTCAAATATATCTAGTTCTGAAATAATTTTAGACCTATTATTTCTTAAATAACTTGAAATTCTACATTTATTAATATTTATACCAGGACTTAAAACAATAAAATCAAATGTTGTAGATGATAATTTACGAATATTTATTAAATATTTTTTAAAATTAGGTGGGATATTTTTTTTTTTATCATCAAATATTACGCAAATATTATTTTTTTTTAAAAATTTAAAACAAGCAGTACCAGACTTTCCAAATCCATAAATTAAAATTTTTTTATTTTTAAAATAAATTTTTCTTTCATTCATTATCTTAGTTTTAATGTTGCTAAACCAATCATTGCTAAGATAATTGATATAATCCAAAATCTAATAACTACAGTAGATTCAGGCCAGCCTTTTTTTTCAAAATGATGATGTATTGGTGCCATTTTAAATATTCTCTTACCAGTAAGTTTAAATGATATCACTTGTGCAATTACAGAAACTGCTTCTAGTACAAATAGTCCACCTGTAATTGCAAGAACAATTTCGTGTTTAGTAATTATACCAACTGCTCCTAATGATCCACCTAATGCTAAAGACCCAGTATCACCCATAAATATCTTTGCTGGTGGCGCATTAAACCATAAAAAACCTAAACAAGAACCTATTATTGCTCCACAAAAAATGGATGCTTCTCCTACTCCTTCGATATATGTGATTTGTAAATACCCTGAAAAAACAATATTTCCCGTTACATAACTAATAAAAGCAAAACATGCTGCAACCAATATTACGGGCACTGTCGCCAAACCATCCAATCCATCAGTCAAATTAACAGCATTTGAGGAGCCTACAATAACAAATAAATAAAATGGAATGAAAAACCATCCTAAATTAATTATTAGATTTTTAAAAAATGGAAAATACAAATTCTCAATCTCATTAGACCCACTGTAAAAATAAAAAATAAAAATTCCACCTAAAGCTAAAATAATTTGAATTATAATCTTTAGTCTAGAAGTTATACCATTTGAATTATTTCTTTTTATTTTTTGATAATCATCATAAGCTCCTAATAGTCCAAAAGATCCAGCTATATAAAGTAAGAACCAATTATAAGGGTTTGAAAAATCACCCCACAAAAGAACACCTGAAAAAATACCTAGTAAAATCATAAGACCACCCATTGTGGGAGTTCCTATTTTTTTGATTATGTGGTCACTCGGTCCATCTTCTCTAATCGGGTCGTGAATTTGATGCGAAGAAAAATAATTGATAAGTGGACCTCCAACTAAAAAAACTACTACCATCGATGTAAACATTGACAGACCAGTTCTTACAGTTAAATATTTAAAAACATTAAGAAAACTAAAAATTTCAACTAAGTTAGAAAATAGACTAAAAAGCATTTATTTTGCCTACTTTTAAGCTTTGACTTATTTTATTTAATCCTGTGGAGTTAGAACCTTTAATCATAAGATAATCACCATTCTTAATATCATTTATCATAAAATTTAAGATATCTTTTTTTGAATTTAATATTTTTCCCCTTTTTTGTGGTTTAATTTTGTTAAATGTTTCAATGATATCTTTGCCGAATACATAAACTTTATCAATATTAGTACTATTAACATATCGAGCAGCTTCTATGTGGAGTTTTTTAGAATATTTGCCAAGTTCTAGCATATCACCTAAAAGAATAAGTTTACTTTTAGATTTAGAATTTATGCTATTTAATTTATTTATTGCAAATTGAAGAGATAACGGGTTAGAATTATAACTTTCATCAATTAAATTAATTTTTTTTTCTTTTAAATTAATTATATTTAGATCTCCTCTGCCTTCTGGAAATTTAAAATCATTAAAGAAATATTTATCTAATTTTTCTAAATCAAAATAAATAGATAATGCTGCTAAAGTTGATAAAATATTATATACATAACTTTCCAAATTTTTTTTAATAATAAATATCAATTCTTTTTCACGATATTTTATATTAATAATTGAACGAGATTTCCCTTTTTTAATTTTTATTAAACTCACATCTGATTTTTTTTGAATACCAAACGAAATTATATTTAATTTATTTTTTATAGATTTAGATTTAAAAAATTTGAAAAACTTATCATCTGCGTTCAATATAATCGTACCATTTTCAGTAATGTTATTAATTAGTTCTGATTTAGCATTAGCTACACCTTTAAGATTGTTAAAATTTTTAATATGTGCATACGAGATATTAGTAATAATACCAACATCAGGCATTATCTTTCTAGTTAAAAAATCAATTTCTCCTTTCTTATCCATCCCAACTTCAAAAATACCTATTTTATCATTTTGTTTTAAATTAAATAAAGAAATCGGAACTCCATATTTATTATTGAATGATTTTATTGAATAAGATGTTTGACATATTTTATTCATCATTTGACCCAACATCTCCTTTAAAGAAGTTTTGCCTGATGATCCTGTAATTGCTATAGAAGAAACATTAGATGACACCCTAATCAGTTTTGCAATTTCTGAAAATGTTTTTAAGGGGTTGTTTACATAAATATCATTTTTAAATTTATTTTTTTTTTTATTTTGGTTAATTGAAATAGACGCTCCATTATTAAAAGCTTGTCTAACAAATTTATTTCCATTAAAATTTTTTCCTTTGATACCAAAAAAAATATTATTTTTTTTTGTTAATCTTGAATCAATTGAAGCATTGTTAATATTTACATTTTTATCTATTTTTTTTTTTATTATCTCTGAAATAATATTTGATTTCCAATTTCTATTTAAAGATTTATTCTTAACTTTAATAAATTTTTCAATACATCTTTTATCCGAAAAGAACTTTTTAGAGATATATTCTTGATAAACTTCGTGTCCTTTTCCAGCAATAATAACGACCTCGTTTGACTTAATATTTAAAATGGCAGACTTTATTGCACTTTCTCTTGATGGGATTTCGAATACTTTATTCTTTGAAATATTCGACTTTATATCTTTTCTTATTTTTTTTGGATCTTCATTTCTTGGATTGTCATCTGTTAAGTATATTTTATTACAATATCTGTCAGCAATTCTCCCCATCATTTTTCTTTTGGGCTTATCTCTCTCTCCTCCACATCCAAACACTAAATTAATATTTCTTAATTTAAACTGTTCCTTTACATTTTTAATGCAAGTTTTCAAAGCATCTGGTGTATGAGCATAGTCAAGAATTACAATTCCATTATTGTTAAGTCTTCCTATTTTTTCCAATCTTCCATTTACTGGCTTTATTTTTTGAGTAATTTTTAAAATTTTTTTCAATGGAATTTTGCTTTTCATTGCAGCCATAATTGCCATTAGTAAATTTTTTATCTGTACACTTCCAATTAATCTTGTTGAAAAATAATATTTCTTTTTCTCAAATCTAAATAATATTTTCTGCTCACTTTTTAAAAATTGATGATCTAATATTGTAAAACTTGATTTGTTAGATCCTATTGTAAATTTTTTTATTTTTTTTAATTCAGTAACCCTATTTAATTTTGAAGAAGTTTTTAAATCATTATCAAAAATAGCATAAGACTTTGTTTTTAATAATTTTTTGAATAATATTAATTTTGAATCAAAATAATTTTTATAAGACTTATGATAATCTAAATGATCTCTTGATAAATTTGTAAATATACCAACATCAAATTTTAATCCATCAAGTCTATTTTGATATAATCCATGACTGGAAGCTTCCAAAATAACATTTTCAATTTTTTTTTCTTTTAATTTTTGTAAGATTTTATTTACTCGTATTGTATCAAATGTAGTATTTGAAAATTTATTTCTTATATTTATACCATCAATTCCTAGTGTTCCAATCGAAGCTACTTTGATTTTATTTAGTTTTAAAATTTGAAAATAAAAGTTTGCAATAGATGATTTTCCATTCGTACCTGTAACTGCGATCAGATTTTTTGGTTTTTTATTAAATATTTTTGAACTGATTTGAGATAGTAATTCTCTAGGATTTTTTGCACTTAAAAATAAAATATTATTTTTAATACCATTTTTTTTTATTTTATCAGAAATTATTATTTTTGATCCATTTTGAATGGCATCTTTTATAAATAGATTCCCATCCGTACTGCTCCCTTTAAATGCAAAAAAAATATAATCTTTTTTTACTTCATTAGAATTAAAGGCAATCCCTGTAAAATTTATTTTATGATATTTTTTATGAAGATTTGGAAAATAATCTTTGAGTAACATTATTTACGCTCTTAATATTTTGTGGCTAAAATTGGCCCAATTTTATCTATGATTTGACCTGTTACCCAGACAGTGGTCCAACCCGCTGTATTCCTCCAATTCCCTTTGTAAGGATATCTCTCGTCTCTATAATGATAAACGAATTCTCTATTTGCTTTTGGTTCATCCAACATTACAGCTAATACAAATTTTGGATCTGTGGTTGGAAAGACTGAGGCAAAAGTATTAATTTTTTTTTTTGAATAGCCACCCTTTGAAGGTTGATCGGCAGTTCCGGTTTTTCCTCCAATTTCGTAGCCTTTTACGTTTGCAAATCCTGCCGTTCCTTCTTTTGTCGATACAATTTTTCTAAGAATAGGATTTATTTTATCAGATAAATTTTCATCAAGTATTCTTATTCTTTTATATTTTTCCTTCTCTAATAATGTAGGCGTTATTTCATACCCTCCATTACTTATAATTGAATATCCTTTTGAAAGTTGTAATAAAGTTGTTGCAATTCCATGACCAAAAGCAACTGTTGCGAGTTTACATTTACCCCACCTTCCTAATTGAGTTGTGCCTACCTCTTGAATATCAAAATCTAAATTTGAAATAATTCCAATAGTTTGAAGAAATTTATTATAATTCTCAATACCAACTTTTTCGGCTATTCTAACTGAGCCAATATTACCTGATCTTATCAAAATCTCCTCAGCAGTTAAATCTGATGGGATTTTATCATCATACTCAGATATAGAGTTTCCTGCACATGTAATTCTTTTTTTAAGGTTCTTAAATTCTGTTTCGGGTTCAACAACCTTGTATTGCAAACCTGCAGCCAGAGTAAATGTTTTAAAAACCGATCCAAATTCATACACACCTTTTGTAGCTCTATTAATATATTTTATATCATTTATTTTTTCTCTTTTATTAAGATCAAAGTCTGGAAGAGAAACCATTGATAAAATATTGCCACTATTAATATCCATTAAGATTGCAGCACTCCCAATATTTTGAAATATATCTATAGATTTTGATAATTCTTCCTTAATTAAATATTGAAGATCTTTATTAAGAGTTAATTTTAAAGGTTCTTTTGTGGTAGTTAGTTCGTAGTCAAAAGTTTTTTCTATACCTGATATTCCATTATTATCATTGTCAATTTGACCTATTACATGACTAAATAAATTACCATTTGGATAAACTCTTGCAATACTATCTTCTTGAATAAACGATTTATCTCCTAAAAGTAGAATTTGTTCAAGTTTTTTTGGACTTATTTTTTTTTTAATATAAAAAAATTTTTTTCCATACATTTCCTTTTCAAAATTTTTATTGGGAAAGATTAATTTTAGAGAAATTAATAATTTCTCTTTGTTAATTACTAAATTAGGATTAATCCCCAAGTTAACTATCGGAACACTTTTAGCCAAAATATTTCCCTCATTGTCTAAAATACTAGATCTAAAATTTTCTTTTTTAAATGTTTGTTGAATTTCAGGAATTTCTTTTATGCTCAACAATATTACTTTAAATGAAAAGATAATTGCCAAGATAAAAAAAATAAAAAAAATAAATGCTATTCTCTCAAAAGATATTTTTAGATATGACTTATTTTCTGTAAATGAAAAACTGTCATTATACTTGTAAGAACTTTGAGAGTGATTATCTAATTCACTCATTAATTTTAACCATTTTGTCAATTTTTAACTTGTCATTTAAAAATTTAATTTCACTAAGATTTTCTATTTTTTTTTGCTCAAATTTGTCCTCAAAATAATATTGTTGAAACTCCATTAATTTTTTTGGTGAAGTTAAAATATTATAATCAAGTAAAGTTAGTTCATAACGATCTTCTAATATTCTGATATTTTCTTTTAATTGAAAAATTTCTTTATCAAGTTTTTTAGTAGAGTTTTTAGTTAAAGTTGTCGCTAATATTAAAAAAATTATAGGTGTAAAAAAAATTAACTTTTTCATTAATTACCTTAAATTCTCAACCTCAGTAAGATTTTTAAATTTTTGTCTAAACTCATTAAAATCACAGTTATCATTAGTTTTAATTCCATATCTTAATTTAGCCGACCTAGAAGGTGGGTTTTGTTTTAGCTCATTTGCACTGGGTAAAATAGGTTTTTTATTTATTAATTTAAAACATTTTTCTGAAACTTCATTATCAGGTAAATATCTTGAGGAATTTCTTTGCTCTGAATAGTGTTTAAAAAAAAATTTAACAATTTTATCCTCTATAGAGTGAAAACTAACTACAGCTATAATGCCACCTGTGGGAATTAAATTAAATGAATTAATCAAGCCATTTATTAATTCACTAATTTCTTTATTCACCAAAATTCTTAAAGCCTGAAAAACTTTAGTGGAATTATGTATTTTTGTTTTTTGATATTTTTTAACATCATCTATAATTTGAACTAAGTCCTCTGTATTTATGGTTTTATTTTTTCTTTTTTCTACTATTTTTTTTGCTATTTTTTTTGAATATTTTTCGTCGCCAAATACTTTAAATACTTTAGCAAGGTTATTTTCATCCATATTGGATATGATCTCATTTGCTGAAAAATCATTTATACCCATTCTCATATTTAGCTTTCCTTTATCAAAAAACGATAAACCTTTTTGGGAATTTTTAATTTGGTTAAATGAATATCCTAAATCAAAAATAATTCCTTTTATTTTATGATTTTTTAATTTGATTTGATCTATTTGAGAAAATTTAAGATTATAAAATTTAAATCTTTTATCATATTTTTTTTGGAGTTTTGATGTGCTGCTTAAAACATCTTTGTCTCTATCTAAAGCAATAATACTGTTTTGTTTATTTTCAAGAATTTTTTCTGAATATCCCCCTTGACCAAAAGTACAATCAATAAATGTGCCACCATAAAGAGGGGAAATAATGCTAATTAATTCATTTAGCAGAACTGGAAAATGTTTGTTTTCCAGATTTATGGTGGCATTCATTTATTTTTTTGAAGACCATTAATTTTTTTGTCTTCTCAAAAATGCTGGAATTTCTAAATCGTCTTCTTCTTCTCTTGTTGTGTTTGTTTCTGTTGATAATGAAGTTTCTTCTTCGGTTTCACTAATTGATCCATCAGAATTAAATAGCTCAGGTGTTTCTTCATCAAAATCAAAATTCTCCAATCCATTAGATGGAGAAGAGTTGCTTTCATCTGTTTCAAAAGACTGCTTGGAACCTGTGGATGATTCATTCTCTACACTATTTATTTCCTCCGCAATATTTGTCGAACTTACTAATTCTTCGGAATTATCATTTTCAGATGTTGCTTGACTTTTAGTTTCAGCTTTAATCTCTTCCTCTATTTTAAGAGCATTTGCCCCATTAGTTATGATTGAGCTGTTTTGGTTAGAGAATGTAAATGCTTGAGAAGAACCTGTATTAGAAAAATCAGAATATCCAGGATTTCTATTTTGTATTCTATGAACCATATTAATGACAGATTTTGGTTCTGGTTGTTGGCCATCCAGAGAAGTAGCTACGATTGACACTCTCATTAAACCATCAAGACTCTCATCTGTAATTGCTCCAATTATTAGTTCTGCTTCTGGATCTACCTCAGCTCTGACTTTATTAACAGCCTCATCAACTTCAAAAAGTTTAAGATCTTTTCCACCAGTGATATTTACTAATAAGCCTTTAGCTCCTTTTAATGTGTAGTCATCTATAAGAGGATTGCTTATAGCCATCTCCGCAGCTTTAACTGCTCTACCTTCGCCTTCGGCCTGACCAGTACCCATCATGGCCTTACCCATCGAACTCATAACTGTTTCAACATCAGCAAAATCTAAATTTATTAATCCAGGTCTTACCATAAGATCAGTAATACTTTGAACTCCATGCTTTAGTACATCATTAGATAGCAAAAACGACTCTTCAAATGTAGTTTGTTCACTTGCAATTTTGAATAAATTTTGATTTGGAACTACAATTATAGTATCAACATGTTTCCTTAATTCCTCAAGACCTTGATTTGCTTTTCTCATTCTTGAAGGACCTTCATATAAGAAAGGTAGGGTAACAACTCCAATCGTTAATATATTTAATTCTTTAGCAGCACGAGCAATAACATGTGCAGCACCTGTTCCAGTTCCGCCACCCATTCCTGCAGTTATGAAAACCATGTTAGACCCTTGAAGAACATTAACAATTTCATTTAAGGACTCATCAGCAGCAGCTTCGCCTATATCTAATTTTGCCCCAGCACCTAATCCTTTTGTTAAGTTTAAACCCATTTGAATTTTTGTTTGAGCATGACTTAGTCTTAAATCTTGAGCATCTGTATTTACAGCTATAAACTCTACTCCTTGTAAACCTGACTCTATCATTCCGTTAATGGCGTTTCCTCCAGCCCCTCCAATTCCTAAAACTAGTATTCTAGGTTTCAACTCTTTTATGTCTGGTGTTTTAAAATTAATTGTCATTTATCCCCCGTTTAGTTATTTAGTTTTTGCTCCCATTTAAGGTTAGCCCTATTAATGTTAGATTTTTTTCTAGCAGTGACCCTAAATTTTTCAAAATTTGTTGGTTCCCATATTTGGAAGGTTTTTCCCTGACCAACAAACAACATTTTATTTTTTATTTTTGCATGTCTTAATAATTTTTCTGTAATGAGAATTCTTCCCTCGCCATCAAATTGTAAATTTATACTTTCTGATAATATTGAGGTTGCAAAATAATCCTTCTTATCCTCAAATGGATTTAAAGAATCTATTGCATTTGAAATTTTTTCAATTCTGTCTTGAGGCCAAGACTCAATTGATTGATTATTAAATGATGGGAAACATACAATTCCATTATATCCCATGTTTGACAGATAGCTTCTGAAACTAGCGGGCACGGACACCCTTCCTTTTTTGTCTAATTTGTTTTCGTAAGTAGATAAAAACATAATCCATAAATTCCATATTTGGGATTTTATGGGATATTATGGGTTTTAAATACGATCGTCAACACTTAAAATTATGTTCATGTATTCTTGATTTGTTCTAAACTTCCACATGTATAAATTTAAATAATAATTTAGATTAGTATAAGTTTAGAGTGTAAAAATTATATTTTTTTTGCCAGATAAAATATAAGCCGGGTTCTGTCATTTAAACTTATCATTTCTCTAGACCTTAAATCACTTTAAGGTTCAAGCAACTAACCCTGATGACTAGCCAAAGAATGCTTTTCGTTATTTCTAACTGCGTCATCTCTACTTAGTCTTGCTCCCAGTGGGGTTTTCCATGCGCTAGCTGTTACCAACTTAGCCGGTGTGCTCTTACCACACCTTTTCACCCTTGCCTTGATAAGGCGGTTTATTTTCTGTGGCACTATCCCTAGGGTCGCCCCCGCCAGCCATTAACTGGCACTGTTTCTTTGTAGAGCCCGGACTTTCCTCTTTAATAAATTAAAGCGACAAGTCATTTATCTGGCAAAAAGACAATATAAATTTTTATAAAAAATTCAACATTAATTATTTAAGATTAACAAGGGATTTTGCAATCATATAACATTCAAGATCTAATTTTCCATCAACTAACTCAGGTCTAAATCTCATTTGAAAAATTTTTATAAGTTTTTTTAATTGATTAGATTTGGAATATTCAATTCTATAACCAATTTTTTTTAAAAGATTAATAAATTTAATTAAATTTGATTCTGATATTTTATCCCTAAATGTTTTGGTTTTTCTTGAATTTATATTGTGCCAAATTCCAATTTTATTTTTAGATAAAAATTTCCATGGAAATTTTTCACCAGGATCTATTTTTCGTAAAGGAGCTATATCTGAATGACCTAATATATTTTTTTTATTAATTTTATATTTTTTAATTAAAAACTTTGAAATTTTAATTAAAGATTTGATTTGTCTATTCTTAAATTTTCTATAACCAAATTCATGACCAGGATTTGAAATTTCAATACCAATTGAATTATAATTTATAGACTTATGATTTCTCCAATGGGATTTACCAGCATGCCAGGCTATATACAAATCAGGAACCATTTGAATCAGATTTCCTGATGCAGTAATATAATAATGACAACTTACATTAGAATTTAAACTTGTTAATTTTTTAATCGCTGATTTATCATTTTTCATGCCAGTGTAATGGTAAATTAAGTACTTTATTTTATTTTTGTCTCTTTTTTTTAAATTAAAATTAGGGGAGTAGTTAATAATCATTTTTTGAACATTTTTCTGTATTATTTTAAACAATTAAATCTTTAATTAAATATAAGATATAATATAAATTGTCTTAATGAAAAAAATTTTAATATTATCTATTTTTTTATTGTCTCAACTGCTAACATTCAACGTTTTTGCTGGATCAGATGGCACCTTAGAAATAAAAAATAAAAATAAAGAAAGTGCTTCTGAAGTAAAAGATTGTTTTGAAACTATTAACAGAGGTATTTTTGCTTTTAATCAGGGATTAGACAAAATTTTTTTTAAACCTGTTGCGAAAGGCTATAGATACTTGCCAAAACCAATTAGATCAGGAACTAGTAATGCTCTTAGTAATTTATCGAATGTTGTCACAGTGCCTAATAATATTTTACAAGGACAGGTAAAGGAGGCGGGTATTAATGCATTGAGATTTTCTATTAATTCAACACTTGGTATTGCAGGTATTTTTGATGTGGCTTCTTATTATGGATTAAATAAATTAGATAAAGAGGATTATGGACAAACTCTTGGAACTTGGGGAGTAAAAGAAGGATGTTATTTTGTGCTTCCTGTTCTTGGACCTACAACTATTCGGGATTCTTTAGGATCAATAGCTAATTTTTCAGGTGGCGACGCATGGTACAATGTTACAGTATCAAACAATACCAAATACTTTGAAAATTCTGATTATTATTATTCTAGATTAACTTCTGGAGTTGATTTTAGAGCAAAGAATCTAGAAGCATTTGACAGTCTAGAGAAAAATTCGTTAGATCTTTATGCATCAGTCAGAAGTCTTTATTTACAAGATAGAAAAAGGAAAATTTTAAACCTTGATGAGACTACAGAAACTATGAACGATGATGATTGGGAAGAAATAGATACCCAATAATCAAGAATGTTTAAAATCAAATTTTTTTTATTAGTATTTTTATTTCCACTATTCACGATTCCTATAGAGGCAAAAGAACCAAGTAAATTAATAAATGAAATTGTAAATGAAGCTTCAGCTATATTATCAAGCTCAGACCCAGTGGAGTCAAAAATTATTAAATTAAATAACATTGCAGAGAAGAGTGTAGATATAGATGGAATAGGAATGTACACACTCGGTAAATATCGAAAAAATTTAAACGAGGATCAAAAAATAAAATATAAAAAACTTTTTAGAAGTTATTTTTTGAAAAGTTTTTCTAGTCGCTTAGTAGATTATTCGAATCCAAAAATAAACGTCGTTTCTGAAAAAAAAATAAATGAAAAATATACAATTGTGAAAACAATATTAGAAGAAACATCTAAGAATCCAAGAATTGAAATCGATTGGAGGATTTATACTAAAAATCCCAAAAGGCCATTAATAAGAGATCTCATTGTTGAAGGATTAAGTTTAGCTAGAACTCAAAAAGAGGAGTTTAAATCTATTATGCAGAATAATAATGATGACATTAATTTTCTTTTTAAGTCTTTCGAAGAGTTCTTGATAAAATAAATAGTGGGAAAAATCAGAGTATATTTGGTGGGCCCGCCAGGACTCGAACCTGGGACCAATACATTATGAGTGTACTGCTCTAACCAACTGAGCTACAGGCCCTAAAACAAAAAGGTTTTACTCTTTTTACAAACTTCATTCAAGATATTATCTTAAAGTTTCTTTAAAAAATAAAGTATGGTGATAAATATAGAAAGCAAAAATTAATTCTTGAAATTCCGAGAGTCTTATAAAGTTAAATGTAAAAAAATCGTAAATTTCTGCTAAATTTATTGTATGCGTGTAATTATTATATCCAGGATGTAGATTTAATTTATCTACAAGTAAATCTGGGAGTAAAAATATTAATAATATTATCGATATATATTTTATCTTTTGAGATGGAAGAACAAAGTCAATGTAAGTTTTTTTTAAAGAGAACAATTTTAGAAATTTTACAAGAAAGATTGAAAATCCACACCATAAAGTTAAAATTCCTCTAGGGAATTGGTCAAATATATTAGAAATATTATGAATATTTGTTTCACCTTGATTATTCAATTCGTCAAATATCTCAAAAGTTTCCCATTTAAAATAGTGCTGTCCCCAAGATATTTCTTCAAAGAAAAAATAAATTATACCAAGTGTGTAAAAATATAAAAAATATAAAAAATTTTTTGAAAAGTTATATTTATTTTTATAAATTATGTTTTTTATTAATTGATAGATTGTTAATAAAAGAAACAATATTTGAAAGGACTCTACTAGTTTATTTTCATTCCAAATCAAGGAATTAAATCCATTTCTAGATTTATCAAAAAAAGTGAAGGCTGAATTACATTCTTCTTCTAGCTCAATAAAACTTAATTCGTCAAAACAAAAGTAAGCTAGCTTGTAAGAATAATAATAAAAAAAACCTTCTACTAATAAAAAAAATGTTAAAATTATGAATAACCTAAACTGGAATTTAAAATTAGTATTTGGCATTAATTTAATCCATATGGTGGGCCGTGTTGGTTACGCTCCAACTACCCCTGCAATGTCAATGCAGTACTCTACTATTGAGCTAACGGCCCTTTTTTAGCTCTTTCTCTTTTTTAGCTTTCTAAGAAACTTTTTAATTGCTTTGATCTACTTGGATGTTTTAATTTTCTTAAAGCCTTTGCTTCAATTTGACGAATTCTTTCTCTAGTTACAGAAAATTGAAGGCCAACCTCCTCCAGAGTATGATCAGTATTCATACCTACTCCAAACCTCATTCTCAAAACTCTTTCCTCTCTTGGAGTTAGGGTAGATAAAATTTTAGTTGTAGCCTCACTTAAATTAGATTTAATTGCTTGTTCTAAGGGTGCTAAAGCTTTTGTGTCTTCTATAAAGTCTCCTAAACTACTATCCTCTTCATCCCCAACAGGTTTTTCGAGTGATACAGGCTCTTTTGAAATCTTTAATACTTTTCTTACTTTTTCCAATGGCATTCTTAATTTTTTTGCTAACTCTTCTGGTGTCGCTTCTCTACCAAATTCACTTAAGATTAGTCTCTGAGTTCTCACAATTTTATTTATCGTCTCTATCATGTGAACAGGTATTCTAATAGTTCTAGCTTGATCAGCAATTGACCTTGTAATTGCTTGTCTTATCCACCATGTAGCGTAAGTAGAAAATTTATATCCTCTTCTGTACTCAAATTTATCAACTGCTTTCATTAGTCCTATATTACCTTCTTGAATTAAATCTAGAAATTGCAAACCTCTATTTGTATATTTTTTAGCAATAGAAATAACTAATCTTAAATTAGCTTCGACCATCTCCTTTTTTGCTATTCTTGACTCTTTTTCACCTTTTTGAATTCTGCTTACCATTAATTTAAATTCTGTAACAGATATTCCAAGTTTCTTACTTATCTCTACTAGTCTGTCTCTTATGTTCTTGAATTCTATTTTGTTCTTTTGAAAAAACTTTTTCCATATTTCATTTGTATCTAAGAAACTTTTCAAATTGGGATTTATCTCATTACCAATATAAAATTTTATAAATTCGTCTCTTGTAATTTTCTCATTTAGTGCAAGTCTCAACAAATTTCCCTCGAGTGATACTATTTTTCTATTTTCTATGTAGTGTTTTTGCACCAATTCTTCTAACACAGAGGGAGATAGCTGGAGTGATTTAATATTTTCTAAAATATCATCAACTATTTTTTTATAATTCTTATCTTTTGATGATGAAAATGTTTTTGAATTTAAAACACATTCTAATTTTTCATTCTGATATTTTATTAGTTTATTGTATTCTTTTGTTAAATTATTAATTGTTTGTAAAACTTTAGGTTTAATCTCAGTTTCCATCGCAGCAAGAGTCGGGTTGAACTCGTCATCATCAGAATTAGAGTTATTCTCCTCATTATTTTGAGTGTCACCTCCATCATCTGATTTTTTTTGTTTTGCACTTTGTCCAGTATCTTCATCTTCCATATAATTAGTATCAATATCAATAATTTCTCTAACTAGAATTTCATCATTCTGAAGCTTGTCATTCCACTCAAAAAACTGTTGAGCTGTAATTGGACTTTGAGAGAGGGCATTTAACATTACATCTTTTCCTGCTTCTATTCGTTTGGCAATGGCAATTTCACCTTCTCTGGAAAGTAATTCTACCCCTCCCATCTCTCTTAGATACATTCTAATTGGGTCATCACTTTTCTCTATTGATTTGCCCTCTTCCTTAGATCCGTTATCTTTTTTTCTTAGAACTTTGAAATCAGCTTTTTTTTCAACTAATATTATTTTCTCATCAAGAATATGAATAAATGCCTGTTCCAAGTTTTCGTTGGATAAATTTCTTTTTCCTAAAGATTTGTTTAATTCATCATAAGTGATGAAGCCTCTATGGACACCCCTGCCCATCAATCTAGCAAATGATTTTGTAATTATACGTTCCACAATAAAAAACCCAGATTGTATATAATGCTAAAATTAAAAAAATCTATTGGATTCTAGTTTTTATTTAATTGGTTTTTTGCAGTTTTTTAAGCTCTTTTAACTCATTAAATGTTACTTCGCTCAAATCTTTCGAAAATCTTGATTCTAGCTCCTCAATTCTTATTTCTAACTCATAATTTTTTAAATCTCTTATCAACTCAACAAGAATTTCAAGAATTTTTTCATCATCATTCAAATATTTAACCATTATATGTTTAATTGATGCATATTTTAAAACTCTATCGATTAAATTTTGGTCAACATTAATATTCTCTATATCTGTAATTTCAAAATTCTTTGATTGTTTTAAAATTTCACTAAACAATAATTTATTTTCATTAGTAAATAATTTCACATTTTCAATTAAATTAAAGTTGTGTTTAATTAATTTAGGTTTTTTTAATAAAATATATAAAAATGAAAATTCTTTAATATCAATTGCTTTAAAGGATTTGGTCTCATTGTAAAAATTTTGTGTCGATTTAAGTGATTTAAAAGATTTGGAATAATTTTTATTATATTTTAAGTTTGTATTTGGAGTAAATTCTGAAATTTTCTCTAAGAAATACTCTAATACATATTTTCTGATAAATTCATCTTTAATAGTAGACGAGATCGATCTTAACCTTTTCTCAAAAATAGCTTTAGAGGATGGACTGTCATCCATATTTTTAAAATAGTGATTAAATATAAATTTATGAATAGAAACTGAATTACTTTTAGAAAAATCTAAAAAAAATTCTTTTCCCTTTTCATTTACAAAACTATCTGGGTCGTGATTATTTGATAAAAATAAAAATGAGATTTTTTTTTCTGGTTTTAGTTCAATTATAGAATTTTCTGCTGCTCTTAACGCAGCTTTATAACCACTTTCATCACCATCAAAACATATAACTATTTCATCAAAAAATTGGTTTAAAGTTAAAATTTGTCTTGTAGTCAAAGAGGTGCCTAAATTTGCAACTACATTATCTATTTTATTTTTACTTAATCCAATAACATCCATATATCCCTCGACTAAAAATATATTATTTAAGTTATTTGAGAGTTTACGTGCAAAATCTAAATTAAATAAATTTGATCCTTTTTTGAAAAAAGGAGTTTCAGGAGAATTTATATACTTTGCATAATATTTGCTATCTTTTAAAGTTCTTCCACCTACTGCAATTGGATCGCCAGATATATTTTTAATTGGAAATAACACTCTATCTCTAAATCTTGATACATATTTTTTTTTATTTTCATCAAAATAAAAAAGACCAGTATCTTTTATATCGCTTTCATTATATTCCCTAAATATATTTTCTTGAAAGCTTAAGTCATTAGTTTCAAATCCAATCTTAAATTTTTGAACTTCTTCCTTAGTTAATCCTCTTTTTTTAAGGTAATCTTTAGCCTCTGTCGAATTTGAATTTTTTAATAATTCATTATGATAATGATCTACATATTTATTAAATAAAGACTTATAAGTAGTCCATTTTTTCTCTCTAATCTCATCCTCTTTTGAAAAAGTATAAGGCCTCATCCCCGCAAGGTTTGCTAATGACTTTACAGCTTCTCCAAATTTTAAATTTTGAGTTTTCATTACAAAATCAAATATGTTGCCGTGTTCTGAAGTACTAAAACAATGATAAAATTCCTTTTCATCATTTACAGTAAATGAAGGAGTTTTTTCTGTTTTGAACGGAGACAGTCCTACATATTCTTTACCTCTTTTTTTTAAATTTACAGTTTTAGATACAACTGTAGAAACTTTAAGTCTCGTTTTTATCTCTTCCAAATACTCTTTGGGATACTTCATTTTTGGTTTAGTAGTTCTTTTATAATTGCTCCAGCTTTTGAGAAATCAATAGTATCAGCATTATTTTTTTTTAATTCACCCATCACTTTTCCCATATCTTTTATTGAACTCGCACCCGTATAATTAATAATCTCAGAACATAGCTTTTTAGTATCTTCATCGCTAAGTTGTTGTGGTAAATATTGACTTATTACCTCCACCTCTTTCTCCTCTATTTCTTGTAGATCACTTCTATTATTTTTTTTATACATTTCTATTGATTCGGATCTTTGCTTTATCATTTTCTTTAAAAGCTTTTTTATATCTTCATCATTAGTTTCTTTTTTCTCTGCTTGAGATCTGTTATTAATATCTAAATCCTTAATTCCTGATAGAATTAACCTATAAGTTGATATTTTATTTTTATCTTTCGATTTAAGGGCATTTTTATAGTCTGTTTCGATTTTTTCTCTTAAACTCATATTATAATTTTAACGCATCAAAAAAATTCTTCAAAAAGAAAAAAAGTTTTTTTATAAAATATACATTACATATGTTGCGCAAAAAAAGGTTTTATTGTATAGACCTTTAACTCATGAGTTGTAATTGAACAAAAAACAAAAAAATAAAATTGCAATTAAACATCAATTTCCAACAGGTATTTTAGTTCTAGACAATAAGATAGTTTTCAAAGGCATTGGTCTTGGATATCAAGGAACGGCAACTGGAGAGATTTGTTTTAACACTTCTTTCACAGGATATCAGGAAATTATATCTGACCCTTCATATGCTGGACAAATTATCAACTTTACATTCCCACATATTGGAAATGTTGGAACTAACAATGAGGATTTGGAGTCAGACAAAGTTTGGGCAAAGGGTGCTATATTTAATTCTGAGATTACTTCACCTTCTAATTATAGAGCTTTAATAACATTGGACGAATGGCTTAAAAAAAATAAAATAGTTGGTTTAACTGGACTAGATACTAGAAGTTTGACAAATTTTATAAGGGATAAAGGCGCTCCAAAAGGAACAATCTCAAATAATAAAAAAGGCAAATTTAATATAAAAAAATTAATTAATTACTCAATTAAATGGCCTGGTCTAAATGGTCTGGATCTTGCGAAAGTAGTATCGACAAAAAAAACTTATTCATGGAAAGGTTTTAAAACCTGGAGAAAAGAGACTGGATATAAAAAAAATAACAAAAAAATTTTTAAGATTGTTGCAATTGATTATGGAATAAAAAAAAATATATTAAGATATTTTTCTGATTATAATTGTGATGTAAAAGTCGTTTCTTGTAAGACAACAGCTAAAGAGATTACAAAATTAAAACCAGATGGAATTTTTTTATCAAATGGTCCGGGCGACCCTGCAGCGACTGGCAAATATGCAATTAAAATTATACAAAAATTAATTAAAGAGGATTATCCAATATTTGGTATTTGCTTAGGTCATCAAATTTTAGCTTTAGCATTAAATGCTAAAACAAAAAAAATGAAGTTAGGCCACAGGGGAGCAAATCATCCAGTAAAAAATTTAATCAACAACAAAGTTGAGATTACAAGCCAAAATCATGGTTTCGTTGTAATAGAAAAAAGCTTATCAAAAAAAATTCAAATAACCCACAAGTCACTTTTTGATAATACTATTGAAGGAATAAGATTAAAAAATAGACCAGTTTTTTCAGTTCAATATCACCCTGAGGCAAACCCTGGACCACAAGATAGTCAATATTTATTTAACAACTTTATTCAAGATATAAAAAAATATGCCCAAAAGAAAAGACATTAAAAAGATTTTAGTTATAGGTGCAGGTCCAATAATAATTGGGCAAGCATGTGAATTTGATTATTCTGGTACACAAGCATGTAAAGCACTAAAAGATGAAGGTTTTGAGGTAGTATTAATAAATTCAAATCCTGCAACTATTATGACAGATCCTGGAGTTGCTGATAAAACTTACATAGAGCCTATTACAATTCCAGTTCTTGAAGAAGTGATTAAAAAAGAAAAGCCTAATGCAATTCTTCCTACTATGGGTGGCCAGACAGCTTTAAATTTAGCAATAAGTGCAGAAAAAGCTGGCCTACTTAAAAAATATAAAATTGAATTAATTGGAGCCAAATCAAAAGCAATAGAAAACGCAGAAGACCGGAAAAAATTCAGAAAAAACATGTCTGACATCGGTTTAGATTTGCCGAAGTCAAGAATAATAAACAAATTCAAAGATGCCTCGAGATGTTTAAAAGAAATTGGTTTACCTGCAATTATAAGACCTTCATTCACATTGGGCGGATTAGGTGGAGGAATTGCAAAAAGTAAAAAAGAATTTTTTAAACTTGTAAGAAATGGAATGAATGAGTCACCTCAAAATCAAGTTTTAATAGAGGAGTCTTTAGAGGGTTGGAAAGAGTTTGAAATGGAGGTTGTGAGAGATAAAAATGACAACTGTATAATTATTTGTTCTATAGAAAATGTAGATCCAATGGGAATACATACAGGAGATTCAATTACTGTTGCTCCAGCATTAACCCTCACTGATAAAGAATACCAAGTCATGAGAAATGCCTCTATTGCTTGTTTACGAAAAATTGGGGTTGAGACTGGTGGATCAAATGTACAGTTTGCAATTAACCCTAGAAATGGAAGAATGGTTATAATTGAGATGAACCCAAGGGTATCAAGATCCTCAGCTCTAGCTTCTAAAGCCACAGGTTTTCCAATTGCAAAAGTAGCTGCTAAACTTGCAGTTGGATACACTCTTGATGAATTAAAAAATGAAATTACAAAAGTAACGCCCGCTTCATTTGAACCAACAATTGATTATGTGGTTACAAAAATACCCAGATTTACATTTGAGAAGTTTTCTGACACCAAAGCTGTACTTGGAACATCAATGAGATCGGTTGGAGAGGCAATGGCAATTGGTAGAAATTTTAAAGAATCCTTCCAAAAAGCTTTAGTTTCATTAGAAACTGGATTATCAGGACTGGACAATCTTTTTAATTATTCAAAAAAAGAGATTTTAAAAAATTTAAAAGTTAGCATTCCAAATAGACTATTATTAATTAGTGAAGCTTTTAGGAAAAATATTCCATTAAATACAATATATAAACTATCAAAAGTCGATCCTTGGTTCTTAAATCAAATTAAAGATCTTGTTGATGAAGAAAAAAATATAATTAAGAGAGGAATTCCAAAAACATTCAATGAGTTTAATAGAATTAAATCCATTGGTTTTTCAGATAAAAAATTATCAAAACTTACGAGAATTAAAGAGAAAATAGTTAGATCTAAAAGAGTTGCTCTTAAAGTTTTGCCTGTATTTAAAAAAGTAGATACTTGCGCAGCAGAATTTAAATCCTTTACTCCTTATATGTATTCAACTTATCAAAGAAATTTTTCAGTAAATACTGAGTGTGAAGCAGATCCAACCAATAAGAAAAAAATAATAATACTAGGAGGAGGTCCAAATAGAATTGGTCAAGGTATAGAGTTTGATTATTGTTGTTGCCAGGCTAGTTTTTCCTTAAAGGAAGCAGGCTTTGAAACAATAATGGTTAATTGCAATCCAGAAACAGTATCAACTGATTATGACACCAGTGACAGACTTTATTTTGAGCCATTGGTTGAAGAATACGTTCAAAATATTATTCTTAAAGAAAAATCAAAAGGAAATCTTATAGGGGTTATTGCTCAATTTGGGGGTCAAACTCCAATTAAATTGGCAAAATTCTTACATGAAAATAAATTACCAATACTTGGTACTCAATATACTTCGATTGATCTTGCAGAGGACAGAGATAGATTTAGAGATCTATTAATTAAATTAAATTTAAAACAAGCAGAAAGTGGAATTGCTAACAAATTTGATCAAGCAATTAAAATAAGTGAAAAAATTGGACTGCCTGTTGTTGTTAGACCTTCATATGTTTTAGGTGGAAGAGCAATGGAAATTGTTCATGATAAAAGCCAACTTAAAAAGTTTATTAATGAGGCTTTTAAAGCTTCAGAACAAAATCCTATTTTAATCGATAAATTTATAGATCACGCAATGGAAGTTGATGTGGATGCTATCTCTGATGGTAAAGATGTTTATGTTGCTGGTATCATGCAGCACATTGAAGAAGCGGGGGTGCATTCTGGAGACTCTGCTTGTTGTCTACCTCCAGTTTCTATCAAAGATAATCTTTTAAAAGAAATTAAAATTCAAACAAGAAAATTAGCTTTAGCATTAAAAGTTAAAGGACTTTTAAATATTCAATTTGCAATTAAAAAAGATGAAATATTTGTTATAGAAGTAAATCCAAGAGCTAGTAGAACTGTTCCATTTGTATCAAAAGCTAATGGAATACCATTAGCCAAAATTGCATCAAGAATAATGGCAGGTGAAAAACTTTCAAAATATAAATTAAAATATCAAACGAATAAAAAATTTGCTGTTAAAGAAGCTGTGTTTCCTTTTAACAAATTCCCAGATAGTGATCTATTACTTGGTCCAGAGATGAAATCAACAGGTGAAGTGATGGGGTTTGATGATGATTTTGGAATGGCAATTGCTAAAAGTCAAATTGCAGCAGCAAACTCGCTTCCTACTAAAGGTTTAGCATTTTTATCTGTAAAAGACTCTCACAAACAAGAAATTATTGGTGTCGCTCAAAGACTTATAAAACTTGGATTTACATTATCAGCTACTAAAGGAACAGCAGATATATTAAAAAAAAATCGAATGAAATGCAGAAAAATTAATAAGGTAAGTAGTGGAAAACCTCATATAGTTGATGTTTTAAATTCTAAAAAAATTGCTTTAGTTATAAATACAGGTGGAGGAAATAGTGAAAGCAGAATTAATGATGCTTTAGCTTTAAGAAGAGGAACTTTGGCTAACAAAATTCCTTATTGTACCAATATGTCAACAGCTTATTCATTTTTAGAGGCAATAAACTCACTAAAGACAAAAAAATTAAAGGTCAAACCCCTTCAAGAAAATTAGGTCTCAACCACCATTGTGTCTTTTGAGCCTCCACCTTGTGAACTATTAACAATAGTACTTCCTTTCCTTAGGGCAACTCTAGTAAGTCCTCCCATTGTCACATAAGTAGACTTGCCATTTAATATAAACGGTCTTAAATCTAAATGCCTAGGCTCTATTCCGTTTTCAGAAATTGTTGGAATTGTTGATAATATTTCCAAAGGTTGAGCCACAAATTCTCTAGGATTTTGTTTTATTTTTTTTACCATTTCCTCTCTCTCTTTTTTTGGAGCTTTAGGACCTATCATTATCCCATACCCTCCAGAGGCATTTGCAGGTTTAACAACCAACTTTGATATATTCTCAATGACGTGCTGTCTGTGAATTTTATTTTCACATAAAAACGTTTCTACTTGGTTTAATTTTGGTTGTTCACCTAAATAATAAACAATCATTTTGTTTACATAAGCATAAACAGCTTTATCATCAGCTACACCAGTTCCAATTGCATTAATAATTCCAACATTCCCTTTTTTCCAGCATTTAAATAATCCTGGCACTCCAATAAGAGAATTTTTGTTAAAAACTTTTGGATCAAGAAATGTGTCATCTAATCTTCGATATATACAATCAACTTTTAATTTACCTTTAACAGTTTTCATATAAACATTATCATTTTCAACAAACAGATCTTTACCCTCTACAAGAGCTATTCCCATTTGTTCAGCCAAGAACGAGTGTTCAAAATAAGCAGAGTTATAAATACCTGGTGTCAAAACAACCATATGAGGATTATCTGTTTTTTTTGGAATACACTCAACCATACTTTGGTAAAGTTTATTAGAATATTGATGAACTGATGAAACTTTATACCTTGTAAATAATTCTGGGAATACATCCCTCATAACCATTCTATTTTCTAACATGTATGAAACACCAGATGGTACACGTAAATTATCTTCAAGGACTAAATACTCTCCATTATAATTTCTTATTAAATCTATACCTGAAATGTTTGCCCAAGCTTTATACTTTGGTGAAAAACCTTCGCATTCTTTCAAATAGTATGGTGAATTAAATATCAAATCCCTAGGTATAACCTTATCCTTAAAAATTTTTTTCTTGTTATAAACATCATCAATAAATAAGTTTAATGCTTTTACCCTTTGGGTTAATCCTCTTGATATTTTATTCCATTGAGACTTTGGTATGATTCTAGGAATGATGTCTAGGGGCCACTTTTTTTCCTCTGCTCTATTATTTGCAGCATACACTCTAAAATTTATACCTCTAGCACTTATTGTGCTTTGACAATTTTTTTCAATTTCCTGTAATTTTTTTTTACCATGCCTTTCTAGAATACCTGACATAATTCTAGCATGCTTTCTAAGTTTGTTATCCTCTGTCAAATATCCGTCATATGCGGACTTAGCATCATAGTTTTTCCAGAATGGAGTGACCATTCATACATTTTTTAATAAATAAATTTGCAAAACAAATGCTAAAAGCAAATAACAGCTATGTCGTAAAATGTTTGAAAAATGTGGCTTTTTTAAATAAGAATTACCTATGACATATTGTATAGGAATTAAAACAAACGAAGGACTGGTATTTGCATCAGACTCCAGGACTAACGCTGGTTTGGATAACGTAAATATATATTCTAAAATGTTTACGCATGATGTTGGGGATAGAACAATAGTAATTGTAACATCAGGAAATTTAGGAACATCACAGGCAGTCTATAAATCAATCGAAAAAGATTTAGGAAGTTCATCTGGTATAATGAATTTAAATACTTGCAAAGATTTTGAGCAAGTCGCCTCGTATGTTGGATCTTTAAATATTGAGCACTCTTCTCCTCAAGGAATTAACACTGATAATGTACTTTTAGGTTCAACTTTCATTATTGGTGGACAAATTAAAGGACAAAAACCAGAACTGTATCTTATTTATCCACAAGGAAATTACATTAGGCCTGCAGATAGCAAACCTTATCTTGTTATCGGTGAAGTTAAATATGGAAAACCAATTCTTGATAGAGTTATTAAACCAGATGTTTCAATTGGTGACGCTTCAAGATGTGCATTGATTTCGATGGATTCAACTTTAAAAAGTGATTTAACTGTAGGCCCACCCATTGATTTTGCAATTTACAAAAAAGATGAAAATAAATTAGCATCTTTAAAGTGTCTAAGTATAAATGATGATGATTATTCGAAAGTTTGTAATACTTGGTCTGAAGGAATTTTTAAAGTCTTTGATACTTTTCCTAGATTCGATTGGGAAGATTAATCTTCCACCTTCCAATCAGTTTTAAAAGTAACATAATTTACTTGCAAACATCTTCTCTCTTTAATTATTTCTTTTTTTTCCATTCCATGCCAAGTATCTGGTCCACTTGAAAAAAAATATCCATAATTATCTTTATAAGGCAATGTTTTTATTAGTTTTAAATCATTATTATAAAAATCAGTTCCTAAATCCTCACTTTCATTATGTTTATTAACAAATAACAAGCACGACATAAGTTTCTCTTTGATATCACAATGTGGTTTTAACCAGAAGCCCTCTCGATCACAAATTACTTCAACTCTTACATAGGAATTTGAAAGGTCTTTATCGATTAATTTAGATATTTTTTGATAAGTCTTTTTATTTTGAAGTTCTTTAATTAGACTGGTGAGTCCTGGGAATTCATTACTATTTTCCTTGGTGACAAAACATCTGAATTTTAAGGCCTTCCCACCATCTGAAATACCTTCTCTAAAATTTCCTTCTCCCCCATCTATGGCTCTAGTACCATCATAATTGAGATTATGTTTTGCAGGATCGGTGATATCAGCTGAAACTATTTCATTTATTTGTTCATCTGTAAGAGGCTTGTTTAATTCCCAATGTACGAAAGGACTGTCAAATTTTTTTGAATTATTAAGTATGGAATTTAAATAGGACATTAGTTACTTGTTCTCTCTTTTATGATTTTTGCTACCCTATTAGTTTCATCAAGTTTTTGATAGGTCCAAGTTTCCATATCTTCCCCAAGATTTCTAGTGATATTTAATTCTCTAAATAAATTTCTAAATCTTTGAAATCTTATATCATTTTTTCTAGGCAAAATATTTGCAATATAAATAGGTTTTCCTGTTAAAGCAGCTTCTGAAATCATTGAGCTAGAGTCACATGTAACAACAATATTTTCAGAAATGGCCAAGGCTGATAAGTAAGCTTTTTTATCAACGTTCATAATAACGGTATGATTTTCACCAAAAAATTCTTTAGCATAGTGAATTGTGTTTAGTGGAGTTCTCATTGAAGGTATCACAACAAGTTGAAATTTGTGTTTTTTCAAAAGTTTGTAAAAAATTGAAAAAATATGTTTCATATTTTTTGTTGAATAATCATAGTATTTTGTTGGTCCACCCATTATTAAACACCAAATTTTTCTATCATCTTTTTTTATAAAAGAGTTTAAATAATTCTTATTCTCAACTATTTCAATTTCTGTAAGGTAATGAAGAGCACCTTTTGTAGTAATGACATTGGAGCCGTTAATTCCATCATGTTCTGGGGCCACTATAAAATCAAAGTAATTAAAGTTAATTCTCGGGTCTTGAATATGGATATTTAAAACTTTTTTGTTTGAAATACCTTTTAAATGAATAGATGGAATTATGCTTTTTCGGCCACAAGATATTATTAAATCATAATCTGAATGATTTATTTTTTTATAAACTTTTTGAGAAATTGGAGTAAATTTGGGTGGAATTAACTTCCATAAATTATTTAGTTCAACCTTGTGGTGAGTAAAATCTATGTCTAAAGCTTTAGCTAAGCCTTCAACCTGGCTCAGCATTCCGTGCATACCCTCGGTCAATAAAATACCTTTTAATTTGCTCATTATTAACTATATAGACCTCTATGAGTGAAAAACCAACTAAACATACAAAAGTGTTAATAATTGGATCAGGTCCAGCGGGCTACACTGCTGCAGTTTATGCTGCAAGAGCTATGCTGAAACCAATGCTAGTTGCAGGAATGCAGCCAGGTGGTCAACTAACAATTACAACTGATGTTGAGAACTATCCGGGTTTTGCTGATGTTATACAAGGACCATGGTTAATGGAACAAATGAGAGAGCAAGCAAAAGCAGTAGGAACTGATTTAGTTGAAGATCATATTCAATCAGTAAATTTAAAATCTAAACCTTTTGAAGCCATCGGCGATGGTGGGCAAAAATATACTGCAGACTCGATTATAATTTCAACAGGTGCTCAAGCAAGATGGTTAAACATAGAGTCTGAAGAAAAATTTAAAGGATTTGGAGTTTCGGCATGTGCAACATGTGATGGTTTCTTTTTTAAAGATAAAACAGTAGCAGTAGTTGGAGGTGGTAATGCCGCAGTTGAGGAGGCAATGTTTCTTACAAAATTTGCATCAAAAGTGCAGTTAATTCACAGAAGAAATGAACTTAGAGCAGAAAAACTTTTGCAAAAAAAATTAATGGAAAACAAAAAAATTGAAATTATCTGGGACTCTGTTGTTGAAGAAGTGATTGGGGATGAAGAACCGAGAAATGTGAAAGGTTTAAAAATTAAAAATACTAAAACTAATGAAATGTCAGAGCTAAAAATTGATGGTTTATTTATAGCTATTGGTCATGACCCTGCTACTTCACTATTTAAAGATCAATTAGAAATGGATAATACAGGTTATCTAATTACAAAAAGTGATTCTACTGAAACAAATGTTCCAGGTGTTTATGCTGCCGGAGATGTTAAAGACAAAATTTTTAGACAAGCAGTAACAGCAGCAGGAATGGGCTGTATGGCTGCTCTAGAAGCAGAAAAATTTTTAGCTTCAAATTAATTTAAGATCATTTATAAGTTATCCATGGAAAATATAGTAAAACAAATCCAATTAATTGCTTTGGTAATTATACTTGCTGCTACAATTATAGCATTTGGTATCGAAATATATCAAATGATAGTTGTTCAAAAAGTTACTTTAGCCGATTTGCTTTTACTTTTCCTATACCTAGAAGTTTTAGCAATGGTAAGAGTATTTTGGGAAAGTCAGTCAATTCAAATAACTCTCCCGTTATTTATTGCAATTACTGCCCTTTCTAGATTTATAATTTTACAAGGAAAATCAATTAATCCAGAAGTATTATTATATGAAGCAGGTGCCATTGTTTTAATCGCTATAGCAATTCTTGTTTTAAGATTTAGAAACTCTCCATTATTTGGTTTAGAGAAAAAGAAAAAAACTAAATAATTTTCAAAGAAATGTCTGATAAAGTTTTATTAACTGGAATAAGTGGTTTTGTAGCAAAACATGTAGCAATTGAATTATTGAATTCAGGCTTTGAAGTTTTAGGGACAGTAAGGAATAAAAATTCAATTGAACAAACTAAAAAAACATTAGAAGAGAATAATGTTTCAACAGAGAAATTATCTTTTGTAGAGTTAGATTTACTAAAAGATGAAGGTTGGAATGAGGCTGCAAAGGGTTGCAAATATATTATTCATGTTGCGTCTCCTTTTCCATTTAAAGTATCGAATGATAGAGAGTCGCTTACTCCAGCTGCAAAAGATGGAACTTTGAGAGTTTTAAATGCAGGGATAAATGCAGGAGTTGAACACTTTGTAAAGACATCATCCATTGTATGTATGTTTAGAAAACCAAATAGAACAAATCCTTACACTTTTGGTGAAAATGATTGGACTGATGTAGAATGGAAAAAAACTACTGATTATTTTGTATCTAAAACAAGAGCTGAAAAAGCTGCATGGGATCTTATGGAAAGTAAAGGTCTAAAAAATAATCTTACTTGTATCAATCCTGGCTTTGTTTTAGGAGATTTTTTAAATGAAAAAAGCTGTACATCCATGGAATATATAAAACAATTACTTCAAGGAAAATTTCCAGCTGCGCCAAAGTTTTCAGTAATGATATCCCATGTTAAAGATATTGCTAGAGCACATGTTTTATCTTTAGCAAATAAACGAGCTGGTGGTAGAAGATTAATTGTTGGATCTGAAGTAAGAAGTATTCTTGAGTTATCAAAAATAATGGCTGAAAATCTTCCAAGCCATGCAAAAAAACTTCCAAAAAAAGAATTACCAAATTTTATGGTTAAACTTCTTAGTTATATAGACACAAGTGCAAAAAATTTGGTTCCAGATTTAGGGCTTACAATGCAAACAGATCAAACATACGCAGAGGAAATTCTTCAGATGAAATTCTTACCATCAGAAACTGCAGTCGTTGATGCTGCAAAATCAGTAGTAAGACTAAAATTAGCCTAAACTCTCACAAAAAAGCTTGATCCTTGCCATTGCAACTTTTAATTTTTGCATTGAAGTTGCGTAAGATATTCTAAAATAACCGTCTAGACCAAATGCAGAGCCTTGTACAACAGCTACATTTTGTTTTTCAAGGAGCTTTTGAACAAAATCTGTATCATCTTTGATTTTTGTTTTTTTTCCAATCAATCCTTTGCAACTAGGGAAAACATAAAAAGCACCTTTTGGTAATAAACAAGTTATTCCTGGGATACTGTTTAAATAATTAACAACAAAGTTTCTTCTGTTGCTAAAAGATTTTGCTCTTTTTTTTATAAAACTTTGTGATCCATTTAGAGCTTCTACGGCTGCTGCTTGACTTATTGATGATGGATTTGATGTTGATTGAGATTGAATTTTTCTTATTGCGGCAATTATATTTTTTGGTCCAGCGGCATAACCAATTCTCCATCCGGTCATGGCATAAGCTTTACTTACACCATTCATAGTTAATGTTCTATCTTTAAGTTTTTTGATTTGTGCAATTGTAAAAAATTTAAAATTATCAAATTTTACATGCTCATAAATATCATCACTTAATATAAAAACATTTTTATTTTTAAGTAAAACATTTCCTAAACTAATAATTTCTTTTTTTGTATAAGCTGCGCCTGTAGGATTAGATGGAGAATTTAAAATTATCCATTTTGTTTTTTTTGTGATTGCTTTTTTTAATTTGACAGGAGTTAATTTAAATCCATCTTCTTCTCCACATTTTATAAATTTTGGTTTACCTCCAGCAAGTAAAACCATATCTGGATAAGATACCCAAAACGGAGCTGGTATTAGAACTTCATCTCCTTTATTTAATGTTGCTACAAATGTATTGTATAAAACTTGTTTACCTCCTGTACCTACAGTTATCTGGTCTGAAGTATAATTAAGTTTATTTTCTCTTTTAAACTTTTTTATAACTGCATTTTTAATTGCAAGAGTTCCATCAACTGGAGTGTATTTAGTATCTCCATTTCTTATGGCTTTTACAGCAGCTTTTTTAATATTATCTGGTGTATCAAAATCGGGTTCACCTGCACCTAAAGCTATGACATCTTTTCCGGCAGCTTTTAATTCTCTCGCTTTTTGGGTAACAGCTATTGTTGGAGAAGGTTTAATTCTTTTTAAACTGTTTGATATTATGCTCATTGAAAATTGTTTATATTCTATTACTTTATTTAATATATGGAAAATACATATCAAGATCTAATTACAGATATTCAAAGTAAAAATCCAAAAATAAGTGGAAAACTTGAAGGTGGCAGAAAATTTAAAATTAAATCTGATTTTAAGCCAGCAGGAGACCAGCCAGAAGCAATTAAAAATTTAGTTAAAGGTGCTAAAAAAAACCAATTTAACCAGGTTTTATTAGGAGTAACGGGTTCAGGTAAAACTTTTACTATGGCTAAAGTAATTGAAGAAACAAACAGACCAGCTTTAATACTTGCACCAAATAAAACTCTTGCTGCTCAGCTATACGGTGAGATGAAAGGTTTTTTTCCAGACAATGCTGTGGAATATTTTGTCTCCTACTACGATTATTACACTCCAGAGGCATATGTTCCAAGATCAGACACTTATATAGAAAAAGAGGCATCAATTAACGAGCAAATTGATCGAATGAGACACTCTGCTACTCGATCTCTTCTTGAAAGAGATGATGTTCTTATAGTTGCAAGTGTATCGTGCATCTATGGATTAGGATCTGTTGAAGCTTACAGTAAAATGACACTTACTCTTCAAAAAAACTATGACTATAATAGAGAACATATAATAAAATCTTTAGTTGCACTTCAATACAAAAGAAACGACCAAAATTTTTATAGAGGTACATTTAGAGCGAGGGGTGAATATTTAGAAATATTTCCCTCTCATTTAGAGGACAGAGCCTGGAGACTAAGTTTATTTGGAGATAAACTTGAAAAAATTGAGGAATTTGATCCACTAACTGGTGATCAAGTAAGAGAATTAAATTTAATTAAAGTTTATGCTAACAGCCACTACATAACTCCAAAACCTACAATAGAACAAGCAGTAATAAATATTAAAAAAGAATTAGAGATAACTCTTAAAAAACATAAAGAACAAAATAAATTACTTGAAGCACAAAGATTGGAAGAGCGAACGAAATTCGATCTTGAAATGATTGAAGCTACAGGGTCATGTGCAGGAATTGAGAATTATTCAAGATTTTTATCAGGTAGAAAACCTGGTGAACCTCCACCTACTCTATTCGAATATTTTCCAGATAACACTTTAATATTTGTTGATGAGTGTCACGTTACAGTTCCTCAGCTAAATGGAATGTTTAAAGGAGATAGATCTAGGAAAAGTACATTAGCAGAATATGGATTTAGACTTCCATCATGCATGGATAATAGACCATTAAAATTTGAGGAGTGGGATATGATGAGAACACAAACTGTTTTTGTATCAGCAACTCCAGGTCCATGGGAATTAGAACAAACCAAAGGTAAATTTATTGATCAAGTTATTCGACCAACTGGATTGATTGATCCCCCCGTTGAAATAAAACCTGCAAAAAATCAAGTTGATGACCTAATGCATGAATGTCTAAAAACAATTGAAAAAAATTACAGAGTTCTTGTTACTACTTTGACAAAAAAAATGGCCGAAGATCTAACTGAATACTTACATGAAAATGGTATCAAGGTAAGATATTTGCATTCTGACATTGATACTCTAGAGAGAATTGAAATAATGAGGGATTTAAGGCTAGGTGTTTTTGATGTTTTGGTTGGAATAAATTTATTAAGAGAGGGCTTAGATATACCAGAATGTGCATTAGTTGGGATATTAGATGCCGATAAAGAGGGTTTTTTAAGATCAGAGACTTCATTGATTCAAACCATCGGAAGAGCAGCAAGAAATTTAGATGGTAAGGTTATTTTGTATGCGGACAAAGAAACTAAAAGTATAAAAAAAGCTATTAAAGAGACTGAGAGAAGAAGAAATATTCAACTTGATTATAATAAAAAAAATAAAATCAGTGCAACTACTGTTAAAAAAGAAATAAGCGATGTTCTAGAGAGCGTCTATGAAAAGGATTATGTTAAAATTGGTACTGGAGCAAACGTAGGGGGCAATCTTAAGAAACATATAAAAGCTTTGAACAAAAAAATGAAAGAATCTGCAACAAATTTAGAATTTGAGGAAGCGGCTAAAATAAGAGATGAAATTAGAAAACTTGAAAGTACAGAATTGGAGGTTACACTTAACCCTAAGGTTAAACAATATAGCCTCAACAATAAAATATATCCAAAAGGAAGGTCAACTATGGGAATGCCAGGAACAAGAGCTCAAAAAGGTAAAAAAAAATGGAAGCAAATAAAATCATAATTACTGGTGGAGCCACTAGAATTGGTGCTGCCATAGCTAGAAAACTTTCAGGCAAGGGAGTAGAAATCGTAATTCATTATAACAAATCAAAAGCAAAGGCTGAAAAACTTAAAAAAGAATTATCTACAAAAGATACCAAAGTTTATTTAGTTAAAGGAGATCTAAGTGTTGAAAGCGATGTAAATAAGATTGTTAAATTTGCTAAATCCAAATTAAAATATTTTGATTGTTTGATAAATAATGCTTCTCTGTTTGAAAATGATAAATTAGAAAACTTTAATACAGATAGTTGGGGACAACATTTAAGAACAAATCTAAGAACACCTGCGCTTTTATCAAAAGAATTTGCTAAAAATATTAAGACTAAAAACAATAATATTATTAATATAATTGATCAAAGAGTTTTTAAACTTACTCCCTATTTTTTTTCATATACCATAAGTAAAACTGGACTTTATACCCTTACAAAAACTAGTGCCATGAGCTTGGCGCCAAAAATAAGAGTTAATGGAATTGCCCCTGGTCCTACAATTAAAAATAAGAGACAAAGTGAAAAACATTTTAAAAAGCAATACATGGCAACACCTCTCAAAAAACAAGTAGATGTTGAGCAAATATGCAACGCGGTTGACTTTTTCATTAAAAATATATCTATTACTGGACAGGTGCTAGCAATAGATAGTGGTCAAAATTTAAATTGGCAAACACCTGACATTATGGGTGCTAAAGAATGAAAAAAAATAATTTTAAAATCATTAAAATTAGCAATAACAAAAGTCTTTTTAATTACGAAAAAAAAGTAATCATTAAAGAACTTATTCTGGATTTAAAACTTGGTTATTTTGACTTTGAAAAAGAAAAACCTCAAAAAGTAAAATTTAATATAGAAGTAAATTACGAGGATAAGAAGCCTTCTGACGATAAAGATATAAAATCAATTGTAAATTATGCAAAAATTGTAAGATTGATAAAAAAATTAATCAAAAATAAACATTATAATTTTTTAGAAACATTAGCGGAAGATGTATTCGATGAACTATTCAAAGATAAAAGAATTGATAAAATAAGTCTTCAAATTGAGAAATTAGAAATTATGAAAGATTGCTCTTCCGTAGGTATTCAAATTTCAAAAAAAAGAAGTCATGATAAGTTCTGATATAGGCAAAGAAGCAATTAAAAAAGAGCTACCACTTATACCCAAGCTTCCTGGTGTATACAGAATGTTAAATGAAAAGAATGTGATACTTTATGTTGGTAAAGCAAAAAATTTACCCAACAGATTAAAAAGTTATGTTTCGGAGAAAAATCATATTATTAGAACTGAGAGAATGCTATCTCAAACAAGGAAAATTGAGATCACAAGTACCTCTAATGAGAGTGAAGCACTTCTACTAGAGGCAAACTTAATAAAAAAATATAAACCTAAATTCAATATACTTTTACGCGACGATAAATCATTTCCATTTATTTTTATTGGAAATGAGGATAAATGGCCTCAAATTAGAAGACATAGAGGAAAAAAAACTAGACAAGGTTTTTACTTTGGACCTTTCGCTTCAGCTGGATCTGCTAATTGGACTATTAAAATGATCCAGAAAATTTTTCAACTAAGAGTTTGTGATGATACAGTATTTAAAAAAAGAGAAAGACCGTGCATCCTTTATCAAATCAAGAGATGTTCTGGTCCATGTGTTGGATATATAGAAAAAGATGATTATAAGCTATCAGTTGATAGCGCAATTGAATTTGTATCTGGTAAATCAAGAAAGATACAAAAAAATTTGTCAGGACAAATGGAAAAGGCAAGTTCTGATTTAGATTTTGAAAAAGCTGCAATATTGAGAGATAGAATTAAATCTTTAAATATTATTCAATCATCTCAAAGAATAAATGAGGCAAATTTAGTTGAAGCAGATGTTATAGCTGGATACAAAGAGTCTGGAAAGACTTGTATTCAAGTATTTTTCTATAGATCAAAACAAAACTGGGGAAACCAAGCCTTTTTTCCTAAACACGACCCAGACGATAACCTAAAAGAAATTTTGAATTCTTTTGTTTCTCAATTTTATGAAAACAAAAGTGTACCAAGCTCCATTATCTTAAGTGAAGAAATTAAGGAAAAAGTCCTAATCGAAAAAACACTTTCCCAAAAAGAAAATAAAGAAATAAACATTTCTGTTGCAAAAAGAGGTTCTAAACTAAAAGTTGTAAATCAAGCTCTAAAAAATGCAAAAGATAGCTTAAATAGAAAAATTTATGAGAGCCAAAATAATAAAGAGTTGTTTGAAAATGTTTCTAAAAAATTTAATTTAGAAAACAATATTAATCTAGTTGAGGTTTATGATAACAGTCATATCCAAGGGACTAATAGTGTTGGTGCACTTATTACTTTTGGTGATGAGGGTTTTATTAAAAAAAGGTATAGAAAATTTAATATTAAAATTAAGAAAAATGAACAAGATGATTACGGAATGATGCGAGAAGTTTTAAATAGAAGATTTAAAAGAGCTGTTCAAGAAAAAGATAATTATTTAACAATGCCAGACTTAGTAATAGTTGACGGTGGTAAAGGACAATACTCAGTAGCCAGAGAAACACTTAATGAATTAGGATTACATGATATTCCAATGATCGCAATTGCAAAAGGTAAATTTAGGAATAGTGGTAATGAAACATTTTTTCATAATGGTAAAGAATTTAAGTTTGAAAAAAATGACCCTACCCTCTTTTTCTTACAAAGATTAAGAGATGAGTCACATAGATTTGCAATAAGTGCACACAGGGCGAAGAGAAAGAAAGGTATTAGTAGGTCTTTACTTGATCAAATTGATGGAATTGGATCTATAAGAAAAAGGGCACTTTTAAATCACTTTGGCTCAGCAAGAGCAGTAGAATCCGCAAGCTTAGATGAGATAAAAACAGTCGAAGGAGTTGAGGAAAAAGTTGCAAAAAAGATATATAATTACTTCCACGAGTAATATATGAAAATTCCAAATTATCTTACTATTGGTAGAATTATAATTGTTCCTATATTTGTATTTGCATTTTATTTACCAGGTTTTTATGGAGATGTAATTCCTTTTGCACTATTTGTTGTTGCCTCATTTACTGACTTCTTAGACGGATTATTAGCAAGAATGTTTAAGGAAGAGTCTAAACTTGGAGAGTTATTAGATCCAATTGCTGATAAAATTATAGTAGCTACTGCACTAATATTGCTTGTTATGGATGGAACTATTAAAAACTATGAAGTTATTGCTGCAATAATAATACTTACGAGAGAGGTATTAATTTCTGGTTTAAGGGAATTTTTAGCTAAAGGAAGTGTCAAACTTCCAGTTTCAAGTCTAGCAAAAGTAAAAACTTTTCTTCAAATGTTTTGTATTTCTGTTTTGCTCACTGGAGAAACTGGAAATAAAATTGTAAATTTCCAAGACTATAATGCTCAAACAATTGGAATTATTTTATTATGGCTGTCTGCTTTTCTTACTTTATATACTGGATATGAATATTTAAGGAAAGGTATAGATCACGCGATATCTGAAGATAACAAAGATTAAGCAGCCTTTTTTTTTCTTACTAATTTGCCATAGCTTGCTGACAAATCTAAAATAAGATCACAAACTTTATAGTTATTTTCAGCAATTTGGGAAATTGGTGTTATCTCAGCAGCTGTCCCAGTTAAAAAGCATCCCTCAAAACTTGCTAATTCGTCTGGTTTAATTTTTCTTTCATGAACTTTTATATTTTTTGATTTTGCTAATTCAATAACAGTTTGCCTTGTGATACCATTTAAGAATGAGTCTGGAATTGGAGTATGAAGTTCACCATTTTTATCTTTAAAAAATATGTTTGCACTCGTTGACTCTGCAACATTATCCTCGTGATCTAACATTAATGACTCGCTATATCCTTGTCTTTCAGCCTCATGTTTGGAAAGCGTACAAATCATATACAATCCTGCAGCTTTGCTATCCCACGGAATAGTATTTGGAGCTGGTCTTCTCCAATTAGAAATGTTTAATTTAATACCTTCAATTTTCAACTTAGGATCGAAATAGTCGCCCCACTCCCAAGTAGCAACCGCTACATTTATTTTTGTTTTTTGAGCAGATACACCCATCATTTCACTCCCTCTCCAAGCAAAAGGTCTTAGATAACCATTCTGTACATTTTGAATTTTTATTATCTGGTTACAAGCTTTGTTTATTTCTTCTTTTGTGTAAGGAATATTCATATCCATTCTTTTAGCCGAATGATATAATCTATCTGTATGTTCTTGTAGTTTGAAAATTTCACCATCATACACCCTCACACCCTCAAAAACTAAACTTGCATAGTGTAGTCCATGACTGATGACATGCAGCTTTGCATCCTGCCACTCAACAAGATCACCATTGTACCAGATTTTTCCGTCTCTTTTATCGTAAGGTATCATTTGATTTATTTTTTAGAAAAAATATCTTTGTATATATAATATGTCAATATAACTTACCATTATGAAAAAACTTTTGTATCTGAAAGATCACCAATTAAAAGAATATATCGAAAAAATATTCAATGGATATAGAGAAACTGTCGCTGATGCTAAAAAGGTTTTAGATAAACACGCTTTAGGAACTGCTCACAATAAAGTAATTCACCTTATATCTTTGTATGAAGGTATAACTATTTCAAACTTATTAAGAAAGCTTAAGGTTACGAAACAAAGTTTAAATAGAGTTCTTAATGATTTGGTAGAGATCAAGGCCATAGAATTTAAAAGAGATGAAATAGATACAAGAGTTAAACATGTATACTTAACAGAAGAAGGAGAAAAAATATTTGATGAAATTTTTTCTGTACAAAAGAAAAGAATTTATGAAGCATTTTTAAGTTCAGATTCTAATGATGTTGTTAGTTTCGATAAAGTTCTTAAAAAAATAATTAATGAAAAATTTTAAAGCCCATATATTAATTGTAGATGATGATGATAGAATAAGAGATTTAGTAAAAGAATATTTAAACCAAAATAATTATCTTGTTTCGACTGCTAAAGATTCAATCGATGCTTTTGAAAAGACTAAAATTATTAAATTTGACTTAATAGTTCTAGATATAATGATGCCTGGAAAAACTGGACTAGAATTTACTCAGGATTATAAAAAAAAAATTAATACACCAATTTTATTATTAACAGCTAAGGGAGAACCATCTGAAAGAATTGAAGGACTTGAAGTAGGTGCAGACGATTATTTGACAAAACCTTTTGAACCAAAGGAATTAATTTTAAGAATAAATAATATTTTAAATAAAACTAAATCACTAGAAATAAAAAGAGTCATTGAATTTGGCAATATAAAAATAGACCTAAAAAAGCTATTTATCTTTAAAGATGACCAAAGACTAAAAATAAATAGTACAGAAAAACTAATTTTAGAAAAAATGATAAATTCTCCTGGCAAAATTTTTACAAGAGATGAAATTGCAAGTTTAATAGATTTAAGTAAAGAACGATCAATAGATGTTATTGTTACTAGATTAAGAAAAAAAATTGAAGAAACTCCAAAAAGTCCCAAATACTTGCAAACTATAAGAGGAGAAGGGTATGTTCTTTGGATTGAGTAAATTTTTAAAAAACATATTACCCAAAAGATTATTTTATAGAGGATTATTAATTGTAGCAGTCCCAATAGTGATATTACAAATCACTATATCTCTAGTTTTTTTTGACAGTTTATGGATTAAAACAAATAAAGGCTTAACTAAAGCTCTGGTGAGTGAAATAGTTACTATTATTGATATTTATGACAATGAGAGTGAATATAATAAAAAAATAGTCACTGACCTTTACAATAAAAATTTTAGTTTTTCCGTTAGATTTTTAGATAATGAAAAACTACCTGATATAAAAGTTGAAAGATGGTTTAGTCCTATGGATAGGACTTTGAGGAGAGAATTGAAACCTAAAATTGGTCAACATTGGTTTAATACCATTTCATATAAGGAAGTTGTGGATTTAAGAATAAAATTTAGAGATGGAGTTTTGCAAATATTTTTTCCAAAAGATAGAATTCAAGCATCTTCTATTAGGATATTTGCTTTTTGGATAACTGTTCCAGCAATTTTAATGATAGCAGTAGCAATAATTTTCTTAAAAAATCAAACAAGACCAATTACCAAACTTGCACAAGCATCTGAAAGATTTGGCAGAGGTGAAGATATTGAGGAGTTTAGACCTTCTGGAGCTTTGGAAATAAGAAAAGCAGGTTTAGAATTTGAAAAAATGAGAAAAAGAATCCAAAGACATCTAAATCAAAGATCTGAAATGTTATCTGGTATTAGTCACGATTTAAGAACGCCTCTTACTAGAATAAAACTACAGCTCGCTGTTATCAAAGATAAAAATTTATCAAAAAAAATCTCAAAAGATGTTGACGAAATGGAAAAAATGCTAAATGAATATCTTCAATTCACAAGCACAGGAGCAAAAGATAAAACTGAAACCTTTGATATTTCCGAACTTGTAGATGAAATAATTTCACGGTATGAAAATAATAATATTGACAAAAAAATTAAGAAAAAAATCTATTTCAACGGAAGAAAAAATTTAATTACAAGGTGCATTACTAATTTAATTGATAATTCTAACAAATACGCAGAAAAAATATCAGTAAATTTAGAAAAAAAAAACTCAATTATTTTTTTATCAATTGATGATGATGGTCCTGGTGTAGATAAATCAGAATTTAATAACATTACTAAACCATTCTATAAAATAGACAAAAGCAGGTCGGAGTCTAAATCGAGTGTCGGTTTAGGTTTATCAATATCATCTGATATTATAAAGTCTCATGGAGGAGATATTTGGTTTAACAAATCAAAATTGGGTGGATTGAAAGTGACTATTTCTTTACCTTACTAGTCTTTTTTCTTATTTTCTTCTCTTCTAGTTTTTTTTCAAGGATACTAATTCTCTTATTCAAAATATCTACTTCCTCTTTGCTTGCTAGTTTCATTTTAAATACAATTTCATCTCTCTTTGATTTTAATATTGAGATTACTTCATCAGATACATCTTTATAATTAATCAGACCTTGTTCAATTAGTTTTGCAAATTTATCGAATACGAATCTTGATTTTGACATAATAATTATTTACTAGAATTATATTTTATAGCTTATAATAAATTTTACAAATGTTTACTAATAATTTTGACCCAGTAGCTTTTGAAATATTCTCTTTAGGCGTCAGGTGGTATTCACTAGCATATATTTTTGGTATTATTTTCGGCTGGGTATATTGTAAAAAAATACTAATTAAAGATGATATAATTCAAAAATTATTTGAAGATTATATTTCATATTTGATAATAGGAATTATCATTGGAGGAAGACTGGGGTATGTAATTTTTTATAATTTTTCTTATTTTCTGAATAATCCAATTGAAATTTTTATGATATGGAACGGAGGCATGTCATTTCATGGGGGTTTAATTGGTATAATTATTACTACTTATTTATTTTCGAAAAAGAATAAGACAGATATTTTTATTTTTTTAGATTTAGTATCTATTGCAGCACCAATAGGCATTTTATTTGGTAGGATTTCAAATTTTATAAATGGAGAATTAGTTGGAAAAGTTACAAATTCTAATTGGGGAGTTTTTTTTCCAGACTACGATGATAAATTAAGACACCCTTCTCAATTATATGAAGCATTTTTAGAAGGTATTATTTTATTTATTTTAATGAATTTAATTTTTTTTAATAAAAATTATAAAATTGGAACCTGCTCATTCATGTTCTTAATACTTTATGGATGTTTTAGAATTACCTCTGAAATTTTTAGAGAGCCAGATATACAAATTGGATATTTATTTGGATATGTCAGCATGGGAATGTTTTTAAGTGCCATAATGATTTTAATTGGATTTTTAATTTATTTTAAAAAAAATGATGAAATCAAATCTCAAAAAATTTAAAATTACATCAAAAAAACCTTTACCTGTTGATGATTTTATTGAAAAAATTCTATACGAACCTGAGAAAGGTTACTATTCTAGCAAAGATCCATTTGGTAAAAATGGAGATTTTATAACATCCCCTACTATTTCAAATCTATTTTCAGAAATTATAGGCATATGGTTAATTTCTGCCTGGGAAAAAATTGGTAAACCTAAAGTATTTAATTTTGTAGAACTTGGACCGGGAGATGGAAGTTTAACTAAGGTTATAATTAGTACCTTACAAAAGTTTCCAGAATTAAATAGAGCTATAAAAATTTACTTATATGAGAAAAGTTTATTTTTAAAGAAATTACAAAAGCAAAATATAGATAATAAAAGAATTAAATGGATCAAAAACTTTGACTCAATAAAAAAGGGACCAGTTATTTTTTTTGGTAATGAGTTTTTTGATGCAATCCCAATTAAACAGTTTTCAAATATAAATAATGAGTTATTTGAAAAATGTTATTCAGTGAAAGACAATATTGATATTATTGAAAAGTTTATAAGATGTAATAAAAAAGATGTTGCACAAATAATGACTTTTGGGACATTAAAAAAACTAAAATTTATTGAATTTCCTAAAAAGGGATTAATAGAATTAAATCCAATAATAAAGAAAATCAATAAACTTTCTGGTGGTATTTTACTTATAGATTACGGTTATTTGAACAGTAATAACTTAAATACCATTCAGGCAGTGATGGGTAATAAAAAAATTTCAGCTGAGAAAATGTTAAAAAATCTAGGTAAAGCAGATATAACCTCACTAGTAAATTTTAATTTATTAAAAGAGTACTTTCTTAAAAATAATCTTAAAGTAAAAAAAATAGTCACTCAAAGGTTTTTTTTAGAAAGAATGGGCATAATTGAAAGAGCACAGATTTTACAGAAAAAAAAGACTAATAAAGAGCAGATATATATGAAAGAAACTTTGTCTCGACTATTAGACGAAAAACAAATGGGTAGCCTCTTTAAGGTAATTTTTGGATACAAAAATAAAAATAATAATTTTTTTGGTTTTGAATAATGTTTAAATCAAAAAAACTTTCTAAATTTAAAACGATAAGACATGGTTTTTTTAATCGATTTGGAGGTGTCTCAAAAGGTATATATAAAGGTTTAAATTGTGGCCTAGGATCTGATGATAGGATTAAAGATGTTAAGAAAAATATAGAAAAAGTTTGCCAAAAAATTGGCTGTAATAAAAATAATCTTGTATTATTAGATCAAATTCATAGTAATAATGTTTATAAAATAAGCAAAATTCCAAAGAAAAAATTAATAGGTGACTCAATAGTAACAAATAAAAAAGGTATCGCTATAGGAATTTTGACAGCTGATTGTGCTCCTGTGTTTATATATGACCCAGTTAATAATTTAATTAGTGCCCTACATGCAGGATGGAAGGGGGCATACAAAAAAATAGTATCCACTACATTAAGAAAATTTAAGTCAAGTGGTAGTAATTTTAATAATTTAATAGTTGTAATTGGACCTTGTATAGGAAAAGATAGCTATGAGGTAAGAAATGATTTCTTAGATAAATTTATTAAGCAAGAAAGATCTAATAAAAAATTTTTTAAAACCAAAAGAAATAAAATATATTTCAGTTTAACAGATTATATTAAAGAGCAACTTCTGAAATTTGGAGTTAAAAACATTGAAATTATCAAAAAAGATACATATTTATTAGGTAACAACTTTTTCAGTGCTAGAAGATCAATTAAAAATAAATTAAATGATTATGGTAGAAATATTTCTGTAATTATGATTAAATAGGATGTTCTCAAAAAATGAAGATTCTCACTGGAAATAGCAATAAACAGCTAAGTAATAAAATTTCAAAAAATCTAAAAAATAAATTAGTAAATACCAGTATTAGAAAATTTGCAGATGGTGAGATCTATATTGAAATTAACGAAAATATAAGAGGAAACAGTATTTTTATAATCCAATCAGTGTCCTCGCCTGCAAATGATAATTTAATGGAGTTGCTTCTTTGTATAGATGCACTTAAAAGATCATCTGCAAAAAATATCACTGCAGTAATTCCATATTTTGGGTATGCGAGACAAGATCGTAAGGTTGTACCAAGAACTTCTATTTCTGCAAAATTAGTCTCCAACTTGATTACAAATGCAGGAGCTGACAGAGTAGTAACAGTGGATTTACATGCAGGACAAATTCAAGGTTTTTTTGATATCCCAGTTGATAACCTTTTTGCTACCCCAATCTTTGCAAAGCATATTAAAAGGAAAATTAAAAGTAATAACATAATTTGTGTTGCACCTGACGTTGGAGGAGTTGAAAGAGCAAGAGCTTTAGGAAAAAAATTAGATGTAGGTTTAGCAATAGTTGACAAAAGAAGACCTAGTCCTGGAAAGTCACAAGTTATGAATGTCATTGGAAATGTTAAAAACAAAATTTGTATTTTAACTGATGATATAATTGATTCTGGAGGAACAATTGTTAATGCGGCGGATGCTTTATTAAAAAGAGGTGCAAAAGAAGTTCATGTATATGCAACTCATGGTGTTTTTAGCGGTGATGCAGTTAAAAAGATAAAGAATTCAAAAATTAAAAATTTAGTTATTACAGATAGTATAGATAGTTCAGACAAATTAAAAAAAGTAAGAAATATTGAAGTATTATCAATATCAATATTGTTGGCTGAAGCCATTAAAAGGATTTCTAATTCAACATCTGTTTCAGATCTATTTAAATAAAACTTGTAAAATTAACAAACTTCGGTTAAAAACCAGCTTTTTATGAGCACAATACAAGCTACAATTAGAGAAACAAAAACTAAAGGCCAAGTAAACGACCTAAGAAGCAAAGGTAATGTTCCAGGTATAGTTTATGGCGGAAAACAGCCAAATGAAAAAATTTCAATTCCAACTAAAGAACTTAAAAATTTAATAAACAAAGAAAATTTTCTATCTAATGTAATTTCTATCAGTTTAGATGGTAAAGAGCAAAAAGTTCTAACAAGAAATATTGCTTTTGATACTGTCACTGATGAGCCTATTCATTTCGACTTAATGAGAATTGTTAAAGGTGGAAAAATTATTTTAGAAATACCCGTGAAATTTATAAACAATGAACTATCGCCAGGACTCAAACGAGGAGGAGTATTAAATATTGTTAGACGTAAAGTAGAATTAAGATGTCCCGCAGAAAATATTCCAACTGAGCTTGTTGTGGATTTAGAAGGTTTAGATATTGGTACAAGTATAAAAATTTCTTCAATCAATTTACCTGAAAACGTTACTCCTACGATTCAAGGTAGAGACTTCGTTATTGCAACAGTTGCTGCACCTACGGTAGTTAAGGAGCCAGAAAAACCAGCAGAGGCAGCTGAAGGTGAGGCTACAGAAGGAGCAGAAGCAGCTGCAGAAGGTGGTGATAAAACTTCAACTGATGGTGATAAGGCTGAGGGTGACAAAGCTAAAGAAGAAGATAAATCTTCATCAGATAAAAAATAATAAATAGTGAAATTTTTTTTCCAGATTTAATTTGATATGTTGTTACTTGTTGGTTTAGGAAACCCGACTCCAAATAGTCATAACAATAGACATAACATTGGTTTTAAGATTGTAGATGCAATTAACCAAAAATTTGGATTGTCTAAGCAAAAACCAAAATTTAAGGGATTATTAACTACTGGCAATATTGGTGATAAGAAAATATATGCAATTAAACCTCTCACATTTATGAATAATTCAGGAATCTGTATTAGAGAGCTACTTGAATACTTCAAAATAGATGCGGAAGATGTGATTGTATTTCATGACGACCTAGATATTGAATTTGGAAAAATTAAAGCAAAGTTTGGTGGATCAAGTGCAGGTCATAATGGTATTGCATCAATTGATAAGTTTATAGGCAAAGAATATTCAAGAGTTCGTATTGGCATAGGAAAGCCAGAAAATAAAATATCTGTTTCTGATTATGTACTAAACGACTTTAACGAAGATGAACAAGTTCATTTGGATTCGATAACAAGTAATATAATTGAGTCTTTAACTATATTAATTGATAAAAAATTAGACTTATTCTCTAGTACTGTTAACAACAATTAAATGGGTTTTAAATGTGGAATCGTTGGATTGCCAAATGTTGGTAAGTCTACTTTATTCAACGCTTTAACAAACTCTAATAAAGCACAAGCAGAAAATTTTCCCTTTTGCACAATTGATCCAAATATTGGTATTGTAGCAGTCCCGGATGAAAGACTAGATAAACTAGCTGAAATTTCAATTTCAAAAAAAAAAATTAATACTACAATCTCATTTGTTGATATCGCAGGTCTTGTTAAAGGAGCCTCTAAAGGCGAAGGATTAGGCAATAAATTCTTATCTCACATAAGAGAAGTTGATGCGATTATTCATATGATTAGATGCTTTGACTCGGATGATATTCAAAATGTTAACCCTACCGTTGATCCTGTGAGAGATTTAGAAATTATAGAAACTGAAATGAAGTTAGCTGATTTAGAGTCAATTCAAAAGAGACTCGACAAAAAAAATAAAAAAAATGTTGACAATGAAGAACTTAAATTATTAGAGACAGCTCAAAAGATAATCAACGAGGATAGTGATTTAACATTAATCACAAATGAATTTGACGAAAAACTTATAAAAAATAGTGGACTTCTTAGTACCAAACCAAAACTATATGTGTGCAATGTAGACGAGGAGAGTATTAAGTCAGGTAACAAATATACTCAAGACTTTATAAAAAAATTTAATGAAAAAAATACATTGGTAATTTCTGCAGATATAGAAAATCAAATAAACCAGTTAGAGGATGAAAATGAAAAAAAAAATTATATGAAAATGATAAATATGCCAGAGACAGGACTTAATTTATTAATAAAGAAAGGATATGAACTCTTATCCTTGCAAACTTTTTTTACATCTGGACCAGAGGAGACTAGAGCTTGGACAATTACAAAGGAATCAACTGCTCCAAATGCTGCGGGAGAAATTCACTCTGACTTTGAAAAAGGATTTATAAGAGCTGAAACAATTTCTTACGAAGATTTTTTGAATAATCAGGGATGGTTAAAATCTAAAGAGGCTGGAAAAATGAGATTGGAAGGTAAAGAATATATTGTTAAGGATGGTGATATTTTAAACTTTCGTTTCAATACGTGACCATATTTTTTTCATACTGAAATAAACTAAAACTGTTAAAACTGATAAATATATAATAACCCTGAAACCTAGTTTGTGTCTTGTTTCTAAGTGAGGTTCTGCGGTCCACTGTAAAAAGGTTGTAACATCTTTAGCCATTTGATCTACTGTTGCCTTTGTTCCATCTGAATACTCTACAATATCATCATCTAGAGGAGAGGACATTTTAATTTTGTTTCCATACATATATTTGTTGTAATAAACACCGTCATCGAGTTCCATACCAGCTGGTGGCTCATCATAACCCATTAAAACAGAATAAATATAATTTGCTCCACCACTTCTAGCTTTAACAAGTACTGACATGTCTGGAGGATAAGCCCCGCCATTAGCAGCAATAGCTTCCTGAACATTTGCATAAGGCATTACAAATTTATCAGACAACTTAGCTGGCCTTTCAAACATTTCCCCATCACTGTTTGGTCCGTCTGTTACTTCAAAATTTGAGGCAATCGCTTTAGCCTCAAGCTCTGTAAACTCTGGTCCACCTTTTTCAGCAAGGTTTCTATAACTCAAATGTTTAAGTGAATGGCATGAAGCGCAGACTTCTGTATAAACTTGATAACCTCTTTGTAAAGAGGCTCTATCGAATTTACCAAAGAAGCTTTTAAAAGACCAATCAACTTTTAATAATTCTTGTTGTTCACCGGCAGCAATTGCTCTTGATGAAATTAATGATGAAATTATAACAAATAAGAAAGTTAATTTTAAAAAGATTTTCACAGTTTCTCTTTAAAATCTGAATTATTTCTAGCCATCGCCATATCAGCAGATCCACCCAATACAGGCTCGGTTATACTTAGAGGTAGTGGAGTGGTTTTTTCCTTCAATCCTAAGAAAGGTAAGATTATTAAAAAATGTGCAAAATAATAAGCTGTTGCCACTCTTGCTATTAATAAGTATAGGCCCTCTGCTGGCATTGCTCCTACATAACCAAGTATTAATACATCGGCAACTAAAAACCAGTAGAACTGTTTATATATAGGTCTAAAAACTGTTGATCTAACTTTTGAAGTATCTAACCAAGGTAAAATCACCAATACAAATATTGCAGCAAACATTGCTATTACCCCAAGGAGTTTATCAGGGACTGATCTTAGGATTGCATAGAATGGTAATAAGTACCATTCAGGCACAATGTGAGCAGGTGTGACTAGTGGGTTTGCTTCTATGTAATTATCTGCGTGTCCTAAAATATTTGGTGAAAAGAAAACAAAGAATGCAAAAATTAATAAAAATATCAAAAGTGCAAATGCATCTTTGATTACTATATACGGATGAAAAGGAACTGTGTCTTTAGATGGTTTTTTTATATCTATTCCAATAGGGTTGTTGTTTCCAGGAACATGTAGTGCCCAAATATGAAGAACAACTAATCCTAAGATTAGAAAAGGAAACAAATAGTGTAAACTAAAAAATCTTGTTAATGTAGGATTGTCAACTGAGTAGCCTCCCCAAAGCCAATTTGTGATACTCTCACCTACTAAAGGAATGGCACTAAATAAATTTGTAATTACTGTTGCACCCCAAAAGCTCATCTGTCCCCAAGGAAGAACGTACCCCATAAATGCGGTTGCCATCATTAAAAAATAAATCAACATACCTATAATCCAAATAACTTCTCTTGGTGATTTATATGAGCCGTAATACAAAGACCTAAAGATATGAATATAAACAGCTAAGAAAAACATTGATGCACCGTTTGCATGTACGTATCTTATTAACCAACCATAATTTACATCTCTCATTATGTGTTCGACACTCTGAAACGCTAAATCAGCATGAGCAACATAATGCATGCCTAAAACAATTCCGGTGATTATTTGAGTGATTAAGCAAAAAGTAAGAATTCCTCCGAATGTCCACCAGTAATTTAAGTTTTTAGGAGTAGGATAATCTGTTAAGTGGTTTGCAAGTGTTAATAATGGAAGTCTATCATTAAACCATTTTCCAACTTTTGATTTAGGTGTGTATTCGTGATCGCTCATAAAGTTTTTCTATCCAATTTTTATAGTGTTACTATTAACAAATTCATATTTTGGTATTTCCATATTAGTAGGCGCTGGTCCTTTTCTAATTCTTCCTGATGTATCGTAGTGTGAACCATGACATGGACAAAACCATGCCCCATAATCTCCTTTATCATTTAAAGGTACACATCCAAGGTGAGTGCATACTCCTAACATTACAAGCCACTCAGGGTTTTTTGCTCTGTCCTCATCTTTTTCTGGATGTTTCAATTCACTTAAATCTACAGCTCTTGCACTATCAATTTCATCTTGAGTTCTTCTTTTTATAAAAACTGGTTTACCTCTCCACAAAACGGTTATTGATTGACCAGGTTCTACTGCGCTTATATCAACTTCTGTACTTGCTAGGGCTTTAACTGAAGCATCTGGGTTCATTTGATCAACTAATGGCCAAACAACCGCTCCGACCCCTACTGCACCTGCTGCCGTTGTTGCGGTTACTATAAAATCTCGTCTATTTGGCTTCTTTTTTTCTGAATCGGACATTTATTATTATTTTAATTTTTTCTTAATATATGATTTCATATATGAAGAAAAACGTTATTTTTCCATGGTAACAATGACACACAAAAAAACTAAATCGATGCCTAAAATAGCACTTTACGAGCCTGATATACCACAAAATACGGCTGCGATAGCTCGAACTTGTTCTTGCCTTGGGGCTGTTCTTGAGATTATAGAGCCTTGTGGATTTTTACTGAATGACAAACGTTTTAAAAGAGTTGTGATGGACTACCTGGATGAAAAATTGATGAGGATTTACAAAAGTTCAGATGAATTTTTTGAAGCAAAAAAGAATGATAGAGTAGTTTTGATGACCACTAAGGCCAGTAAAATTTATACTGAATTTAAATTTAGATACAATGACACATTACTATTTGGAAGAGAAAGTGCTGGTGTTCCAGATAAGGTTCATAAAAGGCTAGAGAATAGGATAAAAATACCAATGATTGAAAAAAAAAGATCCTTGAACCTCGCATCTTCAGTTGCAATAGTATTGTCAGAAAATATAAGACAATCAAATATCTATGGATCAAACGATTAAAAAAAAACTAGCTCGAAATTGGTTTAAGACTTTGCAAGAAGTAATATGTCAAGAAATTGAGGAATTAGAAGCAAAAAAAAATATCTTCAAAATTAAAAATTGGGAAAGAGGTAAAAACTCAAATGAAGGTGGTGGCCAATTTAGAATATTAGAAAATGGGAAAATATTTGAAAAAGTTGGAGTAAATTTTTCTGAAGTTTACGGAAAATTTTCGAAACAATTTAGAAATAGAATTCCTGGGGGAGATAAAAATCCAAACTTTTGGGCAGCAGGTATATCAGTAGTAATGCATATGAAAAATCCTCATGTTCCTGCTATGCATTTTAACACTAGATATATTTATACTTCTCATGGATGGTTTGGTGGAGGAATGGATGTTACTCCTTGCCTGAAAGATAAAAGTTTAGAAAAATGGTTTCATAATGAATTAAAGAAATCTTGTAATAAACATAATAAAAATTTTTACAAAAAATATAAAAAATGGTGTGATGAATATTTTTACTTGCCGC
>CACLZS010000001.1 GCA_902611465.1 uncultured Pelagibacteraceae bacterium | reverse complement strand
AAATTTCAGAATTATTAATATAAAATTTGATCTTTACACTTTCACATATAAAATTTTTAACTTTTTCTCTTTTAAAGCTAATTACTTTAAATTCTTTTAAATTACTGTAGCAAAATAACATGATTGATAACGGGTGATCTAGCCAATCATTTAAACAATCATAATTTTTTTTATATTTTAAAGTTTGATTTCTATAATTTAGTATAGTTTTAAGTTTTTTTTTATTTGTTATTAGTTTGGTAATTTTGTAAAAATTTGGTGAAAATAAATCTGAATAATTAGTAATAAAGTTTATTTTTTTTTTTTGAAAATTATTATATTCAGAATTATTATAAAAAGTAGGTTTTTCAATAATAAATTTTTTTGCATTTATTTTTTTTGCATAAAAGAAATGCTTTTCAGCTGGTGTACAAATATGACCTGAAAAAAAATTTCTATTAAGAATATTTTTTGTTAATCTAGTAAATGTTTTTGTAGCGGTATGATACAAAAATTGCTGATTTCTTGTTTTTATATAAATTTTATCAAAAAATTTTTTGTTTTTGATATTTTCAAATATGATTTTACCCCACCTTCCAAAGCCAATTATAATATGATCCTTAGTCATTATAACTTGTTCCTGATTATGATTTCATTGTAATTCCCATAATCTTTTATTTTTCCATCTGCAACTAAATATATTATGTCACAATTTTTTACAGTTGTTAATCTATGTGCAATAATAATTAGGGTTGAATTATTTTTTATCGTTTCTATTGATTTCATGAATTCTTTTTCTGTGTTGTTATCTAGCGAACTCGTTGCCTCATCCATTACAATAATATTTGGCTTATTATAAAATGCTCTTGCAATTGAAACTCTTTGTTTCTCACCACCAGAAATTTTTATACCTCTTTCACCAACCTTGGTGTCCAATTTCTTTTCAAGTTTTGAAATAAAATTTCCTAAATTAGATATTTTGACAGCTCGGTCCAACTTTTCAACATCAATTTTTTCATCAGATATACCTAGGGCAATATTTTTCTTAATTGTGTCATTTATTAAAAATAAATCTTGAGGTATGTAGCCAATATTTCTGTGCCAACTTGATAAGTTTTTGTAATTTAAATTAGATCCATCAATTAAAATTTCTCCCTCATTTGGTTCTAATACACCTAAAATTAAATCTACTAGGGTACTTTTCCCTGATCCAGTTTGCCCTATTATACCAATTGATTGTCCTTTTTTTATTTGAAAAGATATCTTATCAATAATTTTTCTATCTGTATTTTCATATTTAAATGAAATATTTTTTAGTTGAATATCATTTTTAAAATCAATTAACTCCGAATCATTTTTATTTTCAGATATAAAATTTTCTAAATATTTTTCTTGATTACTAAAATCATCTGTAATTTCTTTAAATTTTACTCTATTAATTCTCAGGTTACCGACCGAAGATGTGATGCCGTTGAAAGATGGTATCATTCTCAATAAAGAGGTTACTAACAAAGTAAGTAATGGAATTATTTCTAATGTCGATTTTTCAAAATATATAAATAAGAATGTAACAAATAGAATTCCACTAATTGCAAGAAATTCTAAAAAAATTCTTGGAATCTTTAAAATGAAATTTGAAAAAAGATTATAATCTTCAATACTTTTTAACTCTTTAAAATAATTTTCAGATATGTTTCTTCTAATTCTTAAAATTAAATTTTCTTTAAAAGAAGATACTGAATGCGTAATTATTTCTATCATTCTGGCTTTATTAAGTTGTGTTTTTTTTGTTAAAAATGTCAGTTTTTTTTTAATCAATAAATAGAAAATAAAAGAGAATAAACCTAGCAAAATAAAAGTACTTGTAGATATCAAAGGGTCATTCAGAAAAAGTAGGGTAAAAATAGCTAATAAAATAACACTTTCTTTCAAAATAGTAATTATATTATAAAAATATGCTGTTACAGCCGCTATATCAATTTGTATTTTTCTGATTAAAAATGAAGAATTTCTCTCTATATGCTTTTTGTAAGGACTATAGAGTGTTGAATTAAAATAATTATACGAATTATTTAAAGTAATATCTCTTGTAATTACTACTTCAAATAAATTATATAATACTTGAATTAAGCTCTTAAATAGAAATAAAAAAAATAAAAAAAATGCTCCATATAAAACTCTTTTTTCTGTTGTAAGCGAATAAAAATATTCTTCTAAATTTAAATATGAGAGTAAAAAATTATTGTCATTATTTATTAAAATAGAGACAAAAGCAGTTATAGATGCCAACCCTAAAATCTCTAAACATGAGATAAAAAGTATTGCAAGAAATAACAGCGCTAATGAATAAACCTGTTTTGTATTTAAAACATATTCCCATTTTTTTTTCATAATTATTTTTTACAAGTTGCAAATAATAATTCTGATCTTCCAGTTTTTGAGAGAATTTTTTGCCATCTTATATCTAATTTGGTTTTATTGAATTTATTATCATTTAACGGTTTTTTATTTTCTAACCAATGAATAAAGTTATTGTATCCGTGATTATGCAGAAAGTTTAAATGCACTTTATTAAATCCATTATTTTTTAATAAACTTTCAAGGTTACTTTTATTAAAATACCAAAAATGAGCTGTCCTAAAATAAAATTGCTTAAATTCCTCTAGGTTCAAATGCATTAAAATATCATTCAAATTGTCTGTACATAAATACAAAGTTCCCCTTTTTTTTAAGAGTTTGTATGCTAATTGAAGATATTTTTCAGGGTTTTTTGTATGTTCTATTACTCCAAATGAGGTAAAGATATCAATTTTTCCTTCATAATTTTTAAAATCTTTTTTAAATATATTTTTATGACCTTTCGACTCTAAATATTTTTGTAGATCTTTTTGAGGTTCTATTGCTAAAGTATTTTTTGAAATATTTTTAATATTATCCAGAAAAAATCCATATCCACATCCATAATCAAGAACGGTTTTTCCTCTAAATAAACTTCTTTTTAAACCAAAAAATCTTGGATTTTGATCAACGTTACTAAATTTCTTAAAGGTTTTAACCTTAAGACCATTATTATATAAATTACGGTATTGTTTACTTTCATAAGATAATTTTGGAAATTTATTTAGTTTTACTAGACCACTTTTTCTACACTTTATTACTTTGTAGCTCCTTGTAGTAATCTTTGGGTATGCTCCAGCCCTTATTTTTCCTGAGTAAATTACATCTATTTTTCTAAAATATTTTTGATTATTCACAAATGTCCTATTTCTTTCTTAAAATTACCATATATTCATTCTCTTTTGATTTTATAATACTACTCCATTCTTTAGAAATTTCTATATTCCACTCTTGAAGTTTTGACCAAAAATTATAATCAATAGGCTTTACTAGATTTGAAAAGAATGAATTAGATCCATTTCTATGTGAAAAAATTTTTTTAATATAAATATTTTGGTCTATTAATCTATATTTTGCCTTAACATTTTTATATGGGTCAGATTTCCTAAAATAAAATGTTCTAGTAAAAGAATTTTTTTTTTTTAGTAATTTGATCTCATTTTTATATGACATAACCTCTAAAAGGAGAACTCCATTTTTTTTTAAATATTTTCTACATAAATTTAGAAATTGTAATTGTTGTGAATTCGAATTCGCAGATATCAAATTAAAGATTATATCTACACCTATAATGAGATCAAAGGTATTTTTTTTTAATTTAGATTTTAAAAAATCTTTATTAAATATTTTTATTTTTTTTGAGTCGATCAATTTTGAAAATTCTTTAGAAAATTGATATCTTGATCTACTTATTTCAAAACCAATTCCTTTACTCAATAATCTATCTAATTCTAATCTGTATAATAGTTTGCCATTACCTGATCCAATTTCACAGATTTTCCCATCCCAATTCTTATTTTTTTTTGTAATTTTTTTTTTTATAAATTTGATTATTTCATCACAGGATTTAAGTTTATCTTCACAATAATTTCTTAAGCTGGTATCATTAAAATTAATTAGTTTTTCAACATGTCTATAAGATCTATAGTTGATCCCTTTCATCAATGGAAGTTATTTGAAATTGACTTTTCAATAACAGCTATTCCCTCTTTTATAGCTGATACTGATATCGTTAAAGGAGGTCCAATTTTAATTGACTCTCTTCCTGTTTTCACTACGATTAGACCATTTGTAAAACACTCATCTCCAATTTTATTTACTTTTGAAATTAAATGTTTGTAAAAAATTATTGATGCAACTAATCCTTTGCCAAATATGTATCTTATTATATCTGGATATTTGTCTTTAAGCTTATTTAATTCATAGTGAAGTAATTCACCCTTTTTACTTGCGTTATTTATTAATTTTTTTTTTCTTATCTCATTAATAGTTGCATTACCAATTGCACATGCTAAAGGATTTGCTGAGTGTGTTGAAGACATTTCTCCTTCTTTCGGTAAATCCATAATCTTTTTATGACCTAAGACTAATGATAAAGGATATCCAGATCCTGCACCTTTTCCACAACAAACAATATCTGGTTTTATATCATAATGCATATAACCAAATAATTTTCCGGTCCTACCAAAACCAGCTTGAATTTCGTCAAACGCAATTAGGATATCATTTTTTTTACAAAACTGATTTAATTCCGCTATAAATTGCTTTGGATAAAAAATTGTTCCCCAACCTTGAAATGATTCAAGCATTACGCCAGAAATATCTTTTTTAGGATTTAAGTTTTTTGATTTGAGCAATTTATTAACTGTTTTAATAAAGAATCCTTTTTTGGATGAGCCCTGATACCATGGATATGGAAATGGAAGTTGAATAATATTTTTATCTCTAGAAGTAATCCATTTTTTTAAATTCTCTTTCCCACCCATCATTTCAGATCCGAGTGTTCTACCATGCCAATTTCCATCAAATGATAAAACAATATTTTTTCCATTTTTATTAAACTTGCCGTTATATCTAATCAATTTTAATGCTGCCTCAGTTGCTTCAGATCCACTAGAAAGTAAAAAAAATTTTGTCAAATAAGAAGGCGTAAAGCTTTTTAAATTATTTAAGTACTGCAACCTTTCTTCTGATGCATAATTATAAGTATGCATTAAAGGTTTTTTTAACAATTTTTTAATATCTGTTATGACTCTTGTATTTGAATGACCAATGTTTGTTACTAACATTGTGCTAGAAAAATCAATAAACTTATTCCCAAGATGATCGTAAACTGAAAAATCTTTGGCTTTTTTCCATACTATTGGAAATTGTCCATGCATTCCTCTAGGTTCAATTTTTTTTAATTTATTAAAAATTTTAATACTTTTTTTATTTGGAATAGCAGTTCTGATAATTCTATTTTTTGTTTTAATCATATATTAATATTTTTAAATTATTTGATTTAAATATTTTAAATTATGTTTTATTTCTTTTCTCGGATCTTTATATATTGGTAAATAAGATTGTAAAATTAAATTACCACTATATTTTTTTTTTTTAAAAAAATTTAATATTTTGTAAAAATTAGTATCACCTTTACCAAATCTCTTAGATTGTCCATTAACTTTTCTGTCTTTAAGATGGACATTTTTTATATAATTAAAATAAATCATTTCATTCTCAAAAATATAATTTAAATTAGTACTATTTCCAGTATCGTAATTTATTCCAAAATTAGACTTATTAAAAAATTTTATAAATTCTAAAAGCTTCTTTGGTTTAAAATCACTCTCAAATAAAATATTCATATTTTTTTGTTTTAACAATGGGACAAATCTATTTAGAGAATTTATAAGTTTCACCTCTTCACTTCTATTCTTTATTGAAGATCTATCTACTAATGGTAAAATTATATATTTTATTTTTAAATAAGAGGCATTTAAAATTAGTACTGAAATTAATTTAATTATTTTACTTTCAAATTTTTTATATTTTTTTTTAAAAAAAGGTTTTTGCATAAAAAAATCAGCTGTGACACTAGGAATTTTAATTTGATATTTTTCTTTTAGTCTTAAAATTTCTCTCTGGCCATTTTTTGTATTAATTGGATTTTTATCAAATTTATTATAATCAATAGTCCATTCCATAATATTTAATTTTAGTTTATTTAAGTATTTAAACTCTTTTTTCCATTGCTTAATTGGAAATGATTGCATCCGGCTTTTAATCTCCCGCCTTAATAATCTGCCCTGCATAATACCTATTTTTTTTTTCATTTTCTAACTTTAAATTAAGATTTTAATTTATTTTTAAATCTTTAAAATATTTTTGAATATTAGTTTCCCAAATTTTTTTTTTAGATAATATATTAATAAAATTTTTGAAACTATTACCTTTTCCAAAATGTTTACTTTTTTTAAATCTAATTTTTCTTTTTGAAAATTTAAAAATTTTTTTTGCAATAGTTTTTTTAGAAAAATTACAATTAATAATGGACTCTAGATAAGCCCTTTTGTTTTGTCTCATCCCTAAATTGATAGTAGGAACACCATAATATGGGGCCTCAATTATTCCTGAGCTAGTATTTCCAATTATAAAATAACAATTTTTTAATAAGGTAAGATAATATTCAAATCTCATTGATGGCAAAATCTTAATATTTTTATTTTTTAATTTTTTGTATTCTTTAAAAATTATATCACTACCTGCATCATTATTTGGATATATTAAAATATAATTCATTTCACTTTCCTTAATTGAATTTAGGAAAACTTTACAATTTTCACTAATTTTATTTAATTCGGTTGTGACAGGGTGAAAAATAGATATTGCATATTTATCGTAACGAATTTGATATTTTTTTTTTACACTTTGTAAACTTGGTAATGTTTTTGATAAAAGTATATCTACATCAGGGGAGCCAATAATATAGATATTTTCTTTAAGCTCACCCATTTGTATCAATCTAGTTTTCGCTTTAGAGTTTGAGACAAAATGTATATGGCACAATTTTGAAATTGAGTGTCTTAAAATTTCGTCTACAGTTCCTGAAACTTCCCCACCCTCAATGTGTGCTGTTCGAAAATTATTCAAAGATCCAACTGTAGCACATGCAAGGGTTTCAACTCTATCTCCATGGATTATTATTAGATCTGGATTGATTTTATTTGCATAATTACTAAATCCTACGATTGTTTTAGATAATATTATATCCATTCTATCAGCAATTTTTTGGTTTTTAAATTTATACATATTTTTTATTTTATCTTTTTTTAAGGCATCCCATGTTGACCCAAACTTTTTTAAGTTATGCATACCTGTTACAAAGACAAAAATTTTAAATTTCTTATTTTTTTGAAGTGATATAACAAGTGATTTAGTTTTACCATAATCTGCCCTTGTACCTGTAACGAAAATAATTTTTTTCATTTCAAACTTCGTTTTTTAATTTGGGTATTTGCTTTAATTGTTTTTTTTACAGTCTTTCCAAATAATTTTGTTAAATCATTAATTCCATAATCACCACCTCCAGGTCTCTTAAGAAAAATATTATTTTTATTTAATTTTTGACCTTTTAGAATATTTTTTAAAGCTACAACTGATGGTAAAGCAAAAGCTATTGTTTTTTTTTCTTCTTTGATTGGAAATTTATTTCCTCCTCTTGCTTCAAATATTTCTTTTGAACCTTGAATTAATTTTTTTAAATCTTCACTATCCATCGATGAAGATACGTCTGGTCCAAATCTTTTTTTTTTCGAATCTACGTAATGTTTTTCTATAATTCTTGCTCCTCTGGCTACTGCACCAAGGCTTGTATAAATATTTTCAGTGTGATCTGAAATTCCAATAATACATTTTGGAAAAGCCTTTTGCAGTTCGTCTATACAATTGAGTCTAACTAATCGAGGTGGGGTAGGATATATATTAGTACAGTGAAGAAGTGCCAATGGTATCTTATTTTTTAAAATTATTTGAACAGATTTTTTAATACTTTTTATACTATTCATGCCGGTACTCATTATTATTGGTTTTTTAAATTTACATAAATATTTGATGAAATGGTGATTACTACATTCTCCAGAACCTATTTTAAAAGCAGGTACTCCTATTTTGACTAATCTATCTGCAGCTGCTCTAGAGAAGGGTGTACTGATAAATATTTTTTTTTTATTTTTTATATATTTTGCAAATTTTATTTCTTGTTTTTCAGTTAAAGAATTTTTTTTTATAATATCAAAAATTGATTGTTTTGAATTACCAGGGATTACTTTTTTTGCCTCCAAAGACATTTCATCTTCAATTATATGAGTTTGATGTTTAATAATTTCTATACCCGATTTAATTGCAGAGTCAGCTAATTCTATAGCAAGATCTAAGTTACCATTATGATTTATACCTATTTCTGCTATTACAACTGGAGGATAGTTTTCTCCTACTTTAATTTTATCTATAGAAAACATATCAACTAATTTTTTTTAAAAATGTATAATCCTCTAAAGTATCAATCTCAAAAACTTTTTTTGTTACAAAAACATACATTTTATTACCATAAATATTTTTTTTGTTAATAAACTTTGTGGAAAGTATGTCTACATATCCATTGGGTATATAAATTGGCTCAAAGTCTTGTCTCTTAAAATTTGTCATATTTAGATTTGAATCTAAGGTTATTGGTTTAAAAAAACCATTTGTTTTCCTTTTAAACCATTTTAGTGGAGACTCTGAAGCAATGTGGGCTGATCGTAAGAAATTAAGTTTTTTCCTTTTGAATTTTTGTAATGCATACCAAATTACCTTATAATCTCTCAATGGTGTAGTTGGTCTTAAATTAACAAATATGTCTATTTGAAATTTTTTTTTCTTTAAATACCAATTGTAACAATGTTTGAAATAATCATTATCTAATGAGCTGTCACCTGAATATTTTTTTGGCCTCAAAAATGGAGCCTCCGCACCATTTTTAATTGCAATTTTTTGAATTTTTTTTGAGTCTGTTGAAACTATAATTTTATCAAATCCACATTTTTTTGCTGCAATTATAGAATGTGCTATTAATGGTTTCCCTTTTAAAGGAAGGATATTTTTATTTTTCAAACCCTTGGAACCTCCTCTAGCAGGAACTATTGCAACTATTTTAATTTTTTTCATTATTTTTAATCGAATCTTTTATTTTTTTTATATTCAATTTTTGATAATGTAAAACTGAAGCAAGTGCTACTGATGTATATTTGAAATTTTCAAATATATAACTAATATCCTCTAGTTTTCCGCATCCTCCTGACATTATGAGTGGTTTAGAAATTATATTATATATCGAATCTAATAATCTTAAATCAAAACCACTTTCTGTACCTTCTTTATCAATCGAGGTAAGCAATATTTCACCACAACCAAAATCGTGAATCTTTTTTAACCAATCATTTAGGTTAATATTTGTTCTTTCTCTTCCACAAAATTTATATGGTTCCCAGTTATTAGGAGAAATTTCTTTTGCTTCAATATTAACAACTATTGTTGACTCCCCAAAATTCTTTGTTGCTTCCTGTAAAAATTTTGGTTCTGATAAAGCTTGTGAATTTATAGAAACTTTATCTGCACCTGAATTTAAAGCTTTCTCAATGTCTGAAAGTGATCTTATTCCTCCTCCTAGAGTGATGGGCACAAATATTTCTTTAGTAATTTTTTTAATAAAATCAAATAAATTGTTACGTCCATATAAACTTGCAACAGAGTCAATTATTAATAACTCATCAATTTTTTCTTTATAATATTTTTCAATAATAGTTTTCGGTTCTCCTATTTTTCTTAAACCTTCTAGGTTTATACCCTTTATAACAAAATTATTTTTTATATCTAATCTGGAAATTATTCTCATTTTTTTATACTAAATTCTAATTGTTAAAAATTTGTCTATTTATAATCCATTCACCTTTCTCTTTTGTCCATAAATGTGGTGATCTAAATTTATCTATTGTTTCAAAAAACTTTTCTTCTGAAATATCTATATATTCTAAAAATTCTTTAAAATATTTTTTTGGAAATTCTGCATCATATTTCTTAACTAGATTAACACCCTCTTCTCGAGTAATTTTATCATTTCTAATTTCTTGACAAGCATCATAAGTTGCTCTCCCTATTCCAAATTTAATAAAAGTTAAATAATAATGAAAAGTATCAATTTTATCATCAATACTCGAATATTTTGAATATGACCCCTCAGTTCTTTCTGTATTTGGTCTAAAGCCAGTATGTTTAGCAGCATAATAAAAGCATTCTTGAGGATCCCATTTTAAATAATATCCTAGATATCTTTGTTCAATATTTTTTTTTTTAAGATCATTAATATCTGGCGGCATATACGGCTCAAAATCATTAATTTTAAAATCATATTTTTTTATAATTTGTGATATTGGAACACCTCCCAAAACTATTTCTTCATTATTTTTTTTTGAAAAAAATTTTTCATTCATTTTTGGACTCAAATTCTCTTTTGTTTTATTTCCGTATTCAGCTTGATTTTCACCATAAAATATTAGGGGGATATTAAACTTTGATGCAAACAAAGGTCCTATTATTTTTTGGCCAATTATAAAAGGCTGAAATGGATGTAAAAGATTTTTAAAAGCTAATGAAGTAAGAACTCTATGTAATTTTCCATTTGGAGTAAATAAAATATTATCTAAGCCGCCAACGTGCATCCAATTTGTAAAATTGTGCCACCCAATATCAGTATATAAATGAGGGGCCCATGTGACTGTCAGTGGGTTCATCCCATATTTATATTTTAATATATGAGCTGTAAATGCGCTATCCTTACCTCCACTTCCAGGCACGATACAGTCATAACCTGATTTTTTTTTATGTTTTTTAAGTAAATCAATTAATTGTTTTTCTCTTTCTTTCCAATCAATTTCATTTTTTTTTTCATTATATTTACATGGTTCACAAACTAAATCATTTGGGTCAAATTCTATTCCTTCCTTTTGATCATCTTGATTTTTGAATTCAACAACACTACTAGGTCTTTGGTTGCTAATGACACATTTTTCACAAAATTCAATTTTTTCAGGTAGACCATAAAGTGAAAAGTTTTTTTTATTCATTAATTAATTCTCAAAATTTTTAATTAATATTTCTAAAAATTCAAGTCCGATTTGACTACTTTTTTCAGGATGAAATTGCGTACCAATAACATTTAAATTATTTGAAGTAATCGAGCAGAATTTTTTGTTATTGAAAAATGAACTTCCAATTATATTTTCATTATTCTGTGGATTTGCCTTGTAAGCATGAATGTAATAAAATTTATTCTTATTAAATTTCGACAAAAATTCAAATTTTCCTTTTTTGTAAATTTCAGTATCATACCATCCTACATTAGGTAATCTGGTCTCAGAAGTTTCTGACAAAATATCAACATTTCCTTTAATTAAACCTAATCCTTGATTTTTTCCATTTTCAGTGCCTGTTTCTAATAACAACTGCATACCCAAACATATTCCTATAGTTAGATTTTTTCTGTTTTTTGAAAATTCAATTATTTTTTCATCTATTTTTTTTTTAGATAAAAGATAGGAGGCGTGATTGAATGCTCCAACTCCAGGTAAAATAATTATATTAGATTTAATTGAATTATCTTCAGAATAAAACTTTGGCTCAAAGCCAATTTTTAAAATTGCATTTTTAAGGCTTTCAATATTGCCCATTCCATAATCAATAATAGTTATTATTTTTTTCAAATTATTTTTGATAAATCTTATAATTTTTTAAAAGTTTAACGAAACTTTTATTACTTTTGTCAAGTTTAAGAAAGTAGTTACTCAAATTATGTGATTCACTAGTTAACTTTTTATTATTATTGCTAAACAAATTTTTAATTAATCTATTGAACTCATTGTTATTTATTCTGTTAGTCCAAAGATATCATTATTTTTTTTATGATATAATGATACATAACAATTTTTGGCATTATTTATAAAATAACTTTAAAGCTTTTTTAACAATATTGGGATAGAAAATACATAAATCTTTTATATACCCATTTATATTTACATGTTTAAGTTCTAAAAGTCTATTAACAATCGCTAAATGACAAACAGTATACTCAAAATGATTTTTTCTGCTTTGAACAAAACTTTTATTGGATAATAAATTAAACAATTTAAATATTGAGAGATTTTTTGAAATTTCATTCAAATAGAAATTCCAACCATAAATGTTTACCTTTTTAGAAATTTTTGAAAATACCATAGCAGCATGAATTCCTGAACCTGATCTAATTGTTTTACAAGGTGTATTAAAATAAAACTTTATTATCTTACAATTTTTGTTTTTTTTTACGTAATTTTCATAAATATTATTTTCTTTTACTTCCTTGGGATTAATTAAATGAGGCTTATTGTCAAAAAGTTGATACCTTTGAAGAAGAATAAATGAAATATTTTTTTTCATACATTCTTCAATCTCAGATCCGCTCCCAACATTTAAAAAACCCTTGGGTGTTTGATATAAAGTTCTTTTTGAAAAATAATTTTCACTTTCTGATAATTTATCATCATCTAGAAATGAGTAATTAACTAACATACAGTTTTTTTTGTTATTAAACTTTGAAAAATTTTTACCGTGCCCTCTTAAAAAAATATTTACCTCATCAAACTTTAAATCATTATCAAATATTACTATGTTATCCAAAACATTATCTGTTTTATTAAATTTTTCTTTATGAGAGGGTAATTTATTTTGTTTTAAACTTAATATATTTGATAAAGTAGGATATATAAAAAATAATAAAACTTGAATTTTTATGCGTATTAAATCTGGATAAGTAAAAACTTTTAATTTAAGCGTTCTAGAATTTATGAATCGTAAGACTTTTGAAATTCTACCAAACAGATCTACCACCATCTAAAACAATATTTTGTCCTGTCATATAGCTACTTGCATCAGAACATAAAAATTGGACAATTTCTAAAATTTCATAAGCTTTGCACATTCTTCCCATTGGTATTAATTCATTAATTTTTTCCTTAAATTTTTTATCTTGATTTAATTCAATAGCTCCTGGTGATAAGGTGTTAATCCTTATTCCCTTTTTTGCCCACAATGTTGCAAAATATTTAGTTATACCTAACAAACCATGTTTAGTTACTGAGTAACTTATTGGTTTTTTTATTTTCAAATGATTATAAAGATTTTGGTTGGGAGAAAGAATTGATAAATCTGAACCTATATTCAATATCACACCTTTTTTATATTTTAGCATAGATTTTGAGAAAATTTCTATACAATTTAATGCACCTGTAAGTCCAACTTCTAAATCATTATGCCAACTATTAATTCCAATATCTATTTTATTAGATTTTACATAATTTATTTTTTTATCAATTTTATAATCATTAAATGCGTTATTTATTAAAACGTCTATTTTTTTAAATCTATTTAAAATATTTTTATTGATTTTAAAAAGTTCTTTTTTATTTGTTATGTCGCAGTTAAAAATATAAATATTTTTATATTTAGAAAACTTTTGTTTTTGTTTAATAAGACCTTCATAATTTTTATCAATAATGAAAATATTAGCTTTTTTTTCAATTAATGCTTGGATATGAAACTTTGCTAGAAAACCCGCTCCTCCAGTAATTAAAACATTTTGTTTTAAAAGTGAAAATCTATCTTTCAAATTATTATTCCCAATATCTTAACTTTTTTGCAACTTTTTTTTCTTCATCTATAAAAGTCTTAATACCATCGCCCATAACTAAGGTTAATTTGCGTATTGTTCTGACCAGTTGCAATAATCCACTTTCCTCCAAAGAAGCTGATTGATCACTACCATAACTTGCTCTGTCTAAAGTTATATGCCTTTCTAAAGAAGTTGCTCCTATAACACACGCAATTAAAGATGGAGATACGCTTGGTTCGTGACCACTATACCCCACCTTACATTTATATTTTTTTTTTAAAGTGTTAATAACATTTAAATTCAAATCACTTTCATTAGCTGGATATGTTGACACTGAATGCATTAACTCGAAGTCACAATCATGATCTATAAATATTTTAATTGCTTTATCAATATCATCTAAAGTACACATTCCAGTTGAAATAAAAGTATATTTTTTTCTTTTTGCAACTTCTTGTAGAAACTCTAAATTTGTAATCATGGCTGATGCGATTTTCTGATATTTTAAATTAAATCTATCTAAAAATTTTAAACTTTTTATATCCCATGCGGATGCAAACCATATAATTTCTTTTTTTTTACAATAACTATCTATTTCTCTATAATTTTCGAAACTAAATTCTAAACCTTTTTTCTGATCTAATTGAGTTTTGCCCCAAGGACTTTCTCTTAATCCTGATAAAAATTCTTTGGTATAAACCTCATTAATATCTCTTTTTTGAAACTTTACTGCATCACATCCTGCTCTTTTGGCCATATCAATTAGTTTTTTAGCTAATTCAATATCACCATTATGATTAATTCCAATTTCCGCAATAATAAATATTTTACTCATTTAATAATAAATTATATCCAAGTTGTTCGTACTTAGACTCAAGTTTTAGATCATATATATATTTTTTATACACTTTTTTAAAACTTTTTGGCCATGATTTATAGATTTCGTTGATATTTTTAACCTTTGAATGTGTATTTATATGGTTTTGATCCTCAAAAATTACATCTAAAATTTCATTACTTAAATTTTTACCAGTAATTTTAATAAAACATTCTTTAAAATATTCTTTTGAGCTAACAAATTCTTCCATTTTTAAAAACTGGTCGTATTTACAATTTTGAATTATTTCATGGTCGGTTTCAAAGGTTCTAATGCATGAGTGTTCAAAAGTTTCTATAGCTTTTTGAGATAAAAATTCGTCAGAAAAATTATTTATATCAAAAAGATAATTTTCATCATTTGTTATTTTAACTCTAAATCTAAATAAAGTTTTTATTTTTTTAATCAAAAATTTTGTAATACTTAATAGGTGAAAATATTTTAATATTTTTTTTAACAAAATTTTATTTTCTTTAATATTATTTTTTTTTTCGTAGATATAGTCAATATTTTTTGAGAGTTTCGAAAATAAACTAATATAATCTAGCTTTATTTCATCAGAATTTATTTTATTTCCAGAAGCTAACGAAACATAATAGGCCGAAAAAATTGAGTTTATTTTTAAAATTGGATGTCTAAACACTGCAAAAAATTTTCCTCCTCTTCTTTCAATGATATCTTTACATTCAACACCATAATATCCATGAATTGATCCAAATATTTTATTTCCAAAAGTTTTATTTTCACATTCACGTAATCCATGTATAAATTCATTTGGTGACAAAATTTTTACAGGCATACCGTCTGGACCTATGTCACCTGCATCATATGGGGGTATTGATCTCGTTCCGTGCCAACAAACGATTTCTGGATGTTTATTTAACGACTTTGCTAACCAGCCAGTACCTGAGTGACCCTGAGAAGATATATAGAACATAATTTTTATTGTTTGTATTTATCTTTTGTGAAAATAATTTTCATCTTTTTTTTTAAAGAAATTGATATTATCTTTCATCCACAAAATTGTTTTTTTTAAACCATCTTCTAATGAAATTTCTTCTTTCCAGCTTAACTCTTTTTTTAATTTACTATTGGAAATTTTATAATATTTATCTTTACCAATTCTGTCTGAGGTATTTAAAACTAATTTCTTATAATCATAATTCATCATAATACAAATTTTTTTTACTAAATCTCTAATTGAGATTATTTTATTTCCAGATATGTGATAAGTCTCCTGGCTCTTACCTCTTTCAAGTACTTTAAGTGTTGCTATCGATACATCATCAATATGAATAAAATTTCTCATCGATAATCCACCTCCATGTAATTCAATATTTTTATTTTTTAAAATACAATAAATGACTCTAGGAATTATTTTGTATATTCTTTGGAACTCTCCATAAACATTGCTAGCTCTTACTATATTAAAATTCAAATTTGATTTTTGGTTGATTATGTTGAGATATTGATCAGCTGTGACTCTAGAGACCGCATAAGGAGTAGTTGGATTATAATTATTTGTTTCTTTAACAAAAGAAGTTAAACTGCCATAAACTTCTGGGGTTGAAATATGCACTAATTTAAATTTAAATTTAAATTTACTTAGTTGATCATAAAAATTCACTAAACTATAAGAATTAGTATAAAACCAATCTGCAGGTTTTTCCCAGCTTTGATCAACCATACTCTGAGATGCATAGTTAATAATATAATTTGGTTTTTCCTTTTTTATTAATTTAATTAATTTTTTTAAGTTTTTATTCAAATCTATTACTTTAAAATTGAAATTACTATTTGCAGGGTTAAATCTTAAAAACTCTCTATTATTAATTTTTGATCTGCTAAACGCATAAACTTTATACTTTTTCTTTAATAAAAAATAAATTAAGGAGCCAGCAGAGAAACTATTAGACCCTATCACAAAAATTTTTTTATATTTTGTTTTAGCCATTTAATTGAATGATAGTTTTTTTTATCTTGAAGAATTTTATTATCATAGAAATGTTTAAGCTCCTTGATTGCATCCTTTATGCCTTTTTTTGGTTTAAATCCAGTTTTTAATAATTTGCTTGAGTCTAAAAAATAACTTCTTGGGTCATGCATGTCTTTTTTAACAAAAATTTCTGCATCAACATAATTTGTAATAATTTTAGCAATTTGGATAATTGTATAATTTTCAAAACCAACATTAAAAATCCCAGTAATATTTCTTTTAAGAAAAAAAATATAAGTATTAACAATATCTTCTATATGGACATTTGGTCTTGTTTGGTTTCCACCAAAAACAATTATTTTTTTATTTTTTAGTGCCTGAAATGTAAGTAAGTTCACAGTCAAATCTAGTCTCATTCTTGGTGAAAAACCACAAACAGTCGCTGGCCTAATTATTACTACTTTAATATCTTTAGCGTAAGATAAGATAATATTCTCTGTTACCATTTTTACTTTATTGTAGGTCGACATTGGATTTAACTCTATTTTCTCTGAAACTATCTCATTTTTCTTTTTTGTTCCATAAACTGAGCCAGAAGATGCAAAAATAATTTTTTTCACGTTATTTTCTACAAGTTTATCCATTAATAATTTTGTTCCTAATGCTGTAATTTCCCAGCTAAGTGATTGATTTAGATCGGTCATTGGGTCATTTGCTATTCCAGCAAGATGAATGCAAGCATAAATATCTTTAAAATTTATTTTCTTTATATCTCTAATGTCACATTTTATGTTATTAACATTCTTGTGTCTTATAAAATAGTTTCCAAAGTAATTAGTATCTATATTTATAATTTTGTAGTTTAACATTATAAGTTTTTTTATTAATACAACTCCTTTATACCCAGATCCGCCCGTAATTAAGATTTTTTTCATATCTAATTAACTAAAATTTTTGAATTTTTTTTAAAAAATGATTGGGAAATTTGCGTTTTGACTATTGATAATTTTAAATTGGTTTTCTCTCTATCATTAATATAATATAAAATTTGAGACCAAAACTTTTTTTGACTTTTTTTGTAAATCATTTTCTTCTCGATATAATTTAACATGTCTTTACCTGCATCTAATATTTCTTTATCGGTATTTTTAATTAAAGTAAATTTTTTTTTGTTTAAAATTTTAGAGTACTCATTATTATTATTTTTTAAAAGATTAATTGTTTGAGAAATGCTTAATATTTTTCTAGTTTTTTTACTATACAATTTTGAGAGTATAATTAATTTACATCTATTAATTATCTCTAGATCACATAACGGATGCTGTATGCCTAATATTGGTACTTTATTTACATATGATACAGAATCTAGACCTGTTAAGGTTGTAACTGCAAAATATGCATTTGAAGTTAAATAATAATCCATGAAATCAGATCTATATTTTGAAAAAGGATAGTCTATGAACATTTTATTTTTAATCGGGAATTTATTTTTTACTATTTTTCCAACTCTAATTACAAAGTAATTTTTTGAAATTAGATAATTTGCCAGTTTTGAAAATTTATTTAAATCTAAATTTCTGTAATTATGGTAACTCCAATCATTTAATGGGTTAGTTTTTTTTAAATATTTCTCATCTCTAATTATTAATACTACAAATTTTCTACCTGATGGAACTCCCATTTTTAATAAAGTTCTCTTACCTTTTGAAATTTCTTTTTTTGACAATTTAATTAACTTTTCATTTTTTAAAACGCTATTTGTATTATCAAATGATGTTAGAGGGATCTTATGCTTATTTTCCAATGGTATGAAATAATATAAGAAATTTAAAATTTTTAAGAGAGGTATTAAGATATAAGCAGGCATTATATTCAGTTTTTTTTTCCACTTTTTCAAAATAAATTGATTTGCTAAATTGGATTTATGTGAAAAACAAAAAAAATCAATTTCAGAATTTTTCAAATTTTTTTTTTGTGATAGATAAATAGTTACATCCTGAATAAAATGACCAATTCTGGTGTCTGGTAGCAAGCAAAATCTAAAAATTACCAAAGGTCTCAGCATAACTACAATTATAGCCAAGATTGCTGATAAGGGTAAAAAAGAAAATTTAATTAATTTTCTCATTAAGTTCTATCTTATTTTTTTGAAAATCCAATTGCCCATAAATAGTGAGCCATTGGAAAAAACCTGTGTGAACAACCTCATCATTCATGATTTATTTAAGAATATATTCTAATGATCTTAATAAATTAATTTTTGAAATATTTTTTTTATTTGCTAGTGTTTCTACGGATTGTGCTGCAGCTAGAGACCCACTTAAAATACTCAATGGTTCACTAAAACCACATTTTAGAAATACAGACGTTAATGCAAGCATTGCATCACCTGAACCAATTTTGTCAACAATTTTGTCGGCATAAGCATCACAATATATAAATTTATTCTTTTTTTGATTATATAAAACACTACCAGATTTACCTCTTGTAACTAAAAGAACTTTAATTTTTTTTTTTAAAACTAACTTTTTCATTAAAATTTCAAGAGAGCATGTTCTGTCCCTAAATTCGTGTCTTATTTCTCTCTCATTCAAGATCAAAAAATCTATATTGTTGTAATTTTCAATATTATGATACCCAAAATTAGATGCGTTTATTTGCAAATTTAAAGCAAGTGATTTAGATTTTTTACAAATTAACTTTGCACTTTGTTTTGAAATAAGACCATGGCCATAGTCAGAAACTATCACTAAGTCAAACTTTGGAAGCATTTTACTTAAAATATTATTAAATTTATTTTCATCTTGTTTTATTAAACTCTCATCGTTAAGTGTATATACTCCTAGTACTTTATTTAGATTTATTTTATCTATAAACCTTTTCTTTATAATTGTTGGTGAATTTTTTTTTTTAATAAATTTTATATCTTTGCAGAACTTTAAGTTTTTTTTTATAAAACTTAATTTATCAGATTTTTCACCAATATTGGTAATTAATGATATTTGTTTGCAAAAATCACTTAAATTTCTACAAATTGCTCCCGTTCCTCCTATATATTGCTCATTATATAAATCTTTTAATACTAAAATTGGTTCTTTTCCAGATTTTCCTAAGGCTTCACAAAAATTGTAATCATCAATAATTAATTCTCCAATCACTAGTACTTTCAAACTTTGTAATTTTTCAAAATTTTTTTTTATTAAAGGAAATGAATACGTTTTTTTAATTTTATTTACTATTTTTATCTCATTATTTGATTTTTTTTTAAGAAATTGATTTATTAGTCCTGATGATGTGTTAGTTTCACTTTTCGTAAAAATGACTTTACCTCTATATTTTTCTACAATTGAAACTTCTTTTTTAATTTGACCAGTAAAATCTTTATTCTGGTTTTTATAATCAGGTCCTTTTGAATAAATTGTTGGTTTAATTTTCTGAATTACTTTTTCTGATGTCAGGTAATCATTTAGGACTACATAATCGACTACTTTTAATGATGTTAGTGCATATAATCTTTGTTTTTCAGAAAAAAAAGGCTTTCCAGGACCTTTATTTACGAACCGATCTGACGTTAAAGAAACAATTAAGATATTTCCAAGCTTTTTGGACTCTTCTAAATGCTTAATATGTCCAATATGTAACAAATCAAATACACCATGACATAAAACAATATTTTTTTTTATAGATTTAAGTTTTTTTATTTTTTTTTCTAAATCTTCAAATTTTAAAATTTTATTTTCCATCAGATTAATTTGGCGAATAAACTGATTTTCCAATTATTAAATCTACCAAAGATAAAAGCCACATTTGATGAATCGTTTCAACCTGGTTATATGCACTAGAATTTATCCACATATTAATATCACCTAGTTTTTTGACTGGATTATTTTTTTTTTTTCCTGTGAAAGTAATAATTTTTGAAAATTTTTTTCTTTTTGCCTCTTTGCAGCCATTTATTATATTTTTTGATGACCCACTAGTTGATATTGCAATTAAAACATCTCCTTCATCTCCATAAAAATTTATTGATTTTTCAAGCCAGTATTCATAGCCATAGTCATTAGAAAAACAGGTGATTAAATCTGGTTCATTAAAGTTAATACATCTTATCCCAGCATTTTTTGTCAAATCAACACTAAAATGACTGGATATAGCTGAACTTCCACCATTTCCAAAAATGATAGTTTTTTTTCCTTTTTTATGAGTTTTTTTTAATATCTCACATATATCTAATAATTTACTAATAATGTTAATCTTATTTTCCCCGATTAATTTTTGGTAATTTTCAAAGTACTTATTAAGAAATAATTTTTCTTTATTTTTTTTCATCATGTAATTATTAAAGGTCTAACGGTTCTACCTTGTCTAAAGTCATTTAATGCTGTGTTAATGTTTTTTAAATTATATATATTTTGTCCAAAAAAACTGTTGAATTTTTTATTTTCAATTAATTTTTCTAATTCAATAAACTTTTTATTAAATGGATTATTATCTAACCAGGCACCTTTCAAAGTGATGCCTTTTATAACATTCCATGGGTCAAGATTAAGTTTTTGCCCTTTCGGATAGTTTCCTATTAAAACAATTTTTCCTCCAAATTCTTTAGTAAATTTAAATGACGATTTTAAAACTTCTATATCTCCAGTACACTCAAGAACAATATCAAATTTTTGTTTAAGTTTTTCTATTGATGAAAATGTGTCAGTTGCACCTAGCTCTCTAGCTATTTCCTGTTTTTTTTTAAATTTATCAATAGCAATTATCTTGGTAAATTTTTTTAATTTGGCCATAACAACACATGAAAGCCCAAGTCCTCCACATCCAATAATTACAATAGTCTTTGTAAAATTCGAATTGAATTCATCGTGTAATGTATTGTAAGCCGTGGACATTGCACAACCTAGTAATAATTTTGATTTAAGATTCTTATTGTTTTTTAATTTATAAATTCTATTTTCACTTATAACTGCATATTCATTTAAAGTATGAACTGGTCCAGCATTAATTTTCAACCCATTAATATCACTATAAGTTGAGCCTCCAGCATCGTTACCATCATTTTTAATCCAGCTTAAACAAACTTTATCTCCAACTTTTATTTTTTTGACAGATTTATGAGTCTCTTTTACTTCGCCTATTGCCTCATGACCAAGACAATGAGGTAAAAATTTATCAATTCCTCGGTCTCCCTGAATCTCTTGTAGTTGTGTGTGACAAATCGATGAGTATTTTATTTTTACAAAAACTTGGAAAGGTTTCAAATTTGGTTTAACTAAATCTAAAATTTTAATTGTATTTTTTTTTATTAAAACAGCTGCCTTAAATACCTTCTTTTTATATACCATAACTTTTTGGGCCAGAAAAATAATAATCACCATAGTCAAAAAATGTCATCTTTTTAAAAAATCCTCGATACTACTTAATTTTGCTGATGTTAATCTTGGGCTCATATCATTCAAAGGTTTTCCCCACTCTATTTTCGGCTTAACTCTTGAACTAGGATCAATTTTTACGTCTATTAAAACTGGCCCTTTAATTTTTTTTAATTGTTTTAATTTTTTAACAACATCTTTATTGTTTTTAATTGTAAGAGTTTTTAAACCATAAGATCTTGCAACTTTTACATTGTCAGGAAGACTTAATCCACTTTTCTTATCTACACCCGCATAGAACGACTTCAACCATACATCCTGGGTTTGTTTTACCAAGCCATAACCAAGATTATTTATTACAAATATTTTTGAATTTATTTTATAATTAGCTACAGTCTCTAACTCTTGTACTTGCATTGGTACTGATCCATCTCCAATAAATGCATAAATTTCTTTATTCTTATCTCCAAAATATGCACCTACACTTGCAGCAATAGAATAACCCATAGGAGAATGATTAAATGCGGAGAATACATTTAAATCTTTTGTAATATTCATGGCTTGAAATGCCCAAATTAAATTGGCGCTAGCATCTGGAATTACAACTGAATTCTTTTTGAAATAATTTGATACCTTAGAAAAAAAGAAATAAGGATCTACAAAATTTTCATTATTTTTATTTCTTTGATTCAAAATAGGATAACTACTTTTTAAAATATTAATTTTGTTTACCCATTTTTTAATATCATTACATTTCAGATTAAATTTATTTTTAGCAAAACTATTAAGAAAAGTGTTCACATCTGCTCTAACTTTAATATCTATATCTGGAAGTTTCTGGCTGGTAAATTCATTTGAATCAATCTCTACTAAGACTTTTTTTGATCCAGGGCTAAATTTTTTAGGATCACTTCCCACTAACTGAGGCCCTAACCTTACCCCTAAAAAAATTATTAAATCTGCATTTTGAATTGTAAAATTACCAGGACGTGTTCCACAAGTGCCAAATAATCCTGCATTATACTTGTCTTTACTATTAAAGCCATCTGCTGCTGACCATGAACAGGAATATGGAATTTTATTTTTTTTTATAAAATTTCTAACTAGATCAAAACCTTTACTTAATTTAACCCCCATTCCAATTACAAGAATTGGTCTTTTTGAATTTTCTAATAAATTCTTAATTTTTGGATACTTATTATTATTTTTTTTAATTTCTTTTTTTTTAAAAAATTTTTTTTGGTTTCTTGGTAAGTCTATTCGTGAAATATCATCAGGAATTTCGATTAAAACTGGTCCCATTCTACCTGAAAATGCTATATTTATAGCTTTTTCAAACTCATAATTAATATTTTTGGGATTTAAGATTATAGTACAATATTTTGTTATTGGTTTTACTAAGTCCTGAACTTCCATTTCTTGAAATCCTATTTGTCGAATGTCTTTGTTCTTTCTTAATGAAGATCTAACAGGGGAACCAGCAATATAAAGAGATGGTATAGAATCAAAATAAGAACATGCCATTCCTTGGAGAAAATTTAATATACCTGGGCCACTGGTTGCAAGAGTTACACCAATTTTACCAGAAGTTCGATAATAAGCATCTGCAGCTAAAGATGAAGCTTGTTCACTCTGACCTGGTATAAATTTAAGTTTTTTATTTTTTGAAATACTGTCAACAAGGTGAACAACACTTCCACCTTGGCCACCAAATACAACTGAACTATATTTTGAAATAATATTTGAAATGTGATCACTTACTTTCATAAATTTTACATATAATATTTGAAGAATAAAGTAAACTTAACTTATATTATCAATATCAAATTTTTTTGACAAAAATATTATTCCTATTTTTAAGATTGTAGATTTTGATTTTTTTTCCCTTAAAAAATTCCTTAAATGCTGAAACTGCACCAGGAAATTTTTTTGATTTTATCCCTTTTTCGATATCATCAAATAATATAATTCCACCTTTTGATAATTTACTCCACATATTTTCTAAAATAACTTTATGAGGTAAATAAAGATCTACATCACAATGTATAAAAGAAATTTTGTTTAATTTTTTAAAGTTAGGAAGATTTGTTTCTATATAACCTTTTACAAATTTGATTGGATATTTATTTTTTGGGTGCAAATGTATTTGTAAAATTTTTTTAATAAATTTTACGTTATATTGATACTTTTGGTCTGGTGATTTGCTCCATTCACCTTTTTGTGGGTTTCTTAATGAATTATCTTTAAAATCAATATTTCCAAAGCCTTTAAAACTGTCAAATATAAATAGTTTTTTTTTTGAGTTTAAATAAGAAAGTAATGAAGACAAAATTATCAAAGATCTGCCTCTTCCGACCCCAAATTCCACAACATCTCCTTTAACTTGAGAAGTTTTAATTAATAAATCTTTTAAACATATTAATGTTTGAATATTGTCTGAATTCAAAAGATGAAAACTAAAATCAAGATTTTTTGGCTGAAGCTGATGATATCTCATATAATTAAGACATAGCTCCGCACAATGTAAAAATATATTTCTTACATATCATTTATTTAACTTCTCTATATAGGTCTAAAAAAATTTTTCTCTTTAGACATTGTAACTTTATATTTTCCAATTAATGCTTTTATTGTAGACTTATTTTCATTAATGATAGTAAACATAAAATCAGTAAATGGACCAGATAAAAATTTAAATTTTTTATAACTTTTAAAATTAAAAAAAGTTTGTTTTATAAAACCATTTTCATCTTCATGCTCTTTGCATTTAGTTATAAAATTTTCTATATCATTCTGATTTGAATTTAGATTATTCAAAAAATACTTTAGTCCTTTAGAATATTTTAAAGTTTGAACAACAGATTGTTTTCCTAAATCTTTGTGAAAACAAAGAATGTAATTTCCAAGTAAATATATTTCTTTTGAACATACTTTTGATTTTATATATTGTTTTAATTTTAATTTAGGAGAATAAAATACCACTTCACTACCTATCTTATTTATAAATTCACTTTTTAATGTCGATATTTTCTTAATGTCAATTTTTATGATTGCCCACATTATTATAATTTCTCCTGACTTATTTCATTTTTTAACTCATCATATTCTTTCATTTTTCTTTTCATAAAATCTATGGTTATCTTTGTTTTTGCGGCAATTCCTTTTGGCGTAAGTTTATATACATAACCGAGTTTGTTTGGATTTTTTTGAAAATTATTAATTTTTATCAACCCTTTTTCCTTAAGAGCTTTGAGGCAATAATTTAATTTACCCAAACTAAATCCAAGTTCAGATGCTAACTCTCTTTGAGAGTATTCAGGTTTTGATTTAATTTTTCTTAATAAATTAAACTGATCTGTATCGTTTTTATTCATTGTTCAAATTTTGAACATAATACCGTTCAAAAGTTGAACAGTAAAGATAAAAGTGCAGTAATTCATTAGATTTTCATAACTATTATTGATTAAATTAAGTGTATTTTATTTAGATATAGAAAGTCCAATTTTTAACAGTTGGAAATCCGTATAGCGAAAAAAATCATTGATTAGTGATTTATGAAAAATCTTAAAGTTTTATATTATCTTAACTATATCAACTAAAAATTTTTTTCAGTGCATAAATCAAGCCAATTGAGCTATCAGTACTGGCATGTATATTATTTTACTTCTTATGTTTTTGAAAACATAATGAACAGATATCGATTTGAAAAACTATATATTGATAGTGAAATAAAATCTCTTTTTGTTTATACTAGCAAGAAATTTAATTTAATTAACAATTATCCAAAAGTGTTACAGGATTTGATTCTCGCCGAAAAGAGATGAAGAATTCAGTGAGTTAAGAATCTTATAAAGCTTTTTATCCCCAATAATTTATTATTATTTATTAGCAAAATTAGAAATAAAAGGATTAATTATTAAATGACAAGAAGAAATAAAATTATTCAGAGAGAGCACAACTAAAATCTTAAGAGAGTGAGTAACCGCCATCTACAATTAATTCATGTCCTGTCATGTAAGAAGATTCTTTAGAAATTAAAAACTCAATTGATGAAATTAAATCACTCAAATTTCCAATTCTATTTAAAGGAATATTATCTTTAATTCTTTTAATATAATCTTTTCTTTCAACCTTACCTTTCCTCGGGAACCAACCAGGTAATAATGAATTTACTGTAATGCCAAAAACAGCTTCTCTTTCTGCCAAAAATTTTGCATATTGCTGAATAGCTGCTTTTCCTGATGCAATTATTGGTGATGGACCTATATCTAAATCTTTATAAATTTTAAATCTCGGTGTTATGTTTCCCCACAAAGAACCTGTAAAAATTATTTTAGAACTTTTACGTTTTCTTAACTGAGGTAAAATTTTTTCAGTAAGAAGCATTGAGCCTGCAAATGTGCCCCAGATTTCTTGATTTAATCTTTTTGCATCATATTTAAAAAACTTTCCTCTATTAGAATATGCGGCGTTATTTACTAGATAGCTTATCTTTTTATTTTTTAAGTATTTAGAGATTAAATCAACTGATCTAGTTTTTGTTAAATCAAATTTCTTCCAAGTAATTTTTTTTTTTAAATTAAGATCTAGCTTAGAAACATATTGATTATAATTTTTTTTACTTCTTGAAAGAACAATCACGTTTAATCCATGATGTAAAAATAAAGAAGTATAAATACTACCTATTCTTCCACACCCACCGGTTATTACAGCCGTTCCCTTTAATAAAGAATTATTTTTTATCTTATTTTTTTTAAGATCATTAAAATCAAAAAATGGATCTAAATTACTTATTTTCATTTGATGATTATATTCTCAATATTTAAAATGCCTAAATCTTTTTTATAAGTTTAGCAAAGTTTTTTTGAACTTTACTCAGATTATTATAATCATTTTTAAGCATTTTTATTTTTTTTGTTTTTTTTGAGATGTAATTCGATTTTCTTCCAACCACAACGTAAAGCATTATTCTAAGTTTTTTTGGCTTAACTGCATTATGAAAAAAATTTATTGGATCAAAAAAAATACAATCCCCACTTGTAACTTTTGGTGTGAAATTTTTTTTTCGGATAGCTGGAATGAATTCGTTTAAAGACGTGTAATGCATCTTTTTTAAAATATCTTTACCATACTTTATCTGAATCTTTTTTTTATTCACGGTAATTAAATTAAACTCAAATTTGTCAGATTTTTCATTTAACTTTAAGTGAAATGGAATTGAAAATTTCAATACTGCTTTAGATTTAATAGTTTTATTATAGGTTTCGTCTAGATGATAAAAGTTTAGACCAACATCTGGTAAATTATTTTTAAAATGACACCTGAATGCAACATACAACAAATGCATATCTGAACTTTTAAAAAATTTTCTACATACTGAGATTATTTTTTCTGAAAAAATGAGCTCATTAAACTCTGGTATTAAAATTAATGGATCTTTTACTTCTACAGAGTCCGTTTTTTTTGAGTATATTTTATATCCCTCAGAAAATTCTTTTTTTGTTATAAAAAATTTTTTTTTATGAATCATAACTTCACTTAATTTATCTTTTTTCTGAGTTTCTAATACTTTAGAAATATTAACTGCCTTCATAAGATGCGACGCATCATTTAAAATCTTGATTGTTTTTGATTTGATTTTTTTTACAATACTTTGATCGACAAAATTCTTAATAATATAAAAACCACTATTTTTTAATTGGTCAGAAGTTTTATCGATAGTCATTATTACAGAAATTAAAATTTTATCATAGAAAGTGGTTACAGTCTATTATAATTATAATCGCCAACAGATTTACATTGGTAAAATTTTAAATGTTTTAAAAAAAGTTGATTGAGATATAAAAAGCAGCCCTTCATGGTGCGATAATGGCATATTGTTAAAATTACGAACTAACTTAAAGTTATTTTTTTGAGAATAGGATTTAATTTTTTTTTTTTTTAAAAAAATAAAAATTTTTTTTGCATTATACTCATTACCAACTTCTACAATCATATCTGTTTTTAAAAAATCTTTTTTTCGTAAACTGCAAATGACCGCAGCCTCAGCCGATTCTATATCTAATTTAATTAAAGAAAATTTTGATACTATGTCTTGGGCTGCAGTTGTTCTAACTTTAAAAATTGATTTAGGTCCATAGCTTTCTTTTTCAGTGGTAATGTGGCTTCCGGTAAGATTATTATGAACTCTGGTAAAATTAAAAATACCTTTTTTATTAAAAATTGCCGAATTGTACAATTTTATATTTTTTAACTTGTTTAATTTTACATTTTTTTTTAATTGCAAAAATATTTTTGGATCTGGCTCATATGAAGAAACATGAAAACCAATTTTTTCCATTATAATTGAGTGCAATCCAATATTGGCCCCAATGTCAGCAACTTTTATTTTTTTTGAGTGATATTTTTTATAACAAAAATAAAGAAAAAAAATTATAAACTCATTCGCGCTGAATAGATCTGTACTCTTTATTTTTCCCATATTTATGAAGGGAAAAAATATTTTACCAAATTCATCAAATAAAAAAGTATTTTCTTTATCTATGGGTGGTTTTTTTTTAATTACAGATATTTTTTTTTTAATTTCATTAAAATTTTTTGAATAAGCATTTAAATTTGGGAAATGCTTTTTTACTAATTTTAAATCAAATGATATCATAAATATTTTTTATATTGTTAATAAAGGTTATATCTATCTATTATAAAAATTTTTTTCAGTGCATAAATCAAGCCAATTGAGCTATTAGTACTGGTCAGCTGCACGCATTACTGCGCTTCCACATCCAGCCTATCAACGTGGTGGTCTACCACGGCTCTATAGGAAGAACTAGTTTTAAGGTGAGTTTCCCGCTTAGATGCTTTCAGCAGTTATCTCGTCCATACTTAGCTACCCGGCACTGCAGCTGGCGCTACAACCGGTCCACCAGTGGTATGTTCAACCCGGTCCTCTCGTACTAGGGTCAACTCCTCTCAATTCTTCTACACGCATAGCAGATAGGGACCGAACTGTCTCACGACGTTCTGAACCCAGCTCACGTACCACTTTAATTGGCGAACAGCCAAACCCTTGGGACCTGCTCCAGCCCCAGGATGTGATGAGCCGACATCGAGGTGCCAAACACTGCCGTCGATATGAGCTCTTGGGCAGTATCAGCCTGTTATCCCCGGCGTACCTTTTATCCGTTGAGCGATGGCCCTTCCACTCAGAACCACCGGATCACTATGACCGACTTTCGTCTCTGCTCGACTTGTCAGTCTCGCAGTCAGGCAAGCTTATGCCATTGCACTCTACGAACGATTTCTGACCGTTCTGAGCTTACCTTCGCACGCCTCCGTTACTGTTTGGGAGGCGACCGCCCCAGTCAAACTACCCACCATACAATGTCTTGATGCCGGATGACGGCAATCAGTTAGATGCCAAGAAAAACAAAAGAGGTATTTCACTGGTGACTCCACGATAACTGACGCCATCGCTTCAATGTCTCCCTCCTATGCTAAATATGTTTTTCCTAACACCAATGTAAAGTTGCAGTAAAGGTGCACGGGGTCTTTCCGTCTAACTACGCGAACTCCGCATCTTCACGGAGAATTCAATTTCACTGAGTTGATGTTGGAGACAGCGGAGAAATCGTTACGCCATTCATGCAGGTCGGAACTTACCCGACAAGGAATTTCGCTACCTTAGGACCGTTATAGTTACGGCCGCCGTTTACTGGGGCTTCAGAAATGAGCTTGCACCCATCGCATTAACCTTCCAGCACCGGGCAGGCGTCAGACCCTATACATCCACTTACGTGTTAGCAGAGCCCTGTGTTTTTGATAAACAGTCGCTTCTCCCTGGCTTGTGCCACCTTTTAATGGTTGCCCAAAAAAAGGTCTTCTTTATCCCGAAGTTACAGAAGCATTTTGCCGAGTTCCTTCAACATCATTCTCTCAAGCGCCTAAATATACTCTATTAATCCACCTGTGTCGGTTTAGGGTACGGTCTTAATGATGGAGCTATTTCCTGGGACCTTTTCGCGGCATGTTCAATCCATTAAGAACATACAACTCACAAAATCCGTCACTACCATCAGGTTAAGGAATATTAACCTTATTTCCATCGACTACGGCTTTCGCCCTCGTCTTAGGGGCCGACTAACTCTGCGCGGATTAACCTTGCGCAGAAACCCTTGGATTTTCGGCGAAGAAGTTTTTCACTTCTTTAATCGTTACTCATGTCAGCATTCGCACTTCTGATACCTCCAGGATCCCTCACGGGTATCCCTTTACAGGCTTACAGAACGTTCCGCTACCGCTTATAAAGTTCGAAAACTTTATAAACCCACAGATTCGGTATGTGATTTTAGCCCCGTTACATCTTCGGCGCAGAAACTCTATTAGACCGGTGAGCTGTTACGCTATCTTTAAAGGATGGCTGCTTCTAAGCCAACCTCCCGGCTGTTAAGGAATTTCCACATCCTTTCACACTTAATCACAATTTTGGGACCTTATCTGGTGGTCTGGGCTCTTTCCCTCTCGACCATGGACCTTAGCACCCACAGTCTGTCTGTTGAAGAACTACGTTCAGCATTCGGAGTTTTATTAGGTTTGGTAAGAATCTCTTCCCCCTAGCCCATTTAGTGCTCTACCTCTGAACGCATATTTATTCAACGCACTACCTAAATAGTTTTCGCGGAAAACCAGCTATCTACGAATTTGGTTGGCCTTTCACCCCTTACCACAAGTCATCCAAAGACTTTTCAACGTCAACTGGTTCGGTCCTCCAGCAAGTGTTACCTTGCATTCAACCTGCTCATGGTAAGCTCATTCGTTTTCGGGTCTAATTCATAAAACTAATCGCCCTATTAAGACTTGCTTTCGCTTCGCCTACACCTAGATGGCTTAAGCTTGCTTTATAAATTAAGTCACTGACCCATTATACAAAAGGTACGCCGTCACTCTAAAAAGAGCTTCGACTGATTGTAGGCATGCGGTTTCAGGTTCTATTTCACTCCCCTAATAGGGGTTCTTTTCACCTTTCCCTCACGGTACTAGTTCACTATCGGTCACTGAAGAGTATTTAGGCTTAGAGGGTGGTCCCCCTATATTCGAGCAGGATTTCACGTGTCCCGCTTTACTCAAGAAATCTGTTAAACATTACTCATACGGGACTATCACCCTCTGTGGTTAGCTTTTCCAAACTATTCAAATTTTTTTAACAAATCTACTGGCCTATTCCGGTTTCGCTCGCCACTACTAACGGAATCTCAATTGATTTCTTTTCCTCCGGTTACTTAGATGTTTCAGTTCTCCGGGTTGTCTCTTTAAACCTATGTATTCAGTTTAAAGTACCACATAAAGTGGTAGGTTTCCCCATTCGGAAATTTACGGATCAAAACTTGCATACAGCTCCCCGTAACTTATCGCAGTATACCACGTCCTTCATCGGCTTTCAGTGCCAAGGCATCCGCCACACGCCCTTAAACGCTTGATTTATGCACAGAAAAAAATTCTGTGTTGAATCAAATTTTTTAAAAAATATTCATCTTTTCGAATATTTATTGATTGTTCAAATATCTTTAATGAACAATCGGATATAGATATTGATAATATAAAAATAATTTACGATTTAAATAACTAAGTGTTTCTTGGTGGAGGATAGCGGGATCGAACCGCTGACCTCCTGAATGCAAATCAGGCGCTCTCCCAGCTGAGCTAATCCCCCAGAAATTGGTGGGCCGAGAAAGACTCGAACTTTCGACCCCACCCTTATCAAGGGTGTGCTCTAACCAACTGAGCTACCGGCCCCTTTTGTGCAAAAAGGAGAAACACAATTTTAAAAAGAGAAATGAGGACGGTCAACATTAACCTGTTATATTATTTAGATTAAGAAATAATCCTTAATCATCCTTAGAAAGGAGGTAATCCAGCCGCAGGTTCCCCTACGGCTACCTTGTTACGACTTCACCCCAGTCGCTGACTATACCGTAGTCAAGGGTTTAAAACCTTGCCTTAAGGTAGAACCAACTCCCATGGTGTGACGGGCGGTGTGTACAAGACCCGGGAACGTATTCACCGCGGCGCGCTGATCCGCGATTACTAGTAATTCCAGCTTCATGTACTCGAGTTGCAGAGTACAATCCGAACTGAGGCATCTTTTTAGGATTTGCTTGATGTCGCCATCTTGCTTCCTATTGTAAATGCCATTGTAGCACGTGTGTAGCCCAACACGTAAGGGCCATGAGGACTTGACGTCATCCCCACCTTCCTCCAGCTTATCACTGGCAGTTCTTTCAGAGTGCCCAACTAAATGATGGCAACTAAAAGTGAGGGTTGCGCTCGTTGCGGGACTTAACCCAACATCTCACGACACGAGCTGACGACAGCCATGCAGCACCTGTGTTTCGTCCGGCCGAACCGAAAACTCTAATCTCTTAGAGTCGCGACGAACATGTCAAGTGTTGGTAAGGTTCTGCGCGTATCTTCGAATTAAACCACATGCTCCACTACTTGTGCGGGTCCCCGTCAATTCATTTGAGTTTTAACCTTGCGGTCGTACTCCCCAGGCGGTGTGTTTAATGCTTTCGCTGCGACACTGAAAATAAATTTCCAACGTCTAACACACATCGTTTACGGCATGGACTACGAGGGTATCTAATCCTCTTCGCTACCCATGCTTTCGTTCCTCAGTGTCAGTAATGATCCAGAAAGCTGCCTTCGCAATTGGTATTCTTTCTAATATCTACGAATTTCACCTCTACACTAGAAATTCTGCTTTCCTCTATCATACTCTAGCTAAAAAGTTTTGATGGCAGTTCCAGAGTTAAGCTCTGGGATTTCACCACCAACTTTTTTAACCACCTACGAACTCTTTAAGCCCAGTAATTCCGAACTACGCTAGGTCCCTTCGTATTACCGCGGCTGCTGGCACGAAGTTAGCCGGACCTTCTTATTCGGGTACAGTCATTTTCTTCCCCGACGAAAGAGCTTTACAACCCAAAGGCCTTCTTCACTCACGCGGCATCGCTGCATCAGAGTTTCCTCCATTGTGCAATATTCCCTACTGCTGCCTCCCGTAGGAGTTTGGGCCGTGTCTCAGTCCCAATGTGGCTGATCATCCTCTCAGATCAGCTATAGATCAAAGTCTTGGTAGGCCATTACCCCACCAACAAACTAATCAAGTGCAGGCTCATCCTTCGGCGCATAAAGCTTTCTCCGTAAAGACTTATGAGGTATTAGCACAAGTTTCCTCGTGTTATTCCTCACCAAAGGGAAGATACCTACATGTTACTCACCCGTCTGCCACTAAGTATTGCTACTTCGTTCGACTTGCATGTATAAGGCGTGCCGCCAGCGTACGTTCTGAGCCATGATCAAACTCTCAAGTTTAAAAACGGCGCACACTAGCTTCTATACAAATACTAAGAATAATACTTGTATAATGTTGAAGTGTGTACGACAAATTTTGGTAACCTTAACCGTCCACACTTCTCTTCTTAAAATATTTACAATTCAAATAGCTAATTGAGCTATTAAGCCCAATAAATAACATTTTTTATATGTTGAGTGTGACGCTTATATTGGAAATAATTTATAAATCAAGTTTTTAGATAAACAAAAAATGTGTTAAAAAGTCATATAAATCAACATTTTTAATCTAGCAGTCTAACAGTGTTAATAAAATATAAAAGAAAAATAAAATCACTTTCACATTTTATATGGTTAATTTTATTAATAATTATTTCGAGTTTAGTAACCTATTTTTATGAATTGAATAGAGACACTGAATATAAAAATATAAAAAAAACACTAAACAATATTTACTTTCAAAAAACTTTTGCAAAAATAACTTCAGAACTGGAGAATAGATACACAGAATTTCAGTATATTGTTAAAGAAGGAGATAATTATGAGAGTATTATTAATAAAATTGAAATAACAAAAAAAGAAAAAAAATTATTTCTTGAAACGGTAAAAAAAAATAAAAAAATAAAAATATTAAGACCTAATCAAAAAATTTACTTTAAAATTGATAAAAAAAATATCCCAAAGATTGAAAACTTTATTATTGAGATTAGTAAAAAAAAAGAAGTAAAATATACAAGAGATTATGAAAAAAATATTTTCAATTCTAGAATATTAGAAAAAGAACTTACCAAAATTATTGCTTATAAGGAAAGTACAATTACAAACAGCTTGTATCAAACAGCTTTAGGCTTAGAAATAATGCCAAATATTATTATTGAGTTTGCAAGATTGTATGGTTTTCAGGTAGATTTTCAAAGAGATATTTGGAAAAGTGATAGTTTTCAAATCATCTATGAAGAATTTTTAAACAAGGATGGAAAAGTGATTGAAACCGGTAATATAATTTTTTCAAATTTAAATTTACAAAATAAAGATCTTAAACTTTACAGACACGAGTACGAAAAAGATAAAATTGATTATTTCGATGAGAGTGGAAAAAGTATGAGAAAAACTTTGATGAAAACGCCAATAAATGGAGCTAGATTATCTTCTTCATTTGGAAAAAGGAAACATCCTATTTTAGGTTTTACAAAAATGCATACTGGAACTGATTTTGCTGCTCCAACTGGTACACCTATACTTGCCTCAGGAGATGGTTTGGTGGTTAGAGCCCAGTGGTGTGGTGGAGGAGGAAATTGTGTAAAAATAAAACATAATAGAGTTTATCAAACTGTTTACGCACATATGTCAAAGTTTGCTAGAGGCATCAAGAAAGGTGCTAGAGTAAAACAAGGTCAAATAATTGGTTATGTTGGTTCCACAGGTCTTTCTACTGGTCCACATTTACATTATGAAGTTATTGAAAATGGGATAAAAATTAATTCACAAAAACTTAAACTGCCATCAGGAAAGATACTAAAGGGTGATCAACGTAAAATATTTGAAGTAAATAAGATTAAAATTGATGTTCTTAAATCCAATCTAATATCTAAAATGTAAATTATTTTGAGGTCGTATCTTCTGTTTCTTTGTTTTTGGTCTCAACTTTTATTCGATTGTTAGAATCTATTTCTGACTCATTTGAGTTATGAATTCTTGAATTTTCTTGAGATATAAGAATTCGTGAAAAGTGCTCTGAATGTTGTAAATAGTTCTCAGACAAGATTTTGTCCCCATTTGATAAGGCTTCTCTAGCTAGATCATTGTATTTCTCAATTAGTTTTGCAGCATTTTGATTATTTTTTCCTGGATGTCGTCTTTTAAAAGCAGACCCATTACCAAATTCTCCATTAGGTTTATTCCCATTTCCGTTTCTTCTAAAACTCCTATCTCCATTAAGTTTGAAACGACCTCTTCTATTATTATTTTTAAAATTATTCATTATTATAATTTAGTACATACTATACATCTGTCTTTTCCTGACAAATCTTTAGATATTTGATTAATATAGTAACCATTTTCATTAAGCATCTTAGAACATTGATCCTTTTGTCTATGTCCAAATTCAAGAATTAATTTTCCATTAATTTTTAACAATTTTTTACTCTTTAAAATTACTTTTTTTAAAACTCTAAATCCATCAGAACCTCCCGATAATGCTAACATAGGTTCATGGAATTTTATATCATCATCTAATCTCTTTAAATCAATACTATTTATGTAAGGAGGATTAGATATAATTAAATCATAGTTATAAGATTTATATTTGTCAATATCGATATTAATAAAGTTAATTTTATTTTCCAATTGATGTAATTTTGCATTAGTTTTTGCAACATTTATTGCGTTTTTTGATATATCTATTGCTGTTGCTGTACATTTTGGTCTTTCTTTTAATAGAGAAACGATAATACAGCCTGATCCTGTTCCGACATCTAAAATTTTTTTTGACTTATCTAGTGGTAAGTATTTTAAAGTTTCTTCAATTATGATTTCAGTATCTGGCCTTGGAATCAAAACAGATTTGTTAGTTAAGAACTTGGATTTCCAAAAATATTTATAGCCAAGAATATATGCCATTGGTTCTTTTTCATATCTCCGGGATAAATATTTTTGAAATTTTGTAATATCTTTATTTTTTAATTTATTGTTAATATTTAATATAATTTCTTCTCTTTTTTTGTTTGTTACTTTTGACAAGATTAATTCAGTATCCAAATATGGGTTTTTAATTTTATTTTTTTTTAATTTTTTGCTCCCTTTTTTTATAATTTCACTATAGATCATATTTATATTATGCTAAGTTCATTTTCTTGAGCTTGTATAACCAAGTTTTCTATCATCTCATCGAATATTTCTCCCTCCATAAATTCAGATAATTTATGTAAAGTTAAATTAATTCTATGATCAGTTACTCTTCCTTGTGGAAAATTGTATGTTCTAATTCTCTCTGATCTATCTCCGGTTCCGATTTGGCTTTTTCTATCTTTTGATCTTTCCTCATCTCTTTTTTGTCTTTCTAATTCATAAATCCTTGATCTAAGAATTTTTAAACCTTTTTCTTTGTTTCTTATTTGCGATTTTTCGTCCTGTTGGCTAACAACTATTCCCGTCGGAATGTGAGTGATCCTTACTGCAGAGTCTGTTGTGTTTACACTTTGACCTCCAGGACCACTACTTCTAAATACATCAATTCTTAAATCCTTATCTTCGATTTTTACATCAACTTCTTCAGCTTCTGGCATCACAGCAACCGTAGCAGCAGATGTGTGAATTCTTCCTTGGGTTTCAGTATCTGGAACTCTTTGAACACGATGGACACCACTTTCATACTTTAACGAAGAATAGATATTTTTACCTTTTATAGATGCAATAACTTCTTTTAATCCTCCAGCATCACTTTTAGAAATTGATATAACCTCAAGTAACCATTTCTTTTTGTGACTTACTTTTTCATACATCTTAAACAGATCTGAAGCAAATAAACTTGCTTCTAAGCCTCCTGTTCCAGCTCTTATTTCAATCATCGCATTTTTTGTATCAGCTTCATCCTTTGGTAACAAAAATAATTTTATTTTTTTTTCGTTTCTTTCATTATTTTTTTCAAGTTCATTTAACTCTCTTATGGCTAGGTCTTTCATCTCATCATCTGAATTATTATCGTTGATTAATTTTTCCAATTCATCTTTATTTTTTTGAAAATTAAAGTATGAAGTAGCTTCTTTAATGATATCATTTAAGTCCGAGTATTCCTTAGACTTTTCTGCAAATGTTTTTTTATCTATTTCTTGAGATGAAAGTTCTTTTTCTAATCTGGAATGCTTAGATATTAAGTCTTGAACTTTTGATAAAGGTAACATTATTCTGCTTTTTCGATTTCCTCTGCTTTTTCTTCAACCAATTGTACAACCTTGGAAATCATCTCATCACTTGATATTTTTTCTCTTTCAACTCCATTTAAGTAAAGCATGTTGTTGCCCTTACCTCCCCCAGTAATACCTATATCCGTTTGAGCTGCCTCACCAGGTCCATTCACTACACATCCAATTATAGATAATGAAATAGGGGTTTTTATATGAGATAATCTATCTTCTAATTTTTTAACAGTTTCTATGACATTAAAAGCTTGTCTAGCACAAGATGGACAGGAAATAATTTTTACGCCTCTATTTCGTAAATTGAGCGACTTAAGTATTTCATTTCCAACTTTTATCTCCTCTACTGGATCGTCAGATAAAGAAACTCTCACAGTATCTCCAATACCACTCATAAGAAGTGATCCAAAACCAATAGAAGATTTTACACTACCAGGTAAAAATGTTCCTGCCTCAGTAATACCTAAATGTAGTGGATAATCAGTAGCTTTAGAAAGTTGTCTGTAAGCTTCAATAGACAAAAATACATCAGAGGATTTTACGCTCACTTTAAATTCATAAAAGTCAAAGTCCTCAACAATACTAATATTTCTTAATGCACTCTCTACTAGAGCTTCTGGACAAGGTTCTTTATATTTTTCTAATAAGTCTTTTTCTAGAGATCCAGCGTTAACACCAATTCTTATTGAACAATTGTTATTTTTTGCTGCTGAAATTACTTCTTTTATTTTTTTTTTTTCTCCAATATTTCCTGGGTTAATTCTAAGACACGCAGCTCCACTTTCTGCTGCCTCTATTGCTCTTTTGTAGTGAAAATGTATGTCAGCAACTATTGGAATAGAAGTATTTTTAATAATATCTTTAAGAGCTTTCGTTGAGTCTTCGTCTGGACATGATACCCTTACAATATCGGCTCCAGCTTCTTCAATTTGTTTGATTTGTTTTACAGTTTCTTTAATATTTTTAGTTAATGTATTAGTCATTGATTGAACAGAAATTGGATTATCTCCTCCAACTTTTACACGACCAACATTAATTTCTTTTGTTTTTCTTCTTTTTATTTCTCTAAATGGTCTAATATTCATAAATTATTTATTTAATTTAAATTCTTTGTGAAGAGCAGATATAGCTTTTCTTACATTCTTTTTATCTATCAACACAGAAATTTTTATTTCCGATGTAGATATTACTTGAATGTTTATTTTTTGCTTAGCAAGTGTCTGGAACATTCTATAAGTAACTCCAGGAGTAGTAACCATTCCTACTCCAATTATTGATACTTTTGAAACATTCTTATCAAATATCAAATCTCTAAAATTTATTTTTTTATTTTGCAAAATAATTTTTTTTGTTTTGCTAAGATCATCTGACTTTATTGTAAAAGTTAAATCAGTTTCTTTTCCATTAGCAGAAATATTTTGTACTACCATATCTACATTTATAGAATTTTCAGACAACGGTTTAAAAATTGATGCTGCAATACCAGGCTTGTCTTTTATACCTATAAGAGTAACTTTGGCATCATTAGTGGTATTAGAAATCCCAGTTATAATCTTATTATTAATTAAATTTTTTCTTTTTGTTATTAGAGTGCCCTCATTATCTGTAAAGGAAGATCTCACCTCTATATCCACCCTATTCAATCTTGCATCTTGAATTGAGTGAGGTTGCATAACTTTTGCTCCAAGAGAGGCCATTTCTAGCATTTCTTCATAAGATATAACTTTTATTTTTTTGGCTGACTTAAGTTTATTTGGATCTGTGGAATAAACACCATCTACATCAGTATATATTATACATTTTTCAGCATTAAAAAACTTAGCAAACATAATAGCGCTTGCATCTGTACCACCCCTACCAATAGTAGTTATTCTATTTTTATTGTTAATACCTTGAAATCCTGTGATTATTGGGATCCCTCCTTTTTTTATATAACTCAAGATTTTACCTCTGTTAATTTTATTAATTCTAGAAAATTTGTATTTTCCCTCTGTATTGATAGGAATTTGCCACGACACCCAAGATCTAGAATTGAAACCTTGATTAATCAACTCTCCTGAAATTAATGCACAGGACATTTGCTCTCCCGATGAAACTAAAACATCATATTCTGATTCTGAAAAATTTTTGCTAATTTTTTTGGATAAATTGATTAAATTATTTGTCACACCGCTCATCGCAGAAGAAAGTACAATTACATTGTATTTTTTTTTATATTTAGCAATAATCTTTGCAACTCTTTTAATTCTATCAGTTGTACCAACTGAAGTACCTCCAAATTTTAATACAATTATTTTCATTGATAATAATTTTTTAATATAAATTAAAATATATTGATAAAATACATCTTGATTGTAATGTCAATAAACAATGAAAAATAACACAATAAATAAAAAAGAAATAGAAAAATTCTCAAAAATAGCTGAGGAATGGTGGGATCCTAAAGGAAAATTTAAGCCATTACATAAATTTAACCCTATAAGAATATCATACATAAGAGATACAATTTTGTCTGAGTTTAAAATTAAAAAAGAGGATGAACCCTTTAAAGGCTTGAGCATTTTGGATATTGGATGTGGTGGTGGATTACTTTCAGAACCCATGGCCAAGCTTGGTGCAGATGTTGTTGGTATAGATGCTTCATTTAAAAATATACAGGTAGCTAAGTATCATTTAAAGAAAAGTAAACTTAAAATTAAATATTATAATTCCTCTCCAGAAAATTTAAAACTTAAGAAAAAATTTGATATAATTTTAAACATGGAAATTGTTGAACATGTAGATGATATTGATATTTTTATAAAAGAAAGTTCAAAGTTTTTAAAAAGATCAGGTGTGATGTTCATTGCTACCTTAAACAAAACACTTAAATCTTACTTATTTGCGATCATAGGGGCTGAGTATGTTTTAAAGTGGCTTCCAATAGGCACTCATGATTGGGAAAAATTTGTTAAACCGGAGTATTTAACGAATATTTGTAAAAAAAAATTCATTAAAATTAAAAAAAATTGATGGAATGACCTTTAACCCTATATTAAATAAATGGTCTGTTTCATCTGACAAATCTGTAAATTATATTTCAGAATTTAAGAAAGTTTAATTTTTATCATCTTCAATCCACGGAATAATATCAGTTTCTATTCCTTCTTCTTTTAATTCTTTAACATCTTTAAGTGAAGCACTACCATAAATACCTTTTTTTGGTTTCTTTTTGTCATAATGGATTGATCTTGCTTTGTAGGTAAAATTTTCACCCACGTATTCAAAGTTATCTTTTACAAATTTTTTGTAATCAGAAAGTTTTTTTCTAACCTCTTTGTATTTTTTTATTTCTTTTAAATTTTCTTTTTTTTTAGTGTTCAATAAATTTGGAGACATCAATGACTTTTCAACATTTAGTGACTCACAGGATTGACAATTCAAAAGTTTTAATTTTAGCAATCTATCATATTCATCTGAAGTACTAAACCAGCTTTCAAATTCTTGCTCACAATCTTTACATTTTAGTAAATATTTAATCATACTTATTATCTAAATATTGACCTATAAAATTTCAATATAGCTAAGTCCTATAATCAGCATTAATTTCTATATATTTTTTTGTTAAATCCATAGTGTACGATTTAAATTTTTTAAATCCCTGACCAATATCAACTTCAATTTCAATTGATTTACCTTTCATGTATTCCATAACTTTTTCTTCATCATAAGATTTATATAAAGATCCTTTGTGATAAATTTTATACGGTCCAAAAGAAATAGATAATTTTTGTTCATTAATTTTGGAGTCACTGTTTCCAATTGCCATAGCTACTCTCCCCCAATTTGGATCTTCTCCCGCAATTGCTGTCTTAACTAATAATGAGTTTGCTATTTTAAAAGATATATTTTTTGCATCTTTTTCAGTTTTACAATTGATACAATTAATAGAAATAAATTTAGAAGCTCCTTCACCATCAGAAACAATTTGCTTAGCTAAATTTAATAAAACGTCATGAACTGCCTTGTTAAAATTTTTAAGTTTAGTATCACTGTATTTTTTTATTTCTGAATGATTAACTTTGCTTGTTGAAAATATAGAAACCATGTCATTTGTACTTGTGTCACCATCACATGAAATTGCATTGAATGTTGTCTTTATATTGTTTGTTAAGACATCTTTTAAAACTGATGAGGATAAAGCTGCATCTGTAAATATATAACCCAATGTAGTTGCCATATTTGGGTAAATCATGCCAGAGCCTTTTGCAATTCCATATATTTTAATCGTTGATGAACCAATTTTTGTCTCAGCCATTGATACTTTGGGTTTTAAATCTGTTGTTATTATGCCCATTGCAGCTTTCATCCAGATTAATTTATTTTGTGTATATTTTATTTTCTCAACTAATTGTGGTAGCGAAGTTTTAATTTTTTCTAATGGAAATTTCTCTCCTATAGTACCTGTGCAACCAAAAAGTATTTCTTTTGAAGAAATTTCTTTCGGATCATCTTCATCTCTTTTCTGTATCTCGGTTAATTTTGAGGATAAGTCTAAAGAAATTTTCTTCAATGCATCATAGCCCTCTGACCCTGTTAATGCATTGGCATTTCTAGTATTAACTAATAATGCAAATTTTTTTTTTGCTTTAATTTTTTTATTCCATTTTAGATTTTCTGATATTAACTTTGATTGAGTATAGATAGAGGCATAATTTGCACCATCTCTAAAATAAAATAAAACTAAGTCATCTCTCTTAAATTTATATAAGCCTGCGCTGACTGCAGAAATTGAAACTCCATCAATATGATCTAAATCCTGAAAATCAACAATTTTAGAGCTTTGACTGCTAGTATTTATAAAATTGTTTATGTTAAATTTCATGATATTTAAAATAATAAATTAATTACTATATATTTCTAATATTTAATTTTATATCAAAATGTTTAACCCACTTAATATATTTTCAAAGCTTATTAAAAGCGGAAATGAAAAGGAACTAGGCCGAATTCAACAAATAATCAATAAAGTTAATCTTTTAGAAAAAGATTTAGAAAATTTATCTGATGAAATGTTCCCAAAAAAAAACTGAGCAACTAATTGAAGAAATTAAAAATGGTAGAAGTCTAAACGACGTCTTACCTGAAGCTTTCTCAATGGTTAGGGAAGCCTCTAAAAGAATTAGAAATGAAAGACATTTTGATGTTCAGCTAATTGGTGGGGTTGTAATCCATGAGAATAAAATTGCAGAAATGAAAACTGGAGAAGGTAAAACATTAACTATAGCTCTTGCAGCTTTCCTTAACGCTCTAGAAAAAAAAGGTGTCCATATAGTAACTGTAAATGATTATTTGGCTAAAAGAGATAGCGAAAATATGGGTGAGATTTATAAGTTTTTAGGATTAACTTGTGGATATATTAATACTGGGCAAGATGACCTGGAGAGAAAAGAAAATTATTCAAAAGATATAACTTATTCTACTAATAGTGAATTGGGTTTCGATTATTTAAGAGATAATATGAAATTTTCCAAAGAGACCATGGTTCAAAGAGAACATAATTATGCGATTGTTGATGAAATTGATTCATGTTTAATTGATGAAGCTAGAACACCCCTTATAATTTCAGGAGCAACGGAAGATAAAACTAATCAATATATAGCTGTTGATAAACTTGTGAAAAATTTAAGAGAAGAAGATTTTGAAATAGATGAGAAAGATAGAAATATTTTATTAACTAATCAAGGTGTGGATAATGTTGAAAATATATTTTCTAATGCTGGTATACTTAAAAATAAAAATTTTTACGATCCGGAAAATCTTCATATTGTTCATTTAGTCAATCAATCGTTACGTGCAATCCATCTTTTTCAGAGTGGTAGAGATTATATTGTTAAAGATGGACAGATAATAATAATTGACGAACAAACAGGTAGACAATTGCCAGGAAGAAGGTTTGGTGACGGTCTTCATCAGAGTCTTGAAGCTAAAGAAAATTTAAAAATTAATGCTGAAAATCAAACTTTAGCATCAATTACCTACCAAAATTTTTTTAAACTTTATAAAAAAATAGCTGGATGTACTGGTACAGCATTAACAGAATCAGAAGAGTTTTTTGAAATTTATAATCTACCAGTAGTATCGATTCCTACTAATAAAAAGATGATAAGAAAAGATTGGAATGATCAAATATTTAGGACCAGCAATGAAAAAGATGAAGCAATAATTAGTAAGATTGTTGAATGCAATAAAAAAGGACAGCCGTTATTAGTCTTTACTTCAAGTATAAATAAATCTGAACACTTCTCAAATCTATTAGATAAAAAAAATATAAAACACACAGTTTTAAATGCAAAAAATCACCAAAGAGAGGCTGAAATTATTGCAGATGCAGGAAAAAGAAACTCAATAATTATTACGACTAGTATTTCAGGAAGAGGTGTTGATATCAAATTGGGAGGTCAAGATGAAAGTGATAAGGCTGAAATAAAAAAATTGGGAGGATTGTTTGTTATTGGTACAGAAAGAATGGAAAGTAGGAGAGTAGATAATCAAGCGAGAGGAAGATCAGGTAGACAAGGTGATGAAGGTAGTTCTATATTCTATGTAAGTTTAGAGGACGATTTAATGAGAATATTTGGGTCTGAGTCTATGAATAATATACTTGAAAAACTCGGACTTAAAGATGGAGAAAGTATAGATCATCCTTGGATAAATAAAGCATTAGAAAGAGCACAACAAAAAGTTGAGGCAAGAAATTTTGATATTAGAAAAACTCTTTTAAAGTTTGACAATGTTTTAAACGATCAAAGGCAAGTAATATTTTCACAAAGAAATGAAGTAATAGAAAATAAAGACTCAAAGCAATATTCTGAAAATTTTCTAGATGAAATTATTGATGATTTGAAGCTAAAAAAAACAAAAAAGTTAGCCAATGCAGGTTCAAATGAAATCAACATGCAATTAAAATCTTTATTTGGCAAATCATTTGAAGAAAGTGAAATTAATGAATTAGTTAATCTTGAAAACAAGGCGTTTGAAGAAAAAATAAAAAATAAATTTAATGATTCAAGGGAAGAGAGAATAAAAATGTTAAATGATGAACAATATAATGAGCTAGAAAAAAGAATTTTTTTACAACTAATTGATCAAAATTGGAAATTACATATTCAATATTTAGAGCAATTAAGACAAGTCATTGGTTTAAGATCTTATGGACAAAGAGATCCTCTGGTTGAATATAAAAAAGAAGCATTTACACTTTTTGAAAATTTATTAAGTAAACTTAAGTATGATTTAATTACAATTTTATTTAATTTAAAACTTATAGAAAAAAATGATGATCAAAATGAAGTTCAAAATGAAAAAAATATAAATATAAATAATAATCCAAAATGCTTACTTGTACTAAACAGAGAAGGTAAAATTTCTAGAAACGATAGATGTGAGGCTACAGGGAAAAAATTCAAGCATTGTTGTGGTGCTTTATAAAAGAATGCTTAAAAATAATATTAATAAAATTGTAGCAGCTACGCCATAATAAACTTTAGAATTCTTTTTAAAGTTTTGATTAATATTTTCAAGTACACTTGCCTTCATAGATAGATCATTTCCATCTTCTGATTGTGTTGTAAACCCTTTATTTCTTCCAATTGACAAAAATTTATTTTTTCTATGAGTAAGAATTTCATCTTTATCCATAGTCTCAAAAAAATCTAAATTTTTCTTTAATGATTCTCTTACATTATCTAATATTAGATCTTTATCGCGATGAGCACCTCCAACTGGCTCTGGAATTATTTCATCAATTATATTTAATTTTAAAAGATCACTGGATGACATTTTCATTGCAGTTGCAGCTTCTAAAGTTTTTTTTGGGTCTCTCCATAAAATGGTTGCACATCCTTCCGGGGAAATTACAGAGTATATTGCGTTTTGAAGCATAATTACTTTATTGGATGATGCTAAAGCTATTGCTCCTCCAGATCCGCCCTCTCCAATTATTATCGCAATGGTAGGGACTGTTAACTTCATAGAGCATTCAATAGATTTTGCAATTGCTTCAGCTTGACCTCTTTCCTCTGCGCCAACTCCTGGGTATGCCCCAGGAGTATCTACAATAGAAATAATTGGAATTTTAAACTTGTTAGCTAATTCCATAAGTCTAATTGTTTTTCTGTAACCCTCTGGTCTCATCATTCCAAAATTGTGATCTATTCTTTTATTAAGATCTGATCCCTTTTCTTGACCAATTACTAAAACAGATTTACCATCAAATTTTGCAAAACCAGCTATGACAGCTTTGTCTTCACCATAATATCTATCTCCAGAAAGTTGGATAAAGTCATCAAAAAGATTTTCAACAAAAAATTTTGCCTTAGGTCTATCTTCATGACGAGCAACTAATGCTGTCTGCCATGGATCTAGGTTGGAATAAATTTTCTCTAACTTTTCATTTATTTCTTCTTCGACTTTGCTTATTTTTGATGTATCAACTTCAGATAAACCTTCCTGATTATAGGGGTCCTTTAGTTTATCTAATTCCTCTTCAAGATTTTTGATATCTGTCTCAAAATTTAGGTAATTTTTCATTTGAGGTATGTATTATAAACAAAAAAGGCAATAAATTGTTAAAATAAGTAATTTTGATTGCGCAAAATCAACATTTTATTATAAGATTTTCAATTTATGAGAGAGCAATATATCAAAATCCACAACTTATCTGTAGCAAAAGATCTAGCTGATTTTGTCAAAAATGAGCTTTTACTGGATACTAATGTTGGCTTCGATGAGTTCTGGAAAGGCTTTGACAAAGTGGTGCATGAATTAGCACCTAAAAATAAAAAATTACTCGAAAACAGAGAAACATTACAACAAGAAATAGATCTGTGGCATAAAAAAAATAGAGATCACGAGATTGACTATAATAAATATAAAAATTTTTTGGAAGAAATAGGTTATTTAAAAAAAGAAGGTGAAGATTTTAAAATAGCAACTAAAAATTTAGATGAAGAAATATCTAATATAGCAGGACCACAATTAGTTGTTCCAATAATGAACTCTAGATATACCTTGAATGCTGCGAATGCAAGATGGGTAAGCTTATATGACAGTCTTTATGGATCAAATATAATAGAGTCTGAAGAAAGTGGAAGTGAAAAATATGATCCTTTAAGAGGACAAGAAGTAATTAAATACACTAGAAACTTTTTGAACAAATATTTTCCAATAAATGATCTTAACTGGAAAGATATTACTGGTTTAGCAGTAAATAATAAAAAACTCACAATATATAAAGAAACTAAAGAACATAATTTATCAGATTTAGAGAAGTTTATTGGTCATAGAGGGGATGCAGCCAAACCAAATGCTATAATCTTAAAAAACAATAATCTTCATCTTGAAATAATTATTAATCCTAGAGCATTTAGTGCTGCAAGAGATGCTGCTGGTATAAGCGATATTATAATTGAGTCTGCTGTATCAACAATTTGTGACCATGAAGATAGTGTAGCCGCAGTAGATGCTGAAGATAAAGTAACTTGTTATAGAAATTGGCTAGGATTGATGAAAGGAAATTTAAAATCAATATTTGAAAAAAATGGTAAAGAATTAGAAAGAAAACTTAATCCAGATAGGAGTTACACTGCATCGAATGGTGAAAAGTTAAAACTTCACGGAAGAAGTCTTTTGCTTGTGAGAAACGTTGGACACTTAATGACAAATCCTGCCATCACTTTAAATGATGGATCAGAAGTTCCTGAGGGAATAATGGATGCTTTCATAACATCAGCGGCTTGTATTCATGATTTAAAAAGAAAAGGTAATTCGAGAGAAGGGTCAATTTATATTGTTAAACCAAAAATGCATGGTCCAGAGGAAACAGAATTTACTAATTTAATTTTTACAAAAGTTGAAGAAGTTTTAAAATTAGAAAAAAATACAATTAAGTGTGGAATTATGGATGAAGAAAGAAGAACATCCGCAAACCTTAAAGAATGTATTAGAACACTTAAAGATAGAGTATTTTTTATCAACACCGGATTTTTAGATAGAACTGGTGATGAGATGCACACTTCAATGGAAGCTGGACCAATGATCAAAAAAGGAGATATGAAAGAAGCTAAATGGATTAAAACCTATGAGGACAATAACGTAGATATAGGCTTAAAATGTGGTTTTTCAGGTGTTGCTCAAATAGGTAAAGGAATGTGGGCTATGCCTGACAAAATGAACGAAATGATGGAACAAAAAATTGGACATGTGAATGCAGGTGCAAATTGTGCTTGGGTTCCTTCCCCAACCGCCGCTGCATTACATGTTATGCACTATCATGAAGTAAATGTTTTTGAAAAACAAAAAGCAATATTAAAAAGAGAGCCATCAAAGTTATCTGATCTTCTTACTATTCCAATAGCAGATCGTCCTAATTGGTCTGTCGATGAAATTAATACCGAAATTTCAAATTCTGCTCAAACTATTTTGGGTTACGTAGTCAGATGGATTGATCAAGGTATAGGTTGTTCCAAAGTTCCAGATATAAATGATATTGGATTAATGGAAGATAGAGCAACCTTAAGAATTTCATCTCAACATATTGCTAATTGGCTTCATCATGGCTTGTGCTCAAATAGACAGGTTCTTGAAATTTTAAAAAAAATGGCAAAAGTTGTGGATAAACAGAATAAAGACGACTCTAACTACGAGTGTATGTCACCAGAGTATGATAAATCTATTGCTTTTAAAGCAGCATGTGAATTAATCTTCCATGGAAAATCACAGCCTTCTGGCTATACAGAACCACTTTTACATTTAAACAGATTAATTAAAAAAAGCTAATTAAGCCTCTATCTTTTTTCTATTTTTAAATGCAGATATAAGAGTACCATCATCTAAATTTTCGATTTCTCCACCAACTGGTAAACCTTGGGCTAGTTTTGAAACTTTGACTTCAGTTTTTTTTAGACTATCCTGAATATAAAATGCTGTAGTTTGACCTTCTACAGTAGCGCTAGTTGCTAAAATTACTTCTTCAATATTATCTTTATTTATTCTTTCTATAAGAGAGTTAATAAGCAAGTCCTCTCTATTACTATTATTATTGTTTGAGAGAGTGCCACCTAGAATATGGAAGTAACCTTGAAAAATTGAAGAACTTTCTATTGCCCACTGATCTGAAATATTTTCTACAACACAAATTTTATTATATTTTTTTTCTACTATTTCACAATTATTATAACTACACTCAATTGTATTAGGCTTTAATGTTCCACAAATTTTACATCTAACAATATTTTTAAAAACTTCGCTCAAATTTTGAGCCAAAGGCTTTAGTAATTCTTGTCGGTTATTAATCATTTTTAATATTATTCTTTTTGCAGACTTAGGTCCTAGCCCTGGTAACTTAGATATTAGTTTGATTAAATTTTCTATTTCAGGAATATTTTGCATTTAAATTATAAAGGCCACTTAAATCCAGGTATTCCAAAATTTCCAGAAGCCTTAGAAATTTCCTCTGCAGTTTTTGATTTAAGTTGTGATTTTGCGTTATTATGAGCTGCAGTAATAAGATCTTCTAATATTACTTTTTCCTCTTTTAAAACATTTTCACTAAGTTTAATTGAAATCATAGTGCCCTCTCCATTTAAAGTAACCATTACATCATTAGCTCCTGAGACACCTTCAACCTCAATCTTTTTAATATTTTCTTGGCTTTCTTTCATTTTGCTCTCAATTTCTTTAGCTTTCTCCATTAACTTTGAAAAATCTGTCATTCTAATGCTCCTTCAACTCAACATTTATTAATTCCGCATCAGGAAATGCTTCGATCACTTTTTTATAGGCTTCAGACTTTTTGACATCATCAAATATTTTTTTCTCATCAATTTTATTTTTTTCTTTTTTTGAAATTTGCCCTTGGTTTTTTGATAGAGAGATAATCCATCTCTTAGATGTCCATTCGTACAGTTTGTTAGATAGATTTTTAATAAAGTCTTTGTCTAAGTTTTCATTAAAAGATATTTCTATTAAACCCTCAGAGAATGAAACTAAATTTGTATTAGTTTCAAGCTCATATTTAAGCTTAGCTTCTTTTCTTTCTGTACATAAATTTATCAAACTTTCAAATGAACCAATTTTAAGTTCATTAATTACTTCATCTTTATTTAAATTTGGTTCAATTTTTTCTTGTTGAGAAACATTTTTGATTTGATCTATTGTTTTATTTGAAATTTTTTTTTCAGGTTTTTTAATTAAAGTATCTTGTTTTTTCTCAGTGAAGTTTTCCTCATCATCTTTCTCCTTAAAACCTTTTATTCTCATTAATCTGAAAAGGAACATTTCGACTGATAAATTTGGATTTGAAACAATGTTAATTTCCTCAATTGTATCAAGGGTAAATTGCCAAAAAAGGATTATGTCCTTGGAATCTAAATTTTCAGATATTGTTGAAAGATTACTAAAATCTTGATCATTTAAAGAAAAATTATTTCCATCTAATTTTATAAAATTAATATTTTTTAGATAATATAAGACCTCAAGGAAATCATTCAAAAAGATTTTTGGATCTACACCAGAATCGTAAATCTTTCTATACAACTCAAATACTTTTTTTTCATCACCACTAAACAGATTTTTAATTAACTCTATCAGAGAACTTTTATCAAAGTATCCATAAATACTTTGTGCTTTGTCTAGATTTAATTCCTCATCATTTTGATTAGCTACAAGTCCACGATCTAACAAAGATAATGCATCTCTAACTGATCCTTCTGAAATTTTAACAATTAATTTTAAAGCTTCATCAGAAACTTTACCGCCTTCTTTATCTTTAATCATTTTTATATAATTAAAAAGCTCCTCAGATTTCACTCTAGAGAGATCAAAACGCTGACATCTTGAAATTACCGTTACAGGTATCTTTTTGATTTCAGTTGTTGCAAAAATAAATTTTAAATATTTTGGTGGTTCCTCTAATGTTTTTAAAAGTGCATTAAATGCTTGCTTACTTAACATATGAACTTCATCAATAATAAATATTTTATATTTAGCGGTTGTTGGTCCATATCTTGAAAATTCAATAAGCTCTCTGACATCATCAACGCCAGTCTTACTTGCAGCATCCATTTCCAAAACGTCAATATGATTTGAGTTTGTAATTGAATCACAGTTACTACATTTTTTCTTACACATGTTTTCAATTCCATGCTCACAATTTAATGATTTTGCAACTATTCTTGCGAAAGTTGTTTTTCCTACACCCCTAATACCTGTAAACAAGAATGCATTAGGTGACTTGTCTGAAATTATTGAATTTTTAATTGTTTCAGCAATAATTTTTTGGCCAATTAAATCCTCAAATACTTGAGGTCTATATTTTAATGCTAGTACTTTTGAATTTTCTGTCATTTTTAAGGAGACCAACCAACCTGGAAAATACTCACTACCCTTGCTATCTTTCGATCCTGGGGGATTTGTGGTACCACCACCTGATTGGCCTCCAACTTTATTATATCAATAAAAATTTCTATTCTACAAGAAAGTTATAAATTTATTTTTGTCTAAATTTATCAGATTTATAAACACCTAGAACGTGCATATCTTGGCAATGCAGACCCAATTCCTCAAGTGAGTTTTTGATTTTAGGGGATTCTATATGTCCATCAATATCACATAGAAAAAAATATGAGGAAAATGAGTTCTTTTCAGGAAAACTTTGTAGTTTACTCATATCAACTCCATTTATTGCAAATCCTGACAGTGCAGAATAAAGAGCAGCAGGTTTATTTTTTAACTTAAATAATATTGATGTTATGTGATTATCATTAGAAAAATCTGGCTGAAAAATATCTTTACCAAATAATAAAAATCTAGTCACGTTATCTTTATCATCTTGGATATTTTCTTGTAGAATTTTAAGACCATATATTTCTGCACTAAGACTAGAAGCTATAGCAGCTTTAGATTTGTCTTTAGTTTCTGAAACAAATTTTGCTGAACCAGCTGTATCTGCTCTAACATTTTCTATGAATTTTTTTTTCTTAATAAAACTTGAAGATTGGCTTAATGCCTGTGCATGTGAGTAAACATCTTTTATGTCTTCTATATTTGAATCTTTTAATCCTAAAAGATTATGATTAATTGGAAAAAAATGCTCTGCATAAATATTTAATCTGTATTTAAAGATTAAATACTCGACGCCAATATTTCCAGTTGTTTTATTTGACTCTGGAATTAAAGATTTAATTGAATTATCTTCACTAGATCTTTCAAAGCATTCATCAAATGTTTTGCAGGGTATTGTTTCACTCTCTGGATACATTTTTTTAGCGCAACTTTCGCTGTAGCTTCCTGCAACACCTTGATAAGCAATTTTCATAATTTAATTTTTATATTCCATAATTTTTTTTATTTCTAGATAATCTTCAGCTGTATCTACACCAATTGGTTTAGTTTTCGCTAATCCTACATCTATTTCAATATTATTATCTATTAGTCTCAATTGCTCTAATTTTTGCAATTTCTCATTCTGAGTTTGCTCTAATTGCACAAACTTTTTTAAATATGAAACATTATAAATATAAATTCCAATATGGTGATAAATATTTTTTTGAGTATTTTCAATTTCTCTAGTGAATGATGATGCTGTTGATAGATTATTTTGATGAAGTTCTTCTTTTGTAATTACTTTTACAATATTTTTATTTAAGAAAAATTTTTCGTCTTCAATTTGACAGGCTAATGTTGAAATTTTAGATTTTTTTTCAATAGTTTTTTTTAGGAGATTATGCACATCTTCAATATCAAGCATTGGTTCATCTCCTTGAAGATTTATTACATATTCAATATTGTCATCTCTTAACTCTTGATAAGCTTCAAAAATTCTGTCAGTTCCAGTTTTATGATCTTTTTTGGTTAAAATACATTTTCCTCCAAGCTTACTGACCTCTTCAAATATTTCTTTATCACCTGTTGCAACATAACTTTCTCCAATAAGAGATGATTTTGCAATTTTGTAAACATGATTGATAATTGAAATATTATTGATTTTTAATAAAGGTTTATTTGGTAATCTTGTTGCAGCCAATCTTGAAGGGATTAAAATTACTGTATTGCTCATAAACTAAGTATTATGCGTCTTTCAGACGCAATAATTAAATTTAAATTTAGTTTTTTTTTTGTTTAACATGTTATACGAGGATAATAATTAAAAATCATGGACTCATTTGAAATTAATAAAATTATAGCAGCTGTAGTAGTAATTTTTGTTGTTATATTTGGAATAACTAAAATTTCAGACATTATCTATTACGTAGAGAAGCCAAGTCAATCAGCATATAAAGTTGAATTTGCAGAAACAGATAGTGCCAAAGCTTCCGCAGCAGTTGAAACAGTTGATATATCTGCTCTATTAGCCATGGGAAGTGTTGATCATGGAAAGAAAGTTTTTAAGAAATGTAGTGCATGTCATTCGATTAAAAAAGGTGGAAGAAATAATATTGGTCCAGCACTTTATAATGTGCTAGGTAGAAATATGGGTGCTTTGGAAGATTACAAATATTCAAAAGCCTTGATAGCATTTGGAAAAGATTGGACGTTCCAAGAGATGAATAGTTTTTTAATAAAACCTGCTTCATATATAAAGGGTACCAAAATGGCTTTCGCAGGATTAAAAAAAGAGAAAGATAGAGCTTCAGTAATTCTATATATGAATGCTAATGCTGATAGTCCATTGCAACTACCTTAGTTTGCCAAAACAATATAATAAAATACTCTTTTGAACATAAATTCTGTTTAGAGCTTGTTGCCACACTTTAGATTGTTTCCCAAGAAATACTTCTTCTGTAACTTCATTTCCTCTTGGTAGACAATGTAAAAATATTGCATCTTTCTTGGCTAAATTCATAGTTTTTGTATCAACTTTGAAATTTTTAAATGATTTAATTTTCTTTTTCTTATTCACTTTATCATTTAAAGAAATGATTTTGTCTGTCATTACAACATCAGAATTTTTAATGGCTATTTCTTTTTTATTGAAAATTTTTATTTTTCCTTTTTGTTTTTTTATCAAAGAAATAAGTTTTTTATTTGGTTGATAGCTTTTAGGGCATGCAATATTTAGAGAAATAGAGAATTTTATGCAAGCTTCTACTAAGCTATTCATCATATTATTGTTAGCATCTCCTATCCAACATACTTTTAATTTTGAAATACTTTTCTTTTTAATTTCTTGAATAGTAAAAATATCTGACAAAACCTGAGTGGGATGTGAGGATGGACTTAGTCCATTAATTATTGGTATACTTGAATATTTTTTGAATTGATCTAATTTTTTATCCGAATCTGTTCTCAACATAAAAGCATTACCATAAGTTGATAAAATTTTAGATGTATCTGCTATACTTTCACCACCAATACCTAGGTGCAACTCCTCTGGTCTTAAAGTTAAAGATCCTCCACCTAATTGTTTAATAGCTAAATAAAAACTTAATCTAGTTCTAAGGCTAGATTTTTCAAACATCTGTAAAAGAATTTTACCCTTTAAAGGTGAGTCTTTGTCTGGATCAAGGGTATTTAATTTTTTTCTTTTCGATTTTCTATTTTTTGCATCAGAAATAATTTTTTTTAAATCTTTTAGGGGAATATCTCTAATATGAATAAAGTTTTTCATTATTTTTTATATCCTTCGCAAACTTTATTGATAATTTTTAAAGCTAAATTTATTTCATTTTTATTAACATTTAATGGAGGCAAAATTCTTATAACATTTTCAGCTGCTCTAATTGTTAGAAGTTTATTTTTCATTAAACTTTGTATGAATTTTGTCTGGTCATGATGTAATTGTATTCCCAGAATTAATCCTAATCCTCTTATATCTTTAATAATATTTGGAAATTTGATTTTAATTTTATTTAATTCTGAAATAAAATATTTTGAATTACTTTTAACTTTTGAAAGAAAGCCTTTTCTGAAAATTTCATCCATTACAGCATTACCAACTGACATTGCTAAAGGGTTTCCGCCAAAAGTAGATCCATGTGTACCTGGAACCATAGCCTTTGAAACTTTTTTTGTCATTAACACTGCACCTATTGGAAACCCACCTCCAATTCCTTTTGCAATTGGAACTATATCTGGCTTTATGTTTGCATATTCATATGAAAAAAACTTACCTGATCTGCCAATTCCACACTGAACTTCGTCTAAAATTAGAAGAATTTTTTTTTGATTACAAATATTTCTCAATTCTTTAAGACACCATGAAGGTATGACTTTAATACCTCCCTCGCCCATTATTGGTTCAATCATTATAGCAGCAGTTTTACTTGTAATTTTTCTTTTCAATTCATTATGGTTGCCAAATTTAAAATGATCAAATCCTCCCACTTTTGGGCCAAATCCCTCTACCATTTTTTTTGATCCGCTAGCATTTATTGCTGCGATAGTTCTTCCATGAAATGAATTTTTTATACATAGAATTCTATTTTTTTTTGGTTGCCCTATTGAATAAAAATATCTCCTAGCAACTTTTATGGCAGCCTCTGTAGCTTCTGCTCCACTATTTTGAAAAATAACAGCATCAGCAAAAGTTTTCTTGGTTAATTTTTTTGCTAACGTTTCACCTTCAGGAATAATAAAAGAATTAGAAACGTGCCAAAGTTTTTTTGATTGTCTATTTATTGCATTTACTAAATTCGGGTTTGCATGACCTAAAGAATTAACAGCAATTCCTTGTACAAAATCTAAATACTTTATTCCGCTTTTTGTGTACAAAAAAGATCCTTTACCTTTATTGAAGGATAAGTTTCTTCTTTTATAATTTTTGGCTAAAGAACTCATTTGATACTATGATTTAATTTTGTAACCTTTGTGTACCAGAATGTATGCAAGGTAAGTAATAACCAAACTTAAAAAAGTTAGCAGCGTAATACCAAATGTTATCGATCCGTCTAATTGACCAATAAATGAATATCTAAATCCATCTATCATATGAAAAAAAGGATTATAATTACTTAGAGCTTTTAAAAAATTAGGTAATTTATCAATACTGTAAAAAGTGCCACTTAAAAAACTTAATGGTACAATAATAAAATTTGTAACGGTACTCATTTGATCAAATTTATCCGCATATAGGCCGACTATAATACCCAGTGATCCCATCACTAATCCGCCTAGTAACAAATATACAAACCATAAAAGATAATTTTGAATTGATAAATCTATAAAAAAGATAAATATTAAAGTTGAAGACAATGCGATGAGCAAGCCTCTTGCAGCAGAAGCAAATGTTATTGCAAAAACTACTTCTGATGATGATAAAGGACTATGTACAACATCAGTAATTGTACCCATCATCTTACCCATCATTAATGATGAGCTTGAATGAGCAAAACTTTGTTGAATTACTTGCATCATTATTAAACCACCTGCTAAAAACTTTATATATGAAACTCCTAGTACATCAGCTCTTTGATCACCAATCGCTAAAGAAATAACTGTTAAAAATAACATACTAGTCAATATTGGACCAAACAAAGTTTGGCCTGATACTGTAAGAAATCTTAAAACTTCTTTTTTAAATAAAGAATAAGTTCCTACCCAGTTTATAATTCCAAATCTTCTTATACCAATTTGATATTTTTTCTGTAATTCAACCATAAGTATTTATTAATAAACTTTTTTTTTGATAATTGTTAAAAAACATAAAAAAATGCTTGTTAAAGACTATTTATTATGATTTCTAGATAGTGTTGTAATTAAATTTAATTATACTAAATATAGTATTATGAGCTGGACAGAGGAAAAAGTGAACAAGCTTAAAGATCTTTGGGGCAAAGGTCAGACAGCAAGTCAGATTGCAGAAATAATTGGTGGAGTGAGCCGAAACGCTGTAATTGGTAAAGCTCATAGATTAAACTTATCTGCAAAAATTAAAACAAGATCGACAATACCACACATTACAAAAGAAGCGCATCAAGAAAATAACAACTTTAAAAAAGGAAGTAGAAAGCAAAAATTTAGAACTCTCCTTCTAGATAAAAACTTTGAACCAGCTAAAAATATTAAGTTAGAGGAATTAAATGAGCAAACTTGTAAATATATGGAGGGTCATCCAGATGAAAAGGACTCCTCATTTTGTGGAAGAAAAACTGTTGAAAAATTTTCTTATTGCCCTTTACACCTAATGATTGTTTATCAACCAAAAGGAAAAAAAGAGGAAGTTGTTGATAAAGATGATGATGTTCCAAAATTTATAGAAAAAAAGGTAAAATCTGCCTAGTTTAATATTTTTTCTTTGGCTTTTTGAAATTCATCATTAGAAATAACTCCTTTATCATGAAGATCTTTTAATTCTTTTAATTGTTTTACTATCTCTATATTTGAAATTTCATTTTCTTCTTTATTTACTTGCAAATTTTTTTCTTCTTTTAATGTTTGCTTTGCTTCGACTCCTCTAGTTATAGCTTTTACAGCAATAGACAAAACAAAAGCTAAAATAATAAATACTACTAAATAAATTGTATTTGCTAACATTAATTTAATTTATCAATTTCTTTTTTTGAAAATTGACCTCCAATTGTCCAATTATAACTGTAACGATTTATTTCTTCATCAAATTTTTTATTAGCATGCATTTTTAAATCAAAGTTGGTTTTATATTTTTTTGATACAATATTGTCATATTTTAGTAATCTTAATTGATCAAGGGTAAGAAGTGGTTTTGGCATTAATTGAAATAACTTAGCATTTAACTTTGCTAAAGGCAAAGGTAAGGAAAATAAAAGTCTTTTTTTATTTATTGATTTTAAAATTTTTAATATTATCTCTTTAAATGTAAATACTTCAGGACCAATACATTCTATCGTTTGTCCAATAACTTTATTATTTACAATTTTAAAAATTATATGTGAAAGATCGGTGACATGAATAGGAGTGAATTTAGTTTTTCCATTATAGTATAACGGCATTATTGGAAGTTTACTTAATAAACTCATAAAGTTTGTTGTGAAATTATCATCTACTGAATATACAATTGATGGTTTCAAAATTACAGAGTTTGGAAAATTTTGTTTTACTTTATTTTCACCACTTAGTTTACTTTTTGCATATTCACTATCACTAGCAGACTCTATTCCTAAAGCAGATAAATGAATAAATTGACTGAGTGAGTTTTTAGAGGCCATTTTTGAGAGCAAAGATGGTAAATGTGAATGTATTAAATCAAACTGGTTTTCTTTTTTTTCATATAAAATACCGATTAAATTTATACATATAGAAGACTTTTTCATTAATCTTGATATATTTTCTTCGTTAAATGAATTTACTTCCTCCAACTCGAGATACCCATAGTTGGACTGAGTTTTTATTTGGTAACCTTTTCGATGAATACTTCTAGTTACTGCAATAACTCTATAGTTGTTTTTAGTAAAGATTCTTATTAATGACTTTCCAATTTGTCCAGAAGAACCAAATATTAAAATTGAATCCTGATTTTTCATATATATATATACCTATTAATGAATTTAGATATTAAATTACATAAAAAAGATTTACCAGATGAAATAAAGTTCAGTGACAAGATTGCCATTGATTGTGAGTTTACAGGATTAAATGTTGAAAGAGATAGACTATGCTTAATTCAAATATCCTCAGGTAATAACGATGCTCACATTATCCAACTAGATAAAGATAATTATAATGCCCCAAATTTAAAAAAAATCCTTACAAATCAAAAAATAGGCAAATTGTTCCATTATGCCAGAGCGGATCTTTTGTTTATTAAAAAATATTTAGATGTAAACGTGGAAAATATTAATTGCACAAAAATAATGAGTAAAATTGCTAGAAGTTATTCAGATAAGCATGGTTTAAAGGATTTAATAAAAGAATTTATAGGTATAGATATAAGTAAACAATTGCAGACATCTTATTTTGGAGGGAATCTTTCTGACAAGCAGTTGAAATATTGCGCTCAGGATGTTCTTTATTTACATAAAATTTTTGATGGATTAAAGAATATATTAGAAAGAGAAAATAGATTAGATCTTTATGAGAAAACAATTAAATTCATAAATACAAGAGTTGAGTTAGATTTTGCATCTTTTAAAGATGATGTCTGGTCACATTAAAATGAAAGATAAAAAATTACTAAATATTGCTAAGGACGTAATTAAACTTGAATTTGCATCTCTCAAAAAACTTCAATCTAGCATAGGAAGTTCTTTTGAAAAAATTATAAAAACAATTGTTAATTGTAAGAACGGCAAAATTATAATTTCAGGAGTTGGAAAAAGTGGAATTATAGGGAGAAAGTGGGCGGCAACATTATCATCTACGGGTACACCTTCTTTCTTTCTTGATGCCTCAAATGCAAGTCATGGCGACTTGGGGCAGGTTACCTCTAATGATATCATAATATTAATTAGTCTGAGTGGACAAAGCGAAGAATTAAAAAATATAATTCAATACTCATCACGTAATAAAAATATAAAATTAATTGGTATCACTTCTAAAAAAGACTCAATTTTATATAAGAATGCAGATGTATCATTTTTATTACCATTAGTTAAAGAGGCTGGGCCAGGTAACTTTGTTCCAACATCATCAACCACTGTACAAATTGCACTAGGTGATGCAATTGCGATAACATGCATGCAATATAAAAAATTTGGCAAAATTGATTTCAAAAAATTTCATCCGAGTGGTACCCTTTCAATAAAACTTAAAACTGTTGAAGATTTAATGATTTATGGAAATAAAATTCCATTTATAAATCAAGATCTAAGCATGAAAATTGCATTAAAAACTATTACTAGAAAAGGTCTGGGCACATTAGTTGTAAAAAATAATGATAAAAATACTACAGGCATTATTACTGATGGTGATTTAAAGAGAATATCAAATATGAATAAAGATTTTAAAAATCTAAAAATTAAAAAAGTTATGAAAAGAAAACCATTAAGTGTTGACAAAAATATGCTAGCTGTTGAAGCTCTCTCAATAATGAACAATAAAAAAATTACAAGTTTATGTGTGCATCAGAATAAAAATAAAAATAAAACAATTGGTTTTATTCATATACATAACATCTTAGATGCAAACATAACGTAAATGTCATTTAAATCTCTCATTCAAATTGTAATTCTTTTATTAATACTGATTATTGTAGGTTCAGTATACTTTAAATACTTTGATGAAAAAAAAAAAGTTGTTGAAGAAATTAAATTAAGTGAGGGTATCGAAAATAAAAAATTATTAGATCTTGAAAAAAAAATATTAGAATTAGAGTCAAAAAATAATAATCTTAGTAAAAAATTACAAACAAAAATTAATGAAAAAATTACTGTAGAAGAAACAAACATTTTGGAAAGTGAAAAAAAAACTTTAAATAAAAATGAAGAAATAAAAAAAAATAAAAAAAATGAATTAGATAAAAAAAAAGAAGAAGCTAAACGAATAGAAAAAAAAGAAATAAAAAAAATTAAACTAGAAGATAAAGATAAAGAAATTAAAAACTTTGTAAAAGACGTTGAATATACATCAGTGGATGAAGGGGGTAACAGATTCCGACTTCTTGCTAATTCAGGTAAAACTAACAATACAAATAAAAATATATTAGACTTAGAAAACGTGAGAGGTGAAATTAAATCTGATAAAAGAGATACGATTTTTATAACTTCTGATTATGCTGAGTACAATATTTCAAATTTAGACTCAAAATTTTATGAAAATGTAATAATAGATTATCAAGACAAGAAAATTTCGTGTGTAAATTTTGATATCAATATGAGTACAAATAAAGCAATTGCTTATAATGATGTAATAATTACTGACCCTAAATCAACTATGAAAGCTGGAATAGTAGAATTTGACTTGAAAACAAAAGATATAAATATTAATCCTGAAAGTATAAATACAAAAATTGAAGTTATAAGCAACTAATGGCATTGATTAAAAAATTTAGAATAAAAAAATTTAAAGAAACAGAAGAGATCTTAAAGCTTGATAAAATATCTATGTTTTACAATAAGAGACAAATTCTAAATAGTTTAGATTTAATAATAAACAAACAAGAAATTCTTGGGATGTTAGGACCTAATGGTGTAGGTAAGTCAACTATTTTTCATATTATAACTGGTTTAAAAGACCCAAGTTATGGAAGGGTTTTTATAAATGGAAATGATTGTACAAATATCCCTATTTATGAAAGAGCAACTAAATTTAAATTAGGATACGTTCCTCAGTATGGAGGATTTATTCAAGATCTAAGTTTAGTAGAGAACTTAAATCTAGTTGCAGAAATTCATATTAAAGATAAAAACTTAAGAATAACAAAAATTGAAAAAATTATTTCGCAATTTGAATTCGATCCATTACTAAAAATAAAGGCAAAGCATCTATCAGGTGGTCAAAAGAAAAAATTAGTAATATCGATGGCTTTAATTAATGATCCAAATATTTTACTTCTAGATGAACCTTTTGCAGCCTTAGATATTCTTACAATAAAAATGCTGCAAGAAATTATTGTAAATCTACAATCTTTAGACAGAATTACAGTAGTAGTTTGTGATCATCAAGCTAGAGATTTGTTAAGTTGTGTTGATAGAGCAATTGTATTATCAAATGGCAAAATTATTGCATCAGGAAGTCCAGATGAAATAGTAAATGATTCTAGTGCACGTTCTGCTTATTTTGGTGAAGAATTTCAAATAAAATAATTTAAGTGTCAAAGTATATTGTAATAAAAAAAAAAATCAAAAGCTTTGATAAGAAAATAAAAGTTGGTTCTGATAAAAGTATTTCAATTAGATCTATACTGTTGGCTTCGCAAGCAGTGGGTACATCTAAGATTTCAAATCTGCTGGAGTCTGAAGACGTATTAAATTCACTCAAAACAATAAAAAAACTAGGAATAAATTATAAAAAAAAGAACAAAATATATTATATAAAAGGATTTGGATTAAATGGTTTCGATATTAAAAAAAATACAACTATAAATGCGGGAAACTCAGGTACATTAGCAAGATTAATCTTGGGTTTACTCGTAAAGTCTAAATTTATTGTAAAAATGAAAGGCGATAAAAGCTTATCTAGAAGGGACTTTTCAAGAGTTATAAAACCTCTAAAACTTTTTGGGGTTAATATTAAAAGTAAAAATAATTCTCTACCAATTGAAATAATAGGAACAGATTTTTTAAGACCAATTACTTACAATGAAACCATTGGTAGTGCGCAAGTTAAGTCTTGCATTATTTTAAGTGCTTTAAATACACCTGGAACTACGATTATAAATTCAAAAGTCTCAAGAAATCACACTGAATTAATGTTAAAATCATTTAATTATCCAATTAGAGTTCAAAAAAAAGGACAAATAGATAAAATATTTATAGATGGATTAAAACAATTTAAATCTTTTGAATACAAAGTGCCAGGGGATATTAGCTCAGCATCATTTTTTATTGTACTTACTCTTCTTTCAAAGAAATCTAAAATTGTAATTGAAGGTGTTAATGTTAACAAAAGTAGAATCGGAATTATTCAAATCCTTAATAAGATGGGAGCGAAAATAAAGGTCAAAAATAAAAAATTTTACAAAGGTGAAGAAGTGGCTGATATTTATGTTAAAAGTATTACAAAATTGAATTCAATAAATTGTCCATCAAAGTTTAATAGTTCAGCAATTGATGAATTTTTAATTATTTTTCTTGTTGCTGCAAAGGCCTATGGTGTATCAAAATTTAAAGACCTGGGTGAAATGAATAAAAAAGAATCAAAAAGATTAGATTTAGCAGTAAAATTTTTAAAATTAATTGGTATTAAAGTTGAAAGGTTTAAAAATAATATAAATATTCATGGTAATCCCAAAATAACATTGTCTAAAAATTTTGAAATAAGAAATTATTTAAAAGATCATAGAATTTTTTTTCTATCCTGTATAGCTGCTTTAACTTTAGGAGGAAATTGGAAAATTAATGAAAAAAAAAGTGCCAATACCTCATTTCCTAATTTTCTTAAAATCTTAAAATTTCTTGGAGCAACTATAAATTGAAAAGAAGAAAGAATATAATTACAGTTGCAATAGATTCACCAGCCGCCGCTGGTGCTGGAACACAGGCTAAATTGATATCAAAACATTATAAATTATTTTATTTAGATACAGGAAAAATTTATAGATATATAGGAAATTTAAAACTTAAATTTGGAAATAAATTTACATATAATTTGGTTAAACACAGAATTGAAACTTTAAATTTAAAAAAGTTAAAAAATAAATCTTTATTGTCTAATGAAGTTGCACTTTCAGCATCAAAAATTGCAAGGGATAAAAAAATCAGAAGCATAGTACACAAGTTTCAACAGAAGTGCGCATACAATCCTCCAAAAAAATATAAAGGGTCTGTATTGGATGGCAGAGATATAATTACTGTTCAGGTAAAAGATGCGATGTTTAAGTTTTTTATTACCGCAAATATTAAGACAAGAGCAAATAGAAGATTCTATGAATATAAGGAGTTAAATAAAAAAATCAGTTATAATGAAGTATTAAAAAGCCTTAGAAAAAGGGACAAATCAGATAAAGAAAGAAAATATGGACCGTTAAAAAAAACAAAAGATTCTATCTTGATTAATACTACTAAATTAAGTAAGAAGTCCTGCTTTAAAAAGATAAAAAGTATTATGGATAAAAAAATTAATTATTAATGGAAATTTACTCAGACTTATCATCACCAGCAAAACAGCAATTTGAAAAATTACTAAGTAATCAATTATCAAAAAGTAAAATTGAAGAAGGAAAGATTATTGATGGCAAAGTTACAAAAATAACAAACAAGTATATTTTTTTATTTATTCAGGGTTTGAAAAGCGAGCCTGTAATTGATGTAAATGAGATTAAAATGATAGGCATGGAAGATGTTAAAGAAGGTTCAATCATATCTGTTTTGTTAGAAAAAATAGAGGATAAAAACGGTGATGTAATTGTCTCAGCGTTAAAAGCTCAGAAAATTAAAGGATGGAATAAATTAGTTAAGTGCTATGAGAATAATGAACTAATAGACGGAAAAATTACACAAAAAACTAAGGGTGGAGTAATTGTTGAACACATTGAAACTGGTTCGCTTATGTTTTGTCCTGGGTCTCAAATTTCGGATAAACCTATTAAAAATATTGACCATTTAATCGGTGTTGAACAAAAGTTTGCACTTATAAAACTTGATATGGTGCGAGGAAACAGCGTTGTATCAAGAAGACAAGTAGTTTCCTCAAGTAAAAAAGAGGATAAAGCTAAAATTATAGAAAAATTTAAGGTAGGTGATATTATAAAAGATGCTGTTGTAAAAGGTTACTCATCTTTTGGATGTTTTTTTGAAGTTAACACACCAGAAGGAACAATAGATACACTCTGTCATCTTCAAGAAATAAGTTATAGCAGAGTAAATCATCCAGATGAAATTTTTAATATTGGTGAAAAGCATGATTTAAAAATAATTTCTATAGATATGGATAAGTTACAAGTCGGATGTTCTCTTAAACAACTTTCTCCAGATCCTTTTGAACATATATCGAATTACCAAATAGGAAGTAAATATAAAGTGAAAGTCGTCAAAATTACTGACTATGGTTGTTTCTGTGAATTAGAGCCTGGACTAAGCACTTTACTTCATAGTAGCGAGATTAGCTGGACAAAAAAAAATATATCTCCTAAAAAAATGTTTTCTGTAGGTGATCAAATAGATTGTATTATAAATGAGATAGACAAAGAAAAGAGAAGAGTAGCAATTTCACATAGACTTACTCAGGAAAACCCTTATTCAAAACTAGAAAGAAGCTACCCAGTTGGATCAGAAATAAACGGGAAGGTAAATAATTTAAATGAATATGCTATTTATCTAAAATTAGAAGATTTTGATATTGATGGATTTTTACACTCTAATGACCTTTCATATACTGGAAAACCCGAAGAAGAGCTAAAAAAATATAAAAAAGGCGATGATTTAAAAGTAAAAATTTTAGAAATAAAAAAAACTGACCAAAAAGTAAGAGTTGGACTAAAACAGTTACAAGCAGACCCATTTGATTGGTTTAAAGATAAAAAGATTAATGATGCAATTACTGTAAAGGTGATTTCATCAGATAACAAAGGCCTAATTGTAAAACCAGAGGATTGCGAAATTGAAATTCTAATCAAAAAATCACAAATAGCTATGAGTAGTTCAGATGCAAGACCTTCAAGATTTGTAGGAGGAGAGAGAATAGATGCAGCCATATCTGAATTAAACTTTGATAAGAGAAAAGTATCTTTAAGTATAAAACTGCTTGAAGAAATAATGAATGCTAAAGCGATAAAAGAACATTCTAGCCCATTAAGTGGAAAAAACCTTCCATTCTCATCTCTCTCAGAACAATTAGATGATAAAAAAAAGAATAAGGATAACGAGTAAAATTGGCAGTAGTTAAATCAGATTTAATCAAAGAATTGGGAAATAATTACCCAAATTTCTTAAAAAAAGATTTAATAAAACTATTTGATATTTGCGTATATGAGATACAAGAATCATTAAGAAGAGGTGAAAGAGTTGAGTTAAGAGAACTATTTTCTTTTGAGCCTAGATTACAAAAAGCAAGAATTTCAAGAAATCCAAAAACAAATCAAAAAGTAAGTACTCCAGAAAAAAAATCAATATTATTCAAAATATCAAAAGAATGGGCAAAAAAAATCAATGAAAAAAAATAAAATTTTTGTAGCCTGTGACAGTATAAATATAAATAAAGTAAAAAATATAATAAAAAAAACAAAAAATTCAAAACTAAAAATAGGTTATAAATTTGGTTTAGAATTTCTTAATTCAAAAAAGGGTAGATCGTTTATATCAAATTTAAAAAATGTAACCACCTTTGGTGATTATAAATTAGCTGATATTCCAAATACTTGTGTATCTGCAATAAAATCAGTAAGTGATTTAAAGTTTAATTATATAACAATTCACATAAGTTCTGGTCTGAATGCATTAAAGGCAGCTAAAAAAGTTTCGGGCAAAAGTAAATTAATAGGGGTAACAATCCTCACTTCACACGATAACCGGTCATTAAAAGAAATTGGTTATAATAAGAAAGTTCAACAAATAGTTCTTCAACAAGCTAAATTAGCACACAAAGCAAAATTAGATGGAATAGTATGCAGCCCAAAAGAAGTAAATATTGTCAGGAAAGTATTTAAAAAAGAAATAATAACACCTGGAATAAGATTTAACTCTAATGTTGATGATCAGAAAAGAACTTTAACGCCAAAACAGGCGTATAAAAATGGAAGTGACTGGTTAGTAATTGGTAGGCCAATTACCAAAGGAAATATTAAAAATAATCTTCAAAACTTAATCAATCTATTAAAATAATGGTCAAAGGAATAAAAATTTGTGGGGTCTCTGATCTTGAGACTTTAAACTACATTCTAAATCATAAATTTCCTCCGAGGTTTGTTGGCTTTATTGGTAATTACAAAAAAAGTAGAAGATATGTAGAATATAAGAAATTAAAAGAATTAGTTAATATAAAAAAAAAAGAGACTAGTTTTGTAGCTGTTTTAGTCGATCCAAATAATAAAATATTAGAGGAAATTAAAGAACTAAATTTTGACTTTTATCAACTGTATGATGTAAGTCCTGAAAAGACAAAAGCAATTAAGGAAAGATATAATGTCAAAGTTATTACTGCTCTAACAATTAATAGTCAAAAGGACGTCGATATATATAAAGATTATGATGAAGTTTCAGATTTAATTCTTTTTGATGGAAAAGGCTACGAGAAATCAATTGGATTTAATCATGAATTATTAAATTCTGTACCTGATACAGTAAATAAAATGATTGCTGGAAATATAAAAATAGAAGATATTCCTAATTTTAAAAATAAAGATTACTACATTGATCTAAGCGGTTCATTAGAAAATGAAGAAGGTAAAAAGGATTTAAAAAAAATTAACAAACTATTAAATTTTGCGATTAAAAATGAAACTTAAAAAAGGAATTCCAGTTATAGATCAAGGAGATAGACTAGGTTTTTGGGGTGGAAAATTTGGGGGAAATTTTGTGCCTGAAACACTTAAGAAACCAATAGAAGATCTTGAAATACAATTTAATAAATTAAAAAATGACAAAAACTTTATTAAAGAAAGAGATAAATATTTCAAAAATTGGATTGGAACACCGACAAGGTTTATTAAGTTAAATAATTTAACAAAACATGTTGGTGGAGCACAGATTTGGTCAAAGGTTGTTTCTGATGCTAACGGTGGAGCTCACAAAATATATAATGCAACTGTACATTGTTTACTGGCAAAAAGGTCTGGAAAGAAAGTAATAATTGGAGACACCGGTGCCGGTTACGCTGGCAAGATGTTAAGCATGGCGGCCAAAAAATTTGGTTTAAAATGTAAAATTTTTATGGGTGCAAAAGACATAAAGAGACAACAACCGAATGTTAAAGCAATGAAGAAAAATGGTGCAGATGTAATTCCTGTATATTCAGGAAGTCAAACACTTGTGGATGCTGTTTCTGAATGTATGAGATTTTGGGTTGCAAATTGTGATACAACGGCAATGTGTGTAGGAAGTACTGTAGGACCCGCAATTTTTGTTAGAATTTGTGGTTGGAGTACTAGTCAAATATCTAGAGAACTTAAGGTTCAATTATTAAATGAATTTGGTGAAGTCCCTAAAAAAATTAAATTATATAATTGTGTGGGAGGAGGTTCCTCAAGTTTTGGGTTTTGGAATGAATTTATGGATTATGATAAAAAACAAGTTGAGTTTATAGGGGTTGAGGCTGGAGGACCAAGTAAAAGCAAAAGGCATGCAGCTCCTTTAACTTATGGTTCAAAAATCGGCATACTTCATGGTGCTGCACAATATGTAAATCAAAATAGCGATGGTCAGATTGAGGAAACTGAATCAATATCTGCAGGTCTTGATTATCCTGGAATTTCACCACTTCATTGCTTCTTAAAAGATACAAAGCGCGCAAGGTATACAGCAGCTAGTGATGAAGAGGCTTTAAAAGCATACCAAATAGTTACAAAATATGAAAATTTAAGACCCTCTCTTGAACCAAGTCACGCATTCTCGGTTGCAATTAAGGAAGCAAAAAAATTGAGCAAGGATACAGTTGTAATTATTAATAGTTGCGGAGATGCATACAAAGACCGTGGAATTTTAGAAAAAAAGTTGGGAAAGAAGTATGTCAAATCCAATTAGCCTTGCATTTAAAAAAGCGAAAGAAGAGAAAAGACCAGCGTTACTTACTTATACTGTGGCTGGTGATAGCTCAAAGAAGCAATCTTTAGAGATTTTAAAAGCGATTTCAAATTATGCTGATATTTTAGAAGTTGGTGTACCTCATAATACTCCAGTAGCAGATGGAGGACAAATTCAAACTAGTGCTTATAGAGCGATTAAAAATGGTATTAAGATGAATGATATTTTTAAAATTGTAAGAGATTTTAAAAAAAGTAAAAATTCAAAACCAGTAATATTTATGGGTTACTATAATATGATTTTCCAATATGGTGAAAATAATTTTTTAAAAAAATGTAAAAAATCAGGTGTTAATGGTTTAATAGTAGTTGATTTACCATGGCCAGAAAACAAAATTTTTTCAAAGAAATGTAAAAAAAATTCAATTAATTTTATCCAATTATTATCTCCTACAACATCTAATAAAAGACTAAAAAGTATTACAAAAGATTCTCATGATATGATTTACTATATAAGCATGCTGTCTACTACAGGAGGAAAGCTAAAAGTTTCTCCAAAAAAAATATTAGCTAATTATAATAAAATTAAAAAAATAAGTCCTAAAAAAAATTGTGTTATTGGCTTTGGGATAACTGAAAAAACTATATCAAATTTTAAAAATACAGATGGACTTGTTGTTGGAAGTCAAATTTGTAAAGAAATTACTAGAAGTTTAAACAATAGACAAAATCCTGTCATAAATGTAAGTAAGATAGTTAGTAAACTAAGAAAAAAAATATCATGAATTGGTTAACAAAAGCTATAAATTTTGGAGAAAAAATTAAGAAGGTACTAAGAAAAAGACCATCAAAAGAAGATATAGCAAATTCAGATTGGACTAGTTGTTGTAAAGGTCCAATATTGAAGAAAGATTTAGAGAATAATTTATGGGTTTGTAATCTTTGTGGAAAGCATCATAGAATTAGTTGTAGACAAAGGTTTGATATAATATTCGGTAAAAACGCTTATCAAATCTTAGAAACACCTATACCTACAGAAGATCCTTTAAATTGGGTTGATACAAAATCTTACAAAGACAGACTTAAAATTGCGAGGAAGAAGACAAACCAAAATTGTGCAGTAATGATTGCTAAAGGAAAAATAAATGGAATAGAAGTAACAGCAGGTGCAATAAACTTTGATTTTATTGGAGGTTCGGTTGGAGCTGCTGAGGGAGAAGCAATAATTTATGGAGTACAACATGCAATAGATAATCAAACGCCTTACTTATTTTTTCCTTGTGGAGGTGGACAAAGAATGTTCGAGTCTACAATTGCTTTAGCAAATATGACTAGAACAACGCTTGCAATTAACGAACTTAAAAATAATAATTTACCTTACATTGTGTGTTTTACGGATCCTACCGCTGGTGGAATAACTGCCTCTTTTGCAATGTTAGGGGATATTCATCTGGCAGAACCTGGCTGTCTAATCGCCTTTGCAGGAAAAAGGGTAATTCAAGCGACTGTTAAAGAGGAATTAAGTTCTGATTTTCAAACAGCTGAATTTGTTGAGAAACATGGCTTTGTCGACAGAGTAGTGCATAGAAAAGATATACAAAAAGAAGTTGGCAACCTTCTATCGATATTACTTAGAAAAAATTCTGATATACATTTAGAAAATTTAAATGAAACTTCAGAAACTAATATCCAAACTAGAGAAGCATCATAAAAAAAAACTAGACTTATCTCTAGGAAGAACTTTTAATCTATTAAAAAAACTGGGTGATCCACAAGATAAATTAAAAAACGTTATCACAGTTGTTGGAACTAATGCTAAAGCAAGCATGTGCTATAGTCTTAAGTCAATACTAAACCTAGCTGGACATAAAACTAATCTTTACACTTCTCCCCACCTTCTCTCTTATACAGAAAGATACGTTTTTGAAGATAAGGAGATCAATGAAGAAGATTTAATAGAATTACTTACTGATGTTGAAAAAATTTTAGGAGATGACAATGCAACATTATTTGAAATTTTAACATGTGCATTTTTAAAATATGCTGAGAATTTCAAAGATAATATAAATATAATAGAAGCAGGATTATTTCATCAATTTGATAGTACAAATGTATTTAAAGAAAATTTAATGACACTCATTGGTGTCATTCATAATGATCACTTTCAATGGCTTGAAAATAAATCAATTGAAGGGGTAATATATGAAAAAACAGCTAAGCTTTTAAACTCAAATATATTTATTAATAAACAAGTAAATAGTGAAATAAGAGATAAAATAGATAAATCTTTAGAAAAAAACACTTCTAATAAATATTTTTTTGGAAAAGACTTTAATATTGCAAAGTCTAAAAATGGATTAATTCAATATCAAGATGGATTAGGAGAATTGGTATTACCTGAACCAAGTATTCTTGGTGATCATCAGCTTTATAATATTAGTACTTCAATTGCTGCATCAAGAAAAATTTTTAATATTAAAGATGAATATATTAGAAATGGTATCAAAAATATTTCATTAAAAGGAAGACTAGAAGTAATAAAATCTGGTAAACTAAAAGATATTGCTGGAAATAATAAACTGGTAATAGATGGTGGTCACAATATTAGCGCAAGTCTTTCTATTGCTAATTGGATTAAAAATCAAAATGAAGAAGCAAACCTTATCGTAGGTATGATGAAAGACAAAGAACATGTGGAATTTATAAAAGCTTTTGAAAATATAGTAAATTCAATTACTTTAATCGATATTCCTAATCAGGATGGAACAATATCAAAGGAAGATTTTAAAAAAAAGTTAGATAATTCAAAATTAAATCTAAAACTTTCTAATGGCATTGAAGAAAGTATAAAATCGTTATCAAAAAATGAAAACACTATTATACTGTGTGTTGGTTCACTATATCTTGCTGGAGAAATTTTAAGCTTAAATTAGATATTTTCTTTTATCCAAGAAACAATTTCACTTTTTGGAACCGCTCCGACCTTAGTTGAAACATGATTTCCATCTTTCATCAAAATCATAGTAGGAATTCCTCGAACACCATATTTTGTTGGCGTATTTGGCTCTTCATCAATGTTATGTTTAGCTACAGATAATTGGTCAGACATTTCATTTGAAATTTCTTCTAGGCTGGGAGCTACCATATGGCATGGACCACACCATTCTGCCCAAAAATCACAAATTAATATCTTATTATCTTTAACTAATTGATCAAAACTTTCGTCTGTAGATTTTACTGTTGCCATATAAGTTTTATATAAATTATTTTTATTTATTCAATAGTTAAAAATGCATAAATTTAATTTTATACATCAAACATTCTCGTATTTTTTTTGAATAGACATTGCATAGGTATTAAATTCATCTAAGAGAGCTAATTTTTCGTTATCATTTTCATTAGTATATTTCTCTCTTAAAGTATCAATTTCATTATATAAAGTAGGTATTGTCCACCATTTCTCTTTTCTTTCACTTAATATTCTTTTTGCAATTTCTCTCCTGATAGATTTATACATTGACTCTGGTAAAACTTCTGGGGCCTCCTGAAATATTATTTTTTTACCAAATCCAACTAATCTATCATCATCAAATTTATCTAATAAATTTAATTTTTCTTTCCATGGTGCTGCATGCCAAGTTGGGAAAAGAGCAGTATCTTTGTTTGAAGTAAATTTTGTATAAATACTTTCTTCTGCATAAATATCTTCTTGGGATTTCGATTGTTCTTTTTCCTCTGCTACTTCTCTTAAAGCTGTTAAAATATTTTGAGAAAACTGTTCATTATTTTGAACAAATTCTGCTCTTTTTTTAATTACATTTTTATCAAGTTTGTTATAAGGTTCTACATTCATTCCATACTTTCCATCGATTATAATAGGTGCTTTATTTGCACGTATTGTTCTTAAAAATTTTGGAGATTTTTTCATCTCTGTTTTTAATTCATTTATTGATTTATTTATTAAAGGCTGAATTTCAGTTCTTAAATCTATGGAATAATACCATCCTTGGTAAATTGGGTGCATACAATGTTTTGGGTGTAGTGGTACAACTAAATGAAGTCTAGATTTACCATAATAATATTCGTTTAGAGTCACCACTTCTCCCTTTTTCATTATAGTTTCTGTATCTGATTTATTTGCAGTTCTTAAAAATAAGTCCCAAGTATGCTCTTGTTTTTTTTTAACAATCTTTAAAATTTTTGCAGTTAATTCGGCATCAGCAAGTGCCGAGTGAGCATCACTTGCATCAATTCCTTGCATTTGAGCTAAAGATGCCAGTTTAAATACAGGATTGTTTTTTTCATTAATTTCTGTTTCTAGAATTGTAGGATCAACTGCATAAGCAGCTCTTGCAATATTTATACCATCATGTCTTTTATTGGGCGCTGCATTAGTAATATAAGGATATCTAATATTTTTAAAAAACTCTTTTCTTATCATCTCTTCATCAAAATTAAGGCTACTCCAACCTAAAAATATTGCAGGACTCCATTTTTTAAAAATTTTTTCAACTTCCCCCAACATTTGATAATGACTTAGGTTTGTTTGAGTAAGTTGTTTTATCGATGTCTTGTTGACTATTAAGGCCATAGCCTGAAATATTTCCCCTTCAGGCAGACTGCACCTTAAATTAAATCGGTCTTTCTCTTTGAAGTTTTCATCTACTAAAATTCCTCCGATTTCTATTATGCTACCGAAATCAGTACTCGCACTTGATGATTCTATATCCCAAATTGCTAAATTCATATTTTTAACCTTAAATTAGCTAAGTTTTGATGGGTTTTTGGAAAGTTTTTTAAGACTAAACCGTTGCATCTAAACAAGTAGCTTCTAGTTAGTTTTATCTCTTCTATGAAATGGTCTGTTAAAGTCAAGCTATATTATTCATTTCATAAAATTTTTTGACCCTGCCTAAGAATAAATTTTGATACATCTCTAATTCTGCACCTTCTATTTTAAATTCCTGAAACAAAATATCTTTTGTACAAAGTAAAATTATCCCAGCTTTCATCTTTGTTCCATGAACAACGTCATGAGCTAGAGTATATGCTCCAAGTTGTAAAAAATAATCTTGAATATAATCTGTTTTTTTCGGTTTATTACTTTGTTTAAAATCGATTACAACATCATTTCCCTGATAAACACCAATTAAGTCAGCTGTGCCTGCATATTGTTCAGGATAATACAATGTTTCTTCAATTCCATAAATTTCATCTAATTTATTATCTATACCTTTTTCAATTATTTCTTTGGCCATATTTTTATATTGTTCATTACTTTCAAAAAAACTTTCATTGATACGTCCTCTTAAGTAATCCTCTATATATGAGTGCATTGATGTACCTCTTGAAGATGCTTCTGTTTTAATTCTATTAGCTTCTTTAAAGCCTACCCTTTCCCTCCAGTTCGCTAAAGCGGCTTTTTCTTCCTCAGATTTGGTAGCGCTTAAAATTGTTGTTACACTTGGAAGTTTTTCCTCTCCTAAAAAGTATTTCCTATAACCATCCTCAATTGACCTTGTGGACTTTGGATAATTAAATTTATTTTTCCATTTCATGCATTTCTTATATGAGAAATTAAATTTAAATTAAATTTATTTTTTGGCTTGTCTAGGAAGATCTTCAAGTTTTTCTACATTGTCTGTTTTAAGAGCTTTTTCGAACTGCTCTGGATCTTTTATGTTTTCCAAAGTTCTCGTAATAGATCTTGCATCCATTCCAAACTTATTAACAACAGCCATTGCCTCTTCTAGTTTTTTATTCAAGACTATAATATTGTCAAAATGTCTTGAAAACCGTGTGCTAATAGTTTTTAAATGAGTATATATTTCAGTTGCTCCCTTTTGGACTTTGAGCGATTGAAAACCCATGTGCAAAGACTGCAGGTAAGCAGATAAAGTGTTTGGTCCACAAATTACAATTTTGTGTTTCCTCATTAATTCTTGAGTTAATAATTCTTTTGTGCTTGGATCTTGATACTCAGTCAATTCTTTATATAAACTCTCAGTTGGTGCATAAACGATAGCAAAATCCGTAGTTTTTGGTGGGACTATATATTTTTCATTTACACTTTTAGCTTTAGCTTTGAAGGCTGATGCTAATTTTGCTCTTGCATCCGCAACAGCTCGTTTATCATCTGCATCATATCCATCAGTAATTGCCTTAAATTTTTCAACTGGGAAATGGGAGTCTACTGGAACCATGACATCACCTTGAAGTTTAATTGCAAATTCAACGTTTTCACTTGTATCCTCTTTCATTTTAACATTAGTCATGAATTGAGAGGCTGGTAATAAATCTTTAATTAAAGCATCCAAACTAAATTCAGCAAGTGTTCCATATTTTTTAACCCCTGCTAAAATTTTACTAATACCCTCTTGGCTCTGATTCAATAACTGTACTTGTTGGTTAAAATTACCAACTTTTTCATCTACTTTAGTTAAAGCTTCTGTCATATCTTTAGTGACACCTGTAGAAAGATTATTAAATGAAGTAGACATTGAGCCTAATGAATTATTAATAGTATTATTTAAAGTTTCTTTTAAAGAAACGATTTCTGACTTTAAGTTAGCTATTTCCTCAACTTCTTTATTCTCAGTCTCTTCTTTAGGTTTTGTCCTTAAATTTAGGTATAAGACCCCTAGAGTTGCACCAAGCAATAAAAGTAAGATTATCAATAGAATCGTATCCATAGATTTAAGATAATAGTGAGAGTTAAGAGCTAAGCAAGTTTAAAATTTTCTTCAAACCTTTTTTGTTACTCAATTTTTTATTAAACATTAAAATTGCAGTACTTTTAAGAATATTTCCATCTTTTAAGACTCTTAAATTATTCGCACGTAAAGTTTCACCTGTACTAGTTATATCTGATAAAATTTCTGATGAACCAGTAAATGGATATACCTCTGTTGCCCCAAGAGAGGGGACTAATTTAAATTGAGTTACACCTTTTGAGAATAAAAACTCTCTAGTTAGATTTGGATATTTTGTTGCAACTCTCATTCTACTTTTTTTTTTATCTTTAAAATCAAATGAAATTTCCTCTAAATCAGCTAGTGTCTGAATATCAATCCACTCGTCTGGCACAGCTAATACTAAAGTTGCATGTCCATACTCTAGCTTTTTAGCAATAGTGACTTTGTTTTGTATATTTAATTCACCCTCTTTTAATAAATCATATCCTGAAAAACCAATATCTAGAGATCCATCACCCAATCTTTCTATAATCTCTCTCGCATGAAGATAAATAATTTTAATATTTTTATTTCCTTTAATATATCCAAAGAGATCCCTATCGCCTCTTTCTGATAGAATTTTGAGCTTTTTACTTTTAAATATATTTAAGGTATCCTTTCTTAATCGACCCTTGCTTGGAATACCAATTTTAATCATTTAAACTTATTGCACCTCCAACTGCTGGGATTTTTTTTGAAGATCCTAAATCAGAAATAAGATTGTCATAACGACCTCCATTAACTTGAATTTTTCTAAAGTTTGAATTTATCGTAATTTTAAATACCATCCCAGTGTAATATTCTAAATGTCTTCCAAAAGAAGATGAAAAATTTACATTTAATTTTGAAACCTTATCTTTTGTGATTGGAAAATAATTTTTTCCAACAGTTAGATTAATTTTATTTTTTTTAAAAAAAGCATTAAGAATGGTTGCTGCATTACTCATTTTGCAGTTTATTTTTAAGTATTCCCTTATAATCTTTACTACATTTTGACCTTTTATTTGTCTTCTAGGATCTTTAATTTTATTATCAAATCTGATTAATATTTCTCTTAAGGAACGTCCTGCTATATTTCTGTTTTGATTTTGTTTAAACATTTTAAAATATCTTTTTTTATCCAACTCAACGATAGTTTCATCAACATCTGAATTTGTCTCTAGTCGTCTCAATAATTCATTAAAATAAGCCTCTCGCCAAAAATGTCTTTGCAATCTAAGTTTCCACCTTTTTGGAATATCTAATTTGTTTATCAACAAATGAAAAATTTCTACATTTCCAATTGTTATACTCCCAGACTTATATCTAAATTTATTTAAAACTTTAATACCAGTATTTATTATTTGCCTGTCATCTCTCTTTTCATCTTTTGATCCTATGATCTCAAAACCTATCTGATCTCTTATAATTTTGTCATTTTTTTTCTGAACTTTTCTGAAAGCTTGACCATTATAATATACTTTTGAATAACTCTTTTTTTTTTGATTGAGATATTTGATACAAGAGGCAATGGTTAAGTCAGGTCTTAAACAAATTTCCTTTCCATTCTGATCCATAAATGAAAAAATTAAACTTCTAAATGATTCCCCAGATCTCTCGAGAATTAGATTGGTTGGAATTACTGTATCTAAATCTATATAATCAAATCCACTTGATTTTAAAGATTTAAGTATATTTTCAGATAAGTTTTTTGACTTCATTTATTAATTCTTTCTTGGGAATTGTTTTATTGTTCTCACCCTTTACACCCTTTAAATTTTTAATTGTCACTGTATTATCTTTAAATTCATTTTCTCCACAGATTACTGCAACTGGTAATTGGCGTTTGTTTGCATAAGTAAGCTGCTTACCAAGATTTTTTTTGGTATCTAAAAATATTTCTGAATTAATATTGTTTTGTCTTAAAAGATCTAAAATTTCGTAGTAGTTTTTTAAATATTTTTGATCCATCACACACACTAAAACTGGTTTTTGTTCGTTTAATTGAAACTGATCTAATTGCATTAATGCAAACAAAAGTCTATCTACACCAAAACTTATACCTGTACCTGGAATATCAACTCCTTTAAATCTTGATATAAGTTGTGCATAGGCTCCACCTGAACAAATACTCCCAATATCTACCTCTTTACCTTTATTATTTGTAACTTTAAAATTTAAATTAGTTTCAACGATGAAATCAGAATAATACGCCAAGCCTCTGACAATTGTGAAGTTGGTTTTGACTTTATCTAAGTTTGATCCATATCTAAGGATTTCAAAAAAGTCTTCTAATTCTTTGATTCCTTCTTGCGATAGTGAATTTTTTAAATTTTGTTTCAGTTCATTTAAATCTTTAATTTTTAAATAATCTAATATTTTAGAAACCTGCTTATCATTTAAGTCTGCACCTTTTGTAATAGCACCGCTAGTGTCTTTTCTTTCCTTTCTCAAAAGGTCCTCTACACCTTTTATTCCAAATCCAGGCTTATCAAGTTTATCAATTGCCCTAATAACTTTTAATTGTTTTTCCTCAGTTATTTGTAATTCATCTAGTAAACCTTGAACTATTTTTCTGTTACTTACATTGATCGTAAACTGATCTTTCTTTAATCCACATTCTAAAAGTGTTGCTGAAATTAAATTACAAAGTTCAGCGTTAGCTTGTGATGAACTAACATTACCTACAATATCAAAATCTGCCTGCAAAAATTCTCTATATCTTCCATTGCCTGCCTTTTCGTTACGAAATACATTTTGAATAGCATATCTTTTATAAATTGAAGGCAACTCTTGATTATTTTGAGCAACAAATCTTGCTAGAGGGCTAGATAGGTCATATCTAAGGGTAATATTTTTATCTCCATCTTTAAATAAAAATACATCAGACATAGGATTAGCTTCATCTTCTGCTAGAAAAGATCCTATATTTTCACTGATTTCGAACGATGGTGTTTCGAGTGGTTCAGCACCAAACTTAATAAAATTATTCTCAATTACTGATAACAGCTTTTTTTTGAGAAGAAGTTTCTTATCCCAACGATCTTCAAATCCTGAGGGCAACCCAGGTATTAATTTATTTTCTTTATTCATTTTTTGGTACCCTGGCTTGGAATTGAACCAAAAACTAAAGTTCCACAAACTTTCGTGATAACCATTTCACCACCAGGGCCTATTATTATTTTATACTAATTAGAGTTAAATTTAAATTTTAAAATAGTTAAATAGCTAGCTGCAAGCCAGCATGAAAATGATGTCTTTTGTGAGATACTAAAATTTTACTATTTTTAATCATGGAGGTTGAATAGCATTTTAGACTTAAAATGCAAGTATGTATTGTATAGGAATATTCATAGGGTTTACCTACTTTTATTCCTATACAAAATTTTAAATGAAATAAATTTTAAGAAGTTTTCTTTAAATTCACTGCGCTTGGACCTTTGTCTCCATCCTGAATTTCAAATTCTACAGCGTCGTTCTCATTCAAAAAACGAAGTCCTGCTTCACGAACTGCGCTTGCATGAACGAAACAATCTTTTTCTCCGTCTTCTCTTTCTATAAAACCGTAGCCCTTCTTACCGTTGAACCACTTTACTTTTCCTTTTAATGTACTCATACTTTTTTTTTACTCTTTCTTTATTATATTAAACTTAGCTAAACTTCAGCTAGCGGGATAGTTATTAGATTTTAAAATTGAATGCAAGCATTTTTGCTGCAAGGTTTTATTTCTAAAATGGTGGCTTCGGCGGGACTCGAACCAGCGACACAAGCCTTTTCAGGGCTCTGCTCTACCAACTGAGCTACGAAGCCATTATTTAAAACCTAAAAATAATTCTTCCTTTTGTCAAATCATAAGGTGTTACTTCGACTGTTACATTATCACCTTGAAGAACTCTAATCCTATTCTTCCTTAACTTACCAGCTGTGTGAGCTGTAACAATATGATTATTTTCAAGCTTTACTCGGAACATGGCATTAGGTAATAAATCGATTACTTTACCTTTAAATTCCAATAAATCTTGTTTCGACAAATTTTGTTACTCCTTATTTATTCTAGATTTTATACTCAAAGCATGACCTTTTAATTCTTCATACTCAGCGAGATGTGTAGCGTATTCTCCTATTTTCTCAACACCTTTTTTTGAAAGAGTTATAAGGCTAATTTTTTTATAAAATTCACTTAAACTTAACCCTGAAGAAAATTTAGCTGATGCATTAGTTGGTAATACATGATTTGTCCCAACAGCATAGTCGCTTAATGCCATAGGAGAATATTTTCCTATACAAATACTTCCCGCATTAACAATTTTATCTTTATACTTTTTATAATTGCCAACATTTATTTCTAAGTGTTCAGGAGCTATCTCATTAATTGCATCAATAATTTGTCTATCATTATATACTTTTAAGATTAGTCCGTTACTTTTTATACTTTTAGTGGCAATACTTTGCCTTGGTATCTGTTTCAATTTTAATTCTAATTCTTTTTTAAATTTTTTAATCAAATTTAAATCCTTGGTAATTAATATACACTGTGAATTTGAGTCATGTTCTGCCTGACCAATCATAGATGTGGTAACTTCATTTAAACTAGTTTTGCTGTCTGCTAATATTGTTATTTCAGATGGGCCTGCAATCATTCCTTCAATGCCTACATCTCCAAAAACTTGTCTTTTAGCACCAGCTACAAAGATATTGCCAGGACCAACAATTTTATTTACTTTTTGAATATAAGCCAAACTACCTATAGCTTGTGCGCCTCCCATTGAATAAATTTCATTAATTCCTAATTTTTTTGCAGCATACAAAACCGCAGGATTTAAATTTCCATTATTTTTTGGATTTGCTAGTACGATTCTTTTAACACCTGCAATTTTTGCCGGAATAGCATTCATTAATAATGTAGATGGCAAGTTTGCTGGGACATAAATACCAACCGATTGAATTGGTACATATTTATATTCAATTAAATTATTTAGATTATCTTTATAAAAAATATCTTTAGTTTTTTGTAAGGTGTGAAATTTGAGTATCCGTTTGTAAGCAAAATCTATAGCTCTTTTAATCTTAGGGTCTAAAGATTTAATTGCTTTATTAATTTGCTTAATACTTGGCTTAATTTGACTATTTTTACTAAATTTTTTCTCATATTTTATAAGACTTTTATTTTTATTGTTCTTAATATCTTTTAAAATTTTAGATATTATTTTATTTTCATTTTTTTTTTCAGACCTTCTTAGATCTAAAAATTTTGTTAAAATATTTAAGTAATTTTTTTTATTACAATTAATTATTTTTATCATTTGCTATTTTTTGATCCTCTAATGTCACTTCAATTACTTCAGCGGCAAGAGTTATAATTCTATTTTTCGAAAATAACATAGTTATTTCAAAATTCTCCCCTTTCTTAAAAATATCAATTGTTAATAGTTCTAATGTTAAATTAGTGTCATTTTGGTCTATATTCTTAGATTTTGAGGAATTAATAAATTCAAATTTGATAATACTGTTTATCAATTTATTTTTATTTTCTTCTTCTTTACTAAATCTTGCTATTGAAATTAGGAAAATTTTATTAGAAGCTAAATATTTAACATCGTCAATGTTAACTTTACCCTCAGAGCAGCAAGCTGAAATGATATGAAGATCTTCAGGAGTTTGTGCAATTATCTTTTTTAAATATTGGTTTTCCATCAATTAACACGTCGAATGTTTACTCCGACTTTTCTTAGCTTATTCTCTATATTTTCATATCCTCTATCAAGGTGATAAATTCTATTAATTGTAGACGAACCTGTGGCAACTATTGCAGCTAAAACTAATGCAACTGAAGCTCTTAAGTCACTAGACATTAATTCAGCAGCTTGAAAGTTAGTATTGCCTGAAATAAATGCCTTATTTTTTTTAATTAAAATCTCAGCACCTAATCTTCTTAATTCAGCTACATGCATAAATCTATTTTCGAAAATACTCTCAGTTATTGAACTTTTACCTTTAGCCTTGCAAAGTAGAACCATAAACTGTGCTTGCAGGTCTGTAGGAAAGTTTGGATATTCTTTAGTAACTAAATTGGTTAAATTTTTGATTTTTTTTGGACCAGATATATGAATTTGTTTTTTGGTTACTTTAATTTTTGCTCCAACTTTTTTTAGTAATGATAATTCTGTTTTTATAATTTGTGGGTCAAAATTATTTATTTTTAAATTACCTCCAGTTAAACATGCTGCTACACAAAAAGTTCCTGTTTCTATTCTATCTGACATCACTGAATAACTTGTACTTTCTAAAGATTTAATACCCTCTATCTTCACAGCACGTTTGCCTATAAATTTTATTTTTGCACCACCTGATTTTAGAAAATTTATTAAATCAATTATTTCTGGTTCAATTGCACAATTTCTAAGAATGGTAATTCCATTTGCTAAACATGCGGCTATAATTGTATTTTCAGTTGCTCCAACACTAATTTTTGAAAACCTAATTTTTGCACCTTTGAGTTTTTCTTTCGTATGTGCGTGGATATAGCCCTTCTTAATATCATATTTCATTCCAAGTTTTTTAAGTGCATTCAAATGATAATTTACAGGTCTTGCCCCTATAAGGCAGCCACCAGGCAAAGAAGTTATAGACTTTTGATGTTTGGCAACAAGTGCTCCTAAAACTAATATTCCAGCTCTCATCGTTCTAACAAGTGAATATGATGCAAAAAAATTTTGCTTTTTTTTCTTTGTTATTTTAACAATTTTTCTATTTTTATTAAATTTTATTTCAGAGCCAAGAGATTTTAAAAGATTTATCATTGTATCTATGTCTTTAACACGTGGTAAATTTTTTATTATGACCTCTTTTTCGAATAAGATTGTCGATGCTAAAATTGGTAAAGCAGCATTTTTTGAACCCGAAATTGAAATTTCGCCCTTTATTTTGCAAGGACCTTTAACAATAAATTTGTCCATTATTATATTTTTGGAAGTGTAACTCCCTTTTGGCCCTGATATTTACCATTTCTATCTGCATATGAAACAGCTGGATCCTCATTGCCCTTAATAAAAACAAATTGAGCAACTCCTTCATTAGCATAAATTTTTGCTGGTAACGGTGTTGTATTAGAGAATTCTAATGTTACATGTCCCTCCCAACCTGGTTCGAGAGGTGTGACGTTGACAATTATTCCACACCTTGCATATGTAGATTTTCCTAAACATATAACCAAAACATTTTTAGGAATCTTAAAATATTCTACTGTTCTCGCTAATACGAATGAATTGGGTGGTATTATACATTCAGATGAGTTTTTTGTAATAAAATTTGAAGATTTAAAATTTTTTGGATCTACAATTTCGGAATTTACGTTGGTAAAAATTTTAAATTCATCAGAAACTCTCGCATCATAACCATATGATGAGACACCAAATGATATTTTATCTCCTCTAACTTGTTTGTCTTCAAAAGGAGAGATCATGTCATTTTCTCTGGCCATTTGTATAATCCACTTATCAGATTGAACTGACATTATTTATTTTTTTTCTTAGTTTTTTTTTGAAATTCTTTTCTTTTTTTTAAATTTTTTCTTAAAGCAAGTTCAAGTTTACTAAAATTATTCTTTTTTGAACTCATTATTTATTTTTTGTCAGGATTTGTAAGATGATCAAGTGTTATAACCTGATCAAGAGGAATTGTTTTGTCTTCTTCAATTTTTACTGGGCCAGTTTTAACCTGTTTTTTTGCTCTTTTTTGTGCAAGCTTTTTCTCTCTTTTAGCTTTTTTCTCCATGAGCTTTGCATTTTTATTTGCTCCATATGTGTAGTGAATTCCCATAACATTTTCCTTAAATAGATATAACCCATTTTTAAAAAAAAATAAGGCAATAATTTGAAAAATTTTAATTTATACACTAATTATCATTAAAAAATGCCCTTGTAGTTTTAATGTTAAAACAGGCCCTTGGTAAGGGTCAGTTACGAGTTAGATTCTCGTCGAGGGCACCACTATTATTTTGTATAAAAATTTTTTTTTAGCAAAAACCCAATTATAACTAAAACTATAATTCCCAGAATTGGTAAATAAATATCAGGAGAAAAAATTAATTCTAAAACACTTGGTACCTCAGAATTTTCCTCCAATATCTTACTCAAACCAGCGCCAAGAGATGCTCCAACAAATAATTGTGGAGTCATTCCAATTATTGATCCTAGAAAGAAATTTCTAACTTTAACATTAAATATTGTCGGTAGAATATTTGAAATAAAAAAAGGAATGCCACCTATAAATCTATAGATTAGAAAAAAAACAAACTCATTCTTTTTAAACTTTTCAGTGAAATTACTAAAACGATTTGAAAATTTTTCCTCAACCAAATCTTTAAAAAAATAATTTGCAAACATATAAAGAAGTGTTGCGCCAATAGATAACCCGAAAACTACTAGTAAAGTTCCTAACCATTTTCCAAAAATAAAACCACCAACTAGAAATACTGGTGATCCAAATCCTAATAAGAGAACCCAGACTATGGTACCTATTAAAAAAATAATACTTGATAAAAAAATATTATTATTTTTAATATTTTCTAAAGCTTCTCTATTTTCTCTTATTAATTCATAACTTGAAAAATCCTGAAAAGAAAAGTTGTTAAAAAAAATCAATAAAAAAACAAATACTATCAAAATGTAGGCAGAGCCTAAAAATAGTTTAATTTTTTTTTCTCTATTCATTGATTTTTAACTTATTAAAAATCGCTGTACTTATATATATATATTTGTATAACTACCGAAATTTAACATTAATTTAACAACAATGAAACGTACATATCAACCAAGTAATAGAAAAAGAAAAAAGGCTGTTGGCTTTAGAGCTAAAAAAAAGACAAAGGGTGGAAGAAAAGTATTAAAAAGAAGAAGAGCTAAAGGAAGAAAAAAATTAACAAACGCTTAATGAAAAACAAGATTGTTAGCCTTTCTAAAAATGAGGATTTTAAGTCTATTCTGAGTGGAAAAAAAATTTCTAACAAATACTTAACAATTTTCTTTAAAAAACTTTCTGATAAAAATAATAATAGATTAAATATTAGTTTTGTAGCCAAAAAAAAAATTGGAAATGCAGTAACAAGAAACAGAATTAAAAGAAGACTAAGAAATATTATGAATGAAGCTGTAAAATCAATTAACATTAATCTTAATTACTGTTACTTATTGATTGCAAGAATATCTGTTAGCAAAGATCCTTATGAAACAATAAAAAACGCAACATTAGAAGACTTTAAAAAAATTAAATGACCAATTGTATTAAATTTTTAATGATCAAGATTATAAGGTTTTATCAAATACTTATATCTCCGTATCTAGGTAATAATTGCAGATATCTTCCAACATGTTCTGATTATTTTATTGAAAACATAAAAGAGAATGGAATTTTAAAAGGAAGTATTAATGGATTTAAAAGAATACTTAGTTGTCATCCGATAAAAATTTTGGGTGGTGGAGAGGGATTTGATCCAGTTAAAAAGAAAAAGTAATTTATGGATACAAAAAATGTAATTGCTGCAATATCTCTGAGTGCAGCAGTAATAATACTTTATAGTTTATTTTTTGCTCCAGCAGTAGTAGACCAAAAAGGTATTTCAAATGACAAAAATATTACCAGTGAAAATTCTTCAACGGATGCACCATCATTAGTTCAGGACGAAGAAACAATTAAAATATCTAGAAATGATGCTTTAAAAGAAAATGAAAGAGTTCTTTTTGAAAATGACAAAATTAGAGGCTCAATTTCATTAATTGGATCTTCAATAGACGACTTAACTTTTAAAAATTATACAAATACTTTAAATGGAGATGATAATGTAATCTTATTAAATCCTAAACAGTCTAATAATGGATACTATGTAGAGACTGGATGGGCAACTACTAACAAAAATATTGATTTACCAAACTCAAAATCTCTTTGGAGCATTGAAGGAAGTAACAAACTCACACCTAGTTCACCAGTGATATTAAGTTGGACTAACAATCAAAATATTAAATTCTTAAAAGAAATAAGCATAGATAAACAATATCTTTTTAACATCAAACAAACGATAATTAATAATTCGGATAAAACTTATAACTTTTATCCATATGGACAAATTATTAGAAATGTAGCCCCTGATGTAACTAATTTTTATATTTTGCATGAGGGTTTGATTGGAGTTTTTGACGATCAATTAGTTGAAGAGGATTATGATGATATTGAGGAAAAAAAATATTCTAAAAATGCTCAATCTGGATGGCTAGGTATAACTGATAAATATTGGCTTACTAGTCTTATACCCGAAAAAGATAAAAGTTTTAGATCTGATTTTGATTACAAAAATAAGTTCAGAGCAAATTTTATTGAGACTAATGCAACAGAAGTTGGAGCAAACGAGACAAAAAGTAACTCAATTAGGTTAATAATTGCCGCAAAAGAAGTTAACGTTATTGATGGATATGCTGAGAGTGAAAATATTAATAAGTTTGATTTAGCAATAGATTGGGGATGGTTTTACTTCATTGTGAAACCTTTATTCTTTGCAATTCAATATTTCTTTAATCTAGCTGGCAATTTTGGAATAGCAATTATAATGATAACTGCTTGTATAAGATTAGCATTTTTTCCACTTGCAAATTACTCATTTAGGTCCATGGCTAAAATGAAAGTTCTTCAGCCAGAAATGACAAGACTGAAAGAATTGCATAAAGAAGATAAAATGAAACTCCAACAAGAGATGATGGCATTATACAAAAGAGAAAAAGTTAATCCAATAAGTGGGTGTCTACCAATTTTTATACAGATACCTTTTTTCTTTGCAATTTATAAAGTTTTGTTTGTAACAATTGAGATGAGACATCAGCCATTTTTTGGTTGGATAAAAGATTTAAGTGAAAGAGATCCTACATCCATATTTAATTTATTTGGACTAATTCCATGGGATCCTCCTTCTTTTTTACTGATAGGTGTATGGCCATGCTTAATGGGCGTTTCAATGTGGATGCAGCAGAAATTAAATCCAACGCCTCCTGATCCTGTTCAAGCAAAAATATTCATGTTCTTTCCATTATTTTTGACTGTAATACTAGCTCCTTTTCCGGCAGGACTAGTTATTTACTGGACTATAAATAACATTTTAACAATGGCACAACAGTACATAATAATCAAAAGAACGACTGTCAAAACTGTTTAATAGAAATGGAAATAGAAAAAATAGTACCAAAAGATGGTCCTTCCATCGAAGAAGTTAAAAAATATATAGATAAATATAAGAATGAATTAATAGTTATTAAATATGGAGGAAACGTTTTTATTGATAGAAATATTTTTAACAATTTTATTTCAGATATAAGTATTCTAAATAAGTTAGGATTATCAATAATAATAGTTCACGGAGGTGGTCCTAGAATTAAAAGAGAATTAGAAAAATCAAATATTCAATCAAAATTTATTAGAGGTTTAAGGGTTACAGATGAAAAAATTATAAATATAGTTGAAGATGTCCTTATTGATTTTAACGAGGACATTGTTAATTCTTTAATTGAAAAAGGATCAAATGCAGTCTCGATAAACACAAAAAAAAATAATGTTATTGAAGTTATTCCAGAAACAGAAGAACTTGGATTCGTTGGAAAACCAAGTAAAATCAATACAAATATTATAAAAGATATAATTAAGGTAAATTCAGTTCCAATTATATCACCTTTAGGATTAGGTAAAAATAATCAAACATTTAATATTAACGGAGATACAGCAGCTGGTGCTATAGCTAAATCTTTGAAATGTAGAAGATTATTATTAATGACAAATGTTGAAGGTGTACTAGATAAAGAAAAAAAACTCATTACGGAAATTACATCCTCAGAAATCTTAGAGATGATAAATAATGAAATTATAACAGAGGGCATGATTCCTAAAATCAACACTTGCTTAGATGCAGTAATGAATGGAGTTACAGGTGTTGGAATTATTGATGGAAGAAAAAAACATTCAATTCTTTTTGAATTATTCTCAGACAAAGGTGCTGGTACATTAATAAGAAAATGAAAAATATAAAAAATATATTATTCGATTGTGATGGAGTTCTCTATCAGGATTTAGAATCTGTATTTGGTCAAGTAAGCAAAAGAATGACACAATACATTTCTGAAAAATTAAAAATTAACTTAGTCGAAGCTAAAAAGTTACAAACTAACTACTTTCATAAATATAATACAAGTCTAAATGGATTAATGATACATCACGATATTCCTCCTAAAGAATTTTTAAATTTTGTTCATGACATTGACCTATCTTTTATGGAAAAAGACATTGTTTTGAGAGGTGAAATAGAGAAGTTGGATTTAAGAAAGTTTGTTTTTACCAATGGTTCTAGTGAGCATGTTAATAATATAACTACACATTTGGGTATTGATGATCTATTCGAGGATGTATTTGATATAGTTGATGCGGAATATAGCCCAAAACCTGCAGCGAAAGCATTCGATCTGATGGTAAAAAAATTTGATATTGACCCAAAAGAAACAATTTATATTGAAGATATTGCAAAAAACTTGTCAATTGGAAAAGAAAGAGGAGCTACTACAGTTTGGCTAATCAATAATGAATATTGGGGTAAAAAAGAATCTGATAAAGACTATATTGACTATAAAATAGAAAATCTCTCTTTATTTTTAAAAGAAATAAGGATATTAAAAAACTCATAAATTATGAGTATAGAAAACTTAATAAATGAAGCTTGGGAAAAAAGAGATCAAATTAATCCTTCTTCAGATCAGTCTTTAAAAGATACAATAAATCAAGTTATTGATGATTTAGATAGTGGAAAGTCACGAGTTGCTGAAAAAATTAATGGTGAATGGATAACTCATCAACATTTGAAAAAGGCAATCATGTTAAGTTTTAGATTATATCCAATGGAGAATTTGAACGGTCCATATAGTAGTTGGTATGATAAAGCTCATCTACTAAAGGGTAAGACTGCAGGATGGACAAAAGAAGATCATGAGAAAGCGGGTTTTAGAATGGTACCTAACTCTCCAGTAAGAAAAGGAAGTTTTGTTGGAAAGAATGCAGTTTTAATGCCATGCTACGTTAACATTGGGGCATACATAGATGAAGGAACAATGATTGATACATTTGCAAGAGCAGGAAGTTGTAGCCAAATTGGAAAAAATTGTCATATCTCAGCAGGTTCAGGTGTGGGTGGAGTTTTAGAACCTGCACAAGCTCTGCCAACTATTATCGAGGATAATGTATTTTTAGGTGCAATGTCTGAAGTTGTAGAAGGTGTTATTGTAGGAGAAGGATCTGTACTGAGTATGGGCATGTACATAGGACAATCTACAAAAATTGTTAATAGAAAAACTGGAGAAATTACTTATGGAAAAATTCCTCCTTATTCAGTTGTAGTACCAGGTTCACTTCCTGATAAAAATAACCCAACTGCACCTTCACTATATTGTGCTGTAATAATTAAGCAAGTAGATGAAAAGACAAGATCTAAAACTTCTATTAACGATCTCCTGAGAGAATAGTTTCGATGAAAATTATAAATGAACTTCAGTTAGCTAAAGAGCTAATTAGATTTCCAACTGTAACTCCTATAGATGCTGGAATAATGAAATTTTTGGAAAAAAAATTGAAAAAACTTGGCTTTAAAACTAAAATTCTAGAGTTCAAAGAAAAAGGAAATGCTCCAGTTAAAAATCTATATGCAAGATTAGGGAAAAAAAGTCCTAATTTTTGTTATGCTGGACATCTTGATGTTGTTCCTGCTGGAAATTTAAGTGATTGGACAGTAAATCCATTTAAACCATCAATTAAAAATGGACATTTAATTGGAAGGGGTGCAAATGATATGAAAAGCTCAATAGCTGCATTTGTGTCTGCTATAAGCGTTTTTCTTGAAAAAAATAGAGGATTTAATGGATCGATAAGTCTTTTAATCACTGGAGATGAGGAAGGTGTTGCCATTAATGGAACCAAGAAAGTTGTAGACTATTTAAAAAAGAAACGGGAGAAAATAGATTTTTGCTTGGTTGGAGAACCAACTAATCCTAATAAATTAGGTGAAATGATCAAAATTGGTCGAAGAGGAAGTATGAACGGTCGATTAACAATTACAGGGGTTCAAGGGCATGTAGCATATCCTCATAGAGCAAATAACCCTTCGACTGCTCTAGTTAAAGTACTTAAAGAACTAAAAGATATACGATTTGACAAAGGGACGAAGGATTTTCAACCAACAAATCTTGAAATTACAAAAATTAATATAAATAATACCGCAGACAATGTAATTCCAGGTCTTGCATGTGCTTCATTTAATATTAGATTTAATAATATGCATACTTCAAATTCCATTAAAAAAAAAATTAATAAAATTTTAAAAAAAGTATATAATAAAACTAAATCTAAGTATAAAATTGATTACAGTGTTTCAGGTGAAGCTTTCCTTACAAAGCCTAATAGTACAACATTTATGATACAAAATGTTATAAAAAAAGTTACTAAAATAAAACCTAAACTTTCAACTACTGGAGGAACATCAGATGCAAGGTTCATTAGGAAAATAGCTCCTTGTTTAGAATTTGGCTTAGTAGGAAAAACTATGCATAAAGTTGATGAGGCTGTCTCACTAACTGACTTAAAAAAATTGAGTTTAATATATTCAAAAATTTTAAAAAATTATTTTAAGTGAAGACTGGTCTAATCACTTCAGATACTTATAAAAATCATAATACCGGGAATGGTCATCCAGAAAAAATTGATAGGGTTACCGCAATAATTGATAACTTTAAAAAAGTAGATAACAAAAATCTTATATGGAAAAAACCAAATAAATTTGATGAATTTTTTTTAAATAAAACACATTCAATAGATTATATTAATCATGTTAAACAGTCTTTTCCAAAAAAAGGATTAGTATTTTTAGATGGTGACACAATTATCTCCCCTGGTAGTAAAGATGCTACTAAAGATGCAGTAGGTTCAATTATTACAGCAATAGATGGAGTACAAAATAAAGAATTTAAGAATGCTTTTTGTGCTGTAAGACCTCCGGGTCATCATGCAGAAAAAGAAAAAGCTATGGGATTTTGTATTTATAATAATGTAGCCGTTGGTGCTAATTACTTAATTGAAAAGTATAAATACAAAAAAATTGCAATAATTGATTTTGATGTTCACCATGGTAATGGAACTCAAGATATTTTTTATGATAATGAAAAGGTATTATATGTTTCTACTCACCAATACCCTTATTACCCCGGCTCAGGTTCAAATAAGGAAAATGGAAAATTTAATAATGTATTAAATATTCCACTAGAAGCTGGAACAACATCTGAAGTATATTTAAATGCTTATGAAAATGTTTTAACTAAAATAAAGCAGTTTAAACCTGAATTTTTGTTATTTTCTGCGGGTTTTGATGCACATATTGACGATCCGTTAGCACAAATGAGATTAAGTACAGAGGATTTTTATAAAATTACCAAAAGGACTTTAGAATATTCTAAATCTTTTTGTAATGGTAAAGTTGTTTCAATTCTTGAAGGTGGTTATGATCTTAAAGCCTTACAAAATAGTACTCAAAGGCATGTTGATGCGTTGATAGAATTTAATTGATAATATTTTTTTAATCAATAAACACAAAGATATGAAATTATATAGGATTAAAAAGTCTGATATTGATAAAAAAGGTAAAGGACTTTACGCCACAAGAGATATAAAAGAAGGTGAAAAAATAATAGATTACATTGGAAAATTAATTACCAAAAAGCAAACTGAGAATTCTGATAAATACGACAATAGTAAACCAATATACTTATTTACAGTAAATAAAAGATATGATCTCGATGGAGATTTCCCATGGAATACAGCTGGTCTAATAAACCACTCATGTGAGAATAACTGTGACTACGATGGTAAGGGCCTTAAAATTTGGGTTAAGGCTATAAAAGATATTAAAAAAGGTGAGGAGTTAACTTGTGATTATGGGTTTGGTTATGATAAAGATTACAAACAATTTCCTTGTAAATGTAAGTCAAAAAATTGTTGTGGCTATATTGTAAGAGCAGAGTCAAGATGGAGAATTAATAAAAAATTCTCAATGGGTAATAGGAAAAATTAGTATAAAACTTTTTTCAAAAATAATCCTTCTGCTGGTGCTGGTGGTGCGCATAAATTTCTACTTTTTAATTTAATAACACTTGTAAATTTTTTTAATGTCCACTTTTTTTCACCAATATATTTTAAACAACCAACCATTGATCTAACTTGTTGTTTTAAAAATGATTTAGATCTAAACTCTAACTCAATTTTATTTTTTATCTTTTTTATTTTAACTGATTTAATTGATCTCATTGGGCTCTTTGAATTACATCCAGATGCTCTAAAAGTTGAAAAATCATGAGTTCCAACTAACTTTTTTGCTGCTTTTTTCATTATTTCTAATTCAAGCTTTTTAATAACAAACCATCCTCGCTTATTTTCAAGGATAGGTTTACTCAATTGATTAAAAATAATATATTTATAAATTCTCTCTTTCGCAGAAAAACGTGCATGGAATTTCATATTTTTTCTTTTTATTTTTAAAATGGCTATTTCGTATTTATTTAAAAAATAATTAATTGATTTTAAAAATTTGTTTAAATTTTGGATTTTTTCAGTGACATCAAAATGTGCAGATTGCTCAATTGCATGAACACCAGTATCTGTTCTTCCCGAACCAATAAGTGTAATTTTTTCATTTAAAAGATATGAAATTTTTTTTTGGATTAATCCTTGTATAGTTTTGCCTTTTGTTTGTACCTGCCAACCTATGAAAGAAGATCCAACATATTCTACTAGAATTTGATATCTGAACATGTTTAATTCAAATCAGTGCCTTTGGTAATTTGGCTACCACGCAGAAATTCCTTAGTTTTTTGAACTTTTTTACCTTGTCTTTGTATCTCAATGATCTTTATTGAATTTTCACCACAACCAATTTCAAAATTATCTGATAAGACATACCCTGATTTTCCACTTAAAATTGATTTTTCTGCTTTTAGTATCTTATATCTTTCACCTTTAAATTCAAACCAACCTCCTGGATTAGGATATAAACCATTAATTTTTCCAATTATTTTTAAATTACTGTCCTCCCAATTTATTTTTCCTTCTTCTTTTTTAATTTTTTTTGCATATGTAGATTTACTATGATCTTGTTGTTTAAAATGCACTTTGTTATCAAATATATCATCAATATTTTGTAGTATTTTTTCAGATGCTAAATTACTTAATCTTTGAGATAAATCCTCACTATTTTCATTTTCTAAAATATTTAATGAATATTGATTACAGACGGGACCAGAGTCTAAACCTTCATCAATTTTCATAATAGAAATACCTGTTGATCTTTCATTATTCATAATTGCCCTTTGAATGGGAGCTGCACCTCTTAATTTTGGTAAAAGTGAATAATGAATATTTATCCATCCATATTTTGGTATTGCTAAAATATCTTTTTTAAGAATCTGCCCATAAGCAACAACAATACCCAAACTTATATTTTGTTTTTCAAGGAATTTTTTTTCTTCAAGGTCATCTAATACTATTGGAGTTCTAATAGGAATATTTAATATTTCAGCCATTATATGAACGGGTGACTTATTTAATCTATGTCCTCTATTTGATGCTACAGGTGGTTGAGTATAAACAACCTCAATATCAAAACCATTTTGATATAATGATTTAAGTATTTGCCCAGAAATGGTGGGGGTACCCATGAAAGCAATTTTTTTGCTCATTAAACAATAATTCTATCAGGAGGATTTTTTCTTTTTGATAATTTTTTAACAATCATTGTTTTTTTCAATTTTGATAAGTAGTCTATAAATAAAATTCCTTCAAGATGATCCATTTCGTGCTGTATACAAGTTGCAAGGAGCCCATCAGCTTCTAAAATTTTATTTTCTCCATTATAATCTAAATATTCAACCTCACAATATTTAGGTCTATCAACTTCCGCGAAATAATCTGGGACGGATAAACATCCCTCTTCATATGTTGTTTTTTCTTTATCTTTGTTTTTAATTGTTGGATTTACAAAATACATTGGATTTTTCTCTCCACCTTTTGAAATATCCATTACTATAATCCTTTTAGGAATACCAATTTGAATTGCTGCTAATCCAATACCATTAGCTGCATACATTGTTTCCAACATGTCATCCATTAACTTTCTTTCTTCATTACCCACTGATTGTACTGGTTTTGAGACTTGTCTTAAAATCTCATTAGGTTCAGTTATAATGGTTTTTATTGTCATGATTGATGAAGTATTTTAAACTTTTAATGGAAGAATTTCCAACAATAGTTCGTTTCTCAAGCTAATTAATTTTGTTCTATTCATAATTTCAATTACAAAATTTAGTGACTCACTGTTTAATTCATTCAATTCTTTTTCACCAATAATCTCAACTAATTTTAATAGTATCATGCCAGATTCCTTATTCTCAATCATTTTGTCAATTTCTGAATTTAATTCAGATTTGTATTGAGAAAGTTCATCAATTTGATCTATTTGAATTCCATCTGATCTCAATGATTGTAGTAATACAACATCTTTAAAGTTAAAAGAGTAATTTTTATCTTTTTTCATCTTTGATAACAAATTGTCAGTTAATTTTTGTGTTTTAGGTAAGCTTTGCTTGTTCAAAAAATAATTTAATACTTTTGATTGATGAAAAACTTCATTATTAAACTTAATTTTATTTTTTCTATTTTCCTCAGTAATTAGATTGGTTTGATAGAAGTCAGAAAACTTTGGGGGAATTTCTTTTTTGTCCATTTTTTTTAATAACTTAGATAGTTGATCGTCAAATGATTTTTTATAATTTGAGTTTTCGAAGGAATTATTCAATTTTGACAATAATGAGAGTTTATTTTCTAGATTATCTGTTAATAAAAACCTCTGATACATTAAAGCCCTTCCTTTATAATCTGGTAAGTTTTTTAATGCGTCTTCGTAATTAATAAGATCATCAATTTCATATTGGAATTTTTTGTACAAGTTCAACAGATCGCTTTCATCAAAAATACCTTCACTAGTTGCTTTCTCTAAAAACTTAACCTGATCAATATCACTGAGATTAAAATCATTTAAATTTTTAAGCAAATTCGAGTTAGACAAATATTTCCAAATAAATTCATCAGAATCTACGGATGGATAGTATAAAAAATTCTTATCTGTTTTGTGAGATAGGTGAAAATAAAGAACATTTTCATCAGACAATATAAAGTTATTATCCTCATATCCCATCAATACTTCAAACTTTTTAACAAAAAAGTCATTCAAAGAATCTAGCTCAGAGTTAAGATCAAACAACAACTGAGCCTCATCTTTTTTATTCTGAGTTATTAAACAATAAATTTTGAAATATGTTAAGTATTCATCAGTTATTAAACTTAAACTATCAATAGCAGAACATGAATTTTCTATTTTGTTTAACGACAAATAATAATCAGCTACATGTTTTATGAGTCTTTCTTTATCTTTTATTGATGAATTTTTTTGAATAAATTCTTCAACTAAATCAAAATCTTTTTTTTTAATTAGATGGTCAAGTGTAAAATTTTCGAATTCATTTAATGAAAAATTTTGATTTGGAACATAAGAGTTTGTTAACAATGCTACATCCATTAACCTTTCAGAGAAACTTGATAAATTTTTAGACTGTATTTTTTCCAGTAACTTTTTAATTTTTATTCCATCAGTCTTTGACCACATATCTAGGTTTAGATCATTGTCATCAGGGTCAAATAATCCAGCTAATAAAATATTAGAATTATCTAAATTTTGATCTACTACAATATTCTCATCAGAAAGTTTTAATTTAACACCTTCAAGCTGACCTGTGTTAATAGATGTACCTACATTATTTTTTGATTCAGTATTTTTAATCTCTTTTTTTTCTATTTCTGACCAAATCTCTTTAACTTCCTGAGCCTGAGCTGATAGAACAATCAAAAAAAAAGAAGCAGAAATTAAAATCTTACTTAATTGTTTTGAAATTTTCATTTGGTAGAATTTTTTCAATTTGTTTGTCTGGAGCGGGCAAATTAATCTGGTTAATCATAATAATGCCAAATACAATTATGAAAATTGCAATTATAATTTTTAAAATTGTCCCTAAGCTAAAAATTTTGTCTTTACTTGTATTTTTTGTAAATTGCATATAATTTATTAATTTCAAAATAAGACATATTTGTGTTTTTTCAATATAGAAACTCATGAAATCAAATAAAAATATTGTATTAATTGGAATGATGGGATCTGGAAAATCATCAATTGGCAAAATTTTGTCAAAAAAATTAAACTTAACATTTATTGATATTGATCAAAAAATTGAAGAAACTGAAGATTCTAAAATATCAGAAATTTTTACTAAATATGGAGAGAAATATTTTCGTAAAATTGAAGAAAAAATATCTTTAAAATTTCTTAGTTCAGAAAATTCTGTAATATCTTTAGGTGGAGGAGGTTTTATAAATGCCTCAATCAGAAAAATGTGTAAGAAAAATTGTTTATCTTTTTGGCTAGATTGGAAAAATGAAACAATAATAAAAAGGATATATAAGAGCAAGAAAAGACCATTGGCAATAAATCTTACCAGGAGTCAAATTAATAATTTAATAAAAGAAAGATCAAAATTTTATAGCATGTCGAATTACAGGATTAATTGTGATAAATTAGACAAAGTTGAAATTATAAATAAGATATTAAATATTTATGAATACAAATAAAATTTCAATTAAAACAAGCACTAAGAACTACCCAATTGTAATTGGAAGAGATTTAATAGGTAAAATTGATAAAATTTTAAAAGCTAATCATTTAAAATTTGATAAATGTTTAATTGTTACAGACAAAAATATTCCTCAAAAGTTTAAAAGAATTTTATACAAAAAGTTAAAAATAAATAAACTTTTTAAAATAGAATTAACAGCATCAGAAAAAAACAAAAATTACCGAACAATTGAAAAAATTCATACAGTTTTATTTGAAAATAGGTTTAATAGAGAAGACTGTGTTGTTTCTTTTGGTGGAGGAATTATTGGAGATATAGTTGGTTTCGCATCTAGTACATTTAAAAGAGGCATGAAATTCATAAATATTCCCACAACTTTACTATCTCAAGTAGACTCATCCATAGGAGGCAAAACAGGTGTAAATAATAAATTTGGAAAAAATTTGATTGGAAGTTTTTATCAGCCTAATTTAGTTGTTTCTGACATGAATATTTTAGCATCTTTACCAGAAAGAGAAATTATTTGTGGATATGCTGAAATATTAAAAAGTAGTATTATAGATAATTTAAATAATTTTCTCTATTTAGATAAAAATTTAAATAAAATTTTAAAATTAAAATCACCTTTTATTGAAAGAGCAATAATTAAAAGCTGTAATTTAAAAAAAAGAGTTGTGGAAAAAGATGAGAACGAGAAGAACTATAGAAAAGTATTAAATTTAGGTCATACCTTTGCTCATTCTTATGAGTCTGCTTTGGGCTTTTCTAAAAAATTAAATCATGGAGAAGCTGTAATTTTAGGTATTAAAAATGCGGTAGAATTTAGTTTTAAAAGAAGATTTTTATCAAAACAAAAATTTAATATTATTATAAATCATATTAATAAAATTGAGATGAAACCAAAAATTGAAAAATTGTTTAAAAAAAAACATGTATCTAAAATTATGAACTATATGAGGAGCGATAAGAAAAATAATTCAAACAACATTAACCTAATTTTAATAAAAGATTTTGGAAAGATAATAGTTGACTTTCAGATCAGTCCTTCAAATTTAAAAAAATATATTTCTAACAGTTTAAATTAATTTGATCTGCAATGAATGAATATAATTTTTTAATTCATTATCTAAAATTTTATAGATAAACCTTGTTGAGTATAGCTTACTTTTATTCTTTAACTCATCAGACTCAATCGAAAGAACAATGTGAAATTTTCCATTTTCATTAGATTTATGATTTTTGTGCAAAAATGACTTATCCTCTATATAAACTTTTGAAATACAATCCTGCGACAAAATTTTTTTTTCTACAGTTTCCATTAGTTGATTAATATTCATTTTATAAAGTATTATACATCATGAAAAATATTTGTGATTGGAATAATTGCTCAGAGGAAGGTCTTTTTAAAGCACCTAAAGAAAGAGACAATAGCAAAGATTATAGATTACTATGTTTAAACCATGTTAAAGAATTTAATAAAAGTTGGAATTATTTTACAGGTATGAGTGATCAACAAATAGTTGATTTTTTAAGGTCTGACATGACTTGGCACAAACCAACACAAAGTTTTAGTTCATCTGATAATTTTTTTAAAGTTCTTTGGAGCAATGCTTTAAAAGATGAGATGGATAAATTTAAATTTAATAATGATTTTAATAATATGAATAAGTTTAAATTTAATAATAATGATTTAAAAGCCTTTAATATATTAGGTATCAGTGTTGGATTAAAATGGGAAAAAGTACAAGAAAAATTTAAAAAGCTTGTCAAAAAATTTCACCCTGATATGAATTCTGGAAATAAAAAATTTGAAGACAAGCTTAAAGTAATAACTTTAGCTTACACTCAATTAAAAAATACATATAAGGATAAAATTGACACCAAATATTAACCATACCCCTGACATTAAATTATCTATAAAACAAACTTTTGGTATTGAAAGTGATATGGAAGTTGATGCATTTTCAAAATCAAGTGAGTATGTCCCGGAGATCGATAAAACTTATAAGTTTGATAAAGATACTACATTAGCTATTTTGTCAGGATTTTCTTTTAATAAAAGAGTCTTAATCCAAGGATACCATGGAACTGGTAAGTCGACTCACATCGAACAAATTGCTGCTAGGCTAAACTGGCCTTGTATAAGAATTAATCTCGATAGTCATGTTAGTAGGATTGACTTAATAGGAAAAGATTCAATCGTAATCAAAGATGGTAAACAGGTAACTGAATTTAAAGAGGGAATATTACCTTGGTCAATTCAAAATCCTGTGGCCTTAGTTTTTGATGAATATGACGCTGGAAGACCAGATGTAATGTTCGTTATTCAGAGAGTACTTGAGTCAGAAGGTAGTTTTACTCTATTAGACAAAAATAAAGTAATTAAACAAAATAAATTTTTTAGACTTTTTGCAACAACAAATACTGTTGGGCTAGGTGATACAACCGGATTATATCATGGGACACAACAAATTAATCAGGGACAAATGGATAGATGGAATATTGTATCTACTTTAAACTATCTTAGTTTAGATAAAGAAATGGAAATTATATTAGGTAAGAATAAAAATTTAAATAATCCCAAAGGTAAAGAGCAAGTTTCAAATATGATAAAAGTAGCCTCACTTACGAGGAAAGGTTTTATGGCAGGTGATATATCGACAGTAATGAGTCCTAGAACAGTTTTACATTGGGCGGAAAATTCAGAAATTTTCAAAGATATTGGATATGCATTTAGAGTAACTTTTTTAAACAAATGTGATGATGCTGAAAAGAATACTATTGCTGAATATTATCAAAGATGTTTTGGGGAAGAACTGCCAGAGTCAATGATCAATATTCAAATTTAATGAACAAAGAAGATAGTATTAAAGAAAAATTTAAACAAGCCCTTCAATCAACTTACAAAGTAATTTCAGATGACTATAAAGCTGTCAAAAATAAAAAAAATGACGAAAAAGTTTATGATATTGGAGAAATTGAAAATATTAATGATAAAAATCAATTTAAAAAACTAAGGGCTGAGACAGATTCTGAGGCTTTAAAAACAAGATTTTCAAACAGAAAATTATTAGATAAAAACAACCCACAGAATCCATCATGCAGAACACTCTACCAGCTTGCAGAAAAGGTAAGGTATGAATTACTTGGCTCAGAGATGCTAAAAGGAATTTCTAAAAATTTCAAAGACAATTACAAAAATAGACTTCAATATTTGAAAAAAGAAAAAATAACAAAAAAGGAAGATACAAATATTATAGATGCTTTTGAAATTTATATGACAAACAAGTTTTTTGATGTCGAATTATACCCAGAAAATAAAGAAATTCTTAAATTTTGGGAGAAAGATTTTAATAAGTCAATAGACAAACACTTTGAGTTTTTAAAACAAAATCTAGAAAATCAAGAAGTATATAACGCTAAATTTTCTGAAATTTTGGAAAGTATGGATATATTTGAAAATGATGACACAACTGAAAAAGAAAATGAAGAAAATGATGATACGCAGGATCATAATAATTCTAATAACAATGAAGACAAAGATAATAATGACTCAAGTAAAACAAGTGAAGATGAAAATATAAGTCAGGGAATGGATAGTGAGGATGACGTAAATGAGTTTAGACTTGAGGATCAACTTGGTAGTGAAAATAATGAAGACACAGAGTCAGAAAATATTATACAAAAAAAAAATTTAAGTATAAGTGATAAAGAATATAAAATATTTACTACTGAATTTGATGAAGTTGCGAAAGCAGAAAGTTTAGATACAGCTGAGGAAATTCAAAAACTCAGAAAAAATTTAGATCAACAGCTTACAAGTTTTCAAGATTTAATTACTAAGTTGGCAAATAAATTACAAAGACAATTAATGGCAAAACAAAATCGATCATGGGAATTTGATCTAGAAGAAGGATTGTTAGATAGTTCAAAGTTACCTCGAATTATCATTGATCCATATAATTCATTATCATTTAAAAAAGAAAAAGATTTAGACTTTAAAGATACAATTGTAACTCTTTTAATTGATAATTCTGGATCAATGAGAGGAAGGCCTATAACAATAGCAGCAATATGTGCTGATATTTTATCCAGAACTTTAGAAAGATGCTCAGTTAAAGTTGAAATTCTAGGTTTTACTACGAAAAATTGGAAAGGTGGCAAAAGCCGCCAAGAATGGAATAGGTTGGGTAAAAAAAAAAATCCTGGAAGACTTAATGATTTAAGACACATAATTTACAAAGGTGCTGATTCTCATTGGAGACAATCAAAAAAAAATTTGGGATTGATGCTAAAAGAGGGTTTATTAAAAGAAAATATAGATGGCGAAGCAATAACATGGGCATTTAATAGACTAAAGAAAAGAAAAGAGGAAAGAAAAATCCTTATGGTTATTTCAGATGGCGCACCAGTCGACGACTCAACATTGTCAGTAAATTCAGGAGATTTTTTAGAAAAAAATTTAAAAAAAATTGTAAAATTTATTGAGAATAAAAGTGAAGTAGAAATATTAGCTATAGGAATTGGTCATGATGTATCCCGATATTATAAAAAAGCTATCAAAATTTCTGATGTACAAGAACTTGGCGATGTTATGATAGATCAATTAAGTGGACTATTTGAAAATAAAAAGCTTCACTAAATACTAATTAAATCTTTATTAGACCACTGTATTTTAATTTCAGCACCACCTCTGGTCTCTGAATTCCTAATTAAAAGTTTTGCCTTATTTTTTTCTAATAAAGTTTTACCTATAAATATTCCTAAGCCCAATCCTGCTTTTGATTTATTGTTAGATTGTAATGATTTTATATATGGATCCCCAATTTTGGTTAATATATCTTTTGGAAATCCCAGACCATCATCTTCAATAGATATCGAAGAGTTTTCACTATCACTTGTTATTGAAATATAAATATTTTTATTTGCAAACTTATTTGCATTTCCAATAAAATTTCTTATACCATAAACAACTTCAATTAATTTTGAAACTTCAAAAGAATTATAATTCTGCTCAATATTAATGATAAAATTTTTATCTGATATTTCTTTAAAAGAGTTCACAATTTCTTTCACATAATTGTGTAGAGTAATATTCTTATCTATAAAATCATCTTCAATAACAGGATTTAAAGATAATTTTTTCAATATTTCATTGCATCGATCAACTTGACTTACAAGCAGTTCAACATCTTTTTTTAATTCTTTATTGTTTTTAAAATTATTATACAAATCTTGAGAAATAATTTTTATTGTAGAAAGTGGTGTGCCTAAAGAATGAGCAGCTGCTGCAGCTTGTCCACCTAATGATACTAGCTCATTCTCTTTAGAAATAACTTCCTGAATTTTGTCTAATGCATCTTTTCTAACTTTTGACTCATTCCCAAATGTTAAAGCAAAAAAACTTAAAAAAATAAGTGCAATAATTAAGGCAATAGGAACTGAAAAATAATAGTAATTACTAAAAATATATTCATTTAATGGCGAAGGTAATTCTTGGTGGAAGAAGGTAAGTAAAATTATTGAAAAAATTGTCAAAAATATTAATAAAATATTTGTTTTAATACTTAAGGTATTTGAAGCAAAAATACTTGGTATTATTAAAAATATCGAGAATGGATTTATTATACCACCAGTTAAATAAAGTAAAAAACTCAATTGTATAATATCAAGAGTAAGAAAAGTTAACGATATATTTTCTTGCAATTGATTTTTTTTAAAAAAATAGAACAGAAAAATGTTACTTAAGGCACCAAATAAAACTATTATATTTGCTAGTAAAAAATTAAATTCAAATTTAAATAAAAATGCAACAGCATTTATAGTAATAAATTGCCCTATTACACCTATCCATCTTAAATTAACGTATGTAATTTTGTTTAAATGAGATGATTTGGAATTGATACTTATTCCCATTAATTAAATATCTAAATTAACAACATTTATTGCATTATCTACAATAAAATCTTTTCTAGAAGCAACATCGTTACCCATTAATGTTTGTATAAGGTTTTGATCTTTTTGAAGATTTTTTGAATATTGAACTTGGAGTAAATTTCTAGTCTCTGGATTTAAAGTAGTATTCCACAATTCTTCTGGATTCATTTCTCCGAGTCCTTTAAATCTTTGAATGTTTAGTTTAGACTTCTCTAATTGAATTATTTTATCAAATTCTTTTGAATTTTTCTTAACTTTTTTTATATCCTTAGAATTCTTAGTTATATAATTTTCAAGATCTTTTTCATCTTTTATGTAAATACCTTTAGAGCCTTTATTTATTTTGAAAAGAGGTGGTTGAGCTAAATATACATGACCTTTTTCAATTAATTTATTGAATGGAATATTATTAAAAAAAGTTAGAAGTAATGCTCTAATATGTGAGCCATCAACATCTGCATCAGTCATGATTATAATCTTTCCATATCTTAAATCTTCTAAGTTTATTTCCTCTGTTTTAGGATCTAAACCAAGAGCATTTATCAATGTAACTATTTCATTTGAAGAAATCATCTTTGATAACGATTTTGTTCTTAATTCATTTTGATTACCATTCTTTTTAATTCCATTTATCTCAGTAAATGTATTTAATATTTTTCCTCTCAAAGGTAATACCGCTTGATATTCTCTATTTCTTCCCTGTTTGGCTGATCCTCCAGCTGAGTCTCCCTCTACTATAAATAATTCAGTTCCTTCTTGTTTTGAGTTTTGACAATCTGCCAATTTTCCAGGTAATCCAGTGAGCTCTAAAGCACCTTTTCTTCTAACGTTTTCTCTTGCTCTTTTGGCAACATCTCTTGCTACAGCAGCCTGAATTATTTTCGTTAAAATTATTTTAGAAACAGATGGGTTTTGGTCAAACCAAATTGACAATTTTTCATTAACTATTCCTTCAACAATATTTCTTACTTCTGAGGAAACTAATTTGTCTTTTGTTTGAGAAGAAAATTTAGGATCTGGAATTTTTACAGAAAGAACACATGTCAAGCCTTCTTTAACATCATCTCCAGACAGTAAAACTTTACTTTTTTTTAATAAATTTTGCTCAGATGCATATTTATTTACAACTCTTGTTAATGCGCTTCTAAATCCTAAAAGATGAGTTCCTCCATCTTTTTGATAAATATTATTAGTATATGGGTAAACATCCTCATTATATCCTGCATTCCATTTTAATGAGCATTGAACATCGATATTACTTTTGATTCCTTCGATATATATTGGCTTTCTAAACAAATCATTATCATTCTTATTTTTTAATTTTGGTCTTTTTTCATCTAAAAATTCAACAAACTCGTTTATGCCACCCTCAAATTTAAATTCTTGAGTCTTTATTTTTTTTTGTGTTAGATCATTAAGTATGATTTTAATTCCTTTATTCAAAAAAGCTAATTCACGCATTCTTTTTTGAATAATTAAAAAACTAAATTTTGTAGATGAGAAAATATCTTTTGAAGGTAAAAAATTGATTTTTGTACCAGTATTCTTTGACTTACCTGTTACCTTTAGTGGAGTTTTAGTTTCTCCATTCATAAACTCGACAAAATGTTTTTTTCCGTCTCTTTCAACATATAATTCTAATTTTTGTGAAAGAGCATTGACTACAGAAACCCCAACACCATGTAAACCTCCTGAAACTTTATAGGAATCGTGATCGAATTTCCCACCAGCATGCAGTTGTGTCATTATGACTTCTGCTGCTGATTTTTTTTCTTCTTTGTGAAAGTCAACTGGTATACCTCGACCGTCGTCTTCAACTGTGATTGACCCATCAGAATTTATACTCACTTCAATTTTTTTACAATGACCTGCTAATGCCTCATCAATAGAATTATCTACAACTTCATAGACCATATGATGTAAACCAGTTCCATCATCTGTATCACCAATATACATACCAGGTCTTTTTCTTACTGCTTCAAGACCTTTTAAAACTTTTATAGAATCTGCTTGATATGTATTTTTATTTGTCATTTTTTTAGCTTTAGGAAAATAAAATTATAACATTTTTTAATTAAAAAAGGTTATTTATAATTTCCACAATCAAATAAAAAACTTAAAAAGATGAGCAAAATCAATATAAATTTGATAAATATAAAAATATTTTAATTAAATTAGATGTTATTAAATTTTAAAAGGATATTACGACAAATTCCAATAATAAAAAGACTTTATTCATCACTATCTACAAGAATTTTTAAATTAATAAAAAAAAAAAGATTTTTACTTGAGTTTAAAGGTGTTAAATTTAATTTAGATATTAATGAACCTGTTGATAAATCAATTATATTATTTGATTATTATGAAAATGATCAAATAAATACTTCAATCAAATTAATTACTAAATATTGTGCAAATATATATTTTGATATAGGTGCAAATTGTGGAGTATATTCTTTAATACACGCAAAAGAATTTAGTAATTTAAAAATTTATAGTTTTGAACCAATAAAATTATCATACGATAAATTTATTTTTAATATTTCAATAAATAAAGATAAAAAAAATATTAAAAATATAAATTTATATAATTTTGGATTATCTAATAAAAATACCAATCTTAAAATGAAAGCTTTAATTAAAAATAATTATACTCAATTAGGGGGTTTTGGAGTTCTAAATAAATCTGATGATTTAAAAAATAAATTTTTGTTAGAAGCTAATTTTAAAAAAGGTGATGATTTCTTAAAATTTCAAAATAAAGTTATATTTCTTAAAATAGATGTTGAAGGTCATGAGTTACAAGTTCTTGAAGGATTTATTAATTTATTTACAAAAAATAAAATAATTTTACAAGTTGAAATACTACCAAAAAATGAAATTTTAGTAAAAAAAAAATTATTTGAATTTAAATTTATAGAATTAATGAAAATTGATTTTGATTATTACTTTATTAATAAAAATTAATGGCGGAGAGAATGGGATTCGAACCCATGATAGAGTTTCCCCTATACACGCTTTCCAAGCGTGCGCCTTCAACCACTCGGCCACCTCTCCTTGATTATTTTTTTCTATAATAGCAAAGTGACGTATTATTTATATGAAATATTTTTTTTTCTTTTGAAATAGTGTTAATATATTTTACAACGTTCTTTGCCGATTCTTTTCCAGGAACGAAATCATGCCATAAAATAATTCCATTTGATTTCAACATTTTAAATGATTTTTCTGAGTCACTTTTAACGATTGAGTAAGTATGACCACCATCAATAAATATTAAATCAAATTTTTTAAGAAACAATTTCTCATTTAAATTGAGTGAATTTTGGAAGATTACATCAATTTTATTTTCATACTTAGTGCTAGAAAAAAGAAATTTATTATAAATACTTTCATTGATTAAATTTCTATATGAAACTTTATTATCAAATTTATTTTTTTTAATTCCTTTCAAATCTTGTGGACTAAGAGTTAAAGTGGTTATTTTAGCCTGATCTGGAGAGTTTAAAGCCATTAAATATGTAGTTTTTCCACTACAGGTTCCAAATTCAAGTATGTTATTACTAATTTTACTTAAAGATGAAATAATCCATGCCTCATAGTCTGAAGTAATTCCAACAATATTATTATTTCCCTGGATACAAAAATTTTTTACAATTACCTCTTGTTTTGGTCCATGCAAATTATTATCAATTTTATTGTTTAAAAAAATTTCATCTACACGATCCAATTCAACTAATTGAATTTTACTTTTATAAAAAAAATTTTTAATTTTTTTTTTATTTAATAAATATAATAGAATTAAATTTAATAATAATAAAAAAAATATTAAAATTTTAGTCATTTTTCTTTTGATATTTTAAGTACACCAATAAATGCTTCTTGTGGGATTTCAACTTTTCCAAATTGTTTTGCTCTTGCTTTTCCTTTTTTTTGTTTTTCTAATAGTTTTCTTTTCCTATCGACTGCACCACCACCATGAATTTTTGTTAGGACATCTTTTTTAAATCCTTTTATCGTTTCTCTCGCAATAATTTTACCCCCTATTGCTGCTTGAATTGGTATCATAAAATTATGTCTTGGTATTAAGTCTTTTAATTTTTCGCAAACTTCTCGTCCAGTTTTTTGAGCAAAATCTTTATGTATCATCATAGCTAAGGCATCAACTGGTTCTGTATTTACTAAAATACCCATTTTTACAAGTTCGCCTTCTCTATGACCTATAATTTCATAATCAAAGCTTGCATATCCACTTGTCATCGATTTTAATCGATCATTAAAATCAAATACAATTTCATTTAATGGTAATTCGTAATTTACAACTGCTCTACTTCCAGAATAACTTAAATTTGTTTGAATTCCTCTTTTATCTTGGCATATTTTCATTATAGGGCCTAGATACTGATCAGGAGTAATAATTGTAGCTTTAATCCAAGGTTCCTCAATTAATTTTATCAAAGTTGGATCTGGTAAACTTGATGGATTTTGTAAATCTTTTATCTCGCCATTGTTCATATGGATCTTGTATACAACCCCAGGAGTTGTAGTTAATAGATTTATATCAAATTCTCTTTCAAGTCTTTCCGTAACAATTTCCAAGTGCAATAAACCTAAAAAACCACACCTAAAACCTAAACCTAAGGCTGAAGAAGATTCGGGCTCAAAGGAAAAACTAGAATCATTTAATTTTAATTTAGCTAATCCGTCTTTTAATTTTTGATACTCAGAGCTGTCGACAGGAAATAATCCACAAAACACTACTGGTTTACTCGGCTTAAAACCAGGTAAAGTTTCTGATAGTGGTTTGGATGCATCACAAATTGTATCTCCAACTTTTGTTTCTGATAAAACTTTGATACCTGTTGTGATAAATCCAATCTCTCCAGAATTCAGTTCATCAATGTCTTTTGGTTTAGGCGTAAAAACACCTACTTTCTCAACAAAATACTCTTGATTTGTTGACATCATTTTAATTTTCATATTTTTTTTAATTTTTCCATCAATTACCCTTACTAGAATGACTACGCCTAAATACGTATCGTACCAACTATCCACTAATAAACACTTTAATTTTTGATCTTTTTTACCTTTTGGACCTGGCAATGTTTGAATAATTTGCTCTAAGATATCGTCAATTCCTTCACCAGTTTTTCCAGAACATGGAACTGCGTTGGATGTATCAATACCTATTACATCTTCGATTTGTTTATTTGTTCTATCAATATCTGAAGCTGGTAAATCAATTTTATTTAAAACTGGTATTATTTCATGATTTATATCAAGAGCTTGATAAACATTAGCTAATGTTTGAGCTTCAACTCCTTGGGTACTGTCCACAATTAATATTGAACCTTCGCAAGCATATAAAGATCTACTTACTTCATAACTAAAATCAACATGACCTGGGGTATCTATAATATTTAGAATATAATTTTTTCCATCTTTAGATTTATAATTTAATTTTACCGTTTGTGCCTTAATAGTTATACCTCTCTCTCTTTCAATATCCATTGAATCCAGAACTTGGGCTTTCATTTCTCTGTCTGTCAAGCCACCACATCTATGTATAATTCTATCTGCTATAGTTGACTTACCATGGTCAATATGAGCGATTATTGCAAAATTTCTGATATTATCAATTTCAGTGGACATTCAAGATCTAATTTTTGCGCCAGATTTAGTCTCTACAGTTGAAATAATTAATTTATTAATTTTTTCAAGATCACTCTCTTCTAATGTCTTTTTAGATGATTGAATTGTTATATTTAGAGCTATCGACTTTTTATCTTGAGGAATATTTTCACCCTCATAAATGTCAAAAATTTTTATAGATCTTATTAAATTTTTATCAATTGATGATATTATTTCTATTAAATCTTGTGCCTTAATATTTTTATCTACAACAAATGCAAAGTCTCTTTCTGATTTTTGATAATCTGAGTACTCAAAATTTGTTTTTAGGTCTTTAAGTTTTGTTTTATGCTCCCTTAGATAATCTATATAAATTTCAAAACCAACCAGACCTTCAGTTTTAATATCAAGTTTTTTTAAAATATTTGGATGTATTTCACCAAAATAAGCAACAGGGTCTATTTCCTCCTTATCAAGATAGACTGAGCCAGATTTGCCTGGGTGATAATATGAAGGAGATTTATCTCTTACAAAAAAACTTTGCCTATCGTATCCAGCTTCGACTAGTGTCTGAATTACATCCTTCTTAACGTCAAAAACATCAACTATCCTATCTTTTTCGTTCCAGTTTAATCTTGATACTTTTCCTGATTTTATTGCACCAATTATCGTCGATTGCTCGCCTGGCTTACTACCCTTAAAAATTGGACCAATTTCAAACAGTGAAATATCTTTAAATCCTCTGTCTAAATTTTTCTTTAAATAAAATGTCAAATTTGTGAAAATTGAATTTCGTAGAACATCTAATTCTGAACTTATTGGATTTACTATTTTAATTTCTTTTAGATTTTCTCTAAAAAGTTTGTTTATTTTTGAGTCTGTGAATGACCATGTTACAGTCTCAAAATATCCTTTAGATGCCACAGAACGTTGAAGAAAGTGAAAAAGTTTTTGTTGTGCATTTAAAGTATCTTTTATTTTTGTTTTTTCAGGTTGTAAGGTTTCTATGTTCTCATATCCTTTAATTCTTACTATTTCCTCAACTATATCAATTGGTTGAGTTATATCAGGTCTCCAAGTAGGTATTTTTAAATCTAATTCAAATTTTTCCTTTGAAACTTCAAATCCTAGATCGGTTAAAATTTTAATTATTTCATTATCATTTACTTTAAAGCCAGTTATTTTTTCAAATAAAGAGACATTAAATTTAATTTTATTCTTTTCATGCTTATCGGTTTGTTGAATATCAAAATTACTTATTTTACCGCCACAAATCTCAGATATCAATTCAGCAGCTTTTGACAAACCTAATTCGATCGATTGAGGATCAATCCCTCTTTCAAATCTGAATTTTGCATCAGTATCAATATTTAATAATTTTGAAGTTTTTCTAATTGATCTAGGGATAAAATAGGCGGATTCTAATAAAATATTTTTAGTATTAATTTCAGTTCCAGAACGTGTTCCTCCAATGATTCCTCCCAAGCCTAAAACTCCAGATTTATCAGAGATAACACACATATCATCATCTAATTTATACTCTTTGTTATCAAGAGCTTCAAAAGTTTCACCCTTTTTTGAATTTCTTACTATAATTTCCTTATCAATTTTATCTGCATCATATGCATGAAGTGGTCTATTTAAATCTAACATCACATAATTTGTAATATCAACAACTGCTGAAATTGGTTTTTGACCAAGTGAAATAATTTTTTCTTTAAGCCATTGAGGACTTTCTTTATTAGTAACACCCTCAATTAAACAGCTACCAAATACAGTACAACCTTGATTTTTATCTTTTGTAATTGAAACTTTAATTTTTTGTGATCCATTTTTTTTAATATTTTTAAGTGAAATTTTTTTTAATTTACCAACTCCAGCAGCAGCAAGATCTCTAGCTATACCTCTTACCCCCAAGCAATCAGGACGATTAGGTGTAATTGATAAATCTACAACTTTTTCAGTATTACTTTGAAAAAAATTTTTACCAATTTTATCAGAGTATTTACTAGTTGTTAGTTCTGTTATTCCTTCACTTTCATTTGATAAGTTAAGTTCAGACTCTGAACACAGCATTCCATAGGAAGTAACACCTCTAATCTTACTAACTGAGAGTTTCATGTTATTTTTTGGAATTATTGATCCTGGACCTGCATAAACAGTAAGAAGATCTTTTTTTGCATTTGGTGCTCCACATACTACCTTAACAGTATCATCTAACCCAATATCAACATCGCATATTCTCAGTCTATCTGCATTCGGATGCTGATCAGCATTAATAATTTTTGCTACTTTAAAACTGTCTAATCCAGAGCTTAGATTTTCAAAACTTTCAACTTCCAGACCAATATCTGTTAGTTTTTCAATTAACTCGTTATCTTTCTTTTGAGTGTCTAAGTGCTCCTTTAACCAACCTATGGTAAATTTCATCTGCTAAGACCTCTATAATTTGATGGAACATCCAATGGATCAAAACCAAAATGATTAAGCCATCTATAGTCAGTCTCAAAAAAAGCTCTTAAGTCATTGATTCCATATTTAAGCATTCCAAGTCTATCTATACCAATCCCAAAAGCATAACCTTGGTACTTATCTGGATTTACTTTAACATTCTTAAGTACATTGGGATGCACCATCCCACAACCAAGAATTTCTAACCATTTATCTCCTTCTCCAATTACTATTTTTCCATCTTTTATCTCATAACCAATATCTACTTCTGCAGATGGTTCAGTGAAAGGAAAGTGACTAGGTCTGAATCTCATTTTTATTTTATCCACTTCAAAAAATGATTTTATGAAATAATTCAAGCATCCTTTTAGATGACCCATGTTTATGTCTTTATCTATATGAAGACCTTCAACTTGGTGAAACATAGGAGAATGAGTTTGATCACTGTCAGATCTATATGTTCTGCCTGGAGCTATAATTTTAAATGGAGGTTTTCCATTTAGCATTGTTCTAACTTGTACTGGAGAAGTATGAGTTCTTAATAATAATTCTTTATTATTGTCTATATAAAAAGTATCATGCATATCTCTCGCTGGATGATTGTCAGGTGTATTTAATGCAGTAAAATTATAATGCTCATTCTCTATATCTGGCCCTTCTTCAACGCTAAACCCAATTTCTGAAAATATTGACGATATCTCGTCAATTACTTGTGAAACAGGATGTATTTTTCCTCGACTAAATTCTCTCTCAGGTAATGTTACATCTACTTTTTCATTTTCAAGTTTAGAGTTAATCTCTTTTGTTTCAATTTCTTGAAGTTTAGAATTTATCTTATCTTGAAGTTCGTTTTTTATTGAATTTAAATCCGATGCAAATTTTTTTCGCTCATCATTTGGTAAAGATCCTAATTTTTTAAAAGAATTAGAAATCTTTCCATTTTTACCAAATAATTCTGTTTTTATTTGATTTAAACTTTCAATATTCAAATCATTATTTAATTTATTCAAATAATCATCTTTGATTTTTTTAATATCGGACATATTTGTAGAATATTTGTTAACTCTAGAAAAACAACAATGAATATTAATTCAATGCTGCTTGAGCTTTTTTAACTATAGTTTTAAATGCTTCAGGACTATCATAAGCAATTTCAGCAAGTATTTTTCTGTCAATTTTAATACCAGATCTGCTTAAACCATTTACAAACTTGGAATAAGTCATACCCTCAGCTCTTACTCCAGCATTAATCCTCGTAATCCACAGCGATTTAAAATCTCTTTTTTTATTTCTTCTATCTCTGTAGGCATACTGCATAGCTTTTTCCATAGCCTGTCTTGCTGCTCTTATAGTGTTTTTTCTTCTTCCCCACTGACCTTTAACAGCTTTCAATACTTTTTTATGTTTTGCTCTGCTTGTTACACCTCTTTTTACTCTAGCCATTTTATCCTCTTAAGTTATACGGCATGTAAGATTTTACAATTTTTCCATCTTGTTTAGATAGTATTGTAGTTCCTCTTTGCTTTCTTATCTGTGAATTAGTTCTTTTTATCATACCATGTCTTTTACCCGCTTGAGCAGTTATAACTTTTCCTCTTGCAGATACTTTAAATCTTTTTTTTGCTGAACTTTTTGTTTTTAATTTAGGCATAATTTTTGTGGGGGTTATACAAATATTGTTATTAATTTACAACTACAAATATAGCTTATAAAGGCTGAATAACCATGATCATTTGCTTGCCATCAAACTTTGGCTGAAGTTCTACACGTCCAATTGCTTCCATATCTATTTTTATCTTATCCATAAGCTCATGCCCTAAACTAGAATGCTGAAGTTCTCTACCTTTGAACCTAATTGTAAATTTTACCTTGTCACCTTTTGCAATAAATTTTTGTGCATTTTTTATTTTAAATGAATAATCGTGAACTTCTGTAACTGGTCGTAATTTAATTTCTTTTAGTTCAATCTTTTTCTGTTTTTTCTTTGCTTTGTTTGCTTTTTTTTGTGCATCATATTTATATTTTCCCATATCCATAATTTTGCACACAGGAGGTTTTGCATTAGGAGCGATTTCAATTAAATCTAAACCTTGTTCCTTAGCTCTATTAATAGCATCTTGTAAATTTAGAATTCCTAAATTATCACCATCGCTTGCTATAACTTGAACATCTTGTGAAGTTATTCTTTGATTTGTTCTAGGACCTCTAGATTTTGTTCTTCTCTGGAAATAATTTTGTTTAAAATCTGCCACTTAGATTGAAGGTGCTTTATTAAGAGCAGAGTATTTTTTTAAGAATTCTTTTAAATCCATAGTTTCTTGTTTTTTAGAATCCAATCTTCTAATAGTTACTGTGTTACTGTCAACTTCTTTTTTTCCACATATTAGTAGCATTGGAACTTTAGTTAATGAATGTTCTCTTATTTTATAATTTAAATTATGATTTTTTAAATCTACTTCAGAAGAAATACCTGCTTTTTTTAAATGGCTATTTACTACTTTTGCATAATCATCAAAATCACTCGAGATAGGAATTACTATTGTTTGAACTGGACAAAGCCAAAAAGGTAATTTCCCTGAATAATTTTCAATTAAAATTCCTATAAATCTTTCTAATGACCCAAATAAAGCTCTATGTAGCATGACTGGTACTTTTTTATTTCCATCGCTATCTACAAAAGATGCACCTAATCTACCTGGTAAATTAAGATCAACTTGTAAAGTTCCACATTGCCAATCTCTTCCAATTGCATCTCTTAAAACAAATTCTATTTTTGGACCATAAAAAGCGCCCTCACCCTTATTAATAGAATATTCTAATTTTGTTGCTTTAATTGCTTCTAATAAAGCGGCCTCTGATTTATCCCAAACCTGATCATCACCAACTCTTAATTCTGGTCTATCAGAATATTTTAAAATTACTTCTTCAAATCCTAAATCTTTATAAATTTCCAAAATTAAATTAGTTACAGTTAAACATTCTTCAGTAATTTGTTCCTCAGTACAAAAAATATGTGCATCATCTTGAGTGAAAGCTCTAACACGCAACAACCCATGAAGTGCACCTGATGGTTCATACCTATGAACCTTTCCAAATTCTGACATTTTAAGTGGTAAATCTCGATAACTTTTTAAACCTTGATTAAAAACTTGAACGCAACCTGGACAATTCATTGGTTTTATTGCAAATACTTTTTCATCAGGTGTAGTAGAAGTATACATATTGGCTCCAAATTTTTCCCAATGACCAGATTTCTCCCACAGTGAGCGATCTAATATTTCTGGAGTATTTATTTCTTGATACCCTGCTGTTTCTTGTTTCATTCTCATATATGAAATAAGTTTTTGGAATAAACTCCAACCTTTTTGATGCCAAAATACAGATCCGGGACTTTCTTCTCTGAAATGGAACAAATCCATTTCTTTACCAATTTTTCTGTGATCTCTTTTTTCGGCTTCTTCTATTCTGTTTAAATAATCATCTAATTCTTTTTGCGTAGACCAACTTGTTCCGTAGACTCTTTGCAACATTTCATTATTAGAGTCGCCTCTCCAATAAGCACCTGAGACTTTTGTTAATTTAAAATATTTGCCAATTTTGCCAGTTGAACTTAAATGAGGGCCTCTGCATAAATCGTGCCAATCTCCATGAAAATATAAGGACACATCTTCACCTTCTGGAATACTTTCTATTATCTCAGCTTTATATATTTCTCCCTTTTTTTTAAAATGTTCGATAGCATCATTTCTTTTCCAAACCTCTCTGTAAGTTTTTTCATCTCGATCTACTATTTCTTTCATTTTGTTTTCAATTTTTTCTAAATCTTCTGTTGTAAAAGGTTCTTTTCTTGCAAAATCGTAATAAAAGCCATCTTCAATAACTGGCCCTATTGTAACTTGTGTCCCTGGAAATAATTCTTGAACTGCCATAGCGAGTATGTGAGCAGTATCATGTCTTATAGTCTCTAACCCTTCTTTATCTTTTGATGTAAATATCTTAATTGAAGAGTCTTTGTAAATACTATGATTTAAGTCTTTTAATTCTCCATCAACGCTTATTAATAAAGCTTGCTTTGATAGAGACTTGCTAATTTTTTCTGCAACTTCAAATCCCGAAATACTTTTTTCAAAATTAATTTTTTTTCCGTCTGGTAATGTAATATCTGGCATTAATTAAATAATTTTTTGTATTCTGAATAAGTAGAAAAACACATTTTTTCAACATTAAACTTTTTTAATACATTTTCTCTTCCATTATTACCCATTTTACTTATTTCATTGAGGTCCATATTCATTACTTTAATTATTTTTTCAGATAATTCATCAGAGTTTCCTGCATCAAATAAAATGCCAGTTTTTCCATCTATTACAGTTTCATTAGATCCACCTAGGTTACTCGCTATTATCATTTTTTGCATGGATTGTGCTTCAACTGATACTCTGCCAAATGCTTCAGGTTCTATTGATGCAGAAATAACAATATCTGATATTTTGTAGGCCAATGGCATATTTTTACAGTGGTCAATAAATCTGATTTGTTTTGTAAGTCTGTATTGCTCGACAAGTCTAGTAAGTTTTTTTTTGTAAAGATCGCGCCCTTGATCATTACCAAGAATAACGGCAATGAAAGCATCGTTGCCTAATTGAATATTTACTTTATTTAAAGCTTCTATAAACATTTCTTGTCCTTTCCAAGCAGTAAGTCTTCCAGGTAATAAAATTATTTTTTTGCCAACAATTAAATTCCATGATTTAAACAAGTTATCTTCATCATTTTCAAGAGTTGTAGATGCATCATAATAGTCTGTATTAATGCCACGAAAAATAGAGAGTAACTTTTTTTTATCTGATAAGTACTCTGAATAGTTTTCTTTTATATGTGAAAATATAAAATTTGATCCTGCAATAATTAAATCTGATCTAACCATAACAGAATTGTAAAATTTTTTTATATTACTTTTGAAATTATATGTTCCATGGAAAGTGGTAACAAACTTTCTTCTAGTAATTTTTGTTGCAACTAAACATGACCAAGCTGGAGCTCTACTTCTTGCATGGACGATGTTTATCCCATTTATTAAAATAATAATTGAAATAATAATTGAATTAATAAATATGAGAAATGGGTTTTTAGATTGAACTGGGAGTCTAATGACTTTAACTTTTTTTTTATCAACAAATTTTAATAATTCACCACCACTTGTTATCAAATAGGACCCAACATTATTTTCTGGTAAATAATGGGCAATATCATAACAACCAGTTTCAGCTCCACCGTAACCTAGTTTAGGAATTACTTGTAGGACTTTTATTTTAGACTGCATGTGGTAATAATATTATATACTTGGTCAATATAATTACTTTATATGAAAAAATATGAATTTCTAAGAATTTCTAAATATAAAAAACTAAGATATATAGCAAATAATTATAAAAAAAATCTTTACGTAGTTTTTTTGCCTGGTTTTGCATCCGATATTGACGGTGATAAACCAAAGAAATTTTTAAAGTTTTCTATTCAAAATAAACTTGGATTTTTAGCTCTGGAATACTTTGGTCATGGAAGATCATCAGGAGAATTCACAAGAGGTAACATCACTAAATGGTCAAATGATGCGAGAATTACAATAAGTAAAATAGTTAAAAAGAATAACTTTATACTAATTGGATCTAGTATGGGCGGCTGGATTTCTTTGTTGATGCATAGATATTATAGTTCACAAATTAAAGGTTTTTTAGGAATTGGATCTGCTCCTGAGTTCCTTACTAGAATTATGTGGAAAAAATTTCCAAAAAAAACGAAAAGTGAAATTTTGAAAAAAGGTATTTCAAAAATTAAAAATGGTGATTATGATTATTTAATAACAAAACAGCTAATTTTAGATGGTAAAAAAGCCAGCAATAAAGTTCTTAACAGAAAATTATATAATACAAATCCTGTAACTATGGTTCATGGACAGAAGGATGAGGTGGTTCCAGTAATGTATTCGAGAAAAGTTTTGAAAATTTTTCCTAAAGCAGAAAAAAAACTACTAGTGATAAAAAATGGAGATCATAGCCTTTCTTCAAAAAAAAATTTAAATATTATTTGCAAAGAGTTAAAATCTATAATCAAAAAAGTTAACTAGCTTTTCCAACTAAACTTTTATTTGTAATAGGGTTTTCTAATTTATTTAACATTTCTTTAGGGCAAACTTGTAAGAAATTTTTAATTTCATCGTCAAAATTTTCAATAATCTGTTCTGATAAATTAGAATTAGTTTGCTCATTATGTTTTATAACTAAATCTTTTAGATAGTTTTTCCAGTATTCTGTCTCAGGAGTTTGCCAAACTATTGTTTCAGGATTTGCTTTTTTTTCAAACTGGCTTTTTGGGTCATATATAAATGCCATACCACCAGTCATACCAGCTCCAAAATTATCGCCTACCTCTCCCAATATTACTATTGACCCACCTGTCATGTACTCACAACCATTTGAATCACAACCTTCTATGACTGCAGTAGCACCTGAATTTCTAACTGCAAACCTTTCACCAGCTTGTCCTGCTGCAAAAAGATATCCTGATGTTGCTCCATATAAGACTGTATTTCCTATTATAGTATTTTCATTTGAAATTAAATTACTTTCATCTCGAAGTTTAATCACTATAGATGCACCTGATAGACCTTTTGCAACGTAATCATTTGCATCTCCCTTTAATATTAGTTTAAGTCCTTTAACACCAAAGGCACCAAAAGATTGACCAGCGGAACCTTTAAAGTTAATAGCGAAAGTATTTTCCCCTAATTTATTATTCCCAAATTTTTTATAGAGATTATATGAAATTCTTGTTCCAACAGCTCTATCTGTATTTTCAATTGAATAAACGTTTTCTAGCGGCAATTTTCTGTTAATTAAACTTTCTATTTCAGGCCAAATTTTTTGGTCTAAAGTATCTGGTACTTCATTTATTATAGGAGTTTCACAATATCTTTTGTTTGTGCCTGGATCAGCTTGAACAAATAAAGGATTTAAATCTAGGTCATCTAAATTCGGTGATCCTTTGCTTACTTGTCTTAGTAAATCTGTTCTTCCGATTACTTCATTTAAATTTTTAAATCCTAAACTTGATAAAATTTCTCTAACTTCTTGAGCTATAAAAGAAAATAGATTTACTATTTTATCTGGAGTGCCAGTAAATTTTTTTCTTAATTCATCATCTTGTGTACAAACTCCAACTGGACATGTATTAGAATGGCATTGCCTTACCATAATGCAGCCCATCGCGACTAACGCAGTTGTTGCTACACCAAATTCTTCAGCACCCATCATTGCTGCAATCACTACATCTCTTCCTGTTTTAATTCCCCCATCTGTTCTTAATGTAACAAGGTGTCTTAATTTATTTAAAGTTAATACTTGGTTTGCCTCTGTTAGGCCCATTTCCCATGGAATACCAACATATTTAACGCTTGTTTGTGGAGTGGCACCAGTCCCACCATTATGACCTGAAATTAAAATTATATCTGCTTTTGCTTTAGCAACACCTGCAGCAATTGTTCCTATACCTGAAGAGGCAACTAATTTTACACCAACTCTTGCCTTTGGATTAATCTGCTTTAAGTCGTAAATAAGTTGAGCTAAATCTTCAATTGAGTAAATATCGTGATGTGGTGGTGGCGATATTAAGGTTACGCCAGGCGTAGAATGTCTTAGTCTTGCAATTTCCTCTGTTACTTTAAATCCTGGTAATTGACCACCTTCTCCAGGTTTTGCTCCTTGAGCAATTTTGATTTCAATCTCATTACAATTATTTAAATAGTTAATAGTTACTCCAAATCTTGCAGAAGCAATTTGTTTTACTCTAGAATTTGCACTATCACCATTGTCTAATACTTTAAATCTCTTTTCATCTTCTCCACCTTCTCCGCTGCATGAAGCACCTTTAATTCTGTTCATTCCCATTGCAAGTGTTTCGTGTGCCTCTTTTGACAAAGCACCATGAGACATACTTCCGCTTCCAAATCTTTTCATAATCTCAGTTATTGGTTCAACTTGGTCAATATCAATTGCCTCTTGATTTTTAAAATCAATTAAATCTCTTAGACTAATTGGTTTTAAACCATAAATACCCTTAGTATATTTTTTATAAGTTTCGTATGAATTTGAGCCTACGGCTGCTTGCAAAAGATGAATTAACTTTCCTTGATATTGGTGTGTTTCACCATTTTTTCTATATCTGTAAATTCCGCCAATAGGAAGAATATTAGAATGAATGTCAAATGCATCTTTATGTATAGATCTTATTTTTTTTTCAATACCAGTTAATCCTATTCCAGAAATTTTAGATAACACTCCTGGAAAATAATCTTTTACAATTGTTCTACTCAATCCAACTGTTTCAAAATTACATCCACCTCTATATGAACTTAAAACTGATATACCCATCTTTGACATTATTTTTAATAGTCCAAGATTTACTGATTTAATATATCTGGTTACACACTCATCAAATGAGAAATTACCAAAAAGTTTTTTTGAATATCTTTGATGCAAACTATCGAATGCTAGGTAAGGATTAACCGTTGTAGCTCCAACACCTATTAATGTTGCAAATGAATGGGTGTCCAATGCATCCCCTGTTTGTACATTAATTGATGCATAGCCTCTCAAGCCTAATTTTATTAAATGAGTATTTATTGCACCAATACATAAAAGCATTGGCATTGGTAATTTTGTTTCAGATATATTTTTGTCAGATAAAATAAGTTGAGTATTACCCTCTCTAACTGCTTTTTCAGCGTTATTTTTTAATAATTCTATAGCTTCTTCTAAACTTTCCTCAGTATTAAATGTACAATCTAAAATTCTATAGTTATCACCAAAATACTTTATAAATTTTTCAAACTGAGTGTTTGATAAAATTGGACTATCTAAAACATAAATATTTTCCTCGGTAAGATTAGAGAAATCTAGAATATTTCCTAAATTTCCAAATCTTGTTTTCAAGCTCATCACTTTATTTTCCCTAAGAGAGTCGATCGGGGGATTGGTCACCTGACTAAAATTCTGTCTAAAATAATGATAAAGGGGCCTGTATTTATCTGATAAAACTGCAAGGGGAGTGTCATCTCCCATTGACCCCGTTGCTTCTTTAGCATCCTCTGCCATTGGATGCAAAATTAACTCCAAGTCTTCAAGGCTATAACCAAAACAATGTTGTATCTTTTTTAAATCAGATCCTGAAAACTCACTTTTTTCATTTTCTATAGTTAATGATTTATCTAATTCAATTATTTGATTATTGAAATGTTTGTATTCTTTAGACAAATAATTCTTTATTTGATTATTTGTATAAACTTTTCCTTTTTCAATTCTCACACCCAAAATTTCTCCTGGTCCTAGTCTTCCTTTTGAAACAATTTTCTTCTCATTTAGGTCAATCATTCCTGTCTCAGATCCTGCAAATAGAAGTTTATCTCTTGTAATTGTATATCTAAGAGGTCTAAGTCCATTTCTGTCACTACCTACAATAACCCACTCATTGTCAGTTGCAGCTATAGCAGCAGGTCCATCCCAAGGTTCCATTGTACTATTTAAAAAGTTAAAAAGTTGTTGATGATCTTTTGGAAGAACTTTACTTTTTTTAGACCAAGCATCTGGTATTAGCATAAGTTTTGCTAAAGGTGCTGAATGCCCAGAAATATTTAATAATTCAAACACATTGTCTAATGATGCAGAATCAGAATTACCAGCAGGGATAACTGGTTTTAAATTTTCCATATCATCAAACAAAGGACTAAACATTTCCTCTTCGTGAATTCTCATCCAATTAATATTTCCTTTTAAAGTATTTATCTCCCCATTGTGAGCAATTGATCTAAAAGGTTGGGCTAAATCCCAACTTGGAGCGGTGTTAGTAGAAAATCTTTGATGGAAAATTGCATAACGTGAAATGAAACGCTCATCTTTTAAATCTGGATAAAAGTCAGATAAAGACTCCGCTAAAAACATTCCTTTATAAATTATTGATTTCGAGCTGAATGAACAAATATAAAAATTGTTTAATTGATTTCTTAAAGCTTCTTTTTCAATTTTTCTACGAGTTTCATAAAGAGCTCTTTCTAGGTCTTTGCCATGAATTGACTTATCATTATGAGTAAAAAGAACCTGTGAAATCTCAGGTCTAGTTTGTTCTGCCTTTTCTCCTAAAACAGAAGGATCCACAGGTACTTGTCTCCATCCGTAAATATTAAAATTCTTTTTTGTTAATTCACTTTCTACAATTGATCTGCATTGCTCTTGTCCCCCAAAGTCATTTCTTGGCAAGAAAATCATTCCCACACATAAATCTGAGTTATCGTGCTCATGGCCTGTTATTTCAATTTTTTCTGCAAAGAAATCATTTGGTATTTCAATATGAATACCTGCTCCATCTCCAGTTTTACCGTCTGCATCAATTGCACCTCTGTGCCATACAGCTTTTAGAGCTTCGATACCGTATTCGACTACTTTTCTTGATTTTAGACCCTCAGTTGATGCAACAAGACCTACTCCGCATGCATCATGTTCCATAGTTTCATCATAAACATGATTTTTTTTTAAAAGTTTACGATTTTTGTTTTGGATATCCATCATGCAACTCTCATTTTTTGTTTTGATTGAAGATAGCTTTCGATTGAAGTCGCAGCATCTCTACCATCTTTAATAGCCCATACAACTAATGAGGCTCCTCTTACTATATCTCCAGCCGCGAATACACCTGGTATACTAGTTTCCAAGGTATCGAAGTCAGCTTTTATTGTTCCCCACTGTGAAACTTGTAATCTAGGTTCCTGAAATAGAACTGGCAAATCTTCTGGATCAAAACCTAAGGATTTAATCACCAAATCAGCATTAATTTCAAATTCTGAGTTTTCTTCTGCAACGGGTCTTCTTCTGCCACTTTCATCTGGATCCGTTAATTTCATTTTATCTACAATAATACTATTTACTTTATTAGTTCCTCTAAACTCTTTTGGGTTACTTAACCAAATAAATTCTACACCTTCCTCCTCAGCATTGCCTACTTCTCTTGCAGATCCAGGCATATTTTCTCTGTCTCTTCTGTAAAGGCATTTTACAGATTTAGCTTTTTGTCTTACAGAGGTTCTTACACAGTCCATTGCAGTATCTCCACCACCAATTACTACTACATCTTTACCCTCAGCATTTAATATTCCGTTATCAAACATTTCGACTTTATCGCCTAAACCTTTTTTGTTTGAAGCTGTTAAGAATTCCATTGCAGGAAAAATATTACTCAGATCATTTCCAGGTAAGTTAACCTCTCTTGCTTTGTAAACACCTGTAGAAATTAATAAGGCATCATGTTTTGATTGTAATTCTTTTAATGTAGAATCTTTACCAACCTCGAAATTATGAACAAACTTTATTCCACCTTCTTTTAAAAGTTTAATTCTTCTCTCAACTACATGCTTTTCTAATTTAAAATTTGGTATTCCATAGATTAACAATCCACCTGCTCTGTCATATCTATCATAAATTGTTATTTGGTATCCTTTTTTTCGTAATTCTTCACCACAAGCTAACCCTGCAGGGCCTGCTCCAATAATTCCAACACTTTGTTCATTTTCAATTTTTACATTTATTGGTTTTACCCAGCCATTTTCCCAAGCTTTATCAGTTAAATATTTTTCAACTGAACCAATTGTTACTGTTCCATGTCCCGATTGCTCAATTACACAATTTCCTTCACATAACCTATCTTGTGGGCATATTCTTCCACAAACTTCCGGCATATTATTCGTACTTTGGGATAAATGGTAAGCTTCTTCATACCTTCCTTCAGCAGTTAACTTTAACCAATCAGGTATATTGTTACTTAATGGACAGTGAACCTGACAAAAAGGAACGCCACACTGTGAACACCTGCTCGATTGTTCTTTAGCTTTTTCATGAATAAACTCTTGATAAATCTCACCAAAATCTTCTTTTCTCTGGGATTTATCTCTTTTAGGTGGATTTTGTTGACCTATATCTACAAATTTAAGCATTTTATTTGTCATTTGAGTCGGCTTATACACCAGAAGCATATTTCCTTAAAGTATTACTAGGTAATATATATTGACATATATTTTTAAAAAACATTGATTTTTGTGCATTTTCTATTTAACGCATAATTGATATGCATTTAAAAGATTGCCTTATTTAGGTAATCTTTTAACTATCTATTAAATCCTTAATGATTTCAGAATATATAGAAGCATCAATTTTAGCGTTTGTACAAGGTTTTTCTGAATTTATACCGGTAAGTTCCTCTGCCCATCTTATAATAATATCAAAAATATCTAGCTTTAGTATTAGTTCGCTTCAACTTGATATCAGTCTTCACTTAGGTTCCCTTTTGGCAATTATTTTTTATTTTAGAAAAGATTTAGTAAATATTTTAAGAAATAAGTCTTTACTATTACTTATAATTTTAGGTTCTTTTCCATTAGTTATTGTTGGTTATTTTATTTATACCTCAGGACTGATTGAAAATTTAAGAAGTTTAAAAGTTATAGCATGGACGACTTTAATATTTGGTATTTTATTATTTATTGCAGACAGATCTAGTATTAAAAATAAAATTGATACCAGTTTAAGTTTAAAAAATATTTTAATCATTGGTATTTTTCAAATTTTAGCTGTTATACCTGGTGTAAGTAGATCAGGTATAATAATTACAGCTTCACGATTTTTAAATTTCGATAGAGTAGATTCTTCAAAAATATCTTTTTACTTATCAATACCTGCATTAGCGGGAGCAAGTATACTTAGTTTGAAAGATGTGATGAATGCAAATATAGATTTAAACATATTATTTTTATATTCAATAATATTTTCATTTATAGTTTCTTATTTAACAATCAAATATTTTTTAATTTATGTAAAAAATTTTAATTTAAATATTTTTGTTTATTACAGAACTTTTCTTGCTTTAATTCTTTTTGTAATTGCTTATATCTAATTTTTAGAACTAGGTGAAATTTGAGAAGAAATTACTGCAATCAAAATTAATAAACATCCAATCATGTTATTAGTACTTAAAAATTGATTGAGAATAATCCATCCTGCTACAGCTGCAAATACTCCCTCGAGAGAATAAATAATTGCTGCTGGTGCCTCTTCTATATTTTTTTGAGCATACATTTGTAATGTAAAGGCTATACCGCCTGATAATGCTCCTGCATAAAGAATAGAACTACTTTCCATTAATATTTTTGAAATATTTATTTCTTCAAAAATAAAAGAAAAGATTAACGAAAGTGTTGCAACAAATAATGCTTGAAGTGCAGCATAAAACATTGGAATATCAAATTCTTCCATGAACTTACCTGCAAAAATTATATGCAAAGCCCAAAATACTGAGCACAATATAACTAGACCATCACCTAACATAATTTCTGAGTTAGAAAAATCACTTAGAAGGTATACACCAAGGATACAAAGACCAATTGCTGGCCATATACTCCAATGAACTTTTTTGGAGTAGATAAAAAATAACAAAATTGGAACTATCGGTACGTAAAATACTGTAAAAAAAGCTGCATTTGCAATATTTGTATATTGGAGGGCAGTTTGTTGTAAAAAAGTTCCCAAAAACAGGGATACTCCCATGAAAACTAAATATTTTATAAAAAGTTTTGATTTTGAAAGTATTTCTAGTTTAATTTTCTTCCTCTCAAATAATAAGGCAAGTGGTAATATTGTAAAAAAGCCAACAATAAATCTTGCTGAATTAAAAGTTAATGGACCGATATTATCCATACCAGTGTCTTGAGCGATGAAAGCTGTTCCCCAAATAAAAGTTGTGACTAGTGCGCAGACCATTGAAAGGGATTTTGTCATTATATTTAATTAGATAATTTTATTAATTAATTTATTCCGTTTAACTTACAAGAGCTGTCAAAATCCTCTTTGTTAATATAACATCCAGACATTTTTCTAACTCCATTAAACGATCCTCTACCATGAAGTATTCGCCAATTATTAAATATTAGAAGTTCTCCAGGTTTAAGGATATGTCGCCACTGATAATCTTTATTATTAGCAATAAGATCAAATTTTTTTATCGCTTCATAAAACTTTAATGTTAAATCTTTTTCAAATCTAAATGGTGCTCGATCATAATTATTAAAACTAACTTGAACTATTTCATTATTTTCATTTAACTTAAATATTGGTCTTTCAGCCTCAAGATAAACACCATCACCGATATAATTTCCCTTAACATTTATTTTTGTCATTAATTCATAAATCGGCTGGTTTTCTTTTTTTATTGTTTCTGCTATTTTTAATCCATCAACCATAATCGATTCACCACCTCTAGCATTATATTCGCAACATAGTAATAATTGTAATCCTGGAGCGTCATTACTATATGTTGAATCTGTATGAGGTCTGAGCTCTTCTTGAGTGTATGCGCTATCTGCTTTATTTTCGTCTGACTCAAAACTCCATAGTCCTCCAAATATAGAGTTTCTTACATAACCAATTCTATTTGCAATTGTTTCAACAGACTTTAAATTGGTTTCACAATTTTTAATTACTGAAAATCCATAATCATGAATATTTTTCAAAAAATTTTTAAATCCCTCATTTGATAAAATTGAATTATAATCTAAAAAAATTTCTTCTTTTATTTCATTAGCTTTCCAGATTTTTAAATTAGATTTTACTTCTTTTTTCTTTTTTATTTTATTATTAGTTAGAAATTCAGATGAATATTTAACTGGTTTTTCTAAATCAGGCCATGAAATACTCAAATATTTTCCATTTTCAATTATTTCTGCCTTTTTAACTTTTAAATTTATATCTAATGCTGCTGTATATGTTTTCCTTTGGCTAGACCTTTTATCCCAATTTTGCTCATCTTTTGCATGATCTCTTAGCCAAATATTAGGAAAAATTTCAGAATTTTCTCCATTAAAGTGGATGTGTACATCATCTGCTAGTATTTCAATTTTAGTAATCATTTACTCAAATTATATGCAAAATTAGAACCAAGGTTATCTTTTAATTCATTATTAAATTTGGCAGCCTCAGCACCATCTATAATTCTGTGATCATATGAGAGGGATAATGGAAGCATGGTTCTTGGAATAAATTTACCATCCATAAAAACCTGTTTTTTATAACTTCTACCAACGCCAAGTATAGCAACTTCTGGAAAGTTAATTATTGGTGTAAAAAATGAACCACCTATGCCACCTAAGCTTGTGATGGTCATTGATCCACCAAAGAACTCTTTTTTATCAATTTTTAAGTTTCTACAATCATCACTTACTTTTTTTAATTTCTCACTTAACTCATTGATATCTTTTTGATTAGCATCTCTAATTTTAGGAACCATAAGTCCATGTTGAGTATCAACCGCGATACCAACATGAAAATACTTTTTAAAAGTAATCTTGCCATTTTCAATATCATCAATTGATGAATTAAATGATGGAAATTTTTTTAGTGAAAGCACCAATGCTTTAATAATAAATGCAAGAGGAGTAATTTTTATTTTTTCTCCTGTATAATTATCTTTTATTGTGTTTCTAAATTCCTCCATTTCTGTAATATCAGCTTCATCATGATTGGTTACATGTGGAATATTTGTCCACGAATTTACAAGATGTGGAGCTGCTATTTTTTTTACTCTAGGAATATCTTTAATTTCAATTTCCCCAAAATCTGAATGTTGATATTCGCTTTTAATAATTTTTTCTTTTTGTCTTTCACTATTATTCTGAGGATGATTGATTCTAGATGAGACAAAATCTTTTAAATCTTTTTCAACAACCCTACCTGATCTTTCTGTTCCCTTAACATTATTTATATCTACTCCCAGCTCTCTTGCAAATTTTCTAACTTTTGGACTTGCAGATATTTTATTTGATTGATCAGACATTTACATTTTTGTTGGCATGGGTTTGTTTTTGTCAATTTTATACTTTTTGATTGCATCTTCAGCATACTTTGATGCAACAAGCTGTTCGTTTGCTAAAACACTAAGGCTATAAGCAACTATGTGTTCTTTATCTACTTCAAAAAAATTTCTTAAATTTTTTCTTGTATCACTTCTTCCATATCCATCAGTACCTAACGAATAAAAGCTCTTTTTTGTAAAAGGTCTTATTTGATCAGCATTTATTCTCATATAGTCAGTGGCTGTAAGGATAGGACCTTGTTGTTTGCCTAAACATTCCTCTACATATGATTTTTTATTTGTTTCTGCGGGATTTAGAAGGTTAAATCTTTCAACTTCCATTCCATTTTTTCTTAACTCATTAAAACTAGTAACACTCCAAACTTCACTATCAACCTGATATTCTTTTTTGAGAATTTCTGATGCTGCCATCATTTCTCTTAGTATTGTTCCAGAACCTAATAATTGAATTTTTGCATCTTTAGAACCTGATGTTTCTTTAATTTTGTACATTCCCTTGAGAATTCCATCCTCACAATCCTTTGGCATTTCAGGGTGAGAGTAATTTTCATTCATTGTAGTAATATAATAAAAAATATTTTCATTTTTTTCGTGCATCCTTCTTAAACCTTCTCTAAAAATCACAGCTAATTCGTAATGGAATGTTGGATCATAAGAAATGCAGTTTGGAATTGTTGATGCTAACAAATGACTATGACCATCTTGGTGTTGAAGACCTTCTCCTGCAAGTGTTGTTCTTCCCGCAGTCGCACCAATTAAAAAGCCCCTCGCTTGACTATCTCCTGCAGCCCAAGCAAAATCTCCAATTCTTTGAAAGCCAAACATAGAATAGAAAAGATAAATTGGAATCATTTCAATATCATGATTTGTATATGCTGTTCCTGCTGCTATCCAAGATGACATAGAACCTGCTTCAGTTATACCTTCTTCTAATACCTGACCACTTTTCTCTTCTCTATAAGATGAAAGTTGTGCTGAGTCCTCTGGCTCATATTTTTGACCTTCATGAGCATAAATACCTATTTTTTGAAAGAAACCTTCCATTCCAAATGTTCTAGCTTCATCGGGAATAATTGGAACCAATTTTGGTGCAACATTTTTATCTCTCAAAAGATTAGTTAACATTCTTACTAATGCCATTGTTGTAGACATTTCTTTTTCGCCAGTAGACTTTTTCATAAAATCAAAAATATCTTTAACTGGGGCTTTAATCGGTTTTGAATATGATGTTCTCTCTGGTATAAATCCACCAAGTTCTAATCTTCTTTTTTTTAAGTATTTAATTTCTTCAGAGTTTTCGTCTGGTTTGAAATATTCAATATTTTTGACTTGAGAATCTGTTAAAGGAACATCAAACCTATCCCTGTAATACATTAAATCATCAACATCCAATTTCTTTTGTTGGTGAGTAGTATTTACACTTTCACCACTTTTACCCATACCATAACCTTTTATAGTTTTGGCTATTATGACTGTAGGGCTTCCTTTGTGATTGACCGCTTTATCATATGCAGCATAAACTTTATGAGGATCATGGCCTCCTCTATTAAGCCTCCAAATATCAGTATCTGACATTGATGAAACTAATTCTGTTGTTTCAGGATATTTGCCAAAAAACTTTTCTCTCACATACAGTCCATTTCTTGCTTTAAAAGCTTGATATTCACCATCTACGGTCTCATTCATGATTTTTACTAAATGTCCTGTCTTATCATTTGCTAAAAGTGAGTCCCAATAAGATCCCCAAATAACTTTTAAAACGTTCCAGCCACCGCCTCGAAAAATACCTTCTAATTCTTGAATTATTTTTCCATTTCCTCTTACTGGACCGTCTAATCTTTGTAAATTGCAGTTTACAACAAATATTAAATTATCTAAATTTTCACGCGCCGCTAAACCAATTGCCCCAAGTGACTCGGGTTCATCCATTTCTCCATCTCCAAGAAAAGCCCAAACTTTTCTTCCCTCATCTTTAATTAATCCTCTATTGATTAGGTATTTCATAAATCTTGCTTGATATATTGCTAACATAGGACCAATACCCATTGAAACTGTTGGAAACTGCCAAAAGTTTGGCATTAACCAAGGATGTGGATAAGATGAAAGTCCACCAGTTTGTACTTCTTGTCTAAATCTATCTAACTGCTTTTCATTTAGTCTTCCCTCAAGAAAAGCTCTTGCATACATTCCTGGTGCACTATGACCTTGAAAATATACTAGATCACCTCCGAATTTATTATTTTTTGCTCGCCAAAAATGATTCATTCCAACATCATACAAGGTTGCAGCTGATGCAAATGTTCCTATGTGACCACCAAGTTCAGGATGTTTTTTATTTGCTCTTACTACCATGGCAGCAGCATTCCATCTAATTAATGATCTTAACTTACGTTCAATATTTTGATCTCCAGGTGATCTTTTTTCCTCTTCGGGGGGTATCGTATTCACGTAAGGAGTAGTTTGAGTATGAGGAATTTTAGATCCAGCTTTATAAGATTGATCAATTAATTGTTTAATTAAAAAATGAGCTCTTTCAGAACCATCATTTTGCAGAACTGCACTTAATGAATCTAACCACTCTTTAGTTTCAGTTGGATCAATATCATCGTTACTACTGACCATTTTAACTTCATTAACTAATCTTGTTTGCTTGATTTGTGTTGGCTTTATAACTTCTTTTTCAACTTTTATATCAGGTTTTGTAGTAGCTTCTGCTTCCTCTATTAATTTCTCGGTTGAAGGTGGAATTTTTTCATCTAAAGTTTTGCTAATTTTCTCGTTTTCATCTTTATTTTCTGAAGATAGAGTTAATATCAAATCACCTTTTGAAACTTTATCACCAATTTTTACATTTATATTTTCAATTGTGCCTCCATAATTGGATGGCACCTCAACACTTGATTTATCACTTTCTAAAGTGACAACAGGGTCATTTTTATTGATTTTGTCACCTTTTTTTACAAGTACTTCGATAATTTCAACGTTTTCAAAGTCTCCTATATCAGGAACTAATAAATCTAGATTCATTTTTGTAGTATATATATATCAATATTTGCTAAAAAAATAATTTACATTATTAATTATGTATAAAAACTGTACAAATTGCGCCTGTAGCTCAATTGGATAGAGCGCTTGGCTACGGACCAGGAGGTTCTGGGTTCAACTCCTAGCAGGCGCACCAAAATGAAAGGATAAATGAAAGTATCACTTGAAAAATCTGTAATATATTTCTTTTGTTTAGTTTTATTATTTATACTAATTATGACAATAATCCTTTAATGAAAAAAAAATTTGAACAATTAAGTAATAAGCCAAGCTACATGAAACATAATGGTGGTTTATTGTTTAGATCAATTACTAAAAAAAAATTCGAGTTTAAAACTAAGATTAAAAAAACACATTTAAATAAAGCTGGGATAACTCATGGTGGTTATATTTGTACAATCATTGATGCAGGTGCAGGTACAGCTTGTCACAGAGCAAGTGGAAATAAACCGTGTGTAACTATTTCATTGGATATAAAATTTATAGCTCCCTCTAACATTGGAGACGAATTATTGGGAACGGTAGAAATTCAAAAAGTTACAAAGTCAATGGTATTTATAAATTGCAAACTCAAGTATAAAAATAAATTAATTGCAAGTGCGGTTGGAATTTGGAAAATTTTAAGAAGACCTCTTCCAAATGCTGGACTAGGTGGATAAGTTTTATTTTCTTAATTGAAGAATAAATATTGGCAACACTAAAACTAAGCCAATAATTGATGAACTTAAACCAGGTGCAATAAATAATAATGAAACAATTCCCAAATACCATCTTTGAAACGTAGAAACTCTTTTAAATAGATAGCCTGTAAATCCAATTCCAATCAAACCAATGCCAATCATTGCAGATATTAAAGTTACAAAAAAATCATAAAAATTAAATCCTTGGGCAACCAGTAGTAGAGATGGTGAATAAACAAATACAAAAGGCACAAGAGCTTTTGCAATTCCTAATCTAAATGCAGTATTACCAGTGGTAAATGGATTTGATCCTGCAATTCCAGCAGCAGCATATGCTGCAAGAGCAACAGGCGGTGTTATGTCAGCTAAGACACCATAATAAAATACAAAAAAGTGAGAAACAATGGGCTCAATTTGTAATTGAGCAAGAGCAGGCGCAGCAACAGCAACTAGTATTATGTATGTTGCAGTAGTTGGAACTCCTGTGCCCATAAATATGCATGATATTGCTATTAGTATTAGTGAGAAAAATAATGTTAGATCGGCTAAAGAAAAATAATTGAAAGGTAAAAAGTTTAAGAAGAAACCTCCAATATCACCAGCCGTTTGGATTACTACATAACCTAGTCTAAAACCAACACCTGTTAGTGTAACTACACCAACTATAATTCCAATTGATGTTGCAGCGGCTCCAACAGCCAAGGTATTCTTTGCTCCTCTTGCAAGACACTCAAATAAGTCGTTAAAAGTAAGTCTATTTTTTTTTCTAATAAATCCAATGACGACACATGCAATTATTCCATTTACTGCAGCATAATCTGGTGTACGACCAATTAAAATTAAATATACCAAGATAAACAATGGAACTATTGCAAGCCAATTGTCTTGTATAATTTTTATAAATTTAGGAACCTCACTTTCGTTTAAACCTCTAAGTCCTAATTTTTTTGCCTCTAAATGAACCATTACAAAAATTCCAAAATAGTGAAGCAGTGCTGGAATTAATGCAGCCGCTAAAATATCTCTTAAAGGCAATTCTAAATATTCAACCATAATAAAGGCAGCAGCTCCTAAAATAGGTGGAGTTATTTGTCCGCCAGTAGATGCTGTGGCTTCCACAGCACCAGAAAAATGAGGCGGATATCCAACTTTTTTCATTGCAGGTATTGTTAAAGATCCAGTTGTTACTGTATTTGCAATTGAGGAACCAGATATGGTTCCTAAAAATGCTGAAGAAAAAATTGCAACTTTCGCTGGTCCTCCAGAGTATCGTCCAGCTATTACCATTGCTAAATCAATAAATAATTGTCCTAGTCCTATTCGTGTTGCAAGTACACCAAATAAAATAAATAAAAAAACATATTGAGCCATAACACCAACAGCGATTCCATAAATTCCTTGGTTAGTTATATAAATATGATTTACAAATCCTGCCCAACTACTGCCACCATGTTTTAAAGCTCCAGGGAAAATAGGACCATAAAGTGCAAAAATCATAAATATTATACATATTAATGGAAGTGTGTATCCAATAGATCTCCTTGCAGCTTCAAGGGTCAAAATTATAAGTATTGATCCCATGATAACTTCAGTACTTGAAGGATTTCCTACTCTGCTAGCTAATATTTCAGGAGGTAATAAAGGTAGATAAAGTGCAGTTATTACAACAAGAATTGAAAAAATAATATCTATTATAGGAACTTTGCTTTTTGATTTGTCATCAGGAAAAATTTTCCAATTATAAAATAGAAACACTAGGCCAACTACAAAAGAGATGTGTATACCTCTATGAAGTATGTCTCTAATTGTTCCAAATCCTGAAGCATAAAAATGGTAAATTGACATTGTAACTAATGCAATAAACGTCAATAATTTTAAAAAATTTTTTAATTTTCTTTCGTTACTTTTTATCTCAAACCTTTCTTCAAGTTTTGAAACTTCCTCAGGAGAAATATTAAATTGAGACATAATAATGCCCTAGGTCTAATGACCTAGGGCACAATTTATTTAGAATACTTATAAATTTAATTTATAAGTCCTGCTTCTTTATAGAACTTTTCTGCGCCAGGATGTAATGGTACTCCTACTCCAGAAAGAGCTGTATCAGGCGTTATTGTTTTGCCTTTAGCATGACCAACATCCATTAGCTTTCTAGATTCTTTATTCCATAAAGCTTTAGTGATTTGATAGATTAGCTCATTATCTTCTTTTGCAGATGTAAACCATTGGGCACCTACTGCTACAGTATTTACCTCATCAACTCCTTCATAAGTTCCTGAAGGAATTGGGCTTTGTGAGAAAAATCCATATTTTGAAGTTAATGCTTTAGCTCCTGCACCATCTATAGGAACTAATTTTACATCAACTGCAGATGCTAACTCAACAATAGCTCCTGTTGGAAAACCTGCTACAACAAAAATTGCATCAACTTTACCATTTCTTAGTGCGTCTGTAGCTGCTTTACCTTTTAGAGCTTCAGCTTTTACATCACTAGTACTTAAACCATTTGACTCTAAAATTAATTTAGCGTCAACATATGTACCAGATCCAGGTTCGTCGAGTGAAACTCTTTTACCTTTTAGGTCTTTAACAGAATTAATATTGCTTTTTTTAAGCGCTACTAAATGAATGTGTTCTTGAAAAAGTGCTGCAATAGTTCTTAAATCTTTTGCTGGTTCTTTTCCCTCCATAGTTCCAGTACCAGTGTAAGCCCAATAAGCTACATCAGACTGTGCAAATCCTGAATTTCTTAAACCTGAAATAATAGCATTTACATTATCTACTGAACCTCTTGATGAAACAGCAGATGCAATTAAGTTAGGAACTCCACAACTTCCACCTTTACCACATTCTCTTGATCCTGGCGGTTTAGAAATTGCATTTGCAATCATTCCACCAACTGGATAATAAGTATAAGCCGTTCCTCCTGTACCAATTGTAAAAAATTTTAGTTCTTGAGCAAACGATTTACCTGACAAACCAAGTGTCAGAAGTAATATCATTAGAGAACTTTTGAATAAGTTTTTTATCATTTTTACTCCAATCTATTAATTATTATTACTATTTAATATTAATCAATTATTATTGTCTATATAAATTTAGGAGTATTTATGGTGTCTTAAGTTCATCCAAATTTTTAAATTCATTTAAAATATTAGGATTTATAAGGGCTTGAATATTTTTTATTTTTATTCCTTCAACAGTATTTCTAACTGCGATCTCAACTATTTTTCCATTTTTTGTTCTTGGTATATCTGAGACCTCAATTATTTTTTTGGGTACATGCCGCGGGGATGCATCTTTACGTATAGCCTTCTTTAAATTAAAAGATAAATCTTCATTTAACGACTTAGGTTTCTTTAGAACAACAAATAATATAATTCTTACATCATTATCCCATTTCTGACCAATAACAATTGACTCTTTAACTTCTTTAAATTTATCAACTACGGAATATATCTCAGCAGTACCCAACCTTGCTCCACCAGGATTTAGTGTAGCATCTGATCTTCCATAAATTACATAACCTCCATTAGATTTTCTTTCAGCAAAATCTCCATGATGCCAAACATTTTTAAATTTTTTGAAATATGCACCCTTATATTTTTTATTATTCTTATCATTCCAAAATAATTTTGGCATTGAAGGAAAAGGAGATTTGCAAACTAATTCCCCTTTTTGATTTATTAAAGATTTTCCTCTTTCAGAAAAAACATCAGTATTCATCCCTAATCCATTATTTTGGATCTGTCCCCTGTAAACTGGTGAATATATATTTCCTAATACGAAGCACGATACTAAGTCTGTTCCTCCTGCAATTGACGCTAAATGAACATTTTTTTTTATATTTTTATAAACATAATCAAAACCTTCAGATGATAAGGGTGATCCAGTAGAACAAATAATTTTGAGATAATTTAGTTTATATTTATTTTTAATCTTTAAATTAAGCTTTTTTAATTGATCGATGTACTTAGCACTTATACCAAAGAGAGAAATTTTTTCTTTCTCAGCTATTTTAAATAGTAAATCATTTTTTTTATGCATCGGAAAGCCATCAAATAGAACAATAGAAGCTTTTGATGCCAAAAAGGTCATTAACCAATTCCACATCATCCATCCACAGGTAGTAAAATAAAAAACATTGTCTCCTTCCTTAACATCACAATGAAGTTTATGTTCTTTTAAATGTTGCAACAAAACACCACCAGCTCTATGACATATGCATTTTGGTTTTCCAGTTGTTCCACTTGAATATAAAATAGCTAGCTCTTTATCAAAATCAAATTTTTTAAATGAATAATTTTTATCTTTTTTACCTTTAAGCTTATTGTAATAGAAAATTTTAATTCCCTTGATCTTATTTTGTTTTAAGCTTTTTTTACCAGGATAATTAGCAATTAGAACACATTTAATAGATTTAATTTTTTTTAGAATAGCTGGTAATCTTTCAAGTACATTAATCTCTTTACCATTATAATAATACCTATCTGTAATTATTAATAGTTTCGGTTTAATTTGAGAAAATCTCTCTATAACACCTTGTATACCAAAGTCAGGGGAACATGATGACCAAATGGCTCCGATAGCACTAGTTGCTAAAAAACTCTCAACTGTCTCAATTTGATTTGCTGTATACGCTGCAATTCTGTCTTTTTCTTTAATTTTATTATCTATAAAAAATTTAATTAATTTTAAAGTGTTATTATTTAATTCATTCCAAGATATTTCTTCTCGGTATCCATTTTCACTAATAAATGTAACAGCTTTTGAATTGTCATTTTTAGACAACAAGTTTTCTGCATAATTTAATTTGGATTTTACTAAAAATTTACTTTTTATAATTTCTTTTGGAAAATAAAACTTATTATTTTTAATACCTTTTATATTTGAAAATTCCCAAATCGAGCTCCAAAAAAGCTTAGGGTTTTTGATTGTCCAATCAAACAATTTTTTATAATTTTTTTTAGGTTTATAATTAAATTTTTTTGATAAAAATTTTTCAAATCTAAATAAATTTGATTTTGATTTTATTTGAGGAGTAGCTTCCCACAATTTCTGAGGCATAAAAAAATATATTTAATTTTTAGAAATTATGATAACCTTAAAACATTAAATAATAAAAATGAGAACTTTTTCCTCAATGATTCGGACTAGTTTTAGCCTATTTTTGTTCTTTAGAGGTAACAATATATAGTATTGGTTAAAAAAATCATACCAAAGCTAGAAATGATAAAAAATAAAATCACAGCAGTTCTTGGACCTACAAATACTGGAAAAACTTTCCTAGCCATAGAGACCATGCTTTCTTTTGATTCGGGTATGATTGGTTTCCCTTTAAGACTTTTAGCAAGAGAAGTTTATGACAAAATTATCAAAAAAGTTGATCCGTCAAAAGTTGCTTTGATAACAGGTGAAGAAAAAATTATTCCAATTAACGCAAAGTATTTTCTCTGTACTGTGGAATCTATGCCATTAGATAAAAGTTTAGAATTCGTAGGTATAGATGAAATACAAATGTGTAATGACCACGAAAGAGGTCATATTTTTACGGATAGATTGTTACATATGAGAGGTGAAAAACTTACTATGCTCATGGGTTCGAATTCTATAAAAAATATTATTCAAAAACTTGATGATGATATTGAATTTAAAAATAGAGAAAGACTCTCAAAATTATCATTTGGTGGTCATAAAAAAATTTCCAGAATAGAGAGGAAAAGTGCTGTTATAGCTTTTTCTACTGAGGAGGTTTATGCAATTGCAGAATTAATTAGGCGTCAAAAAGGTGGAGCTGCTATTGTGATGGGTTCTTTAAGTCCCAAGACAAGAAATTCACAAGTAAGCTTATACCAATCTGGTGATGTTGATTATTTAGTTGCAACTGATGCAATTGGAATGGGAATAAATATGGATCTAGATAACGTTTATTTTTCAAATTTAAAAAAGTTTGATGGTAAAAAATTAAGGAATTTAAATATTTCAGAAATTGGACAAATTGCAGGTAGAGCAGGAAGATATTTGAATGATGGCGTATTTGGCACAACTGGAGAATGTAAAGAAGTTGGGCCTGAGGAAATTGAAGCATTAGAAACACACACTTTTCCAGATATACAAACGATCTTTTGGAGAAATTCAAAATTAAATTTTGTTAATAAAGTTTTGTTGATAAAATCTTTAGAAGAAAGACCTCATAAAGATTGGCTTAGACGGATAAGTGAATGTCAAGATGAAAAGGTATTAAAATATTTTTTAAAAGAAGCACCAAACATAGAGATTAAAGATAATTCTGAAATTTTACAGATACTATGGGAATGTTGTCAAATACCTGATTTTGTAAAGAAAACTTATGGTCATCATTTTGATGTTGTAAGTAAAATTTTTAATTTTTTAACAAATGGAAATAACAAAGTTCCAAACCACTATATGAAAGAGCAACTATCTTTACTTGACAAATTAGATGGAAATGTTGACTCTTTATCAAATAGAATTGCTAATGTTAGAACTTGGGCTTATGTATCAAATAAATCTAATTGGGTTGAAAATCAGGACTATTGGATAGAAAGAACTAAAAACCTTGAAGATAAGCTGTCTGATCGACTTCATGAGGAGTTAACAAAAACATTTATTGATAAAAGAGCAAGTATTTTAGCTAGAGGTTTAAAACAAGATATAGTTTTTGAAACTGAGATTGTTAATGATGAAGAAGTAATGATTAATGAACAGTATATTGGACGTTTAAAAGGTTTAAGATTAGAGTTAGACTTAAAAGTTGATACATTAGATGCTGATGTAAAATCACTTAAAAAAGCAGCAAGACAAAACGTTGTGCCAGAAATTATAAAGAGAATAACTCAGATAATTGATACTGGTTTGATTGAACTAAAAAATGATTTTAAAATTTATTGGAACAACAATCAAATAGCTAAATTAATTCCTGGTTCTGATTATTTAAATCCTCAAATTCAATTAATTATTGATGAAATGATTGAGAATAATGAAAAATCAAGACTAAATTCTTATTTACAGAAATGGATCAATGAAAAAATTGAAACAGAGTTAAAAAGTCTAATAGATTTAAAAAATGTTAAAGATAATAATTCCGAAATAAGAGCTTTGGCATATCATCTTTATGAAAATAATGGAGTTGTTAAAAGAGATGAGGTTTTAAATTATTTAAAAAGACTTAAACAAGATGAAAGGAAAAAATTGAGAAATCTAGGTGTAAAATTTGGAAGATATCATATTTTTTTATTTAAATTATTTAAACCAAGTTCCGTATCTTTACGAATTCTTTTATGGAAAAACTATAATGAGAAAAATTTTGATTTTACGCCTCCAACTTTTGGATTGAACTTTTTAGAGGAAAAAAAAATGTTAAATAAAAATCTAATGCTTCTATGTGGTTTTGAAAAATTTGAAAATTTATATGTTAGAATAGATATTTTAGAGAGGTTATTTTTAATGATTTTTAATACTAAATCAGAAGATAAAATTAAAGAGATCAAGTTAATTCCTGAAATGTTGAATTTGTTAGGTTGTAATAAAGAAAATTTTGTGAAATTAATTAAAAAAATGAATTACAAAACTTACGAGAAAGATAATAATCTTCACTTTAAATATATACCATCAAGAAAAGTAAAAAGAAAAGATACCAACAAGAATATTAATGACAATCCATTTAATGTACTTTCACAACTTAACTTAAAATAATGTTCAATATTTTTAAAAAAGAAGAAGCTGAAAAAGAAAATAATCACCCATCAATAATTGCAGTATCTTGTTTATTAATTCATTCAGCAAGAATTGACGAGAATTATACAGATAAAGAAAAAAAAATTATTAAAGATGCAATTATCGAAATGGGAGGTGAGACCGAAAATATTGATAAAATAATGCAAGATGCAGAAGAAAAAGAAAAAGACTCCAATCAAATACTTGATTTTACTAGAGAGATTAAAAATATTAATGAAGAAGACAAAAGAATCATAATAGAGGCATTATGGGATATTATATACTCAGATGAAGATGCGGATATGTATGAAACGAACTTAATGAGAAGATTATCTGGTTTGCTTTATCTAGATCCGAAAGTAGTTGGTGATATAAAAGAGAAGGTTCGACAAAAAAAAATATGACATATTTAGTAAATGATAAATGCATCAAATGTAAATTGATGGATTGTGTTGAAGTATGTCCAGTAGATTGTTTTTATGAAGGTAAGAATATGCTTGTAATTAAACCCGATGAGTGTATAGATTGTGGCGTTTGCGAGCCAGAATGTCCAGTGGACGCCATAATATCTGATAACGAGGATAATAATGGTAAATGGTTAGAAGTTAATAAAAAATATGCAGATTTGTGGCCAAATATTAGTGAAAAAAAAGATCCACCTGCGGATCACGAACAATTTAAAGATGTAAAAGATAAGTATGAAAAATATTTTAAAGAAAATCTTGAATAACAAAAAAATAAAAAAAAAAGTTTCGAAAAAAACTAAGACTATAAAAAAAGTAACTAAACCAAAAAAAATTTCCAAAGTAGCTAAAGTTAAAAAAGTAATTAAAGAAGTAAGTAAAAAGAAAGTAATCAAAGAACCAAAAAAAAAAGATAAAATTGAAACAAAAAATGATCCACTAAGAATTCCTAAAAATAATGAGCAAAAACCTGAAATTAAAAAGGTAAAAAAACAAGATACTGAAAAAAGACTATTTAAGATTAAAGATTATGTTGTTTATCCAAAACATGGTGTAGGTCAAATTACAGAAACAAAAAAAATTAATATTGGTGGTATTGATGTTGAAACATATATTCTTAAATTTGAAAAAGATAAAGCAAATGGGATGGTTCCAGTAAACAAACAATCTCATTTAAGACCACTAGCTACAATTAATCAGATAAATAAATGTGTAAGTATCTTAAAAAGTAAACCAAAAATTAAACGATCAATGTGGAGTCGGAGAGCTCAGGAATATGAAGCGAAAATATCTTCAGGTAAAATTTATGAGTTAGCTGAGGTAGTGAGAGATCTGAATAAAGGAGATGATATTATGATTGATCAATCCTACAGTGAAAGACAATTATTTGAAAAAGCTTATGAGAGATTATTAACAGAATTTCAGATTGTAATGGGTTCAAGTTTAGAGGACGCTCAAAAAAAGCTTGATAAAGCTTTAAAAAGAAATTTAGAAAAACAGGCACAAAAAATTGAGGAAAAACCAGTTGCTGAAAAACCACTAAATCAAGAAATTACAGAGTAAAAAAAAACGCTCCCCACGCAAGCGCCATGAGAAGCGTTATCAATTAAAAAGAATACTAAACTATCTTCTTTTTTTCTTCTTAGCTTTTTTCTTAGCTTTTTTCTTAGTTTTCTTTTTAGCAGCTTTTTTTCTTCTTTTAGCCATCTTTAGCTCCCTTTTTTATAAACGAATCTTTATGATTCGTTAATAACTAATTTTTATTTTTTTTGAATAGTTATGTCAAACATATAATTTTTTATAAAAAATTTTAAAAAAATTATTTTTTTATTTTTTTAATTAATTAAAAAAAAAGTTAAATAAATCGCTATTTATAAAGTGTTTTTTTAAAAAATTTTAATAAAGTTTTTCAAATTCGTTTTTATATTTTTGAATTATTTTATATCTTTTTAGTTTTAAAGTTGGAGTTAACATTCCATTTTCAATTGAAAATTTTTCATTAATTATAAAAAATTTTTTTATATTTTCTATTTTAGAAAGATTTTTATTTATAATTTCTAATTCTTTTTTAATTTGATCCTGTGTTGCATTTATATTTTCATCAGATAGAACTAATAATGCGACTAAATACGGTTTATTATCTCCATAAACGATTGATTGATCAATAAATTTCGAATTTGATAATTCATTTTCTATTTTGACTGGAGAAATATTATCTCCACCGGGAGTAATCAAAATATCTTTTTTTCTGTCAGTAATTTTTAAATAACCATTCTCAAAAATTCCAATATCTCCTGTATGTAACCAACCATCTTTTAAAACTTTGTTAGTTTCTTCCTCATTATTCCAATAACCCAACATTACATTTTCGCCTTTTACTAAAATTTCACCATCTGAGGCTATTTTTACCTCATTGCCATTAAATGGTGGTCCTACAGTCTCTACCCTAATATCATCAATTGGATTACAACTTACAACTGGAGAGGTTTCAGTTAAGCCATAACCTTGCAGAGTAGGAAGTCCTATAGCATTTAAGAAAATACCAACTTCTTTATCAAGAGCTCCACCGCCTGAAACGAAAGTTTTAAGCTCACCTCCAAATTGACTTTTAATTTTTTTTCTTACTATTTTTTCCAAAATATTATCAATTAATTTTTCTAAAATTGTTAAAGATTGTTTATTAATTTTTTTGGTTCCTAGTTCTAACATCTTTAATATTAGTTTTTTCTTTAAACCTACTGCTTTATTGAAACTTACATTGATTTTTTGAAAAAGATTTTGGTAAAACCTAGGTACTGCAGTCATTAGTTGAGGTTTACAATCATTCATATTTTTAATTAATTTTTCAATGCTTTCTGCATAGAATATTTTTGCTCCAACACTTATTTGAACAAATTGAACAGTGTGTTCATAGGAATGTGAGAGAGGCAACCAGGTTAAAAATCTAGTCTGATCTGTTAGCAAAGGTTTCAATATATCGAGTGCACCATCACAATTATTTAGAATCCCACCATGACTTAAGATTACACCTTTTGGGTTACCTTGTGTTCCTGAAGTGTAAATAATACAAGCTGGATCATTTCTTTTAATTGATAAGTCTGGCACATTTAAATCTTGATAGTCTAAATTAGAAAATAATTTATTAATGTTTAGATATTCATTCTCACTTATATCTAATTCTTCAAAAGAAAAAATTTTAGCAATAAAAATCTTTTTTTTTATAATATCTTTTACTTTGTTGAATTGTTCTTGATTTGAAACAAATATTAATTTTGGATTACAATTTTCAATTATATATTCATAGTCTTTCTCAGCATAAGTTGTATAAGCTGGTACAGTAATACATTCTGATAACATAACAGAAAGATCTGTTATAAACCACTCAGGTCTATTTTCAGAAATTAATAAACATCTATCACCTTTATTTGCATATTTTTTAATTTCTGAAGAAAGTTTTTTAATTGAATGGAATGTTTTTTCCCATGTAAAACAATTATTAGTGTCTTTTAAGGATGTTAAAAGAACATTATCCTTTTTTTGTTTTTTGTAATTAATAAAAAACAGCTCAACTAAATTATTAATATTTTTTGTACTCATATATTCTTGGTGGGCAAAGAGAGAATCGAACTCTCACAGTATTGCTACTATTGGATTTTGAGTCCAACGCGTCTACCAGTTCCGCCATTCGCCCAAAACTTTGCATATTTTAACTAATAGTATTAAATCATTTATTATATTAAAAGAAAATATGTTTAAAGAACTGTACAATAAAACTATTAAACTAGCAGGCCATAAAAGATCTAAATCTATTTTGGGATTTATATCTTTTGTTGAAAGTTTTATATTTCCAATACCTCCAGATGTTTTGATAATTCCTATGACAATAGCTCGTAAAAATGAATGGGTTAGAATAGCATTAATTGCAACTATAGGATCTGTTTTGGGAGCTTGCCTAGGGTATTTTATAGGATACGTATTCTTCAATGAAATTGGCCTAAAAATTTTTGAGATCTATGGTGTAGACAACGCTTCATTTTTAAAAGATAAAGTTTCCTCAGAGGGTGGTGTTATAGCCTGGATAACTCTATTAGCAATCGCTGGATTTTCTCCAGTGCCTTTTAAGCTACTAACAATTACAAGTGGTTTTATAAACTTCAATATTTTTTATTTTATTATCATTTCTCTTTTAACAAGAGGATCACGTTTTTTTTTAATAGCATTTTTAGTTGGAAACTTCGGACCTACAATGAAAAAAATTATTGAAAAAAAACTTCTAAAATTTTCTATTATTTTATCAATAATTTTGATTATTTTTGCATATACTATTTATAAATTTTTAAATAATTTTATTAGTTAAATATGATCCTATTTCCAAATAGAAAAAATTTTTATGTGATTGTTTTTTTTATCTCATTAATTTCAATAATTTCTGCGTTATACATTGAGTATGTATTGAAGTATCAACCATGTAAATTATGTATTTATCAAAGGTTACCTTACCTAACTGCAGTATTTGTAAGCTTTATCGGTTTTAATTATTCGAAAAATGATAAAATTTTAATAGTTACAATTATGATATTTACTTTGAGCGCTATACTATCTGGGTATCATTTTGGAATTGAGAATAGTATATTTGATGAGCTATCAGCCTGTACAAGCGGATCATCAGATATTTTAAATAAATCGAAATTACTAGATTCTCTTAACAAAACAATGCCTGTTAACTGTAAAGATGCTACTTTTAAAATTCTTGGAATTTCACTAGCGGCAATTAATACAATTTTATCAATTTTAATTGTTATTTTTTCTATTAGAACATTAGTCTATGAAAAAAACTAATATAAAAAAATTAGAAGAATTTATAAGAGTAGATCACGCTGGAGAAAGGGGTGCAATTAAAATTTATGAAGGTCAACTTCTTGCTTTAAATACAATTGTAAAAAATGATGATTTGAAACAAATTATTGGAGAAATGAAGAAGCATGAGGAGGAACACTCAAATTTTTTTGAGGATGAAATAGAAAAAAGAAATATAAAACCAACAAAGTTACTACCATTATGGGATTTGCTTGGACTAGGTCTTGGATTTGGTTCAACGATACTTGGAAAAAAAGCAGCGATGTTATGTACGGCCTCTGTCGAGGAGGTAATAGACGAACATTATAAAAGCCAAATTGACCAAATAGAAGGAGATGAAAAAGATTTAAAGGAAAAAATAATAAAATTTAGACAAGACGAATTAGATCATAAAGATATAGCCTACGAGAAGGGTGCTACAAAAAAAGGTCTTTATTCAATTATGGATAAAGTAATTAAAACTGGTTCTAAGGTTGCTATAAAAATCTCTGAAAAAATTTAGTTACGGTTCAAGTTCAACATCCCAATACAAATAGTCCATCCAACTTTTATGTAAAAAGTTAGGAGGAAAATTCTTTCCATTTTTATGAAGATCTTCTGTGGTAGGTTGAAAAGGCCATTGATTTAATGTCATACCTGAGTTCTTTATTAGTCTTCCTCCCTTTTTAACATTACAGGAAGAGCAAGCTGTTACAACATTATCCCAATTAGTTTTTCCACCTTTTGATCTTGGCAGTAAGTGATCAAACGTTAATTCATTTTTACTTCCACAATATTGGCAACTAAATTTATCTCTCAAAAAAACATTGAACCTTGTAAAGTTAGGATTTGATTGAGGTCTTATGTATGATTTAAGAGCAATTACACTTGGAAGTTTCATACTGAACGAGGGACTTCTGATTTGTCTATCATAATAACTAACAATAGAAACTCTATCTAGGAAAACAGATTTAATTGAGTCCTGCCAACTCCACAATGAAAGTGGATAATAACTTAAAGGTCTATAATCTGCATTTAAAACTAATGCAGGACATTTTTCTAAAGAGATACTTTGATCAGAAAGTTCAATCATACTTAAAGCATACATTAAATATATTATTTATCAACACAACTAATATTATATAATATTTATTAACTGATTATTTTTTTTTTTATAAATTTTAATGCCGCACTCGAAGCTTCCATAGGTATATGGTGATCACAGTTTTTAATCATTAAAGTTTCAATTTTAATTTTATTTCTAATAAAAAAATCCTTAGCCTCTAGTAAATTATTTGGCGGGACAATTGGGTCATTTTCACCGTGTATCATTAAAACATCGGTTTTAGTTTTTATTCTTGAAGATAGATCCTTCATGTTTATAATTCTTCCAGAAAATCCTACGATACAACTAAATTCTTTTTCGGATGTCAGGCCAACATTTAATGACATCATACATCCTTGACTAAAACCAGAAACACAAATTTGTGAATATTCTAAATTAAAATAATTACTTACTTCTGAAATATAACTGTTTAGAATATTTTCCGCCTTTTTTGATTCTTGAAGAGTATATTCTGGATCTTCATTATTTAAATTAAACCACTGAAATCCTACTGGATTAATACTGCATACTTCATGTGCATCGGGACATAAAAAAACTGTATTTTTTAAAAATCTTTTCCAGTTTAAAGTTAACATGCTGATGTCTTTACCATCACCTCCATATCCATGAAGTAAAATTACAGCACTTTTAACTTCCTCATTATTCTCTGGTTTTATTATTGTTGTATTTAATGAAAATTTCATAAAATTTTTGGTAACCAATCAAGTAAAGACTGATCATTAAAGTCAATGTAACCAACAATTCTTCCAACCTCAAAACCATTTTTGTCTATTAGAATTGTTGTGGGTAACCCTCTTAGTTTAAATAGCTGTGAAAACTCTGGCCCAGATCCTGTGAATATATCTAAATTCTCAATTTTTATTTTGTCAAAAAACTCTTTAGATTTTTTATAACTTTCTCCACCAATATTAATTGGGATTATGTTTATGTTTTTAAATTCATTTAATGTTTTGAGTTTATCTAAAGATGGCATTTCTTTTTTGCAAGGAGCACACCAAGTGGCCCAGAAATTTATTATTAATGGGTTTGATTTATAATTATTTAAACTTACTTTTTGACCTTCAGATTTAATAAATTCTATATTTTTAATTTTTTTCTTGTCTTTATGTACTATAAGATTCTTAATTTCTGGACGTTCTATTGAATATGAGACGCTAGATGATATTAAGTAAAATATTATTATAAGATAATTAAAAAAAATGATTTTCATACAATTATTAATAATTAAATATCATGGGTAAAAATAAAAACAATCAGCCAATTTGGAATACAAGAATAAAAAAGGTCTCAAAAAACCTTTTTAAAAAGGTTGGTGGATCAATTTCAATCGATAAAAGATTATTTAGAGAGGATATTGAAGCTTCAATTGTACATGTTGAGATGCTGTTTAAACAAAAAATTATAAATTTTAAAATTAAAAATAAAATAGTATGGGGTTTAAATAGAATTAAGAACGAAATTATAAAAAAAAAATTTGTATTTGATGATAAGCTTGAGGATATTCATATGAATATAGAACACAGACTCTTTGAACTAATTGGAGAGGATGCTGGATATATTCACACAGCAAGATCAAGAAATGATCAAGTAGTCACAGATTTTAAAATTTGGTTAAGAAAAGCTAATAAAGAAATTGTTAAGAATATAGATGCAACAATTAAAAATATTTTAAAAAAAGCAGAAAAAAATATTGAAACAATTATGCCTGGTTTCACACATCTAAAAAATGCACAACCGGTTTCTTTTGCTCATTATTTAATGGCTTACTTAGAAATGTTTAATAGAGATAAAAATAGATTTCAAAATAATTTAGAGAGTCTTAGTGAAAATCCACTTGGTGTGGCTGCTTTAACAGGAACTTCTTTTAAAATTGATAGATTTTATACCTCAAAAAAGTTAGGTTTTGATAGACCAACTAAAAACTCAATTGATACTGTTTCTGATAGAGATTTTGTAATTGATTTTCTGTATTCTTGCTCTGCATGTGCTGTCCATATCTCTAGAATTGCTGAGGAATTTATAATCTGGAATTCAGATGCTTTTAAACTTATTAATTTGAATGATAAAATTGTAACTGGATCATCCATTATGCCTCAAAAAAAAAATCCTGACCCTCTAGAATACTTGAGAGGCAAAACAGGTTTTATATTTGGAAATCTATTTTCTATGCTTACAACATTAAAAGGATTACCCCTTTCTTATTTTAAAGATTTACAAGATGATAAAGAAATTGTTTTTAAATCGTTTGATCAGTTAAAAAATTCCTTAATTATATTAAATGATGTTCTTAAAAATTTTTCACCAGATAAGAAAAGGATGATCGAACTTGCAGAAATTGGCTACATTACAGCAACTGATTTAGCAGATTACATGGTTAGAGAATTAAATTATCCATTTAGAAAAGCCTATTTACAAACGGCTAAAATCATAAATTTTGCTGAAAAAAATAAAAAAAAATTGTCAGAACTCTCAATAAAAGAGATAAATAAAATTGAAAAAGGTTTAACCGCTGATGTTCTGAAAATATTTGAACTAAAAAAATCTGTTAATTCTAAAGTTTCTTATGGCGGAACTTCTTTCGACAACATTAAGAAAATGATATTAAGTTACAAGAAGAAATAACTATGATTAAAAACATAACTTTAATTACCATGTGTCTAATTTTATTAACTTCATGTGGAAGAAAAAATGAGCCAAAATATGAGGCTTCATTAAATAATAATGTTATGAAATTTAATAATTTTAATAACGTATTTGAAGTGCCAAAAAAAGATGAAATATATCAATAATATTTTTACAGTTGAAAAATCCAAACTCACAAAAGTAACTAAAAAGTTTGAAACACCAATTTTTTGCTATTCTGAGAAAAAGATTAATGAAAATATAAGTAACTTTAAAAGAAATTTTAAATCTTTTTCTCCAATTATATGTTTTTCAACAAAGTCAAACTGCAATCTAGAAATACTTAAACTAATTAAACGAAATGGATTGGGAGCTGATGTTGTCTCAAAAGGTGAATTAATGATTGCGCTTAAAGCAGGAATAACTTCTAAAAAGATTGTTTTTTCTGGAGTGGGTAAAACTAGGTCAGAATTAATTTATGCAATAGATAAAAATATTTTATTGATTAATTGTGAGTCAAAAAGTGAAATATTAGAAATAGAAAGTATAGCAAAATCTAAGAATAAAAAGGTAAATATTGGAATTAGATTAAATCCAAATACTGATGCAAAAACAATTAAACAAATTTCAACTGGTAAAAAAGAAAATAAATTTGGTGTTAATGAAAAAACATTTATTGAAGTTTCAAAATACATAAAAAATTCAAAATTTTTAAATCTAAAATGTTTAAGTGTTCATATTGGAAGTCAAATTCTAGATCATAGGCCATACCAAAAAATGCTCAACGTCTTAGATAAATTAATAAAAAAAATTAACTTTAATTTTGAGTATATAGATCTTGGTGGTGGTATGGGCATTGATTATAACAAAGACAACAAAAAATTTAATTATAAAAGATATAATCAAATTATTAAAAAATTTTTAAAAAAGCATAAATCAAAAATTATTTTTGAACCTGGTAGATCAATTATAGGTGATACAGCAATATTAATTTCAAAAATTATTTATATAAAAGAAAATTCTAAAAAAGATTTTATTATTATAGATGCAGCTATGAATGATTTTATGAGACCTGCGTTGTATGGGGCTAAGCATAAAATAATTCCATTAAAAAAAACCAATAAAATGACTACGAAAAGTTATGATTTTGTAGGTCCGATTTGCGAAACCACAGATAAATTCCTAACTACAAATAAATTTCAAAAATTAAATGAGAAAGATTATATTATTATTTGTGACGTAGGAGCATATGGCTCATCTTTATCTTCAAATTATAACATTAGACCTAAACCTGCTGAAATATTAATAAAAGGGTCAAAAATAAATGTAATTAAAAAAAGACAAAAACTAAAAGATATAATTTAGTTTTTGAAAAAAATGATAAGAAAACTTCTATTTTTATTTTTTTTCTTCCTAGGTATATCTTTAATTTCAATAATATTTTTGCCGTCATTAATGATGCCAACCAAAATAGTTTTATTCGGTGGAAAAATGATGGGAAGGTGGGCCGCCCTTTGCCTTAGGATTTTTTTACAAACAAAAATTATTGTTAAGGGTAAGGAAAATATTATTAAAAATGAAAAGTTTTTTATTGCTTGCTCTCATCAATCGATGTTTGAGACTTTTTACCTACAAACAATTTTTAATTCACCAATATTTATTTTAAAATATGAATTAATCAAAATGCCTATATTTGGCTGGTATTTAAAAAAGATAGGATCAATTTCAATTAATAGAAATAAAATTAGTAAAGATAATTTAGGTTTAATAGATAAAATAAAAAATTCTATAAGAAATTCAGAAAGACCATTAATTATTTTTCCTCAAGGAACAAGAGTTTTACCAAATGAAATAATTCCTTTTAAAAAAGGTGTTGGTAGAATTTATGACGAATTAAAAATAAATTGCCAACCTGTGGCGATAAATTCTGGAAATGTTTGGCCAAAAAATGGAAAATTATCTTCAAAAAAAACAATAACAATATCAATTCTTCCAGTAGTAAAACCTGGAATAAAGTCAGCAGACTTTACGAATTATATAGAGGATAAAATATATAATGAGTTAAAATTAATGAATTAGCCCTTCATTGGCATGACAACATATATACTATCATAATCAGCTGGATCTCTGATTAAGGCTGGTGAACCTGTATCTTTTAAATAAATCTCAATGCTATCTCCATCAAGTTGGGAAGCAACATCAATTAAATATCTAGAATTAAAGCTTATATCAAGCTCGTGATCAAACTTAACACCTAAGCTTTCTTTACCATCACCACTATTTGTATTATTAACTGAAAGATCAAGATTATCTTTTGAAAGATTAAATTTTACACCATCTTTTTTATCTAAAGAGACTGAAGCAACTCTATCTACTGAATTTAAAAATAATTTTAAATCAACTTCTAATTTTTTTTGGTTTTCTTTAGGTATTACCTGTACGTAGTTTGGAAATTTTCCATCAATAAGTTTAGATATCAATATACTATTGTTAATTTCAAATTTAATTTTTGATTTTATATTTGATATTTTAACTTCACCTTCATAGTCCTCTAGTAATGAACAAAGTTGAAAAATAGTCTTTTTTGGTAAAATTATCTGATCAAATTGAACTTTATTTTGTAATCTAATCTTTGAAATAGACATTCTATGACTATCAGTAGCTGCGGCTGTTAAGAAATTTTTATCTTCAACTTCTGTCTGATGTAAAAAAATTCCACTTAAATAATGTCTTGTTTCGTCGTTAGATACTGAAAATTTACATTTATTTAACAGTTTTAGTAGCTCTTTTGATTTAATCGAAAACTCATTTTCATTAAAGTTTTCATCTGTTAACGGAAACTCAGAAGCACTAATACAATTTAAGTTGAATACAGATTTATCAGATTCTAAATGCAATTTATTTTCACTAGGATTAGAAAAGTTAATTTTACTTCCAGATGAAAACTTTCTAACAATGTCATACATTATTGATGAAGATGAAGTAGTTTTACCCTCTTCTATTATTTCGACATTTGGAATTTGATGAATAAAAATTAAATCAAGATCAGTAGCTGTAATTGTTAGTTTACCATTACTTACATCTAACAATACATTGGAAAGAATTGGCAAGGTACTTCTTTTTTCAATAACACCCTGACAATAATTTAAAGATTTTTGAAGGTCTTGTTGATTTAAACTAAACTTCATTTTCTTTATTATACAAAATCTTATTTTTTAAACTATCAATATTAATATTTAATTCACTATCCTCTTTTCTCAATCTCTCTATAGTTTTAACTGAGTGGATTACAGTAGTATGATCTCTATTAGAAAAAGATCTACCTATCTCTGGTAATGATTTAGATGTTAGCATTTTAGCAAGATAAATTGCAGTCTGCCTTGGTCGCACAAGGTATCTTGATCTCCTTGGTGAAAGCATTTCATTTTTGCTAATTTTATAAAATTTGCAAACTATTGTCTGGATTGTGTCAATATCCACTTTATTTTCTGTAAGATTTAGCAAATCTTTTAAAACTATTTTAACCTCTGACAAACTCGGAACTTTATTATAGATCCTTGTGAATGAAACAATTCTATTTAGTGCTCCAACTAATTCTCTAATACTAGTTTTTATTTCTGTGCTTAAAAATTTTTGAATTTCCTCAGAAATTACTACCTGATTTGAATAAGATAATTTTAATTCTTCAGTTTTAGATTTAATAATTTTATATCTAAGTTCATAATCAGGATTTTGTATATCCACAACTAAACCTCCTGAAAATCTAGATTTTATTCTCTCTTGTATTCTAGTGAGTTTATTTGGTGGTCTATCTGCTGAAATTATTATTTGTGAATTTTTGTCTAATAATGCATTGAAGGTATGAAAAAATTCTTCTTGCATTGCTTCTTTACCATTCATGAATTGAATATCATCGATTAATAAAATATCTGTATTTCTAAAGTAATCTTTAAACTTTACCATTTCATTTGATTTTATAGACTTTACAAATTGGTACATAAATCTTTCTGCTGATATGAACATAACTTTATTCTTTTCTTTCAATTCTAGACCAATAGCGTTTAATAAGTGTGTTTTACCCATTCCTACACCACTATATAAGTATAAAGGATTATAATGGGCTATATCTTTGGAAACTTTTTTTGATGCTTCAAATGCTAATTTGTTACTCCCTCCAGTTATGAAATTTTCAAAGTTTTTATTTGGATCTATCCTATTATATTGAAGATAAGAGTCTTTTATAAACGACACATTATCATTATTAGTTTTTAAAGAATTTTGGGATAAAGTACTTGTGTCAGTAATTTCAGTTTCTTTATTATTTTTTATTGTAAATTCAATCCTCACCAAGTCTTTTTTATATTCTTTAATTGTCTGCAATATTTGGTCTAAATATCTTGATACTATCCAATCTCTTATAAATCTTGTGGAGACTGAAAATAATATGTAATTATGAAATTCTTCAACTAATTCAATTTTTTTTACCCAACTCTCAAAAATATCGTTTCCAAGTTTTTCACGTAATTCTTTTTTAATACTTGGCCAATCAATTTTCTTTTCGAGTGCTTTATTGTTTTGTAAATTATTTTTCATGAGGGAGTTCCACTTAAGACTTATGAAAAATTATTGCAATAAGTTTATTTGTAAAATTAAAAATAAATAAAATTTATGATTGAATAAATTTCTGATTGAATTTTTCTCAAATTATTTTGCAACCCAGTGGGGTAACAAATTAAAAAATTTAAAATTTTACTAAATCTATATCTAGTAATTTTTTAAGTTAATCTTTTAGATGTAGTTATTTACTAATAGGTTGTGCGTTTAAGTTGTATAATGAAAAATTTTTACTTATTGCAGGTTGTTAGAGAGAATTAATTTTTTTTGTAATTCTGGATACGTTTCTTGAGGCGTTTTGTCTTTTGATGATTCCTGTTTTTGCAATTGACATCAATTCTGAATTTAGCTTCGGTAGAAAGGCCAAAGCTTCTTTTTTATCCTTTTTTTCAATTATAGAGTTCATTTTTTTCAATGCACTTTTATATCGACTCTTTCTAGATCTATTAACAGCTGTTTGCCTTTTAATTTTTCTAGTACGTTTAATTGCTGATTTAGTATTGGCCATAAGCGTGAGTGTATATCTTCAGATATTGATCCGGTCAATACAATTATTGTTTATTTTTGACATAAATTACAAAAAAAACTAGACCTATTTGAAATAAATTTTTTATGTATTGTTCCCTTACAATTGTATTTTAAACATTTTTTATTTTCTCTTTGATAAACATTAAAATTTTTTTGAAAAGAACCTTGATTTCCACTTATATTAATAAAATCTCTGATACTTGATCCTCCTTTATCAATTGCTTTTTGCAAAACTAGTTTAGAATAATGTGAAATTCTTTTGCAATCATTTAAACTGAGCAAACTTACTTCTTTAGATGGTAAAATCTTACATAAAAATAGTATTTCACTAGCATAAATATTGCCGATTCCTGAAACAAATTTTTGATCAATTAAAAAATTCTTAATATTTTTTTTTTTATTTTTAAAATAATTAAAAATATAATTCTTATCAAATAAAGGATCAAAAGGTTCTGGTCCGTATTTTTTAAAGTTGTTATTTATCTGTTTATTATTTTTAAAATAGGAAAAATAGCCAAATCTTCTTGGGTCATTATAAATTAACTTTAAATTATCTATTTTCATTTCTACATGATTATGCTTTTTGGGTAATAATGGAGAATGATAAAAGCTTGTATTTGTTATAGAATTATTTTCACTAGATTTGTTAATTAGATGAATAGTTCCTGACATCCCAAGGTGTATCATTAAATTGGAGTTATCCTCAAATTTAAGTATTAAGTGTTTTGAAAACCTATCTACTTTAATAATTTTTTTTTTTACTATTTTTTTTTCAAAGTTTTTCGGGATCTTAAACCTCAAATTTCTATTTTTTATTAATATGCTTTTAATAATCTTTCCTGTAATACTCTTATTTAAAGATTGTCTGACAATTTCTACTTCTGGTAATTCAGGCATTTAATACTATATTAGTGTTTTAATATAATTTATATGCAACAAAATCTTCAAAATAAAGCAGGACTCGTGGAAGGAGTATTTAATAAGGTTTACGATAAATACGATTTGATGAACGATTTTATGTCATTTGGAATTCATAGACTTTGGAAAAAAAACCTCATGAATTGGATGAATCCAACGAAAGACAAAAAGTATTTAGATGTTGCTTGTGGCACTGGCGATTTAGGCAAATTATTTTTAGATTATACAGATAAGGATGGTGAAATTACATCTTCAGATTCGAATAACAAAATGATTGAAAAAGGAAAAAAAAGACTAAGTAAATATAAAAATATAAAATGGGTTGTTGCAGAGGCAGAAAATTTACCATTCGAAAATGACACTTTTGATTTTTATACAATTAGTTTTGGCTTACGAAATACAAAAAATTTAGATAAATCTTTATTAGAAGCCTATAGAGTTCTTAAACCAGGTGGGAGATATATGTGTTTAGAATTTTCAAAAATTCAAAATTCCAATTTAGACTTTTTATACAAAAATTACTCGAAATTAATTCCTCACATAGGGAAAGCAGTTGTTGGTGATAAAGACCCTTATGAATATTTGACTAAAAGTATAGAAGAATTTGTAAATCAGGAAGAATTGATAGATTTAATGAAACAAAATAATTTTAAAAATTGTTCATATAGAAATTTAACTGGTGGAATAGTTGCTATTCATTCTGGTTGGAAAATATAATGTTCAAAAGATTAATTACATTATTTAAACTCGGTAAAAAACTCGCTAAATCTGATGTTTTAAGTATTTTATCAAAATTTAATAAACCACCTTTACTAATAAGTGTAATATTTAAATTACTTTCCCTATCCTTTACTAAAAAAGATGTGTCATTTGATAATTTAAGTGAAGGCGAAAAATTATCTAATTCATTAGCATCTATGGGTACAACTTTTATTAAACTCGGCCAGTTTCTAGCAACAAGGCCAGATATCATAGGAGATAAATTATCAAAGGAGTTAGAAAATTTACAAGATAAACTTCCACCTTTTTCACAATCAAAAGCGAAAGAAATGATTAAAAAAGATTTAGGTGATGAACTATATAATTCAATAATTAATATAAGTGAACCAGTTGCAGCCGCCTCAATTGCACAAGTACATAAAGCTCAAATTAACGATAATGGGGTTATTAAAAACGTAGCAATAAAAATATTAAGACCAGATATTAAAAAAATTTTTAATGAAGAAGTAGATGCTTTGATGCTTTTTGCCTATATCATTGAGTCATTTATCAAAAAAACTAAACGATTAAAGCTAGTTGAGGTGGTATTTTTATTGAAAGAAATTACCAGTCTTGAGATGGATTTAAGATTTGAAGCCGCCGCAGCTAACGAATATGCAGAAAATACCAAAAATGATGCAGGTTTTGAAGTTCCCAAGATCTATTGGGATTATACAAGTGAAAACATAATGACACTTGATTGGATTGATGGTGTTTCTATTAGAGAGACAGAAGAGCTTGAGAAAAGATCAATTGATACAAAAAAAATTGCTACTGATATAATTCAACATTTCTTAAGGCATGCAGTAAGGGATGGTTTTTTTCATGCAGATATGCATCAAGGAAATATTTTTGTAAATGAAAGTGGTCAAATTGTGCCTATAGATTTTGGTATCATGGGAAGGCTAGATAACGTAAGTAAAAGATTTCTAGCTGAGATTTTATTTGGTTTTATACAAAGGGATTATAAAAAAGTTGCAGAGGTGCATCTTGCAGCAGGACTAGTCCCAAATAATGTACCTGTTAATGACCTTGCTCAAGCATTAAGATCAATTGGTGAACCAATTTTTGGACACTCTATAAAAAATATTTCAGGTGGTAAGCTACTAAAACAACTTTTTGACGTTACCGAAAAATTTAATATGCAAACCCAACCTCAGTTACTTATGTTACAAAAAACAATGGTAGTAGTTGAGGGAGTTGCAAGAAGATTAAACCCTGAAACAAACATTTGGGAAACATCTAAACCTGTTCTAGAAAAATGGCTAAAAGAAACTAAAGATCCTATAAATTCAATTAATGAAACATTAAAAGACTCTATGGAAGTATTAAAACGTCTTCCAAATTTACCTGAAGTAATGGATAAAGCAAACCAAGCTCTTAATTACCTTGCAAGTGGTCAAATACCCCAAAATTCAAACTCATATAATGAATTAAACACTAAAAAAGAAGAAATGAAGTCATTTAGAAACCAGTCTATTATTGGCTTATTATCTCTTGTAATTTTAACCCTATTGGTATTTTAATTCTTCTCATGAAAAATAAAAAAATACTTCTAATCATATGTGGTGGAATATCTGCTTACAAAAGCTTAGAAGTGATAAGAGGTTTAAAAAAGAGAGATGTGAGTATTAAAACAATACTTACAAAGAGCGGTAAAAACTTTGTAACACCTCTGTCTATTTCATCTCTTTCGCAGGAAAAAGTGTATGAAGACATATTCAGTGCAGAAAATGAAGCTGAAATGGATCATATTTCACTTTCTAGATGGGCAGATTTAATTTTAATTGTGCCTGCAACAGCAAATACAATCTCAAAATTAAGTTATGGTTTAACCGACGACCTAGCTAGCACTGTCGTTTTAGCATCTGATAAACAGGTGTTTTTGGTCCCAGCTATGAATGTAAGAATGTGGGAACACAAATCAACTAAAGATAATTTATCAAAATTAAAAAGTTACGGTTATAAGATAATTGGCCCTGAAATTGGGGATATGGCTTGTGGAGAGTATGGAAAAGGCAAAATGTCAGAACCATCATATATATTAGAAACAATAGAAAATTATTTTAAGAATATTGAAAAAAATAAAAAATATAAGGCATTAGTTACAGCTGGACCTACTAAAGAGTTTATAGATCCAGTAAGATTTATAACTAATAGATCAAGTGGAAAACAAGGTTATGAAATTGCTAAATCATTAAGAGATAATGGTTTTGAAACTACACTTATTTCTGGAGAAACAAATTTAGACCCAGTTGAGGGAGTTAAATTTATTTCAGTTAAAACTGCAGAAGAAATGTTTAGGGAAACTCTCAGAAATCTACCAACTGATGTTGCTATTTTTAATGCAGCAGTAGCAGATTTTAAAGTTAAAGAGATCAATAGTGAAAAAATTAAAAAAAGTGAAAATTTGGATCTTAAGTTAGAAAAAAATATTGATATTTTATCAAACATATCAAATCATAATTCACTTAGACCAAAGATTACAATTGGATTTGCAGCAGAATCACAAAATCTTGAAATAAATTCAAAGAGAAAATTAGACCAAAAAAATTGTGATTGGATTATTGCAAACGATATTTCCGATAAAACAATAGGTTTTGACTCTGATGATAATGAGGTTTCTATATTTTATAAAAATAAAGAAAGTGAAAAATTACTAAAAAAGAAAAAGTCATTAATAGCATCTGAGATAGTGGATAGAGTTATCTCTGAGCTTAATTAAGTAATGGTAAAAGTTTTATTTAAGAGACTTAACCAAAAAGCAAAACTCCCAAGTTATAAAACTAGCGGATCTTCAGGTATGGATCTGATGGCATGTTTAGATAAGCCAGTTACAATCAAACCAAATGAATCAAAATTGATACCAACAGGTATTGCAATTGCAATTCCTGAGGATACAGAGGTTCAAATTAGACCGAGATCGGGTCTTGCTGCAAAATCAAGTATAAGTGTACTTAATACACCAGGCACAATTGACAGTGATTATAGAGGAGAACTAAAGATTATTTTATTTAACCATGGTAAAAGTGAATTTACTGTCAATGATGAAGATAGAGTTGCTCAAATGGTTTTAATGCCTATTTTAAAAGTAGAAATTGAAGAAACAAACGAATTACCAGAGACAATCAGAGGGTCTGGAGGATTTGGATCTACTGGTAAATAGTAAATGTTTAGTAACAAAGACCTCGAGCGATATTCAAGACAGATTATTTTAAAAAAAGTTGGGGTTTTAGGTCAAAAAAAAATTCAAAATTCCAAAGTTCTAGTTGTTGGATGTGGTGGTTTAGGATCACCAGTGATTGATTTACTTTCAAGAGCAGGTATTGGCAAAATTGGGATAATGGACCATGATAAAGTGACTATATCAAATTTACATCGACAAGTTATGTTCACCTCTGATGATGTTGGAAAATATAAAGTTAATATTTTAAAAAAAAAAATTAATAAAATTAATAAAGAAGTAAAAGTAAAAATATATAGAGTTAAAGCAGAAGATAAAAATTTAGGAAAAATTCTTAAACAATATGATGTTATTGTTGATGGTACAGACAATTTTAAAGCAAAATTTCTTTTAAATAAATTTTCGTTAAAATATAAAAAAAAACTTATTATTGGAGCTATAAGTAAATTTGAAGGACATATTTTTACATTTGATTTTAATTTAAAGAAAAGTCCCTGTTTAAAATGTTTCTACCAAGGAGAACCAGCAGAAGGAGTTTTGGATTGTGAAACAGATGGTATATTGGGATCAACGGCAGTTATTACGGGTAGCCTACAAGCCAATGAGGTTCTGAAGGCAATTTTAAATGTTGGTAAAAATTTAAATTCCCATATTTTAATAATAGATTTATTAAATCTTAAATTTAGAAAAGTATTATTTAGAAAAAGAAAAGAATGTATATGCGAAAATATTTAATACTTTCATTTTTTTTTCTTTTACCATTTTCGTCGTTCGCTCAAGAAAATAATTATTTTCTGATGTTAAAAAATAAAAAAGTAAATGTTAGATACGGTCCAAGCTTTGATTATCCAATTAAATATGTTTATAGAAAGATAGAATTACCTCTAAAAGTAATCGATAAAAAAGAAAATTTCAGAAGAGTTATTGATCATAAAAAAAATAGTGGTTGGATCCATATTTCACAATTGAGGAATTCACGTTCTATAATCACCAAATCTGAAAAAATTCTATTTAGAAAACCTACGAAATATTCAAAACCATTGGCAAAGTTGGATAAGGGTCGTCTTTTAAAAGTTATTAAATGCGAAGAAAAATGGTGTAATATAAGTTCGGGCGATTACTCAGGTTGGATTTTGAAAGATGACAAAATTTGGGGTATCGTTAATTAAAGTCTGCAGAAAGAGCTTTAATATTATCTTCCGAAAATTTAGTTGTGTGTGAGTATTCTTTATGATCAATACCTACTTCAATTGAATTATTTTGGTCTTTGAACTTATTTACTTGATCATCTGAAAATTTAAAATGTATGAATTGAACTGAAGATGCTTTTCCATCCTCTGAAGTTCTATCAACATCCATTTCTGGAACTGCATAAATTTTTTCGTCCCCAACTTTAATAAATATATTATTTTCTACTCCACCTAACTTTCCAAGAAACTCTGCTCTAATAATTGGATTGTCTATCTCAAACATTAAAGTGGCAACTAATTCTTTTCCATTAGGGATTAAAGGATTATAAGCCGCAAGTTCGTCTGCAACTTGTTCGTCTCCGCCTTTTTCAATGTAAAGCATTTCTTGAACTTGGGCTATCATTGTTTCATAACATTCAAAATAAAATGTTGCATAAGGCCCTAAAAGAACTCTTCTATTTTTTTTAAACTGAACTAATTCTTTTCTCATTTGTCTTCTAACCTTTGTGTATGCATCTAAAGGAAGAAGATCATCTTTTGTAATAATTTTTTGTTCTTTTGACATTTTATAATCCATAACTTTTTGAAACTATCTCAATTGGGTGCACAGCTTCATCATTAACAATATTTGTATCATCAGCTAACTGTTTAATATGTTTGCCGGCTAATGGACAATCAGAAGCCATGTATTTATTATTTTTTCTTTTAACAGTACTTGCGGTAGTTTTGCCCACTTTATTTGCTATGTCATGGGTTTCTTTCATAATACCAAAGGTTCCTCCATGACCAGCACATCTCTCAACAACATCTAATTTAATATTTGGAATTAATTTAAGCATATCTCTTGCCTTATTACCCATATTTTGTGCTCTAGCATGACAAGCATTATGCACTGTTACTCCTCCATCAATTTCTTTCAAACCATCTACCAACCCTTCTTTGTTGGCAATATCCATTACATATTCATCAATATCGAGAGTATTTTGAGAAAGTTTTTTAATTATCCCATCATTTGGCATCAATAAAGGCCATTCGAACTTTAACATCAATCCACAACTTGCTGTTAAGGTTACTACTTTATAACCTTTTTCAACATATTTGATTAATTCTCTGGAAACTAACTCTGCTTGCTTTGTAACTTGATCTAGATCTGCTTGTTCCAGATAAGGCATACCACAACAACCTGCATAAGAATGCTCTACCTCTACATTATTATGATGCAGTACTTTCAAAGCTGCTTCTCCAGTTTTTTTCTTATTAAAGTTAACAAAACAAGTGGAATAGATTACAACTTTTCTTTCTTTATGTTTTGGTAATATATTTTTTTTAAATTTTTGAAAATAATTTGCAAATGTTTCTTTATTATATTTTGGTAAAATAGCTCTTTTATCTATTCCAGTAAAAAATTCTAAAACTTTTCTAGCAAATTTATTTTTGACATTGGTAATCCAATTTATAAAAAAGCTAAAAAATATTCCTATTTTTGAATTTCGATCAATTTGAGTTAATTGGTTAGCAGTTTTTGATATATCTCCATTTTTTCTTTGAGCCGTTCTATATCTCAACATCAAATGTGGAAAATCTAAATCAAATTCGTGTGGTGGTACATATGGACATTTAGTCATAAAACACATGTCACATAAAGTGCAGGCATCCACAACAGGTTTAAATTTATCACTTGAAAGATCTGATACTTCGCCTCCCTCAGTTTCATCAATGTAATCAAATAATTTTGGAAAACTGTCACACAAATTAAAACATCTTCTACATCCATGACAGATATCAAATACTCTTCTCATTTCCTGATCAATTTTTTCAGGATTTATAAAATCTGGATCCCTAAATTTTAATGGGTGCCTTGTAGGTGCTTGTGTGCTGCCTTCTTTACTCATAGATTTTTTTAAAAATGTGGTTTTTGTGGACGAGAGGGGTTTCGTCCACAAATTTTGTTTAAGCGATGCTTTCTAAAGTCTTTTGAAATTTACCCGCGTGTGATTTTTCAGCTTTTGCTAAAGTCTCAAACCAATCAGCTATTTCATCAAAACCTTCGTCTCTAGCTGTTTTAGCCATTCCAGGGTACATATCTGTGTACTCATGTGTTTCACCTTGAATTGCAGACTCAAGATTGGCTTTTGTTTCACCAATTGGCTTACCAGTTGCTGGATCACCTACTTCTTCTAAATATTCTAAGTGGCCATGAGCATGTCCAGTTTCACCTTCTGCAGTTGATCTAAATACCGCTGCAACATCGTTAAAGCCTTCAACATCCGCTTTTTGAGCAAAATAAAGATATCTTCTATTTGCTTGGCTTTCTCCAGCAAATGCTTCTTTTAAATTTTCCTCTGTTTTACTACCTTTTAATGACATATTTACTCCTACTATTAATAATGATTCTAAAGTGGTTTATATATAGAGGAATATTAATATGTCAACAGTTTAGAATAAATATAATTTACTATTTAAACTATTGATATTATAAAATTATTTTTGAGATTGATTATCACTCACAATTTTAGCGATAACTTCTACTGATCTTATTTTTTTTCCTGGGATAGTTCTCTTAATAATAACTTCACCAACATCATCTTGATGAATATCAATCAATTTATTTTCATCTTCATCAAAGAAATGGTGATGATGAGTTACATTTGTATCGTAGTAACTTTGTGAAGCATTTAGTGGAATCTCTTTTAAATAACCCTTTTTCATGAATGCATGAACAGTGTTGTAAACAGTTGCTAAAGAAACCTTCATATTTGCTTGATTTTCGATGATTCTAACCAGCTCTTTGATAGTAAAGTGAAAGGTCTTTTCAGCATCAAACAACACCTCACAAATTTTAATTCTTTGTTTTGTGGGTCTTATTCCTGATTTTCTTAATTTATCAATATATTGGTCAGCGTAAGCCATCACTAATTATAATTATTCTAAAGAATATCTATATTATAATGTTTGTAAATCAAGTAATAAGATTAAAAAATATGAAAAAAAGTTCCTTTAATTATGACGAATTAATAAGCTGCGCAAAAGGCGAACTTTTTGGCCCTGGAAATGCAAAATTACCTTCTCCACCAATGCTAATGTTTGATAGAATTACCGAAATTAGTGAAAAAAATGGAGCTTTTGACAAAGGGATAATGAAGGCTGAACTCGATATAAAAGATGATATGTGGTTTTTTAATTGTCACTTTAAAGAGGATCCAGTCATGCCAGGATGTTTAGGTTTGGATGCGATGTGGCAACTAGTTGGTTTTTACCTGGGTTGGCTTGGAAATCCAGGAAGGGGAAGAGCTTTAGGAGTAAGCACGGTAAAGTTTACAGGAGAGGTTTTAAAGAATGTCAAAATGGCGACATATATTATTGATATGAAAAGAATATTAATTAAAGGTGAAACAACTGTTGGACTAGCAAATGGTATTCTTCTTGCTGATGGTAAAAAAATATACTCTGCTGACAGTTTAAAAGTAGGATTATTTAAATAATGCGAAGAGTAGTAATTACAGGTTTAGGAATTGTTTCATGTCTTGGGAATAATCAAGAGGAGGTTCATCAATCATTACTAAATACAAAATCAGGAATTTCTTTTTCAGAAGAATATAAAGAGCACAATCTTAAAAGTCATATTCATGGAAAGCCTAATATAAAACTTGAGGATCATATAGATAGAAAAACAATTAGATTTATGGGTTCGGGATCTGCTTACAATTATATTGCAATGAAAGAGGCTATTGAAGATTCTGGCTTGGAAGAAAGTGAAGTAAGTAATTTCAAAACAGGAATTGTTATGGGTTCAGGTGGACCTTCAATTGAAAATGTCATTTTGGCAGCTGATAAAACTAGAGCTAAAACTCCAAAATTGATGGGACCATTTATTGTACCTAGAACTATGGCGAGTACCGCATCAGCAACGCTCGCTGTTCCATTTAAAATTAAGGGAACAAACTACACAATGAGTTCAGCCTGCGCAACAAGTGGGCACTGTATAGGAAACTCTATGGAACTTATCCAAATGGGTAAACAGGATGTAGTTTTTGCAGGTGGTAGCGAAGAGATACACTGGGCTATGACAGCCATGTTTGATGCAATGACAGCTTTATCCTCAAAATATAATGATACACCTGAGAAAGCATCAAGAGCTTACGATAAAACTAGAGATGGTTTTGTAATTGCTGGAGGTGCAGGAGTTTTAGTTCTTGAGGAATATGAACACGCTAAAGCAAGAGGAGCTAAAATATACGCAGAATTAACAGGTTATGGAGCAACATCAGATGGATATGATATGGTAGCACCTTCTGGTGAGGGTGCAGTAAGATGTATGCAAATGGCTATGGCAACTTCAAAAAATAAAGTAGACTATATAAATACTCATGGAACTTCTACTCCAGTGGGAGATATTACTGAATTAAATGCTGTTAGAGATGCTTTTGGAGATGAAATTCCTAAGATTAGTTCGACCAAATCTTTATCAGGTCATCCGTTAGGAGCTGCATCAGTGCATGAAGCAATATATTGTTTAATTATGATGAAAAATAATTTTATTACAGGCTCAGCTAACATAAGTGAAATGGATGATGAGGCTAAAAAATTTCCAATAGTTGCAAAAACAGAAACAGAAGCAACATTAAATACTGTCATGTCTAATAGTTTTGGTTTTGGTGGAACAAATGCAACTCTAGTATTTGAGAGAGTTTAATTAATGTCATTAATGAAGGGTAAAAAAGGACTAATAATGGGTGTTGCTAATGAGAGATCTATTGCTTGGGGTATATCTCAAAAACTTTCAGAAGCAGGTGCTGAATTAGCTTTTACATATTTAGGTGATGCTCTTAAAAAAAGAGTGGTTCCTCTTGCAAAAAAACTAAATTCTAATGTTACTTTTAGCTGTGATGTTGAAAAAAAAGAAGATGTAATAAAATTATTTGAAGATATTAAATGTCAATGGGGAGAAATTGATTTTGTTGTTCACGCTATTGCTTTTTCAGATAAATCTGAGCTTTCAGGAGAATATCTAAATACAACAAGAGAAAATTTTTTAAGAAGTATGCTTATTTCATGCTTTTCATTTACTGAAGTTGCAAAAGAAGCTTCAAAAGTTATGAAAGAGGGTGGCAGCTTGATTACACTTAGCTATGAGGCTAGTAAAGCAATCCCTAATTATAATGTAATGGGTGTTTGTAAAGCTGCATTAGAATCTAGTGTTAAATACTTAGCTAGAGATTTAGGTGCTAAAGGAATAAGAGTTAACGCAATAAGTGCAGGTCCAATTAAGACTTTGGCAGCATCAGCTATTGGGGATGCTAAATTCTTATATAAATGGAATGCAGATCATTCTTTTTTAAAGAGAAATGTAGATAATATGGATGTTGGAAACTCAGCATTATATCTACTAAGCGATATGGCAGGCGGAGTTACAGGTGAAATTCACTATGTTGATGCTGGTTACAATAAAGTAGGTATGCCAGATCCAAAAAATATATCTTAAGAGTTTATTAATATGCTAATTTTAGTTTGGTTTGTAGTTTGTATAATATTTATCTTTGTTCAATTAATTCTTGAGGGTTCTGGTCATGCACTAGAAGTTTTTGCCCTATTGACTGCTGTAGCTTTATTTTTAATAAATAGACTTGGGAAAAAAATAAATAAGAAATAAATAATTATTGTGAAAAGAAAGTTTTTGAAAATTGCTGGGGCTTCTATTTTAGGTTTCATATTTTACCCATTAACATCATTAGCAAATAACATAGTGGGTTTTAAAAAAAAATTAAAAAAAGATGAGAGTGAATACAATATAATTAATCCTGATCTTACAAATGAGCAAAAAATAATAATGTTTGAAGAGGGTACTGAGCGTGCAGGTACTAGCGAATTAAATTATGAGAAAAGAAAAGGGTCATATCATTGTGCAAATTGTGGTGTGAAACTATTTGAGTCCACTGCAAAATTTGATAGTGGAACTGGTTGGCCATCATTTACCGAGGCAATACCAGGCGCATTTGTAACAAAAACTGACTATTCATTTGGAATGAAAAGAACAGAGTATTCTTGTGCAAATTGTGGTGCTCATCACGGCCATGTATTCAATGATGGTCCAGATGGTGGAAAAAGATATTGTAGCAATGGTCTTTGCTTGCTTTTCGTCCCAGAGAGTTAGTAATTATATTTTTCTGATATAACCAACATTAGTAGTTTTAAAATGCTTGAAAGGGATATTTGTATCTTTTATTGCCTTGAAAGTCTCTTCCGTAATATTTCCATACACTTCTATTTCGAATCTATCCGCAATTTTGTTGTGTTTTTCAACATAAGCTTGTACTGGGGCATTATTTAGATGATGCAGCATAGCTTCACTATTTCGGTAAACTTCACTCCAAGTAAACTCTAAAGGATCAGTTGGATCTTGATCAAAAGTATGAATAAGCATGTCTGGCTCTGATGCATTAACAGCATCATCAGCCTCTTTTGCTATCTTGAGATACTCTTCAACCTTGCCCTCTTTAACACGTATTCTAGCAATTAAAATAAATGGGTTGGACATTTACCTATATAGCAGCCTGCTTTATAGAAAGTTTTACTTTTCCTCTATCAAATCCAATGACTTTTACTTTAACTTCATCACCTTCTTTGACAACATCGGTTACCTTAGCAACTCTTTTATCTGCTAGCTCAGAAATATGCACAAGTCCATCTTGCTTTCCAAGGAAATTTACAAATGCACCAAATTCCATAATTTTCATAACTTTTCCATTATAAATTTTATTTAATTCAGCTTTAGCTGTTATGTCTTTGATCATTTGCATAGCAACATTTCTAGACTCTTCATCTGGAGCAGCAACTGTTACTGTACCTTCATCATTTACATCAACTTTAGCACCAGATTTTTCGACAATTTCTCTAATCGTTGCTCCACCTTTTCCAATCACGGCAGCTATATCTTTTTTATCGACCGTAATTTTTTCCATTTTTGGAGTGTGTTTTCCAACATCATCTCTAGATTTATCTAATGCCTTATTCATTTCACCTAGAATATGAATTCTTCCATCTTTAGCTTGGTTTAAAGCCTGCTCCATTATTTCAAATGTAATTCCTGTAATCTTAATATCCATTTGTAATGATGTGATCCCGTCTTTAGTGCCTGCAACTTTAAAATCCATATCTCCAAGGTGGTCTTCATCACCAAGAATATCTGATAGTACAGAGAAATCATCACCTTCTTTTATTAAACCCATTGCAATTCCAGCAACTGGCTCTTTGATCGGAACACCTGCATCCATAAGAGCAAGTGAAGTTCCACAAACAGTTGCCATAGAAGATGATCCATTAGACTCCGTTATTTCTGATACAATTCTAAATGTGTAAGGAAAACTCTCTTTTGATGGAAGTGATGAGTTAATTGCTCGCCATGCTAATTTTCCATGTCCTATCTCTCTTCTACCTGTTCCAATTCTTCCAGTTTCACCGACTGAAAAAGGAGGGAAGTTATAATGCAACATAAATCTTTCTTTCTGAAGACCGTCTAAACTCTCTATTCTTTGTTCATCATCTGATGTACCTAAAGTTGTTGTTACAATCGCTTGCGTTTCACCTCTTGTAAACAATGCTGAACCATGAACTCTAGGTAGAATACCTACTTCGCACATAATTGGTCTTACATCTGCTAGACCTCTTCCATCTATACGATTTTTATTTTTAAGAATATCAGTTCTTACAATGGATTTTTCCAAATTTTTAAGTTGAGAATTTACATCTAAATCAGTGTAAGCCTCATTTTCCTCATATAATTTTTTCGCTTTTTCAGTAATTTCAGAAATTTGATTTGATCTATCTTGCTTGTCTCTTGTAGAGAAAGCTTTTTTCAAATCTTCAGTAAATTCATCTTCTAATTTCTTTTTTACTTCGGATAAATCTTTTTTCTCAACTGTCCACTCTGGTTTTCTACATTCTTTCGCAAGGTCTTCGATCATTTCTATTATTGGAACAAAACCTTCGTGACCAAATTTTACAGCATTCAACATTTCTTCTTCAGTTAAACCATTTGCCTCAGACTCTACCATTAAAACTGCATCTTTAGTTCCTGCTACAACTAAATCTAATCTGGATTTCTCCAATTCAGTCTTAGATGGGTTCAGGACGTACTTTCCTTCAATAAAGCCAACTCTAGAAGCTCCCACAGGACCCATAAAGGGCATTCCTGAGATTGCTAAAGCTGCTGAAGATGCAATGATAGATAAAATATCTGCTTCATTCTCTTTATCGTAAGATATTACTGTTGGTAATAGTTGTACTTCGTTTTTAAATTCATCTGGAAATAATGGTCTGATAGGTCTATCAATTAATCTTGAAATTAATGTTTCGCTTTCAGTAGGTCTTGCCTCTCTTTTAAAATAACCACCTGGTATCTTACCAGCTGCATAATATTTTTCTTGGTAGTTTACAGACAAAGGAAAGTAATCCATATCTGGATTTACTTTTTTTGCTCCAACTGCTGTTGCCAACACTACTGTCTCACCACACTGAGCTATAATTGCTCCATCAGCTTGTCTTGCTATTTTTCCTGTTTCTAAACTTATTTTTTTTCCAGCTACTTCTATTTCTTTTTTAATTACTTTAAACATTTATTTCCTTAAATTAAGTTTTGTTAATACTGCCTTATAAGACTCCATATTATTTTTCTTTAAATAGTCTAATAATTTTTTTCTTCTATTTACTGCTCTCAAAAGACCAACAGATGAATGTTTGTCTTTTTTGAATTGTTTTACGTGTTTCGATAAACTCTCAATTTTACCAGTTAACTGAGCAATCTGAACTTCAGAAGATCCCGTATCTTTATCATGAGTTTGAAGTTCTTTTATTTTTTCTTTCATTTTTATCCTTATTTATTTGTTTGTTTGATTAAATTTTCAATTTTTTCAGCATAATCAAAAGAATTATCTTTTACGAAGAAAAGTTTAGGTAAATACTTCATAATTATTTTCTTAGATAATACTTTTCGGATCATGAACGATGCTATTTTTAATTTTTCTACAGTTTCATCTGAGTTTTTTCCTCCCAAAGGCATCACAAATATTTTTGCTGTTTTTAAATCTGAGGACATTCTAACTTCAGTGACTGTAATTTCTTTTGTTGAAAAATTACCTATTTTGGCCTCATCTCTTATAAAGAGAGTTCCTAAAGCTTGCTTGATCATCTCTCCAACTCTTAATTGACGTTGTGTAATTGGTCTTCCTAAATGTTTCATTTAAATTATTCTCTCAGTAATTGTAGAATTATAAACTTCTATAATATCTTTTTTTTGATAGTCAGCGAAATCTTTCAGAGTGATCCCACATTCTAAACCTGCTGAAACTTGTTTTGTCTGATCTTTTTCTCTAAATATAGAACCTATTTTACCATTAAATATTATAGTTCCATCCCTTATAACCCTTGCACTTGAATTTTGAGTTATTTCTCCCTCAACAACTTTTGAACCAGCTACTTTTCCAACTTTTGAAACCTTGAAGATTTCTAATATTTCAGCACTTCCAATAATTTTCTCTTCAACATCTGGAGTCAATAACCCTGCCATCTTACTCTTAATGAAATCTAAAACTTCATAAATTATATTAAATGATGATATCGTAATTTTTTCATTCTCAGCCCTTTTTTTTGCCTCTTTACTAGGTTTAACGTTGAATGCAATTATTACTGCTCTTGACGCTTTTGCTAAAGTTACATCTGTTTCTGTTACCATTCCAATATCTGAAAGAAGTATTTTTGGTTTTACCTCGTCATGTTTAATTTTATCAATAGCATTTCTAATTGCCTCTGACGAACCATGTACATCAGATTTAATTATTATGTTTAGCTCTTCGGAAATTGAATTTTGAAATGCTGAGTCTTGCGTAACAAAATTTAATGGTATTTTTTCATCCTTTGACTCTTGAACCCTAGCTTCACATAGTGATTTGGCCTCTTTTTCAGTTGACAAAACTATAAAATCATCCCCAGATTTTGCTGCACCATTAATACCAATTATCTCAATTGGAGTAGCTGGTTCTGCAATTTCAATGTTTTTTCCGTGATCATTTATAATTGCTCTTATTTTTCCCCATTTCAATCCACTTACAAAGTAATCTCCTTTTTTAAGAGTACCTGCAGTAACAATTATATTTGCAACCGGTCCTCTTCCAATATCAATTTTTGACTCTAAAACTATCCCTTTTGCATTTGTCTCAAAATCAGTTTTCAAGTCTAATAGCTCAGCCTGTAACAAAATAGATTCAACTAATTTCTCTAAATTATTTTTGGTCTTAGTAGATATCTCTACCATCAAAGTATCGCCCGATAAATCCTCGGTTATTAATTCATATTCTAGCAATTGATTTTTAATTTTTTGTGGATCTGCCTCTGGTAAATCACACTTATTTATTGCTACAACTATTGGCACTTTTGCAGCCTTTGCATGTTTAATTGACTCGACAGTTTGTGGTTTAACTCCATCATCTGCTGCTACAACCAATACAACTATATCTGTAAGCTTAGAACCTCTTGCTCTCATCTCAGTAAAAGCAGCATGCCCTGGAGTATCAATGAATGTAATTTTATTATTTTGGTGATTAATTTGATAAGCTCCTATATGTTGAGTAATACCACCGAATTCACCTGAAACTACATTTGCCTCTCTTAGAACGTCAAGCACTGAAGTTTTTCCATGATCAACATGACCCATAACAGTTACAATTGGAGGTCTATTTTTTAAATTTTCTGATTTTACTTCTTTTATTTTTTTTATTATTTCCTCGGCTTTTTTCTCACGAATTGGATTATGGCCAAATTCTTTAACTAAATATTCAGCAGTATCTGCATCTATTGTATGATTAATTGTTACTGTTACACCCATTCCGAGTAAGAGCTTGATAATGCTACTCGATTGCTCAGCCATTCTATTTGCGAGCTCTCTTATCGTTATTATCTCAGGAAGTTTAACTTCTCTTTTTACTTGTTGAAAATTATCTTTACCATCTGTTTGATTTAAATTTCGGTTTTCTTTTTGCTTAGCTCTTTTTAAAGATGCCAAACTCCTTGACTTTGCTTCTACATGGTCCTCACTTAAGGCTCTAGAAATAGTTAATTTTAACTCTCTTCTTTTACCAGTAATTCGATTAGATTTATTGTCTTTTTGTGAAACTTCTCCCTTCAGTCTTCTTGTGGCTCTTTGCTCCGCTAATTTCCTTTTCTCAAAATCTGAGGAAAGTTGAGTTGATGGCCGTGAAAAATTATTTGGTTTAGAGGAAATGTTGTTACTTGTTTTAATATTATTATTGCTCTGTCTTGAAAATTGAGATTTCCCTGCAAATTTTGAGTTTTTTTTTTCAATAACTACAGTGTTTTTAGACTTTGATTTGGCTTCCTCTATGCTACTAAAAGTTTTTTTTGAATTTCCTGATATTGACAGTTTTAATTTTTTTTTTTCCATTACCCATCTTTCAATCTTTATAAACTTTGTCTCTTGCTGACATAATTAAATTATCAGCCTCTTGTTTAGATAGTGCAAAGTCTTCCAGATATCCTTTAATTTTTACTCTCTCTCCTTTAATAATATCAAAAGTTCCTGTTAGTTCATCAGATGCAAGATCTGCCAAATCAATTAAAGTCAAAACTTTTTGTTCTCCTAAAGTTACAAGCATTCCTGGTGTTAGACCTTCGTGATTAATTAAATCATTCTCTACTCCAAGATCTTTAATTCTTTTTGAAATTTCTTCTTGGTCTTTTTCATGAAATTCTTTTGCTCTATCAACAAGTTCTTTAGCTGTATCTTCTTCAATACCTTCGATTTTCATCAGTGAATCAAGTGAGCTATCTTTGATTTCATCAATTGAGGAAAAACCTTCTGCAACTAAAAGTTGGCCTAAAGTTTCGTCAAGTTCAAGATTTTTTACTATAGAGTCAGTTTTTTCTTTAAATTCTAATTGTCTTCTTTCAGAGTCCTCTTGCTCTGTCATAATATTAATTTCATAATTCAATAATTTTGTTGCTAATCTAACATTTTGCCCTCTTCTACCAATAGCTTTACTTAAATTCTCTTCGGTCAAAATAACATCAAGTTTTTTTGCCTCATTGTCAACATTAACTCTTTGAACTTCTGCTGGTGATAATGCATTAGCTGCTACAACAGCTGGATCTTCAGACCAATTAACTATATCTATTTTTTCACCTTGGAGCTCGTTTACTACAGCCTGAACTCTACTACCTCTCATGCCTACACATGCACCTACTGGATCTAACGATGTATCAATAGCTTTTACACATATCTTCGCTCTACTACCTGGATCTCTTGATGATGATTTAATTTCAATTAATCCATCATAAATTTCTGGGACTTCCTGTATAAAAAGTTTATCCATAAATTTCGGATGCGCTCTAGAGAGAAAGATTTGTTGACCTCTAGGTTCCCTTCTTACATCAAGACAATACGCTTTAACCCTATCTCCAGCTTTAATATTTTCTCTTGGTATCATTTCGTTTTTTTGAATAATTGCCTCTGTTCTCCCTAAATCAACAATTACGTTTCCAAATTCAAGTCTTTTTACAATCCCACTTAAAATGGTATCTTTTTTATCAATAAAATCGTTGTATTGTCTTTCTCTTTCAGCTTCTCTTACATTAAAGCTTATTACTTGCTTTGCAGTTTGTGCTGCAATTCTTCCAAAATCAAAAGATGGCAGTGGCTGAAGAACCTCATCGCCGATTTTCTTATCTTTATTAACTTGATTTAACTTTATTGCATCTTCTAAGGTAATTTCTAAGTTTGAATTTTCTGGTTTTTCAACTATTAATAATTTCCTAAATATTCCAATGTCCCCGTTGTCTCTATCAATTTCTACCTTTATTTCATTATCTGATCCAAATTTCGACTTCGCAGCTTTAGCAATACCTGTTTCCATTGAACCTATGATAAGTTCTTTATCGATAGATTTTTCTAATGCTACAGCTTCTGCGATTCTCAATAATTCTAGTTTATCAGCTCTTCTATTTAACATATTTTATCTTTAGCCAAAAAAAAATGGGCCTTAGCCCATTTTGAAATTTCAACAATGTTCCTGAAATATATAGTTATTTTTTATTGGTTTTCAACAATATTTACTTGCTAAAAACCTCAGATTTATCAGTTTTTTCCCATGAAAATGATCCATCGCTCTCAGGCACTCTTCCAAAGTGTCCATAAGCTGCTGTTTTTTCATATATAGCTTTATTCAATCCAAGCATTTCTCTAATACCTCTTGGACTTAAATCAAAATTCTCTTTGATAAGTTTTTCTACATGCATATTCTTTTCTTCATCATTATCAAACAAGTCTACATATATTGATAGGGGCTTTGATACTCCAATTGCGTAAGCAAGTTGAATTAAACATTTATCTGAAATTTTTGATGCAACAATATTTTTTGCTAAATATCTTGATGCATAAGCAGCTGATCTATCGACTTTTGTTGGATCTTTACCAGAAAATGCACCTCCTCCATGTGGTGCAGCTCCACCATAAGTATCAACAATAATTTTTCTACCTGTTAAACCACTATCCCCGTCAGGTCCACCTATTACAAAATTCCCAGTAGGATTTATGTAAATTTCTTTTTCATTAAGACTTCCTAATAAATTTTTAGGAATAGATCTTTCTATGTAAGGCATACAAAGCTCTTTGACTTGTGCTAAGCTAACATCTTTGGAATGTTGGGTAGATATAACTACTGATGTTACAGCTGCAGGCATACCCTCTTTATATTCAATAGTAATTTGACTTTTTGAATCTGGTTCTATTCCATTTAGCTTCCCTGATTTTCTATCTTCAGCCATCAATCTTAAAATTTTATGTGAGTAATGAATTGGAGCTGGCATTAAAACATCTGTTTCATTACAAGCGTAACCAAACATAATTCCTTGGTCTCCTGCGCCTTCATCTTTATTTCCTGCAGAATCTACACCCATAGCAATATCAGCTGACTGTGAGTGTAAATGAGTCTCAATTTTTGTTTGTTCTTTCCAAGAAAAGCCATCTTGATCGTAGCCTATATCTTTAATACAATCTCTCACTTTTGAAATTAGTTCATCTTCTCTAAGTTCAGGTCCTCTTACTTCTCCAGCTAATACAACTTTGTTTGTTGTTGTTAAAGTTTCACAAGCAACTCTTGCTTGGGGCTCTGATGCTAAAAAAGTATCCACAACCATATCTGAAATTCTGTCACAAACTTTGTCTGGGTGTCCTTCGGACACTGACTCACTTGTAAATAAGAAATTTTTTTTCATTTATTCTCCCGTAGTTTTAAAAAAAAAATTAAACTAATATAAATAAAGAGAAAATAAAAGAAGATCTTGTTGCCGAAAGAACTAAAGATTGTTTTATTGGACTTTTTAAAAGAGTTAATTTCGATAAATCCCTTGTCAGTTGTTAGAATCATATCAATTGCTTGCCCTTTTGGATTGATAAAAGCTGAAATCCCATTGTTTGATGAGCGAACGACGGATTTACCTTCCTCAATTGACCTAAAAATTGAATGATAATAATGTTGGTAAGGACCAATAGAATTTCCAAACCAACCATCCTCAGATATATTTAAAATAAAATCGTAATTATTTTCACCTCTATATATTTTACCAGAGTAAATTATTTCATAACAAATAAGTGGTATAAAATTAAAATTATTCAACCTAATTATATCTCTTCGTTTATCTGCAGAAAAGGACTGATAACCTTGAGTGATTTTTTTAAATCCTACATTACCTAATATTTTTTCAAATGGTAAAAACTCTCCAAATGGTACTAATTTATTTTTGTAGTATTTTTCCAAAATATTGAGCTCATTGTCTAATACTAAAAGAGAATTATAAACTTTTTGTTTTTCATATATATTCATACCCAAAATAATCTTATGTTTTTCTGAAAAATTATTTAAAAAAAGAGTTTTAAATTTATTTATATCCTCAAAATAAATACTTGAGAGAATTCCCTCTGGAAAAATAAATATTGTTTCATTTGATGGATTGGGTTCAGAAATATTTATTAATTCGGAGATAAATTCACTTGGATTTTCATTTTGAAAATATCTATCAATATTTATTTTTGGTGAAATTACCTTAATAGTAAATCCTAGATCTTTTTTTTCTGATAAGTCATGTTTTCTTAAATTTAGATTTCCCCAGAAATAATTTGTAAAACATAAAAATATAGAAAAAATTAAAATACTTATTTTTATTTTTTTTTTGATGTCAAAAAATAAAGTAGTAGGTAATAAAAATAATAATATAATTATTGAATTAAATGCATAAGTTCCAGTAATAGAAAGTAATTGGATAAATTCTAAATAATTAACAAAACTGAATGCAATTAAGTTCCAGGGAAAACCACCTAATATAAAACTTCTTATAAACTCAAATATCGACAAAGAAGTACCTAATATTAAAATTGATAGAAGATTTTTCTTTGGATTTAAAAATGCAAAAAGTAATGTCGAAAATCCGTAAAATAATCCTAAAAATAAAGGAATTAAAATTAAAGCAAATGGTATTAGAGGTTTAAAAATATCCTCAAATGTAAGCGAATGTGTTATCCAATATAAATTGGAAATAAAGTATCCAAAACCGAATATCCAACCAATTTTAAATGAAACAAATTTTTCTTTTGAATTAAATAACAAAATCCACAGTAGAACTGAGTATGAAAAAAAATTTATATAAAATAAATTATAAGGTGGAAGACTAAATGAGGAAATTAAACCAAGCGAAAAAACGATTAGATATAATATAATTTTGTTATTATATACTAATGTCAATTTTTTTTATTAAAATATTTTAATATTAATTTTTCTTTTTTAAGCATTTTTTTATAATCATTTAATTTCTTATGATCGTAACCAATTAGATGTAAATACCCATGTACCCAAATTTTGTCAAACTCTATAAAGAAATTTGTATCTTTTGATCTCTCTTTGATAATTTCATAACTAATAGCTATATCACCAACATATATTTTTTTTTTATCTTTTATGTTAGTTGGAAAAGATAAAACATCAGTAGTTTTATTTTTTTTTCTAAATTTAAAGTTTAAGTGTTTCATTTCTTTATTGTTGGTTAAGAGTATTGAAAATTCATGTTTTTTTGTTTTAAAGAAGGGCGTATTGGATAATATTTTGAGTCTATTTTTTAAATAATCATTTGGCCTTTTTATAACTCTTTTCCAATCTAAATGGCTAGATATTACATTAGCCTTTATCATTCGTTAGAGCTGTGATCAGAATATGCCTTAACAATTTTTGATACCAGTGGATGTCTAACCACATCTTTATGATCAAAATCAACTACTGAAATTTCTTTCAAATGTCCAAGCAATTTTTTTGATCTATGTAGTCCCGAAAGGGATTTATTTGGCAGATCAATTTGTGAAGGATCTCCATTGATCACTATCTTTGAATTTTCTCCTATTCTAGTTAAAAACATTTTTATTTGCGTATCAGTTGCGTTTTGTGCTTCATCAAGAATTGCAAATGAGTTTTTTAAAGTTCTACCTCTCATAAATGCTAGTGGAGCTATTTCAATATCACCAACTTCAATTTTTTTTTGTATTTTTTCAAAATCTAATAGATCATACAAAGAATCGTATAATGGTCTTAAATATGGGTCAACTTTCTCTCTCATATCACCAGGTAAAAATCCAAGTCTTTCTCCAGCTTCAACAGCAGGTCTTGATAAAATAATTCTTTCTATTTTTTTGTCTAATAACATTGTTAGTGCTATGGCAACTGCTAAAAAAGTTTTACCAGTTCCAGCTGGGCCAGCTGAAATAATTATATCAGATTCCCTTAAAGCTCTCACATAATCCTTCTGCCTTTCAGACCTTGGTATTACAGATTTTTTTGGAGTTTTAATTATATATTCTACTTTTTTTTCAGTATTATTTTTTTCGTCAATCATAAATTCGTTTATGGAGGAAATTATATCTTTTTTTTCAATTGTTCCATTATTTAAAAACTGTTCAGTCAAAAATTGTATAGCATTTTTGATCAAATTATTTTTTTCTGGATCACTTTTTACTAGGATAGAATTCCCTCTAGAATATAAGCTGGTGTTTGTAATTTTCTCTAATTCCTTTAAATTATTATTAAACTCACCTGCTACACCAAGTAACAAATCATTATTTTGAAATATTATACTTAAAGTATTATTTTCAGAATATACATATTTTAATTCAGAAGTAATATTTTTTTTGATTAAGTTAGTCAATTTAAGCAGCTTCCATTTTTTTATCTAATAGACCAAATAAAGTATTCTGATTACTAGTTTGAACTTTTACTTTTACAACTTTGCCAATAAGATTTTCATTTCCATCAAAAATTACAGGTGAAATATATTTATTTCTTCCAAATAATTTATTTTGTTTTTCCATTTTATTTTCAACAAGTACATTAATTGTATTATTTTCCAATGATTTATTAATTTCTATTTGATTATTAAATAATTCCTCTTGAATTAATGTCAGTCTCTCTTTGGCAATATTTTTTTCAATCATTTCTAATTTTGCAGCTTTTGTTCCAGGTCTAGGACTAAAAATAAAAGAAAAAGAATTTATAAATTTAATTTTTTTTATCAGTTCGAATGTATCTTCAAAATCCTTTTGAGTTTCTCCAGGATAACCAATAATGAAATCGCTAGAAAATTCTATCTCTGCATTGATTTTCTTTAATTTTTCATAAACTTTTAAATAATCATCAACAGTATGTTTTCTGTTCATTAACTCTAACATCTTATTTGAACCACTTTGAATGGGTAAATGAACAAATGGCATTAATTTATTACTATAAGAGTAACAATTAATTAGATCATCTGTCATATCTCTTGGATGCGAAGTCGTATATCTAATTCTTTCTAATTCTGAAAATTGGTCTAAATGTTTTATTAGATTAGATATTCTAAACTCTTTAAAGTTCTCTTTGTATGAGTAAGCATTAACATTTTGACCAAGTAATGTAATTTCTTTTGCACCGTTTTCTATTAATTGTTCTGCTTCTGCTATGATATTTTTAAATGGTCTAGAATACTCAGGTCCTCTTGTATATGGGACTACACAAAAATGACAAAACTTATCGCATCCCTCTTGAATAGTTAAGAAAGCAGATATTTTGTTATCATTGTTTTTTATTTGATCAAAATATCCAAACTTTGAAATAGTATCAAATTCTGTTTCCTCTTGTTTTAAATTTGCAATATGATTTTTTAACAATTCATTAACTTTGTGATATGATTGAGGACCTAATACAATATCTATATATGGCTCCCTCTTCACCATTTCTTCATTTTCAGCCTGTGCAACACAACCTGCAACTACCATTATTGGTTTTTTTTTATCTCTATATAGTTTTTTAACTCTACCGATTTCATGGTAAACTTTTTCTTTAGCTTTATCACGAATGTGACACGTGTTTAAAATATAACAATCTGCATTAGATTGATTTGTAGTCTTTGTAAAACCCAACTTACTTACAGAATCATAGATTCTATTTGAATCATACTCATTCATTTGGCAACCAAAAGTTTTTATGAAGATTTTTCCATTTAGCATATTTTAGCTTTTAAAAAAATTCTAAAGTATCTATCATTTACTTTTTTTTAATTCCATAAAGCTCTAATTTATGATCTACTAAGTTATATCCATACTTTTCTGCAACTTTTTTTTGTAATTTTTCTATTTCTTCATCAACAAACTCAATAATTTCTCCTGATTTAATATCAATAAGATGATCGTGATGACTTTCAACTAATTTTTCATATCTTGCTTTTCCACCTTTAAAATCGTGCTTAGTCAATATGCCAGATTCCTCAAAAAGCTTAACTGTTCTATAAACTGTAGCGATACTTATCTTTGAATCTAGCTTAGAAACTCTTTGGTATAATTCATCGACATCAGGATGATCAGACTCACCATAAACTTCTTTTGACTCAGATAAAACTTTAGCAATTATTTTTCTTTGATCAGTGAGTTTGACACCTTTCTTCAGGCAAATTTGTTCTATAGTTTCACTCATAATTTATTCTAACTTGAATATACAGGTTTTATCAAACTTTTATTTATATCCAATTTTATTAAATTTTTATAATTTTTATTAATTAAATCATGCGATTTAAATCCAAACAAAGACGCACTGTTTGCCAAACAAATAGCTTTGGCTACAGATAAGGAAATTCTGAGACTGGTAAATTTACCAGGTCCCAAATTGACAAATATTCTATGAATATCACTTATTTTAATTTTTTTTATATTCAAAAATTTCAAAAGTAGTTTCATAAAATTATCAAAGTTTTCTCTACTGTTTATATGTTTGCTAGTATATGATTGTTTATCAGCGATGATCACAAAAACAATTTCTTCCTTAGCCGCATCAATTATCAAATTTATCATTATTTTCTTATTTTTTTTAAATGCTTACGCAGATCCTGTAAACAAAAAATATGAACCTAAAGAAAAGGGAATTTTAGCCTTGATGTATCATAGATTTGAAGAAAATAAATATCCTTCTACCAATATAAAAATTGACGTATTTCAAGAACATTTAAATATTATCAGAGAAAATAATTTTTCTTTTTTAAATCCGAAAAACTTTGAATTAGAGTTTAATAAAGTAAGTGAAGAAAAAAAAATTTTACTTACTATTGATGATGCATTCTCCTCTTTTTATTTAAATGCATGGCCAATTCTAAAAAAAGACAAGATCCCTTTCATTTTATTTGTTTCAACAGAGGCTGTAGGTAATAAAGGTTATATGAATTGGGATGAAATTATAGAGATATCAAATGAAGATTTTGTATTTATAGGAAATCATTCACATTCACATGAATACTTAGTAAAATATAATTTTGAAAAATTTGAAAAAGATATTCTTAAATCAGTAAAAATATTTGAGAAAAATCTTGGCTATAATTCTAAGTTTTTTTCATATCCGTTCGGAGAGTATAGTTTAGAACAAAAAAAATATATTACTGAAAAATTTGACTATGCTTTTGGACAACATTCAGGAGTTATAGATTTAAATAAAGATAAATATGAGTTACCTAGATTTCCAATAAATGAGAAATATGGAGACCTTGAAAGATTTAAATTTTTAATTAATCTTTTGCCAATTCAATATAAAGTTATAACTCCAGAAGAAAAATTTTTGGAAGATACTAACAATCCACCTAAACTAGTAATAGAATTTTTTAATGATCAACCTAAAATTAATAAAATAAATTGCTTTTCAAATGAAGGTGGTGATTGGAAAAACTCTAAACTAAATTATAAAAAAGATAAAATTGAAGTTATATTTACTGAAAAATTTTTACCAAGAAGAGGGAGAATTAATTGTTCAATGCAAGATAAAGATGGATGGAGATGGTTTGGAACTCAATTTACTCTAAATTAGATTCTTCATTTTTAAACTTGTTGGTAAAATATCTACATCATCAAAATCAGTTAAAGAATTCTGATTAATAATTTCTTTAAGAACTTCTGTATATTTTTTGCCTGTTTCAGCATATTTTTCTAAAAAATTAACTAGTTTTAAACTGTCTAACTTTTCATCATTATCTCTTTGAATTGCTCGCTCAATCCTAAATTCTTTATAGCTAGGATGTGTATTTAAATTTCTTTGATAAGCTCTTACAGAAGCTTTCAAAATTTTAAACTTTGCGACTCTGTGTTTTTTATCTTTTTCAACTTCTAAAGGCTTAATACCTTCACCAGACCAAGTCCACTGCCCAAATAATGCATTACCTTCTTGTGCAAATCTCGAACTTCCCCAACCAGTTTCTTTTGCAGCTTGAGCTATTGCTAATGAAACTGGAATTTCATCCATTCTTATTTTAAGTTTTGCTAAATCATTATTTTTAATACCATACTGTTTAAATTTAAGTTCAACCCAAGCTTTATCACGTGATGAGGTGTTATTTTTATTTAAAATTTCAAAAAGTTTTTTTCTATCAAATCTTATTTTAAGATTTTCTTCAATAATCAATGGTAGTACAATTTTAATAAATAGTTTTTTTCTTTTTTTGGGACTTTCAATATTTTTTAGTTCTTTAGGAAGCTTTGTTAATTGATTGCCTACATTGACTAATTTAGTTTTTTTAACAGTATCGAGATCATATTCATTATCTCTAAATAGTTCTTCAATTGTTGAGGCACTCAATCTTTGAGGATCTTTATCCTCTTCATCTTTACCGAAAACATCAATGTCTTCGAAAATATTCCATGAAAATCTATCTTTTATAGTATCTTTTATTATTTTATTTTTTTTATTCTGCTTATCTAATATTTCCTGAAAACTTTGTTTTGAGGAATTAAGGACAACTTCATTTGATTTAAAATTATTTTTAATAAAACTAACTAAATTTGGTAAAATTGAGAATACTAAAATTATAGCTAAACTTGTTAACAAAGTTTTAAAGAAATTTAGATTACTATTATCTTGTTTTTTTCCAAAACTTATTTTTTTCATAACTATTTTTAATTCTTATAATTGATAGAAGTGATATTATACAGCTAAAACTTCTTTAACTTCTGGAATGTAATGACAAAGTAGGTTTTGGACGCCTTGTTTTAAAGTTAAAGTTGAAGAGGGGCATCCAGAACAACTACCTTTTAACATAACTGTAACTTTTCCATCTTTAAATTCTTTAAATGTTATATCTCCACCATCTCTCGCTACAGCTGGCCTAATTTTAGTTTCTAATATTTTAATAATTTTATTTTCAATCTCACTATAATCATTGCTATCGGTTGTTTCTGACTTTTTATTTATAATAAACTCATTACCTTCATCATAGAATTCGTTTAAATGTGAAATAACAATATGCTTTATATTTTCCCATTTTTCATCTTGAATTTTATTTATTGATATAAAATCCTCACTCAAAAATATTCCTGAAACACCATTAATTGATAAAATATTTTTTAATAAAGGAATTTCTGTTTGGTTCACATTTAAAAATTCGTAGGGCCCATCGTTTGATACCCTTTTACCTGGAAGAAATTTAAGAGAATTTGGGTTTGGAGTTTCCTGAGTTCGAATAAACATACTTCTTATATAGCGATAAATTCTTAAATTTAAAGAATTTAAAATCCTATTATTTTCTTCATTTCTTTTATTTTTTTTCCTGCGATTTCTTCAGCCTTATTTGATCCTTCTACAAGAACTTTATCTAAATAATTTCGATCATTGACTAATTTTTTTATCTCGTTGGAAATTGGGGAAATTTTACTTGATAAAACTTCTGCTAATTGACTTTTTAGATCTGAAAAATTTTTTCCACCAAATTCATCTAAGGTTTTATCTAAAGTTTGATTTAAAACACTAGAATATATTCCAAGTAAATTTTCAGCTTCTGGCCTATCTTTTAATTTGTGTTCTTCATTGGGAAGAGAAAAAGAGTCTGTTTTAGCTTTTTTAATTTTATTTATAATTTCGTCTTTTGTATCGGTTAAATTAATTCTACTAAGATCTGATGGATCTGATTTACTCATTTTTTTTAAACCGTCTTTTAAACTCATGATTCTTGAAAAATCTTTTTTTATTAATGGTTCTGGTACCCTTAAAAAATCTTCACAGTCAAAATCTTTATTAAATTTTTGAGCTATGTCTCTTGTTAATTCTAAATGCTGTTTCTGATCTTCTCCTACAGGTACATGTGTAGCATCATAAAGTAATATATCACTAGCCATTAATATAGGATAAATATACAAACCAACTGAAGCCTTTTCCTTATCCTTTCCAGCTTTTTCTTTAAATTGTGTCATTCTATTTAGCCAACCCATTGGAGCCATACAACTCAAAATCCATGAGCCCTCTGTATGTGCATGAACTTTTGATTGATTAAAAATAATACTTTTACTTGGATCAATGCCGCTTGCTATAAATGTTGCAGTTGTTTCACGAATATTATTCTTTAATTGATCTTTATCTTGCTTAACAGTAATTGCATGTAAATCTACAACACAAAAAATACATTCATTTTGATTATCATTATTTAAATCTACAAAATTTTTAATAGCTCCAAGGTAGTTACCTAAATGAAGATTGCCAGTAGGCTGAACACCAGAGAATATTTTTTTGGACATTTTTTAATACTTTAAATTAATATCTGAAATTTTAAAGGTTTTTATAATAATTGAAATTCCAATGTATGAAACAAAAGTTGATAAAACAATTAAAACAATAAAAATAAATTTATAATTATTTACATAAACTAATGAGCTTTCTAAAAGATTTATCAAAAAATAAAATATGAAAATTGCAATTATATTTGAGAAAATAATTTTTGATATTTGAATAATAAAATTTGAACTAAATTTAAAGTAATTTTTATTAATTACGAAAATTAATAAGATAATTCCATTAAACCATGAGGAGATTGTAGTTGCGATTGGTATTATAATAAATCCAACCTTTGAAAAAAACATCAGACTAATTATGATATTTAAAATTACAGAAATCAAAGAATATTTAAATGGTGTTTTAGTATCATTTCTTGCAAATAAAAAGGTTGAAAATATTTTGATCAAAGAAAATGCTGGCAGCCCAAAAGAAAAATAAAATAAAGCTTTTGCAGAATTACTAACACTTACCTTGTCGAAAGAACCATATCCAAATAAAGCAGATGTTATTTGCTCTGAACCAACGATTAGAGCAAGTGATGCCGGTAAACTTAAAAATAAACTCAATTCTAAAGCTTTATTTTGTAGTTCTCTCGTTTTTAACGAGTTATTGCTTTTAATATGTCGACTAAGGTTTGGGAGTATTACTGTACCTATTGCAATACCAGCAATTGCTAAATTTATTTGATAAATTCTATCAGCATAATACAAATATGAAACAGCGCTTGCTTGAAATGAAGCAATAATTGTTCCGACTAAGATATTTATTTGGGTTACACCTGATGAAAATATGCTTGGTAAAAGTTTACTAAAAAAGTTTTTGACTTTCTTATTTATTTTTAAATTAAAATTTATGTTTATTACAAAATATTTTTTAACAAATATTAATAAAAAAATAAATTGAATAAGGCCAGCAAAAGTGACTACATATGATAAGTAATAAACCAAATTGTCATTTAAATTTTCAGCATATGACAGACAAATTATTAACATTATATTAAGAATAATTGGCGCTGCAGCTGCTGCTGCAAATTTATTATGAGAGTTTAAAATTGCTGAAAAAAATGATCCAAGGCTAATAAAAAATAAGAATGGAAATGTTATTCTAGTTAAATCAATTGCGATATTTAATTTTTGTGGGTCATTTGAAAAACCTGGTGCAATTATTTTAATAAATGCTGGCATAAATATTTCAATTATTAGGATTGTAAAGAACAACCCCAACAACAATAAATTAAAAATCGTATTTGCAAATGTGTTTGCTTTTTTTTTTCCTTTAAGAAGTTCTGAAGAATAAGATGGAACAAATGCAGCATTAAAAGTTCCCTCTGAAAATAATCTTCTAAAAGTATTTGGAATTCTAAAAGCTACAAAAAAGGCATCTGCTAAAGGTCCTGAACCAAGATATATTGCTATAAAAAAGTCTCTTACGTAACCTAGAACCCTACTAAGCAAAACAAATAGACTAAATGTGCTTGTTGACTTAATGAGGTTCATAAATCATATTAGTCCTAAATTTACCTTAATAGTATATTTAATTTAGCTAATGAAAAAAAACAAAATTGAACATTATTCAGATAAAGAGGCTCTAGAATTTCACAATTCAAATAAATCTGGCAAGATTGAGATAAATTCATCAAAACCAATGACATCAAAGAGGGACTTGGCTTTAGCATACTCTCCAGGTGTTGCAGTACCAGTTAAAGAAATTTACAGGAACCCTGAAAAAGCCTACGATTATACAACTAAGGGCAACTTAGTTGCCGTAATTAGTAATGGATCAGCAATTTTAGGATTAGGAAACTTGGGAGCAATTGCATCAAAACCTGTAATGGAAGGTAAAGCAGTATTATTTAAAAGATTTGCAGATATAGATGCTATTGATTTAGAAATTGATAGCAAAGATCCCAAGGAAATAGTTAATAGTATAAAAAATTTTGCTGTCAGTTTTGGAGGTATTAATCTTGAAGATATTGCTGCCCCAGAATGTTTTATAATTGAGGAAAATTTAAAAAAAATACTTGATATACCTGTATTCCATGATGACCAACACGGAACAGCAATAATAACCTCAGCAGCACTCATTAATTCAATACATATTACAAAAAAAAAAATTTCTAAAATAAAGGTTGTTGTAAATGGTGCTGGAGCATCTGCTATGGCTTGCTCAGATCTATTTTTAAAATTGGGAGTAAAAAAAAATAATTTAACGATGATAGACAGTAAAGGAGTAATTAGTTTTGATAGAAAAGGATTGAGCAAGTGGAAATTAAGGTATGCAAAAAAAACAAAAAGTAAGACTTTAAGTGATGCGTTAAAAAATGCAGATGTTTTTTTAGGATTGTCGTCAGCTGGAATTCTAAAAAAAGAAATGATTAAACAAATGGCCAAAAATCCAATTATATTTGCATGCGCTAACCCTGATCCAGAAATTTTACCAGAAGAAGCTTATAAAATTAGAAAAGATGCAATAATAGCAACTGGTAGATCAGATTATGCAAATCAAGTTAATAATTTACTTGGTTTTCCTTATATATTTAGAGGGGCACTAGATGTAAGGGCAAAAACAATAAATGAAGAAATGAAGATTTCTGCAGCTAATGCAATTGCTAAATTAGCTAGAGAAAGAGTTCCTGATGAAGTTGCAGCAGCAATGGGAGGAGACAGACCTAAGTATGGAAAAGACTATATTATTCCATCTACATTTGATCCAAGACTCATAAGTGTAATCCCAGTAGCAGTAGCAAAAGCTGCAATTAAAACTGGAGTTGCTAGAAAAAAAATAGAAAATTTTAATTTATACTCGGAACAATTAAAACAAAGATTGGATCCCTCAGTAACTATTCTGCAAGGGATAAATTCTAAGGTCAAAAAAAATCAAAAAACTGTTGTGTTTGCTGATGGTGAAGATGAAAATACACTTAAAGCTGCAATCGCATTTAAAAATGGTGGCTTGGGAACTCCAATAATTGTTGCAAAAGAGAATGTGGTCAAACAAAGACTAAAAGAAATTGGGTATGGAGAAAACTTAGATATAAAAATTGTTAATTCTACTGACAAAAAATTGAGAGCAAAATATGTAAAATTTCTTTTTAAGAAGTTGCACAGAGATCACGGTTTACTAGAGAGAGATTGTGATAGAATGATAAGAAATGATAGAGTTATTTGGTCATCATGTATGGTTGAATGTGGAGATGCAGATGCAATGGTAACAGGCAACACTAGAAGATATTCTCAGTCATTGGAAAAAATTAAAAAAGTTATTCCACCAAGAGAGGGAGAAATAATGTTTGGATTAAATATGGTAGTTAGCAAGGGTAAAACAGTTTTTATTGGAGATACGTCAGTAAATGAATATCCTTCCTCTGAGGAATTAGCTAATATAGCAATTTCGTCAGCAAGAGTTGTGAGATTATTTGGATTTGATCCTAAAGTTGCTTTTTTATCTCATTCAACATTTGGTCAACCAATAACTAGTAGAACGAAACATATAAGAGATGCTGTAGAAATATTAAAAAATCGAAAAGTAGATTTTAAGTTTGATGGTGATATGCAACCTGATGTAGCACTAAATGAGGAATATTCTGATTTATATCCATTTTCAGAAATTGTAGGAAATGCAAATATTTTAATAATGCCAGGTCAACATAGTGCTGCAATTTCTTATAAAATCATGAAATCATTAGGAGGTGCTAAGGTTATTGGTCCACTATTAATTGGTCTTGCTCAACCAATAGAAATTGCACCTTTGAGATCTTCTACTTCCGAAATATTAGATTTAGCATCTGTTGCTGCATATTCTGCTGGAGTAATTAAATATAAGAAGACAAATTAATTTTATATTTATTTTTTAACAACTCTAAGATCATCAACTAAAAATATACTAGTAATTACATCCTCAACATCTAGAATCTGCTTAGCTTCTTTAGAAATCTCATCTCTTTCTGTTTTATTTTGAGCTATACCATAAACATAAATAATTTTCTTATAAGTATCGATATTATAGTTAACTGATTTAATTTTTTTGTTACCTATCATAGCTGCTCTCAGTTGTGAGGTTATAAGAATATCTTTTGCAGATCTTTTAAAATCAAATTTTTCTTTAATTTGTAAATCATTATTTACTGATCTTGCTCCCTTTATTTCCCAAGCCAACTTTGTAATTTTTAGTTTGTCTTCAACAGAATTTACTTTACCTGTAAGAAAGATCCGCCCATCAAGAATTTTAGTTTTTACTGAAATTATATAGCTTTTGTCTGCTGATATTAATCTCGCTCTAAGATTTTGTTGCATTATAGAATCATCTATTTGCGTTCCAAGACTTCTAGGGTCTAATGCAATTGAAACTCCAGTTCCCAAAACCCCTGTAGAAGAGTATCCAACACAACTGGTAATGAACACCAAACTAATTAAAATTATGATTTTTTTAATTTTCATGCTTTAAACTAAGACAATAATTATAGATAAGTTTTTTTGGAATTTCTCTATCCTGTGAAACTTTTTTTACAATATCTTTAATTGACATTTTATTTATTAATTTATTAATTTTTTTTTTATCTGATTCTTGAAGTTCTTTAAAACTTAATCTTGATTTATTTACTTCAGAAATAACAACTGTTATCTCACCTTTTCTTGAAAAATTAACATTTGATAATTCTTTTACTGAGGTTCTAATATATTCCTCATGATATTTTGTAATTTCTCTACAAATAACTATATTTCTATCTAAAAAAAATTCCTTTATATCAACTATTCTTTTATCAAGTTTACTTGGTGAGACAAAAAAAATAATTGAGCTATCAAGCAAAGATAAATTTTTAAATAATTTTTTAACTTGAGTTTGTTTTTCTGGAAGAAATCCACAAAAATAAAAATTGTCAGAAAACCCACTTATTGATATTGCTGAACTTACCGCTGATGCACCCGGAATAGGAAAAATATTAATTTTATTTTTAATACACTCTTTAACTAATATTTTACCAGGATCTGAAACAGCAGGTGTACCTGCATCAGAAACCATAGATACTATTTTATTATTTTTCAGTACTTCTATAACCTTCTCTAAATTTTTATTTTCATTAAATTTATGATTTGAAATAAGTCTTTTATTTATTTCGAACTTTTGAAGTATTTTTTTCGAAACCCTTGTATCTTCACATAAGATTAAATCAGACTCCTGAAGGATTTTAATAGCTCTAAATGAAATATCACTCATATTTCCAATTGGGGTAGCAACACAATATAGCCCTGGTTTAAATTTATTGTTATTTAGATTCATATGACTTCTTTATTTAAATATATTATTAAAACTTAAATGAAAACTTTTATTAAATTGTTATTTTTTACATTGAGTATATTCTTTACATATCAAAATGTTTTTGCTTCAGAAAAAATTAAGATTGGATTAATAGTTCCCTTAAGTGGTGAAAATTCTTTAATTGGAGAAAAAATTATAAAATCAACTAGATTAGCAATAAACAAAATAAATGATGATAGAATTGAGATAATTCCGAAAGATACAAAATCGAATCCTATTGATGCTTTAAAAGTATCTAAAGAGTTATATAAAAATGGTGTAAGAATAATTATTGGACCAGTATTTAATGAAAGTATTAAATATCTTGATGACTTAAAAAATGTAACTTTTATATCTTTCACAAACAAATTAATCGATAATCCAAAAAATGTAATTAGTGCAGGAGTTAATGCGATATCGCAATTACAAACAATAAAAAAATTTAGTGATATAAATAATTTATCAAATAGTATTTTTTTAATACCTAAGTCACAATTTAAAAATGAAATAGAACAGGCAATCAATAAAACTAAAATCAAACATAAAAAAGTATTTTATTATGATAGAGAACCAACTAAACTCACTAAACAAATTGAAAATTTAACAAATTATCAAGTAAGAAAAAATAATCTTAAAAATGAAATAAAAAGAATAGAAGGATTATCATTTAAAGACAAAGATAAAAAAATTCAAAGCTTAAAAAAAAAAGATACCCTTGGAAATATAAATTTTGACTCAGTTGTTATTGCAGATTTTGATGAAAATTTAAAAAGTGTTGCTACATCTCTTTTATACACGGATGTCTCATCAAAGAGAATTTCTTATATAACGTTAAATCAGTGGTTTGATGAAAGTCTTTTAAAAGAAAATTCTCTTCATCCAATTTATTTTCCCTCTATAAATAAAATTAATTATGAAATATTTATGAATGAATTCAAGAATACTTATGGATTGGATGGCGATCAACTTTCATTTTTAAGCTATGATTTAATTGGTTTGGTTTATTTTTTAATTTATGAAAATGATTTTAATATTTCAAAGAAAATATTTTATAAAAAAAATAAATTTATGGGAAAAATAGGAATTTTTGAAATAAGTAAAAATACAATCACACATCAGCTAAAT